>NZ_JBFEFH010000001.1:0-614730 GCF_040717455.1 Tautonia sp. JC769
CCCCCCCCCCATAATTAGACTTGATGGAGTCTTCGATTGCTCGCGTGAAATGATTCGGGATATCAATGATGAAATCGGCTCCCTCGAATGGGATCGGGCTCCGACGACATCGGGTGAGCTTGACGATCATCGCACGCAATGAAGAGGCCAATCTGCCGGCCTGCCTGGCACCCGTGGCCGACGTGTTCGATGAAATCATCCTCATCGACACCGGTTCGATCGACCGCACGCGGGAGGTTGCCCGTTCCCTCGGGGCTCAGGTCTTCGACGTTCCCTGGATCGATGACTTCGCCGCCGCCCGGAACGCCGCGCTGGAACGGTCGACGGGCGACGTCATCTTCTGGCTCGACGCCGATGATCGGGTCGATCACGAGAATCGAGGTCGCCTGCGCAGTCTGCTTGACGGACTGTCGGACGTCGGAGCGGCCTTCGTCATGGGATGTCTGTCCGAATCGGTGAATGGAACCGAATCGGCGGTCCTGGCCGATCGGATTCGACTCTTCCCCAATCGCCCGGAGGTGCGTTGGGAGTATCGGGTCCACGAGCAAATCCTGCCCTCGCTTCATCGCGCCGGCATCCCGGTTCGCCGAGCCGACGTGACCATTCGCCACACGGGCTACACCGATCCCCAGACGCGCCGGCTCAAGGCCGAGCGGAACGCAAGGCTCCTCATGGCTGAGTTGCGGGACCGGCCGGGCGACCCGATCGTCCTCTTCAACCTCGCTCGGGCGGCGCTGGACCGCAAGGACACGCAAGCCGGGGTGAAATACCTGACGGAAGCCCTGAACGTCCTTACCCCGGGAGATCCGTTCGCCCGAGCGCTTCACGTCTATCTCGCGACGGCCTACCAGCTCCTGGGAGAGTGGGACGCGGCGTTGGAAGCCTGCGAGGCGGGGTTGGCGGCCGCGCCGGATGACGGAGAGCTGCTCTTTCGCGAGGCGGTCGTACGTTACCAGCTCGGGGACAAGGTGGGAGCGGGCGATCGTTGGCGGCGGATCCTGGAACTCGGGTGCCCCGAGCGTCCGACCTGCGTCACGCCGGAAATCTACGGGCACCTGACGCGCCGGAACCTCGCCATGCTCGCCGAGGAGCGGGGATCGCACCTCGAAGCCTTCCGCCTTTGGTCCGAAGTGCTCGCGGAATGCCCGAGCGATTCGCAGGCGATCTCCTCGAAGGCCCGGCTGACACGCAAATTCCTCCGGTCCCTCCCGGCCAGAGTGATGGACGGGTTCATGAGACGTGCTGGTTTCCGCTCCCGTTCGGCAGCAGTACGCGCCGACGACGAGGGTTGAATTCCTTCACCAAGGCGACTTCTGCTCCGAGCATTGCCTCGAATCGTCGGCATCGGATCGTTCTCGATGCTGCTCGAACCAGGCAAGGTTGCGAAAGGAGGCCGTTCCGATGGGGGGCACTGCCTGGCCGATTGTCGAACGGGCCGCGACGATGGCGCTCCGGCGGTTCCAGCAGTCGCGTCGCCTCGATCCCAACGACGCCCACGACCTGATCCAGGATTTTTGGCTCCATGTGATCGCGAATCAGGAAGCGATCTTCCGGACATTTCGCGGGACGACCGACGCCGAGTTGGGACGATTTACGTGGGTCCTTGCCGATCGGTTCGCGCGTCGCTGGCACTGGAGAGTACGAAGGAGACGTGCGCGCGAGGCCGAGGCGCTCCGCGGCTGCCCCGCGCCGGAACGCGAAGGCCCGGTCGAGGCGCGGGTCGCCCTGGCCATCCACGAGTTGAATACGCTCCTGTCCGACGAGGATCGTGCTCGCCTCCGGTGCGTCCGTGAGCATCTCGACGCGGCCGACGTGACGGATCGCTCGCCAGGCGTGCCACGCTCGACCAGGACCTATCGCCGCTGGCGTGAGGAGCTGTATCGCCGGTACGGCGACCGGATTCTCTGAGAGATTCCCCCGCGCATCCTCAACAGAGGTTCGAGTTTTTTCGGGATTTCGTGTCCACGCCACCCCCGCCTCGGACACTATGGAAAAGAGACGAGAGGAGAGCCACCCCGCCATCGTCCCGTCCCTCGGAGCCCAAACCCATGAACCGCAACGAATGGAAGCAGATGGTCCCCGGACTCCTCGGCATCGCTTCGGTGGCCATCGGATTCGTCGCCTGGGCGCTCATCCAGTTCGGTTCGCCCCGGGAGGCGGCATCCTACATCCAGGGCGACCGCCTGCTCATCGAACCGAGGATGGCCTGGGTCGGCGAGGGGCAAGCCGGAGAGGGGCGGCAGGCCACGTTCCTCGTCCGAAATCGCTCGAACGAGCCGGTCACCATCGTCGGCGCCAGTTCGTCTTGCTCCTGCGTGTTGACCGACCGCTTGCCGATCCAAATCCCGCCGGGGCAAGACCGTTCCTTACACGTCGAGTTCCACCTCGACGGGAAGCCCTCCGAGCGGGTCGAACAATCGCTCACGTACATCACCGACTACGCGCCGCAACCGACCATCCCTGTGAAAATCGCCGGACGCGTGGTTGAGCCCTCCGAGCCCCACTAGCCCCGAATTCATCACAGACTCATCCATACGATCCTACCTCGTTCGCTCGGTAATCTCGACCGCGGACTGTCCACGGTCGAATCGATTTCCTTGACAATCAGGAGGACGATCATGCGAGGGTTGCTTCAATTCCTTGGTTGGGCCAGCACAACCGTCTGCGCGACTGTGTTTTCGGGGGCCTTCCTCGTGTCACCAGCATCGGCGCAGGATGTTCCGCCTGTTTCGGACTGCGTTACGGAATGCACGTGTTCTCAGGTTACCCTTGACTGCGTGGGTACTCAAGTCACCGGATGCAAGACAACCTGCGATTGCACCGGCCTCGGACGAGGATGCGCATTTGAATGATACTGGGCGATGGGTTGAGGCGGGAATGTCCGAAATCAATCTTGCCTGGATCTTCCGCCAATCCAACTCACTGATCTTCAAAAGCGATCAGTGATGTTTACAAGAACGAAACACCGATCCGGGAATATTCAATGATCTACCCTCTTCTGGCCGTGCTCACAACACTGAGCTGGAATAGCCAAGTTGCATCGACGGATCTCGAAGCGGTTTGGCGCCGAGAGTATCCAGCCGCAGTGGCGCGGCTAGAGGAGGCGTCCCGAAAATTCACCAGTTCCGGCATTCTGACCAGGAGATCCCTGACCGGGAAGACAATCCTAACGAAGAACATCACATTGATTCGAGACCAGGACAGGAAGGTTCTTATTCGTGACAATCGCATTGTTCAAGGGACGAACGAACCATTCAACTCGGATGTGCTATGTACGACAGACGAGCATGTGTTCCGCCTTGTAAAGCCGCAGGGTGTTGGGCCTTGGGTCGTTGAGGCGTTCACGCTGCCGTCGAATTGGGAGACGCTCGCGGTACAATTCGAACTTCTCTTTGATCTCTATGTCGAAGCAGCCTATTCCGTCATGGGTATTTCCTTTTTCGAGAAAACGCGAGAAACTTCATTTTGTTTGGAAAAGATCGAAAGGATTTCGCGGTCCGGGGAATCTCTTATCCGGATCGACTATTCAATGGGTACTGGAGATGAGGCGGAAGCCGGAACAGTCCTTCTAGACCCACGCAAAGACTGGGCGATTCGAGAATGCGATGTCGAAGCGATGGTGAAATATCCAGGAGACGGAGTGGTAGAACGGCAACGGCATCACATGCAAGTCGACTATTTCACGAGAAGCGAGGGGTTTTTCCCGGAACGCATTCATTTCGTGACAAGGACCCCGAAACCCGAAGTCTTCGAAGAGATGCTGCTGGAATTCGATGAAATTCGGCTCGGCGAGGTCGATGAAGAGCGTTTTCAACTCACCGCTTACGGTTTGCCGGATATCCCCCTGACACCGGCACCCCGACCGCCGTCCTTGTTCTCGCTTCGGAACCCCATCTTCTGGGCGTCACTGCTCGTAGCGATCGCTGCATTCACCCTTCACCGTACCTTGCAACGCCGCACAGAGTCGGCTTCACATTAGGGGGGACTGAATACGAATGGTGCGATTGGCGTCTGGTGCCCTCTTCTGGCTGATCATCGTCTACGCGTTTGTCGCGCTCCTCGTCGAACTCTTCGGACAGAGCGAGGGGAGCCTTGTCTTCCGTGAGCCGACATTGAATTGCTCCGACCTCATTTCCGGCCGGGATTACGAACTGCTCCCGGTCCTTTGCAACGAATCCCGTCGGCCGATCCGAGTAATCGGCGCGGGGGCCAATTGCGGGAGCAACGGTTGCGTCTCCGTCGCCGGATTGCCCGTCGAGATCGCCGCGGGCGAGCGCCATCTCCTCGACGTCCGGTTCGAGGCCGGCGTGCCGGGACGATTCGAGCAAGAGTTACCGATCTATACGGATTGGCCGTCTCAGCCCTACCTCGTCCTCCGCATCGAGGGCGTGGTCCGATCGGGAGATCCGAGCGATGATCGTGAACCGACCGACGAATGAGCGTCCCGGGGAATCGACACGCGGCATCAAGGGGGACCACGGGCGGCCGTCCGGCTTCACGATGATCGAACTGCTGGTCGTGATCAGTGTCGTCGGGCTGTTGATGGCCCTGCTCCTGCCCGCGGTGCAATCGGCCCGCGAGGCGGCCCGGCGCGCCCAATGCACCAACAACCTCAAGCAGATCGGCCTGGCGCTCCAATCCTACGAAGGGGCGTTCGGCAGCCTCCCGCCCGGTCGGATGATGACTTACGACCCGCGCTACGCCGGTCCCCGGCCGCCTTGCACTTCGTCGATGGTCGATAAGAGCCTGTTCGTCCACATCGCGCCTTATCTCGATCATTCCCTCCTCTACGATTCGGTGAACAGCAGCCTGACGATCTTCGGCCACGAGAATCGGACCGCTCGGGCGGTCGCCGTGTCGACCTTCGCCTGTCCGAGCGACCCCGACGCCGGGGCCGTCCGACACGGTCATTCGGCCTCGCTCTACGGGCAAGGCTTCGCCGTTGCCGGCCAGCCCTATCCCGTGTTTTACGGCAGCTACGCGGGGATGTACGGTTCCTTCTACCACAACGCGATCCCCCGCGTCGCATCAGGATGCACGGTCCCCGCGGCGCAGATCGCGCAGGTCAACGGCGTCTTCAACGACCTCTCGCCGATCCGCCTGGCCTCGGTTTCCGATGGCCTGAGCCACACCATCTTCGTGACCGAGCGGGCACTTTGGCCGTTGAGAGAGACCTTCGACCATCAAGGGGCACTCTATAGCCGATATGGATGGATCATTTCCGGCAACTGGGGCGCTTCGCTCGTGTCCTCGTTTTACCCCCCGAATCTGTATCGCAAGGTCGCGCCGGGTCGAGGCTCGACCCAGTATTTCGCCGCGTCCAGCCTGCACCCGGGCGGCCTCAACGCGATGATGGGCGACGGCTCGGTCCGCTTCATCAAGGAAACGATCGCGACGTGGCCCTACAACCCGGAATCGGGCGGTCCCCTGGGGATTCGCACCTCGGATGAGGACGTCTGGGTGAACGTCCCCCCGACCGGGGTTTGGCAAGCCCTGGCCACCCGGGCGGGAGGGGAAGTCGTTTCCCTGGAATGATCGGACGCCGAGAGCAGGCGCTCGGATCGAGGTCATCCTCGAAAGCCTTCGCGGCAATGTCTGGCCTCGATCCTACGAGGGTCGGGACGGTTCTCAACCTCGTTTGCCAATTCCGAAGAGCTGTGATGGCTTAAGCCTGAGTGCCGGAAGGCCCCGATTCGGCCCTAAGCCGGTGTCCCAGCGGAGGCTCGATCCTCGTCCAGCAATCGTTTGCCGCTGCCGTCGTCGGGATGGCCGTCGGGTCCTCGACCGTGACCATCTCTCCGCCGAGGCGGGCCAGGGCCGCCTCGGCCTCATCGCGTTGCCGCAACTCGGCCCGCACCACGGGCACGTGCCTCGGCGCGTCGATGCCGAGGCGGACCTGCCCGCCTTCGAGCCGGACGACCGTGACGCAGATGTCGCGGCCGATGTAGAGTTTTTCCATGCGTTTGCGCGTCAGAACGAGCATCGTTGGCATGCTCCTGGGAGCGTCGAACCGGTCGTCCCGCCACCCTCGCGGCAGGGTCTGGTCGCGGTTCGTGCTCGCGGGGTCGAGGTGAGTCTCCAGGAACCTTAGGTCACACTTGGTCGACCCAATCGGCCGGTTCGCCCAGTTCCGCAACACTTTCCATCCCGCTCTGGGCGGCGACCCTCGAACTCTCGTATAATGCCCACTGGCGCGATCCGGCCGGGCCCCTCGCCCTTGCGCGAGCTGCCGGGGGCCGGCCGAGGCCCTCCGAGGCCGATTCAGGCGGCCCGGGGGCCGTTGCGTCAGGACGAACGACCCGGTGACGGAAGGGAACGTCGGGCCGCCGATGGCCCGTCGATCGATCGATTCAAGGTGAGGAAACGATGCCGCAGCACTCTGCCGTGATCATCATCGGTTCGGGCTCCGCCGGCCTGACCGCCGCGCTCTACTCGGCCCGCGCCAACCTCTCCCCGATCGTCTTCGAAGGCCGGGAGCCCGGCGGCCAGCTCACCCTGACCACCGACGTCGAGAACTTCCCGGGATTCCCCGAGGCCATCAACGGCCCCGACCTGATGAACAAGATGCGCGAGCAGGCCCAGCGATTCGGGGCCGACACCCGCTGGGAGACCGTCGTCGGGGTCGACCTCTCCGAGCGCCCCTTCCGCGTCAAGACGACCGACGACCCCAGCGGCGACCCCGAGAGCGGCACGATCACCGAATACACCGCCGACGCCCTGATCGTCGCCACCGGCGCCTCGGCCCGATGGCTCGGCAACGAGGGCCCCTTCAAGGGGGCCGGCGTCAGCACCTGCGCCACCTGCGACGGCCACTTCTACAAAGGCAAGGAAATCGCCGTGGTCGGCGGCGGCGACTCGGCCGTCGAGGAGGCCACCTTCCTCACCCGGTTTGCCTCGAAGGTCACCCTGATCCACCGCCGCGAGGAGCTGCGCGCCTCGAAGATCATGCAGGACAAGCTCTTCGCCAACGAGAAGATCGCCTTCGCCTGGAACTCCGTGGTCGACGAGGTGTACGGCGAGACCGACCCCCGGCCGATCCTCAAGGGGGTCAAGCTCCGGTCGACCGAGGAGACCGACACCGTCTCCGACCTGGACATCTCCGGCCTCTTCCTCGCCATCGGCCACATCCCGAACACCGGCGTCTTCAAGGGGAAGCTGGCCATGACCCCCGAGGGCTACCTCCTGACCCGGGCCGCCCTGGCCTGGGACGGGATCGAGGCCCCGGCCGACCTCCGCGATCGGATGCCCAACTACAGCTCCGCCACCGACGTCGAGGGGGTCTTCGCCTGCGGCGACGTGGTCGACACCCACTACCGCCAGGCGATCACCGCGGCCGGCTCCGGATGCGCCGCGGCCATGGATGCCGAGAAATGGCTCGAAGCCACCGACGCCGGCCACTGAGCCGGCCGTCTTGATTCTGCTTCGGAGGCCTGGTGGCGGTCGACCTGGAACGCCGCCTGGTCTACAATCGTAAGATCGAGGACCGGCTGGCCATTGATTTGCTCGCCAGCCACCCGCCCGACCCGAAGTGCCCCCGTCGGGCTGCCCAATTTAAGGACGGAACAACGAGCCGATGGAGAATCCGCGAGCCCCCAAAGACGGCGACCCCGACCGCAAGCCCGCCGATCGCCGCAAGCCCGGCAGTCAGAACTCCGGCGGCGGCGGTGGCGGCGGATCGACCGGCACGCCGACCCCCCCGTGGTCGCTCTTGTTCCTGATCGCGGCGATGGTCCTCGTCTTCTTGATGTGGAACCCGTTCAAGTCCGAGATCCGCGTCAGCTACTACCCCTGGTTCCTCGATCAGGTCAACACCGACAACGTCGAGTCGATCACCTTCCAGGGGCGCGACGTCCGCGGCAAGCTCCGCACCCCCGACGAGGAATACAAGGCCTCCGACAGCGCCAAGGCCCAGACCGTCTCCCAGTTCACCACCACCATCCCGACCGAGGACGCCCTCGATCGGGTCATGGCGGCCCTCCAGGGCGAGACCATCCCGGCCTCCGGCGAGGCCCGCTCGAACCCCCCGCCCCGGATCGAGGTGCTGGAGCCGCAGGCCCCCACCACCTTGCTCTGGCTCAGCTTCCTCTTGCCGATGCTCCTGATCGGCGGCCTCATCTTCTTCATGATGCGCCGCGCCCGCGACCAGTTCGACGGCGGCATCCTCGGCAACTTCACCAAGAGCCAGGCCAAGCGGCACGACAAGTCGAAGCAGCGCACCACGTTCGACGAGGTCGCCGGCCTGGAGAACGCCAAGTCCGAGCTGCAAGAAATCGTCGAGTTCCTCAAGACCCCCGAGAAATTCCAGCGCCTCGGCGGCCGGATCCCCAAGGGGGTCCTCCTGATCGGCCCCCCCGGCTCGGGCAAGACCCTGCTCGCCCGCGCCGTCGCCGGCGAGGCCGGCGCGCCCTTCTTCTCGATCTCCGGCTCCGAATTCATCCAGATGTTCGTCGGCGTCGGTGCCAGCCGCGTCCGGGACATGTTCAAGACGGCCAAGGAAAACTCCCCCTGCATCCTCTTCATCGATGAGATCGACGCCGTCGGCCGCGTCCGGGGGGCCGGCCTCGGCGGCGGGCACGACGAGCGCGAGCAGACGCTCAACCAGATCCTCACCGAGATGGACGGCTTCACCCCCAGCGAGACCGTCATCGTCCTGGCCGCCACCAACCGGCCCGACGTCCTCGACCCGGCCTTGCTCCGACCCGGCCGCTTCGACCGTCACGTCACCGTCGACCGGCCGACCCGCAAGGGACGCTTCGAGATCCTCAAGGTCCACACCCGCAACGTCCCCCTGGCAGACGAGGTCGATCTCGACTCCATCGCCCGAGGCTCCGTCGGCATGTCCGGCGCCGACCTGGCCAACCTTGTCAACGAGGCGGCGCTCATCGCCACCCGAGAGAACAAGGACAAGGTCGACATGCACGACTTCGAATCCGCCCGCGACAAGGTCATGATGGGGGCCAAGCGCGAGGAATACATCACCCAGAAGGACAAGCGAGCCACCGCCTACCATGAGGCCGGGCACGCCCTCGTCGCCTGGATGACCCCCAAGACCGACCCCGTCCACAAGGTCACGATCATCCCCCGCGGCCGGTCGCTCGGCGTCACCCAGTTCATCCCCGAGGAAGACCGCCTCGGCTACTCCGAGAGCCAGATCAAGGCCCGGCTCGACGTCCTGCTCGGCGGCCGGGCCGCCGAGAAGCTCATCTACGACGACCTCTCGACCGGAGCGGCCGAGGACCTGAAGCAGGCCACCCGCCTGGCCCGGATGATGGTCACCCAGTGGGGCATGAGCCCCCGCGTCGGCCCCGTCTACGTCCAGGGGGCCGAGGAACACCCCTTCCTCGGCCGCGAGATGACCGAGGCCCGCGACCACTCCGAGCACACCCAGCAGGTCATCGACGAGGAGGTCGCCCGCATCCTCCGCGAGGCCGACGCCCGCGCCTTCCGCCTCCTCGAAGAGAACCGCGAACATCTCGACCGCATGACCGACGCCCTCATCGAGCGCGAGGTCATCACCGACCTCGAGATCCAGGAGATGATCGGCAAGCGGGCCCTCGACCCGACCGACCCCCAGCCCGACGAGGTCGTCATCTCCACCGACGCCCAGCCCGGCAACCTCCCGTCCCAGGCCATCGACCAGAACGGGACGGCGGGATAGCGAGCGAGACGACCCCTGCGGGTCGTCTGGCCCGGCGCCCGACCGACGGGGCCGGGCCAGACGCTTCCCGACCCCGACCTTGCGCGGTAGCCTTGGGGGCCTGGGCATGCTCCCCCTCCGTTATTGATCCTCCCGCACCGTGCGAGGCCCGAGTTCACGATGTCCGCAACCGCTCCCAAGGGCACCCCGGTCGTTTGCGCCGGGGTGATCGTCGCCGATCACCTCACCCCGCCGATCGACCGCTTCCCCCAGCCCGGAGAACTCGTCAAGGTCGACGAGCTCGTCCTGAACATCGGCGGCCTGGCCGCGAACGTGGCCGTCGTGCTCTCGAAGCTGGGGGTCGGGGCCCGCATCTGCTGCCGGGTCGGCGGCGACGCCTTCGGCCGGTTCGTCGCCGAGACCCTCGAATCGGCCGGGGTCGAGACCTCAAGCCTCATCGTCGACCCCGACCGAGACACCAGCCAGACCCTCATCGTCAACGTCAAGGGGGAGGATCGCCGATTCATTCATAGCTTCGGCGCCAATGCCGCCCTCTCGGTCGCCGACCTCGACGCGGCCATCACGCCCGAGGCCCGCGTCCTCTACGTCGGCGGCTACCTGATCCTCCCCGGCCTCGACCCCGACGCCCTCGCCGACCGCTTCGCCCGGGCCCGATCCCAGGGGATCACCACCGTCCTCGACGTCGCCTGTCCCGGACCGGCCGACTACCTCTCGAAGCTCAAGCCGGTCCTGCCGCACACCGACGTCTTCCTGCCCAACACCGACGAGGCGGCCCTGATCCTCGGCGGCGAGACCGACGCCGTCCGCCAGGCCGAGGCCTTCCGCGCCCTCGGCGCCGCCCGGGTCGTCATCACCCGGGGCGAACACGGCTCGATCTCCCTCTCCGAGTCCCACCGCCTGAAGCTCGGCGTCTACCCGGTCGATTACGTCGACGGCACCGGCTCGGGCGACGCCTTCGACGCCGGTTACATCGCCGCCCTCATCTCCGGCCTCGACGAGCCGGGTTGCCTGAAGCTCGCCAGCGCCCTCGGCGCCAGTTGCGTCCGGGCCGTCGGCACGACCGCCGGCATCTTCTCCCGGCTCGAGGCCGACCGCTTCATCGCCGAGCACGACCTGCCCGTCGAGCCTTTCTGACCCGACCGGTCCCGACGCGTTGAGTGCCGAGATCTAGATATCCAGGATCAGCTCGGCAATCCAGCCGTCTCCCGTCCGCCCGAGTGATGCCCCGTGCTGGGTCGCCGCCTTCACTTCGTGATCCAGCACGTGCCGGTCGCGGTCGATCGCCTCTCCGACGATCGTGGCGTCGAGACTCCGACCGTCTTCGGAGAGCGTCAGGTCGAACCGCGTGTACAGCCGGTGCAACGTCTCGCACCGGAAGATCAGCTCATTGAGCCAGTCGATCAGCAGGTCCCCCGGCGATTCGGCCCGGAGGGAAACCGTCTCGCTCTCGACCGCCTGCACCCGGTCCCGATTGACGACGATGTAATCAAAGAGCCCCTCGGCGGCCGTCCGGAACAGGTCGGGCAGGTCGCCCGCCCGGACCCGAAACCCCACGTCGGCGGTATGTTCGAAATGCTCGACGGTGCCCATCACTCGCCCCTCCCCCCGGCCTCGTTCCGCGGCCACCTCGAAAACCGGCCCGCAATCGCGCCGGAAGCTCGGCCGCCGCGGCGCCTCGCACGCCTCCGACGGGCCAGGCCCGACGCCTCGCCGGCGGATCGCTGCCGGTTTCGGCCTCGGGACGCCCGCAACGACGAGGCTTCCCGGCCCCAATCGTCATGATACCCTCCGACCACCCCCGCAGGCTCGGCGTCACCCGGTTTCCTGCGTCGGCGGTGATCGACCGGGCCCTTTCACTTCGCCGACTCAGCCCCTCGTCACGTCCGGGATGATCATCACCCCCTCCTTGGGGTCGCCGACGGCGACGGCCCGGCCCTCTCGCCAGAGCCGGGCCGTGTAGGCGCAGACGATCGCGTCGAGCCGGTGTTCCGAGGCGTGCTGGCGGTCCAGCCCCGGCACCAGCGGCTTCAAGGCCCGTCGGATGCGACGACGGCCCTCGGGCGTCTTCTTGCCGGATGTCGGCAGGCCGAGCAGCCGGAGCGTGGCAAAGGGGTAGACCTCGATCGGCTCCACGCCCAGCCCCCGCAGCGCGGCCGCGACCCGCTCCCCTCGCCGGGCGAGGACCTTCAGCAAGGCGGTCGCGAGGGTGGGCACCCGCATCCGGCCCAGCTCGCGCTCGAGTTGCCGGCTCCGCGTGCCCGGGTCGGCCCGGCAAGGGCAGTCGTCGTCCAGGCAGCAGCGGCCCAGCGGGCGGGTCAGCGGCGCATTGATCGCCACCGTCCCCCCGGGGCCGGCCAGGCCCGCCAGGGCGATCACCTCGGCGTCGGGACCGGCCGAGGTCAGCAGCTCGAGCCGGCCGTCGACCAGCACCGCGACCCCGGTCTCTCGCCATTCCACCCCCGCCAGGTCGATCCCCACACATGCGGGCCGCCCCGCCGCCGCCAGTGCCCTGATCTTCCGCCCCCGCAACGTGGCCATCCGATCATTCTGACGATGTGCGGCGATCTGTACAAGTGGCCAGATTTGAGGGCGTGAAACCCGGGCAGGGGGGATCGCCCGGTCGACCGGATCGCCGGCCGACTCGTGGCCCCGGTGCCATCAGGATGCCCAGCGTCTATACTACTCGTCCGTCACGACGATGGTCGCGACGGAGCGTCGGCACCGACCACCCCAACGAGGAGCCCGTTCCATGGTCCCGGAAGGCCAGCCAGCCCCCGACTTCTCGCTGCCCGACCAGCACGGCAACCCCGTCTCCCTCTCCGGCCTCAGGGGCAAGCCCGTCCTGCTCTATTTCTACCCCCGGGACGCGACGCCCGGTTGCACGACCGAGGCGTGCGACTTCCGCGACGCCCGCGCCGACTACGAGGCGGCCGGCGCCGTCGTGCTCGGCGTGAGCCCCGACACGGTCGAGTCGCACCGGAAGTTCGCCGAGAAGCACGGGCTGCCCTTCACGCTCCTCGCCGACCCCGAGAAGGAGGCCATTCAGGCCTTTGGCGTCTGGAAGGAGAAGACCATGTACGGCAAGACGTCGATGGGCGTCGAGCGGACGACCTTCCTGATCGACAGGGACGGCGTCGTCCGCCGCGTCTTCCCCAAGGTCAAGGTGGCCGGCCACGTCGCCGCGGTGTTGCAAGCCCTGAAGGCGTTGTAACTCCGGCGCGGGTCGGCCTTCGGTGCATCCCGAGGGGGAGGCCGATGCTCGGGCGCGCCGGGGCAAGCCGTCGGTCGCCCGTCGAGCCTCAAGCCATCCCGCCCCCCAGGCGCCGCAAGCGCCCCGATGGCCCGGCCTCGCCGCCGGTCGTCCCGGCCCCTTGACTTCGGCCTGAGAATTGCGATGTGTTCGTGACATGGCTCGGTAAGTAGGACTGGAGCGGCGCCCCTCGCAGCCGAGGGGCGACACGTCCCCCGGCGATCGGGGACGAAAGGTGAGTTATGGGTGAAGGGCGGCCGGGAGACGACGCGGGTCGCGACGACCTCGCGATCGCTGGCACCATCTTGACCACCGTGCGCGAGCCGCTCGTCATCCTCGATGAATCCCTCGCCATCGAGCTGGTCAATCGCCCCTTCTGCGAGGCGTTCCAGGTCGGCCGATCGGAGGCCGAGGGCCGGTCGATTTACGAGCTGGGGGAGGGTCGATGGGACCTCCCCGGCCTCCGCGAACTGCTCGAGGTCATCTTGACGACGCGGCCCGCCGTCGAGGATTACCGGATCGAGTCCTGCGGCGACCACCGGACCCGCCGCGGCCTGTCGCTCAACGCGACGCGGCTCGACCCGGGCGGATCGAAAATCCTGCTCGCCTTTCGGGACGTCTCCCCCGTCGGTCACGCCGCTCGGCAGCAGCCCGACCCGGGCTCGGATCACCCCGAGGAGGCGAAGGCCCTGCTCGCCGAGACGCTCGACGCCCTGCCCAGCCACATCGCCGTGCTCGACGAGTCGGGCGTCATCCTCCAGGTCAACGCCTCCTGGCGGCGATTCGCCGAGGAGAACGGCCTGCGAGACGAGGCCTACTCCGTCGGCCGCAATTACCTCGATGCCTGCGTCCCGACCGACGACAGCTGTCTCGAGAATTCCACGATCGGGGACGGCATCCGGGCGGTGCTCGAGGGGCGATCGCCCAGCTTCTCCTGCGAGTACCCCTGCCATTCCCCGACCGAGCGGCGCTGGTTCGTCATGCGGGTCAACCGGTTCGGCGGCCCCGGCCCGACTCGCGTCGTCGTCTCCCACGACCTCATCACCGAGCGGGTCGTCGCCGAGGCGAGCCTGCGCGAGAGCGAGCGGCATCTGCAACTCGCCGTCGAGATCGCCCGCATGGGCACCTTCGAGATCGACCTCCGGACCGACGCGGTCACGGTCAACGAGCCGGGCCGGGCCATCTACGGCTGGGACGACCGCCACGGCACGTTCACACGGGTCCAGCAACACTTCCACCCGGAAGACCGAGACGCCGTGATCCGCCAGGTTGCCGAGGCCCTCGACCCGGACGGGCCGGGCAGCTTCGAGGTCGAGCAGCGGATCCTCCGGACCGACGGCGCCGTCCGCTGGATCCGGGTCCGCGGCAAGGCCATTTTCGAAGGCGAGGGCGAGGGTGTCGGCGAGGTCGAGGGGGATGGCGACGGCGACCCGGGCGGGCGACGGGCCGTCCGATGCGTGGGGACCTTCCTCGACATCACCGACCGCAAGGACGCCGAGCAGCAACGCGAGCGGCTCCTGGCCTCGCTCGCGCACGAGAAGTCGAGGCTCTCGACCATCGTCGAGCAGGCCCCGGCGTTCATCTGCACGCTCCGCGGGCCCGCTCACATCTTCGAACTGGTCAACGATCGCTACTACGAACTGATCGGCCGCGGGGGGATCATCGGCCTCCCCGTGGCCGAGGCCCTGCCCGAGGTCGTCGATCAAGGCTTCATCTCGCTCCTCGACCAGGTCTACCGGACGGGGGAGACCTTCTCGGGAGACGAGATCCCGGTGCTGATCCAGCGTTCCGAGAACGCCGAGCTGGAGCAGCGATTCGTCAATTTCGTCTACCAGCCCATGAGGGGCCCCGACGGCGCCGTCGAGGGGATCTTCGTCCATGGCGTCGATGTGACCGAGATGGTCCGGGCACGGCAGGCCGTCGCGTTCAGCGAGGCCAGCTTCCGCCAATTGGCCGACGCGATGCCGCAGATCGTCTTCGCCGCCCGCCCGGACGGGCACGTCGATTACTTCAACCGCAAATGGTTCGAGTACACCGGCTTCCTCGACGACGGGCGGACCGGCGACGAGAGCTGGGAGGCCGTGCACGAGCCGGGCAATCTCGATCGGATCAAGGCCGTCTGGTCCGAGGCCTGGAGCACCGGCCAGCCCTACGAGATCGAGTACCGCTTGCGGCGGGCCGACGGTGTCTTCCGCTGGCACCTCGGCCGGGCCTTGCCCATCAAGGACGAGGACGGCCGGGTCGTCCGCTGGTACGGCACCAACACCGACATCGACGACCAGAAGCGCGCCGAGGCCGCCGCGGCCGAGGCCCGGGACGAGGCCGAGGCCGCCAACCGGATGAAGGACCAATTCCTCGCCACCCTCAGCCACGAGCTCCGCACGCCGCTGAACGCCGTGCTCGGCTGGGCCCGGATCCTCCGCTCCGGCCCGATCGACGACGAGGACCTGCAGGAGGGCCTCGCCGCGATCGAGCGGAACGCGACCGCCCAGGCCCAGATCATCGAGGACCTGCTCGACGTCTCCCGGATCGTCTCCGGCAACTTCAAGCTGGAGGTCCAGCGGGTCGACGTCCGAGAGATCATCGAGTCGGCCCTGGCGGCCGTCCTGCCCGCGGCCAATGCCAAGGAGATCCGCGTCCAGAAGCTCCTCGATTCGCTCGCCGGGCCGGTTTCCGGCGACCCGGCCCGGCTGCAACAGGTCGTCTGGAACCTGCTCTCGAACGCCGTGAAGTTCACCCCGAAGGGCGGGAAGGTGCAGGTCCTGCTCGAACGGGTCAACTCGCACCTGGAGATCAGCGTCATCGACACCGGCATGGGCATCCGCCCCGAATTCCTCCCCCATGTCTTCGACCGCTTCCGCCAGGCCGACTCGACCACCACCCGGAGGCACGGCGGCCTGGGCCTCGGCCTCTCGATCGTCAAGCAGCTGGCGGAGCTGCACGGCGGTGCGGTGCGGGCCAAGAGCTCCGGGGAGGGGCAGGGCTCGACCTTCACCGTCATGCTGCCGATCACCGTCGTGCACCCCGAGCAGCCCTCGCCCGAACAGCCCAGGCCGAGGCCGTCGGAGCACCCGGACGAGTACTGCAAGGCGGGCGCGCTGGCCGGCGTCAGGGTCCTCGTGCTCGACGACGAGCCCGACGCCCGCCAGCTCATCCGCCGCGTCCTGTCCGAGTGCGATGCCGAGATCGCCCTGGCCTCCTCGGCGGCCGAGGCCCTCGGACTCATCGAGCAATTCCGCCCCGACGTCATCGTCAGTGACATTGGCATGCCCGATCAGGACGGCTATGATTTCATGAGACAGGTCCGGACGAAGCGGAACTCCCGCGACCTGCCCGCGGCGGCCCTGACGGCCTTCGCCCGGCCCGAAGACCGGAAGCAGGCCCTGCTGGCCGGCTTCCAGACGCACGTCGCCAAGCCGGTCGACCCCTCGGAGTTGGTGGCGGTCGTCGCGAGCCTCGCGGGGAGGACGGGAAGCATCCACGACCCGCCAATCCAGGGATGAGCCGACGATGAGCGACCAGGACGACCCCGCCCCCGGGACCCGCGTGTTGATCGTCGACGACAACGTCGACACGGTCCGCATGATGAAGATCCTGCTCAAACGCAAGGGCTTCCAGGTCCAGACCGCGAACGACGGCGCCGAGGCCCTCAACGCGGCCGCCACCTTCCGGCCCGAGGTCGTCCTGCTCGACCTGACCATGCCCGGCATGTCCGGCCAGGCCGTCGCGTCCGCCCTGCGCGAGGGCGCGACGACCGCCGACGCCCTGATCGTCGCCGTCTCCGGCTACGGCGACCAGGGCGTCCCCGAGGCGTTCGACCATCTCCTGGTCAAGCCCGTCGATCACGAGGCGTTGATGACGCTCCTGGAGCGAGCCGATCGCGGCCCCGGGGCGTGAGCAGCCCCTTCCGATCGCGCGGCGGCGCCCCGTCGTCTCCTCGATGACCGCACCTCGAAGCCCGATCGAGGCACCTGCGAGGTCGCCGAGATCCCGCCCGAAGCCGATCGCCCGACATGCCCCGGACCAGGGCGTCTCGCTCCGCCGCCCGCGAGGATGGGCGACCCCTGAACCCGACCAGGGCCGGGCGACCCGTCGGTCCAGGTCGGGCCCGGCTCTGGCGTCGTGAACGACGGTCCGATTACTCTTCGGCGGCCACGGGATTGCGGAGCACGCCGACCCCTTCCAGCTCGACCTCGACCACGTCCCCCGGCTCGATCGCCGAGGTCTCCCCGGGCGTGCCGGTGAAGATCAGGTCGCCGGGCTGCAAGGTGACGTACCGGCTGATGTAGCTGACCATGGTGGCGACGTCGTGGATCAGGTGGTCGGTCCGCTCCTGCTGCTTCACCTCGCCATTGAGGCGCAGCGTCATCAGCAGGTCATCCGGGTCCAGCCCCGTGGCGATGTAAGGCCCGACCGGCCCGAAGGTGTCGGCTCCCTTGGCGCGCCACCACTGCACGTCCTTGGCCTCGGGGTCGTTCTGCCAGTAGCGCTCGCTCACGTCGTTGCCGCAGGTCACGCCGAAGACGTGGTCGAGCGCCTCCTCCTCCGACACCTTGCGGGTCGTCTTGCCGATGACGACGACCAGCTCGGCCTCGAAGTGGACCGGGCCGGGCGAGTCCTTCGGGATGACGATCGGCTCGCCGTCGGCCACCAGGCTCGACGGGCTCTTGTAGAAGGGCTGCGGGATGCGGAACAGCGGCGGGATCTCCTCGTCTCCCAGGTGGCTCCGGTAGTTGCCGGCCAGGGCGAGCACCTGCGTCGGTTCGGTCGGGATCAAGACCTGCACCTCATCGAGTGCATAAGTGCGGTCGGTCTTGGAGAAGGAGCCGAACAGATCCCCGTCCAGCGCCCGCACGCGGTCCCCTTCCAGGATGCCATAGCTCGTGGTTTCCCCCACCTGGAACCGCAAATAGCGCTCACCTCCCTGGACCGGATCGGCGGCGATCGCCGCGGTCGCGGGAAGCAACAGCCCCAGGATGCCGAGCATCGGTGCCCAACGCAAACGTCTCATCATCAAAGTCCTTCGGGGGACGAGGTCTCGGGTTCTCACTGCCGAATCACGCCGAGGGCGGCAGTGGTCGAGGCCCCAGTCTGGGCCAGCCGCGGCCAAAGAGCAACAGAACACCCCCGTCCGCCCTCGCTTCCGGGCCGCCTGATGGGCCGGGATCGGCCTCCCCCGGGCGCGGCCCCGGTCAACTCGGACGGATGCCTCAATATTCATCGGCCGAGATGACTTCGTCGCCATCCCGGGTACAAAGCGACTGGAACGTTTGCTGGCGGATTGTCTCCTTGATGAACCGGACCGAGCCGTCGGCGAAGAGGAAATTGGCCCCCCCGGGGTGTCGGCTCCCGAAGTCCTCGACATGGCGATTCGGGTGGTTCGGCGTGCGGGGCGGGTCGACGATCCCGGCCGTGCCGAGGACCATCGCCCACGCCTCCTCCGGCTCGGGAGAGAACGTGTCGCCACCGCCCCCGACGATCAACGAGGTCTTGAACAGCCACCCGCCCCGCTGCCGGGCGAGCCAGGTGGCGTAACTGAGCTCCCGGCTCCGCTCGCCGACGGCGAGCGTCTGGCTCGTCCCGTCCCTGATGTCCCGGAATCGGACGCCGCTATTGCGGTAGAACACCCCCGTCCCCTCGCCGGGCGCATCGGCGATCCTGCCGATCCCATAGACCCCGACGTAGTTCGACGCCGGCAGCTCGGTGATCGTCACCGCGTTGTCCGCGTCGCGGACCGGCACGAGCGACGGCATGTCGTCGGAAGGGCAGAGGAACGTGGAGACCCGCACCGACCGGGGCGTGTAGTTGGCCGGGTCGGCCGGCAACAACTCCTGATTGATCGCGTCGTACAGCGCCTCTTGCTCAATCTGCCCGAGGATCGCCGTCCCCCAGGCCCATCCGGGGCCGAGGTCCGCGCCGGTCTCTGGGCTGACCACGCTCGCATAACCGGCCGGGAACTTCGAGCGGTTGTGAATCGCCAGGCCGATCTGCTTCAGATGATTGGCGCACCGCATCCGGCTCGCCGCCTCCCGGGCGGCCTGAACCGCAGGCAATAACAAGGCGATCAGGACGCCGATGATCGCAATGACCACCAGCAGCTCAATCAGCGTGAAGGCCGGCCGCCGTCGGCATCGGGAGCGGAAGGGCAGGGACATGGGCGATCGCTCCTGGAGCTCGTGAGGACCCCTCGCCCCCCATCGACCGAGAGGCGTCGCAATCCGCTTGCATCAAACGCTTCGAATCGTGAGGAATCCTTGGAGGCAAGTATCGTTCCGTCCGTACGACCGCCGAACCCGGGGGGCCTGCTGACGAACCCGCACCGCCCCGGACCCTCGGCGCGGTGGCTGTCCCCGGGGAGCGTCGAGGGACGGACCCCTCCGGTTCGCTCCCGGGTCGAGGGGGCAGCCCCGACCCCTCGACCGATCGGCCCCTCCACACCCGGCTCGTCGATCGTCAAGGGTCGATCACGAGAATTCGGCACGGTCTCGAACGCCTCACCAGGCGAAGGGCCGCCGCCCTCTCGTCGACCCCACGAGCAGGCCGACGTCATCGACGGCCACGGCGCCCCCCAGTGGCTCCGGACCCGTGCCGTCCGTCCTCCGCCCGACCGGCCGAACCGCACGAACGAACGACCTCCCTCGCCGACCGTCCCGAGAACGACGAGGGATTTGGGCCGCGACCGAGGACCGATCGGTCGACGGATCAGCCGACGAACCGGACGAACTCGTCTTGCTCATCCGCCGAGGGCAGATCCAGCTCGTCTCGACGGCCGGCAAGATGGCGTTCGAGCTTGCGGAGGGCCTTGTACTTCTCGTCGCTGACGCGGGCCGGATTCAGGGCGAGCGACTCGGCGATCTCGGGGACGGTCCAGCCCCGGGTCCAGAGCTCGACGATCCGGTCCTGCCGGGGAGACAGCACGGCGCGGCGGGCGGCCTCCAGGATCTCCCCCAGCTCCAGCCGATTGCGGTCGTCGTCCGAGGTGAAGCTCGGGGCGGTCTCGTCGAGCGGTTGGTACTTCTTCGACCGTTGGACGCGCTTGCGGACCATGTCGATGGCCCGGACCAGCTCGCGACGCTCGGGGGTGTCGTCCGCCAGGACCAGGTTCAAATCGAGCTGCCCGTCGCGGGCCTTGCCCAGCAACCGGACGCAGACCTCCTGCGTGCAGTCGTCCCAGAGGCTCGGGTCGAGGTGCGCATTCTTCCAGCAGACGGTGCAGTACCGCTGGATGTCGCGGACCAGGTCCGATTCCCGGGCGTTCGCCGTCAATGCGGCCAGGCCGATCACCAGGGCCGTCATGGCCGGGGCCGACTGGCGGATGCTCCGACTCGGGGCCGGGGTCGGGCTGGGAGGCGTCGACCTCGGCTGCGGCATGGGAGGGCTTTGGGGTGAATCACTCATCAATCGCTCAACTCCTCCTCGATCCGATCAAGGGGGCCGCGTCGTGCGACCGTCGCGGTCCCTTGAGCCGTCCTCGGATCCATCGGACGGCCTGACCGCTCAATCTGGCTCGCTCGTCCAGCTTTTCCCGGGAACTCAATGGGGCTTGCTGCCCGAGTGTTTGACGGTTCAATCCCCCTCGGGGGGCCGGCGATCGAGCCGGGGACGCCTGGGGGTCACGATCGTCCAGCCTTCCTGCAGGGCGAGCCTCCTGAGCTTCCGCCCGGGATGGACCACCACGGCGCGTCCGACGCGCTGCAGCAAGGCCCGGTCGCTCCAATTATCCGCGTAAGCGACCGCCAAGTCCATGTCGATCCCGCGTTCTTCGGCCCATCGTTCGGCCCAGTACAGCTTCCCCTCGCCGTAGCAGGCCGGGCCGGGGCCGAGGCCCGCGATCCTCCCGTCCTCGACCCGAAAGGGGGTGGTCAGCATGTCGGTGCAACCCAGGTAGAGGCCCAGCGGGGCGATCACCGGCGACGGGGACGACGACACCAGCACCAGCGGGGTGCCGGAAAACCGGAGCTGATTCAGGTGTTCGACCACCCCTTCATACAGCCTCGGCTTCACGTGATCCTTGAAATTCTCATAGGCCGCGCGTTCCAGCTCGACCAGCGGGATGTCCCGGATCAGCCGCAGGCCGTACTCGAGCAGCCGACCGTAGTCGAGCCGGCCGAACTTGTGCCGGAACCCGTGCAGGGCGGCGCGGAAGAGCAGCGACTTGTCGATCATCCCGCGGCGTCGGAGCAGCTTCCCGTACAGGTACGACGTGGTTTCTGCAAGGAGCGTGCCGTCGACATCGAGAAAAGCGATCGAGGGGGGATCGTCGAAGCTCGGCCAGTTCACGATGCGCTCCCCTCTCCGCCCGCGAGGCCGCCGATCGCCTCGGCCAGGCCCCGGGAGCGGTCGAGCCGGTCGGCCTCGGCGATCACCCGGATGATCGGCTCGGTGTTGCTCGCCCGGACGTGGACCCAGGCGTCCGGCCAGTCGAGCCGCAGGCCGTCGCGCCGGTCGGCCTTCGCCTCGGGGTGGGCGGCGGCGATGCGGTCGAGGATCGCGGCGATCGGCTCCGGGCCGGTCGGGAACTTCGTCTTGAGCATGGCGAACCTCGGCAGCTCGTCGACCAAAGCCGACAGCGGCCTGCCGGCCGTCGCCATCAGGTCGAGCACCAGGGCCATGCCGACGAGCGAGTCGCGGACCCAGCCGATCCTCGGGTCGATCACCCCGCCGTTGCCTTCGCCGCCGATCACGGCCTCCGACGCCTGCATCCCCTCGACCACATTGATCTCACCCACCGGGGTCCGGATCACCTCGCAACCGAACCCCCGGGCGACCTCCTCGGCCACCCGGGAGGTCGAGAGGTTCATCACCACCGGCCCGCGTTGCTGGCCGAGTCGGTGCCGGACGCAGAGGGCGAGCGTCAGTTCCTCGCCGATGTAACGGCCGGTCTCGTCGATGATCGCCAGCCGGTCGGCGTCGGGGTCGAGCGCGAAGCCGGCGTCGGCCCCGATGGCCGGGATGATGGCGGTGACCTCGCTCAGGTTCTCCTCGGTCGGCTCGGGGGTGTGGTCGTAGAGGCCGTCGGGCTCGCCGCCGAGCAGGCGGAGGTCGCACCCGAGCTGCCGGAGCATCCGGGCGGCCAGCCGCCCCCCCGCGCCGTGGTTGGCATCGACGACGACGCGGAACCGCCGCCCGGCGATCGCCGCCGCATCGACCAGCCCGAGGACCTTCGCCGCGTGAGCCTCCTGGCCTCCCGAATCACGCTCGATCCGGCCGAGGCGATCGAACGGGACCCAGCGGAAGTCGCGCCGCTCGAAGCGGTCGAGCATGGCCCGCCCCTCGTCCCGGCCGAGGACCGCCCCGCTGGCCTGGAAGAACTTCAGGCCGTTGTAATCGCCCGGGTTGTGCGAGGCGGAGATCTGGATGCCGCCGTCGGCCCCGGATTCCCGGACCAGGAAGCCGACCGTCGGCGTCATGGCCGGGCCGAGCGCCCTGGCGTGGCAACCCGAGGCCGAGAGGCCGGACAGGACCGCCCCGAGCATCATCTCGGCCGACCGCCTGCCGTCGTGGCCGACGAGGATCGTGGGGGCCTCCTTGCCCGACCGGGCGACGACCTCCGCCGCGTACGACGCCGCGAAGGCGGTCACGTCGACCGGGTCGAGCCCGTCGCCGATGATCCCTCGAAGTCCCGAGATGCTTGCGATCCGAGTCCCCATGCCTTGCTGCCTTTCAAGGAATCGCGGGCCGAGCCGACCGCGGCGGGCCCACTCATCAAACTCTAAGAAACAGTGCCCCCACCGGGCAAGCCGATGATCGGGCTCCGGCCGTCGATCGGGCCAGTCCTCGGACGGCCCGCCGTGAGGATTCGGGTGCCGACGCCAGAAACCTTGCGTCGGTCGGCCGGCCTCAGAAAATGTGCCGAACGGCCCCGGAAGGGACGTCGTCTCCCAACGTCCAACGCTGCCAGGAGGTTGGGACGACTGCCGGGGCTACCGCCGCCCGGGGCCCGCGTCATCGGCACGACTCCTGCCCTATGCTTGCGGAGCCGAAGGAAACGGATTTCCGGGGTGGGTCGCGACAGGGCGATCGAGCCGGGACCGTTGGACCTGGGACCTTCCTTTCCTCCCTGATCGAGGCCCGAGCCATGCCCCTCCGAAGCCGAGCCGGAACCTTGCTCCTGCTGATCGGCGGACTGGCCCTGGTGGGTTGGATGGGCTATGCCCTGACCTACCGGGGTGACTCCTCCGGCGCCGATCGCCGGGCCGGGGGCGTGGTGGACGTGGCCGTCTTCCTGCCCGAGCGGGCCGACTGGGCCGACATCCGCGAGGGGGTCGCCCTCTGCCGGGCTCGTGGGCTGCTCGGCGAGGTGGTCGAGGACCTGGAGACGATCACCTTCCGGACCCCCGAGCACGGCCGGGAGGTCCGGCTCTCCTGGTTCGAAGGCGGGGGCGTGGTCACGACCCGCGATCGGGTCAACCGCCTGATCGACCGGCCGATCGCGCCCCTGGCGTTCCTCGGTTCCAATAATACGGTCCTGACGGCCGGATTGGCCGAGGCGCTGCACGAGGCGGTCGATCATCGCGGGGGCTCGGGATTGCGGCCGGACCCGGTCCTGCTCGTCCCCTGGGCGACAACGGTCCGGGTCGATCGGCCGGGGGCGGCGTCGCTGCCCCTGCTCGACCTGTACCCGGGCCGGACCTTCCGCTTCTGCCCGAACAACCGGCAGGAGGCGGAGCTGGTGTCCCGGGTCGTCTCCGGGCAGGAGGGGGAGCCGGTCGGCGCGGTCCTGATGGTCGACGGCAACGACCCGTACTCCAGAGACCTGGCCGAGGGGTTCGAGCGGGCGATCGGCCTGGTCGCCCCGGAGGCGAAGGTGGTGATCCGACGGCTCGACCTGTCGTCTCCCGGGCTGGTCGGCTCGGACGACCGGCCGGGGCCGGCCGAGCTGGAGGAGGCCGACCGCATCTGGCGGTTCGTGGCCGAGGCCTCGGGAGAGGGGCCGGTCTGGGCGGTCCTGCCGCTGCAAGGCAGCCCGACCCGCCGGATGATCCGGGCGCTGGTCGATCGCTCCGGGCCGATCGGCCCCCGGGTGCTCGACCGGTTGCAGGTGCTCTGCGGCGACGGGATCGGCCGGACGACGCTGGCCACGCTCGCCGGCCGCTGCACGTTGCCGGTCTGGTGCGTCTCGTCGGGGACGCTGCCCGAGATCGAGGTCGAGGGGGCGGGGGAGGCCGCCGACCTGGGGGCCTCGCAGATCCCGGCCGAGATCATCGCTGCCCTGGCCCGGGTGCTCGATCAAGCCGGCCCGCCGCCCGACCTGGCCTCGGCCCTGGCCAGGCTCGACCTGTCGGCCGACGACCCGGCCGCCTTCGGCCGGTCGCTGGCGTTCGAGGCGTCGGGAGAGCGCCGGGCGACCGACCTGGGGCATGTGCTGGCGATCGTGCCGGGCCGGTCCGACGTGCTCGCCTTCGGGCCTCCCCGGGTCGAGGACCTGGGGGGCGAGCCCCGATCCCGCCGATCGCTGGCCGGGGCCGTCCCGGTCGACGATCACCGGGCGACCCGCTGAGGGGGCCCCGGCCCGGGCGAGCGATCGGGGGCCGGTGGGGGCCTCCGCAAAGGGGGGGAACCCGGTAGACTGGTGCAAAATCATGGTAGTGCGGTTCTGCCTCGGGGGCGTGCTCGGCCTGGTGATGGCCTGAGTCGCGGGACCTCGATGGACGGCTCCTCGGCCCGGACGGTTGCCCGATGTCCCTTGCCCATCGCCTGGCCCTCGCGACCCGGAAACCGGTGGAGACGCTCGGCGCGCCGGGGATGATTGTGGGGGTGGTCTCGGTCGCGGCCCTCGGGTTCAGCCTGATCGTGCTGGCCCGCGAGTACGACCTGCTGCGGAGGACCGGCCGGGAGGTCTCGGAGCGGGCGATCGAGTCGTGGGCACGGGCGACCCCGGTGGATGAGGTCGGCCGGACCCTGCCCGACTACGCCGACGCCTGGCGATCGGAGCCGGGCGACCCGGTCGTGCTCGGTCGGGTCCGCGAGGCCCTGGCGGCGCTCGGCGGGTCGGCCGAACTGCGCGACCCCCGGTTCGCCGTCGTGGCGGTCGAGCGGCTGGAACTGCTGCTCGACCGCGACCCCCCGGTCGCCTCGTGGGTCAGCCTGACGCCGCCGATGCCGGGCATCCCGGCCGAGGAGCGGCGGCTGGTCCTGCTCGACGCCTCCTCGGGCGCGGGGCCGGCGGTGCGGCTGGTGGTCGGCTATCGGCCGGGGGCGTTGGTCGAGGAGGCGCTGTCGGAGCTGGAGACGTCGTATCGGAGGCTCCTGCTGGCGGTGCTGGGGTTGTCGGGGTACTCGTTGCTCTGCCTGCTGGCGATGGTGCTCCAGGTCCGGATCCTCAGCGACCGGGCGGCCCGCGAGTCGGCCCAGCGGGCGACGCTGGATCTGGCCGACCGGACCTGCCACGAGCTGGGAAACGTCGTCTTCGTCCTGGCCAACGAGCGCCGGAACCTGGCCGACCACCTCGACCAGTTCGACCGGCTGATCGACCGCCTGCCCGAGGCCCTGGCCGACGCCCTGATCGATGCGGGGATCGACGCGTCGAAGGTCAACCGGGTCCGGCGGGCCTTCGAGCGTCGCCTGGCCGACGAGGGGCTCGACCCGGAGGTGGACCTGCGGACCGGCTCGGACATCGCCCGGGACGTGGCCCGTCAGATCAGCGTCTGCTCGCAGTACATCGCCCTGACCGTCCGGGAGCTGGACGGGTACTTGAAGCAGTCATCCCTGCCGGTCGAGCCGGTGCCGCTGCCCGTCGGCGAGGCGATCGACGAGGCCCTGACCCTGCTCGGCCCCCGGATCGAGTCGGCCTCGGCCTCGGTCGATCGCCCCTCGGCCGAGGGGCTCGGGTTGGTCGTCCGGGCCGATCGGCGATTGCTCGTTCATGCCCTGGTCAACCTCCTGAAGAACGCCCTGGAGGCGACCGCGACGACCCCGTCCGGCGCGGCCCCCCGGATCAGCCTGTCGAGCGATCGGGAGGGCACCCTCGTCCGGATCGGGGTCCGCGACAACGGCCCCGGGGTCCCCGACGCCATCGCCCCCCGCCTGTTCCAGGCCGGCACCTCGACCAAGGGGGCCGGACGCGGCCGCGGCCTGGCGATCGCCTCCGACTCGATCCGGGCTCAGGGGGGAACCCTCCGCCTCGCCCCGTCCGATCATGCCCCCGGCGCCTGCTTCCTGATCGAGCTTCCCGCCGCGAGCGACGCGCCGGCCTGACGGCGTTCGGGACGGGACCGGTGCGCGCCGATGCGCCGAGCGACTTTGAGGCGTGCCAAGGACTTACGTCGCGAAAATGGGTTCGCTCCGTCGCGGTGCGCCCGGGGAAGTGGCCGGGGGATGCTCCGCTCCGGGGGCTGCCATTCAATCGGGGGGAACGCCCTGCCGGAGGGATGGCTCGCAACGGCTTCGGTACGGCCAGTGCGCGGATCGGTGCGCTGAAATGCCGGAGACGAATCGTTGACGCCACAACGAGTTACGACCGAAAAATGGGTTCGCTCCGTCACGGTGCGCCCACCGTTCGCAGCAGGAGGGATCGTGGGAGGGGCTTCTCGTGCAGATTATCAAAGAACTACGATGAGCGCGCTTGGGTGTGTGGGTGATTGGGTGTTGGATTTCGAGGAGGATCGGCTCAAGGGAGGAGGTTCGGATCGGTCACCGGTTGGCGATGGGGTCGGGAAAAGGCAGGGGACCTTTCACCCTCACACGATGGTGGACACCCGGGAACAACCCACCCGGATTGGGTGGAAGGTCCGGTAGGGAACGTCGGTCATGCATTAGTATCGTGATTTTGGGCAGCCAAAATGGGAGAATCGGGAAGATTTCCGGGATGGGGCGAAGGATCGGGCCGCATTGCCTGAAACCGGGAGGGGAGAAGCGGGCATAGCAGGAGGAGGAGCGAGCACGACCCTCGACGCCCGGCGCGAAGCCCGGCGGGGGGGGTGGACCAGGATGAAGGGGGCGGCCGGATGGGAAGGCGGTTATCGGGGGACGTGATCCGGCAGATTGGCGCGATCTACCGGGGGGGGACGGTCGCGGGCCTGGGGGATGAGGACCTGTTAGATCGGTTCGTCACGCGGGACGACCGCGCGGTGGCCGAGGCGGCCTTTCAGGCGATCGTCACCCGGCATGGGCCGATGGTGCTGGGGGTCTGTCGTCGCGTGCTCCCGGACCCGGCCGACGCGGAGGATGCCTTCCAGGCGACGTTCCTCGTGCTGGCGAGGAAGGCAAGATCGGTCCGGGTGAGGGACGGATCGCTCGGCCCGTGGCTGCGGGGGGTGGCGCGGAAGGTCGCCGGGAAGGCGCAGCGCCAGGCGGTGCGGCGGCCGGACGGTCGCGGGTCGGGTGTGCCTGAGGTCGCGTCGACGGCCCTGGGGCCGACCGAGGCGGCGGAGTCCCGGGAGCGGGCGGTCCTCGTTCGCCGCGAGGTCGCCGGGTTGCCGGAGCACTACCGGCGGGCGGTGGAGCTGTGCCACCTGGAAGGCCGGAGCATCGACGAGGCCGCCGCGGCGCTCGGGCGCCCGAGCGGGACGATCAAGGTCCGCCTGGCCCGGGCCCGGGCCTTGCTTCGCGTTCGATTGAGTCGTCGGGGAGTCTCGCCCGACCCGCTGCCGGTCGTCCCGGCGGCCTTGATCGCCCGGACGGTCCGGGTGGTGGCGGTGGACACCTTCCGATCGGCCGGGGTGGCGGGATTGGGGGCGTTCGGTTCCGGGGCGGTGGTCACTCTTGCGGAAGGAGCACTCACGATGATGGCATGGGCGAAGGTGCAAGGGGCGGGCGTGGCGTTGCTCTCGCTGGGGGTGACGGTCGCGGCGGTCGGGGGCCTGACGGAAGGAATTGGGGGAGGATCGGGAGAGGACTCGGCCGAGGGCGGGGCGGTTGCGATTGCCAGCCCGGGCGATGGGGCCGGGACGCGTCCAATCTCCGAAAAAGACCCGGTCATGGGCGCGGACCCGGAACTTGCCGCACCAGGTCAAGAAGACGTGAATCCACGAGTTCAGCTCTTCTTATCCGGGGCGGAAATCGGCCGGGTTGAGGACGAGCTCAACCAGCTTGTCGCACGGCTCGCCGATCTGCAGGGACAGCAAGCCGAGCTGGAGGACCAGATCTCCGACCGATGGGACACCCTTCGTGAGATGGTCGGCCAGGCCAATCAGAATATTCAGGCCGACTCTGACGACCGACCGGAACGGCCGCCTGCCGGGCGTCGGACGGGGACCCCTGGCGATTCGCCGATCCAACGATCGCCCTTCGACCACCCTATTCGGCTCGATCGCGGCCGCGAGCGAAACCCCGAGGCGGATGCCGCCGCTGAGGAAGGGGTGGTGTTGCCGACCGTTCTTGAAGAGGTCGCCCAGGAAGGTGAGGCTGTTGCGGATCGGATCGCATCGCTCGACAAGGAAATTCAACATTTGAAGGGAAGGTTGATCCCCAAATACCGCGAAGAACTAACGGTGTTGCAGAGCAGGAAGGCCGAACTCGACGCAAAGTTCGACATGGTCACGAGCACCATAACCAAACTCGAACGCTTTGAGCTGGAACTGACCGCCGAGAGAAATCGGCTGAATTCACCTCCCGCGGAGCGGCCCAGCGAGGGACTTCCGCTTGATCAGTCTCGACCCGAGGAACCGCGTCGGGCCGAGGGGGAAGCGGATCGACCACCGGCGGGGCAAGGCGATGGTCCCTTCGATCTCCCACCGAGGAGATCACCCTTCGATCAGAACGACGTGCTGCCCGAGATCGGCGGGAGGCGGAACCCCGAGGCGGATCGGGAGGAGGGCCGATTGCCCGAGCCTCCGGAGTGGGTATCGCCCGAGGCACCTCGGGATCGGGAGCGTGCCGAGAATGCTCCGCCCGAGTACGTGGTGGAGCCGCCGGACATGATCCGCATCGAGGTCCTGGAGGCGCTGCCGGGTCGGCCGATCAATGGGGAACGCCTGGTCCGGCCCGACGGGAGGGTGTCGCTCGACTTCTATGGTGAGCTTTATGTCGAGGGGCTGACCCCGATGGAGATCAAGGAGAAGGTGGTCCTCCACCTTCGCCGATTCCTGGCCGACGCGGCGCTCGGATTGATCGAGGTCAATCCGAGGACGTCCGAGTACATGATGATACACCCTCGGGATTCGAAATGCGTCTTCGTCGATGTGACGACTTATAACAGCAAGAATTATTACATCCAGGGCGACGTCATCGTGCCGGGCCGACTCCACGTCACCGGCCGGGATACGGTCCTCGACGCGATCAACTATGCCAATGGCCTCCTGCCGACGGCCGACCTGAAGAACATCCGCCTGGTGCGTCCCCCGGCCGGGGGGAGCGAAGGGGAGGGCGAGGCCGAGGTCCTGCCGATCGACTGGGAGGGGATCGTCGAGCGGGGCGAGACCGAGACGAATTACACGCTGAAGCCGGGGGATCGCATCCTCGTGGGCCGGAAGGCCGAGCAGGTCGACGCGCGGCAGAAGATCGTGGATTGGTTCCTGGCGGATGAGAAGGTGCGGAATATGCGGGATGCGCTCATCAAGTTCGATCGTCGAATCGAGGAACTCCAGAGTCGCATTCGCAACGCAAACGACCCGGCCCTGAGACGCATGCAAGAGGGCCGACGGCAGTTGTGGGAACAGTATCAGGAACTCTGGGATGCGCGAGAGTCTGAATCTCGCTCCAGGCTGGCCGACAAGTTCGGGATGGACTGGGATCCGAGCTGGATGGAGGGGGGGCCGCCCCCGATTGACGATCACGCCTGGGATGCGCCGGGGGAGACGCCGGGCGATCCGGGATCGGAGGGGAGGACGCTGTCGGAGGTGGAAGAGGCCGTCCGAAGGATGGAGAGGAAACTCGATGCGCTGATGGAGCGGAGCGAAGCACGACCGGACGGAGCCGGGGCCGATGAAGCCTCGGCGGACGTTTCGGGGCCTTGATGGCACACCCACGTCAGCCTAGGTGAACTGCCCCACTCGACTTGTCCCGCGAGCGGGTGGGGTGGATGATGAGGGCAGTCCAGTCCGGGATTTCGAAGGGTTTGCTGGGGGGAACGATGATGGCCGGCGCCGCCACCACGACCGGGATGACGATCGAGGCGTTCCTGACGCTGCCCGAGGATGGGATGCGGCGGGAACTCATCAGGGGAGAGGTCTGGGAAAAGGAGATGACCCGTCGGAACCGGTGGCATAGCGCGGTGGAGAGCCGGATCGTGAAGGTGCTTGGCCTCTGGCTTGATACGCGACCGGAGCCGAGGGGGCTGGTTGTTTCGGGGGAGGCGGGGTTCGTCTTGCAGCGCGAGCCGGATTCGGGGGTGGGGATCGACGTGGCGTATGTGTCGGCGGAGGTGGCGGCGAGGAATCCGGAAGGGGCCTATTTCGAAGGGCCGCCGGTGCTGGCGGTGGAGATCCTGTCGCCGTCGGACATGCAGCAGGAGATTGATGAGAAGATCGTCCTGTACCTGGAAACGGGGGTCGCGATCGTCTGGATCGTCAACCCGCGGTTCAAGACGGTGACGGCCTACCGGCCCGACACGCCGCCGGAGCAGTTCAACGAGGTCCAGGAACTGACCGCCGAGCCCCATCTGCCGGGCTTTCGGGTGCCGGTGGCGAGCCTGTTCTGAGCCGGATCGCGACGACGGGGCGAGGCTCGGCGCGGTTCCCATTGGTACAATCTCGCATGAAGAGGATGAAGGATGTCCTGGGGGAAGTTCCCGGGGTGAGGCGTGATGGGCCATGGTCCGCAACGCCTCGTCGCGGCCAGCAAGGCGGGGCGGGATGGCGGATCACTCGAAGATCGAATGGACGGATGCGACGTGGAACCCGGTGAGGGGGTGCACGAAGATCAGCCCGGGGTGCGTGCATTGCTATGCGGAGACGTTCGCGGAGCGGTTCCGGGGGGTGCCGGGGCATCCGTATGAGCAGGGGTTCGACCTGAAGCTGATCCCGGGGAAGCTGCTGGAGCCGTTGAGGTGGTCGAGGCCGAAGATGGTGTTCGTCAACTCGATGAGCGACCTGTTCCACAAGGATGTGCCGGAGGAGTATGTGAGGGCGGTGGCGGGGGTGATGAGGGAGACACCCTGGCATACGTTTCAGGTGCTGACGAAGCGGTCGGAACGCTTGCGGGAGTTGCTGAACGGGGGATTGAGGGAGTTCGCGGGGGAGGCGCACATCTGGTGGGGGGTGAGCGTCGAGAACAGGAAGCACGGTTTGCCGAGGATCGAGCACCTGAGGGAGACGCCGGCGGCGGTCAGGTTTCTCTCGGTGGAGCCGTTGCTGGAAGATCTGGGAGCAGTGGATCTGGAGGGGATTGACTGGGTGATCGTCGGCGGGGAGAGCGGGCACGGGGCGCGGCCGATGCAGGCGGACTGGGTGCGGGGCTTGCGCGATCAGTGCAAGGAGTCGGGGGTGCCGTTCTTCTTCAAGCAGTGGGGCGGCGTGAGGAAGAAGGCGGCGGGGAGGGAACTCGACGGCAGGACGCACGACGAGCGGCCGGGGCCGAGCCGGGTGGCGATGGCAACGGCGGAGGAGCGGGCGGCCTTGATCCGGGGCTGGGAGCGTCGAGCGGCGGCGATCTGAAGGGCGGCGGGGAAGGAGGCGGGCGGGAGGGGCGGCTCGTACGATCCCGAGGAAACCCGGGCGAATGAATGGGAATGATGGTTCAGATTTGATCACGTCTGTGATCGACAAGGCCCCCTTGGATCCCGTCGTCAGCCCCTGGGAGGGGAGGACGACGGGGCGAGGGGGCGTTGAGGAACGAGCCGGAGGGCCGGGAGGGCCGGGATCATTGGCCTTGCTGCTGGGACAGCATGTGCATGAGATGATCCCGGATTTCCTCGACCTGGCGGATGTCCTGCTCCTGGAGTTTCTGGAGCATTTCGACGCATTCCTGCGCGTTTTCTCTCTTGGCGTCCGCGATGTACTTCTCGTAGGCGTTCAGGCCCTCGGCCTTGGACTGCAAGACGGTGATCCAGTCGTACATCAGGTCGGAAATGGGGCTGGTGGGGGTCTTCTGAGCGGCCATGAGCGTGTCTCCTCGGGTGTGTCATCGGTGGGGAATACCCGGGAGGATATTGAGCAATGATGATGCCGGTCGGGAGGGAGATTCGGTCGATCTGGCCGAATTGAAGTGAAGAGGGGGCGCTTGCCGGTCCCGGCCTCCAGGGAGGGAAGAGACCGGGACCGGGCCGGATTGCATCAGGAACGGGCAGACGAGGGGGACGCGTCGAGGGTTGGGCGGTGGCGGGGACGGCCGACGACCCCGGGGCAGGCGAGGGCGATGGCCCAGAGGCCGAGCAGCGCGAGGGTGGCGAGGTCGGCGAAGAGGAGGGGGGCGAAGATGGGGGCGCCGTAGATGAACGATTCCCAGAGGGTGGGCATCGGGCCGCGGAGGTTCGGGATCAGGTGGAAGAGGAAGCCGAGGAGGCCGACGACGAACTGGGCGAGCAGGACGAGGACGGCGAGGCGCCAGGTCGATCGGCTGGCGGGGAAGGCGGCGACGGCGATCAGGGAGCCGACGGCATAGGCGGCGGCGATGACCCCGATCCACTCGGAGGGGTAGAAGAAGCCGTTCTGGGCGTGGTCGGCCAGGCAGAGGACGAAGTTGCCGAGGAAGCCCCCCATCGCCAGCAGGACGACCCAGCGGGCCCATTCGAGGCTGCGGGCGTGCTCGGTCCGGTTGAGGATGACGAGCAGGCCCAGCCCGGCGTAGGCCAACGGGGCGGCGAAGGGGGCGGTGTAGACGAGGTTGTGGATCGTCTGCGAGGTGAAGAAATGGCTTTGCAGGTGCAGGATCATCCCGGCCACGCCGACGACGATGCCCAGCGCCCCGACGAGGATCCCCAGCCATCGCGCGAGCCAGCGTCGCCAGCGGGGAGGGCCGTCGTCGAGGGGGTCGCCGGGGAGGTGCGGGGAGAGTCGGCCCTGGATGAGCCAGCAGAAGACCAGGGCGGGAGCCGCGGCAAGGGAGTAGAAAAAGGGGATCCACTCGCCGGCGTGGGCGAAGCGGTTCATGGAGTGGGCGAGGTAGATGTCGAGGGTCAGGACGGCGAAATTGACGGCCGCGAACAGCTCGACCCAGAAAAGGGGACGGGCCCACCAGGGGGACGAGGTGGGGGCGGCGGCCGGGTCAGTCGGCGTCGGTGGCGGCGTCGGATGAGTCGGCATCCGGCTGGCCCTCCCCGCGCAGTTCGGCGGCCTGGTGCTTGATCTCGGCGAGCTTGGCGACGAGCTCGTAGAAGCCGTGCCACTGGACGAAGTCGGCCCCCCCCATGAAGGCGCCGTGCTTGGCGGTGCGGCCGTAGTAGTGCCAGAGGTCGAAGTAGAGGAACTCGATCGGCTCGTCGAAGGGGTCGGGGGTGAGCAGGTTTTCCTCGCGGAGCCCTTCCATGACCTCTCGGGCCTGCTTGACGAGGGAGTTGGTGGACTTGAGGACGGCCTCGGCCTCGCGGTAGAAGGTGCTGATATTGTTGTTCGTGTGGCATTCGAGGCAGGACGCCTTCATCTCGATCTGCTTCTTGCGGAAGTCGTCGCGGCGGTCGGAGACCTCGGCGAAGAGGTAGTACGAGAGGCGTTCGCCGACGTCGTGGGTGGGGTCGAGGCGGTCGCCGATGCCGCTCATGTGGCAGGTGGAGCAGGTGGGGACGGGCATGTCCTTCGAGGTGAGGGTCTTCGGGTCGGCCGAGAGGTTCATGTGGTGGCGCTGGGCGTGGAAGAGGACGCCGTGCTTGGATTCGTTGTAGATTTCGAGCTGCGAGTGGTCGGGCCCCATGTGGCACTGGCCGCAGGTCTGGGGGGATCGGGCCAGCTCGACCGAGGCGACGTGCCGGGCGTGGCACGAGGTGCACGAGCCGATCGAGCCGTCGTCGTTCGGCTTGCCGATGTCGTGGCACTTCTGGCACCCCTTGGTGATCGAGGCGGGGCCCTGGAGGATGGCCAGGGCGTTCGGCTCGCGGTCGACCCAGCCGGGGTGGTGCTGCTCGCCGAAGGCGACCTGCTCGGCGGTGAAGTCCTTCGACCCGGTGACGGCGGCCCAGGAGGGGGCGGCGTGCCGGCTGCGGAGGTACTGGTCGTATTGGTCCTGGTGGCAGCCGGAGCAGTTGAGGGAGGTGACCTGTTTGGCGATCTCGAACCCCTGGTGCGGCAAGATCTCCTGGCCCTCCTTCGGGGTGTGGCAATCCATGCAATTGAGGCCGGCGGAGGCGTGGGCGCTCATCTCGAATTCGTGGACGACGGCGCCGGTCTCGTGCTCGTGGCACTGGGCACAGCGGCCGGTGGCCTTGACCATGGCCGGGGTGGTGCGGGCGACCTCGACGCTCGGGCGCCGGCTGTTGACGACGAAGGCGGCCACGATCATGGCCGTGCCGAGGAAGACGGCGATGAAGACACCGCGGAAGGACATAGCGACCTGCTCGACCTGAGGGCTTGATTGACGAGGAGCCGATCCCGGGGTCGGCTCGGTTCCGATCCCGGCGGTTCGGGACGTCGGGCAACCGAGATCCGGGGCGTCGGTCGACCGAGGCCCGAATGTTGCACACGACGTACCGAGGACTCGAGACGGGGCCGGCCCGGACGATTCGGAGAAGGGGGCGAGCCGGGCCTCGTGATCCGCTTATAATCGAGATCGTCCCGAGGCCGCTTCAGAATGACCCGGAGCCTGGGGCGAATCAAGGCGACTCTTTCTGATTTTTCCCGAAAAGGCCCGCCCGGAGGTTCGATCGGCCCCGATCGCCCGAGAGGATGAGGTCTGTGCCCTTGACGACGAGGCGATTGACATGACCCACGCCGCCGACCGACCCGCCAACCGCCTTGCCGGGGAGACGAGCCCGTACCTGCTCCAGCACCAGCACAACCCGGTCGACTGGTATCCGTGGGGCGAGGAGGCGTTCGCGAAGGCGAGGGCCGAGGACAAGCCGATCTTCCTGTCGGTCGGCTACTCGGCCTGCCACTGGTGCCACGTGATGGAGCGGGAGAGCTTCGAGGACGAGGCGATCGCCCGGATCATGAACGAGCACTTCGTCAACGTGAAGGTCGATCGGGAAGAACGGCCGGACGTGGACCAGATCTACATGGCGGCGATTCAGGCATTGAGCGGGCACGGCGGCTGGCCGATGTCGGTCTTCCTGACCCCCGACGGGAAGCCGTTCTGGGGGGGGACTTATTTCCCGCCGAGAGACGCGAGGGGGATGCCGGGATTTGCTCGCGTCTTGACCAGTATCCATGACGCCTGGACCGACCGGCGCGAGGCCTTGATGAACTCGGCGAAGGAGTTGACCGAGCACCTGGGGGCGGCGGGACGGGTGCCGGCGTCGGAGGGAGAGCTGGACGCGGGGTTGCTCGATCATGCGCTCAAGCAACTGGAGCGGGCATTCGAGCCGAAGGACGGCGGGTTCGGATCGGCGCCGAAATTCCCGCATCCGATGGACCTGCGATTGCTGTTGCGATTGCATCTGCATAAGGGGGATGATCACTCGTTGTACATGGTGCGGCACACGCTCGGGAAAATGGCGCGAGGGGGGATCTATGACCACCTGGGCGGCGGGTTCGCGCGGTATTCGACGGACAACGAGTGGCTGGTGCCGCACTTCGAGAAGATGCTCTATGACAATGCGTTGCTGGCCTCGACCTACATCGAGGCGTATCAACTCACCGAGGACCCGGAGTTCGCCCGGGTGGCCCGGGAGATCTTCGACTACACGCTCGGCCGCATGACCGACCCCGAGGGGGGCTTCTACGCCACCGAGGACGCCGACAGCGAGGGGGTGGAGGGGAAGTATTACGTCTGGACGCTCGACGAGATCGGCAAGGTGCTCGGGGGCGATCGGGCCGAGGCGTTCGCGACGGTCTACGACGTGACCGAGCGGGGGAACTGGGAAGGGCATACGATCCTGAACATGCCCAGGCCGCTCGATCAAGTCGCGGCGTCGCTCGGGCGGGACGTGGACGACCTGCGGCGCGAGCTGGACGAGGACCGGGCGAAGCTGCTGGCGGTGCGCGAGCAACGCATCGCGCCGGGGAAGGATACGAAGGTGCTCACGTCGTGGAACGGCCTGATGATCGCCGCGATGGCCGACGGGGGGCATGCCCTGGGGGACGATCGCTACCTCGACGCGGCGGAGAAGGCGGCGGGGTTCCTCCTCGATCGGATGCGGGGGGACGAGGGGCGCTTGCTGCACAGCTTCAAGGATGGTCAGGCGAAATTCAATGCGTATTTGGATGACCATGCGAACCTGATCGACGCCTTGACGCGGTTGTACGAGGCGACGGGCCGGGTGCGCTGGATTGCCTCGGCGTTGGAACTGACGGACGTGATGATCGCCCAGTTCTTCGATGCCGAGGAAGGCGGGTTCTTCTACACGGGGGTCGATCACGAAACCTTGATCACCCGCACGAAAGACGCGTACGACAACGCGACCCCTTCGGGAAACGCGATGGCCGCGACGGCCTTGGCGAGGCTGGCGGCGTTGACGGGGCGATCGGATCTGGAAGACCTGTCGCGGCGGACGATTCAATCGGTGAAACTGGTGCTGGAGAAGGCACCGACGGCGGCGGGGCAGAGCCTGATCGCGCTCGATTTCCTGCTCGGCCGGACGAAGGAGATCGCCGTGGTGGCAGGGGAGGATCGGGGGGAGATGGTCGAGGTCTTGCGGCGCATCCGGGGCCGGTTCTTGCCCCATGCGGTCGTCGCGCCGACGGCCCCGGAGGAGGGCGACCGGGCCGCGGCGGCCCGGATCGTGCCGTTGCTGACCGATCGGCCGGCGAGGGACGGGAAGACGACGATTTATGTCTGCGAAAACTTCACGTGTCGGGAGCCTGTCTTCGCGGATCGGCTCGACGAGGCACTCCGGGACAACTGACCGTCGGCGCGAACCGAGGAGGGTCCTCCCGTGTCGGCGATCGTGGGAGGGCCTTCGACGATGGCATCGCGGTCGATTCGGGTCAGCAAGTTCCTGAGCCTCGTGCTGCGGCACGCGCCGGGATCGATCGGCCTGACGCTCGACGAGGGAGGTTGGGCGTCGGTCGAGGAGTTGATTGCTTGCGCCGGGAGGCACGGGACGCGCCTGGACCGGGAGCTGATCGTCGAGGTCGTTGCATCGAATGACAAGCAGCGGTTCCGCCTGAGTGACGACGGGCTCCGGATCCGGGCGAGCCAGGGGCACTCGATTGCGGTGGACCTGGGGCTGGAGCCGGTCACGCCGCCCGAGGTGCTCTATCACGGGACGGCGAGGCGGTTTCTGGAGGCGATTTTGCGCGAGGGGCTCCGGCCTTCGGGCAGGCAGCACGTCCATCTCTCGGGGGATGAGGAGACGGCCGTCGCGGTCGGCCGTCGGCACGGGTCGCCGGTGGTCTTGCGGGTGGCGGCCGGGAGGATGGCGGCCGACGGTCTGGTCTTTTATCGATCGGACAACGGGGTCTGGCTGACCGATCGGGTTCCGTCGGCCTATTTGGAGGAGTTGGGTCGGGAGCGTTGACCGACCCACCGCCCGGTCAGGGGGCGGCGGGGTCGGCGACGTCGACCGAGGGGAGGGTGAAGCAGAAGGCGCTGCCCGAGCCGATCGGGGAGGGTTCGACCCAGATCCGGCCGCCGTGGGCCTCGACCACGCGCTTGCAGAAGGCGAGGCCGATGCCGGTCCCGGAGATGGTGGTCGGCTGGTGAAGCCGGCAGAACATCTCGAAGACCCGTTCGCGGTCCTCGGGCTTGATGCCGAGCCCGTTGTCGATGACCCGGAAGAGGGCGAAGCCGGCGTCGGCGGGCTGGGCCTCGATGCGGATGGCGGGGGGGGCGTCGCCGCGATACTTGACGGCGTTGCCGATGAGGTTCTGCATCAGGTGGTCGAGCTGCATCCGCTGGCCCCGGACGGCGGGAAGGGGGCCGTTGGAGACGGAGGCCCGGCCCTCGCGGAGGGTCTCGCGGAGGACGTTCAGGGCGTCGGAGAGCACGCGCTCCATCGGGACGATCTCGTTGCCCCGGCGCTCTTCGTTCTCGGCGTCGGCGAAGCGGAGCAGCTCGGAGACCAGCTCGCCGAGGCTCCGGATCGAGCCCTCGGCCTGGCCGAGGGCGTCGGCCAGCCGCTCCGGATCGGCCGCCACCCGTCGGGCGAGCATCAGGTTCAGCGAGACGACGTTCAGGGGGTTGCGGACCTCGTGCGCCATCAGGTGGGCGAAGCGTCGCAGCTCCTCGTTCCGGCGTTCGAGCTGGGCGGCGTAGTCCTGGAGCTGGCGCTGGGCGGCCTTGCGCTCGATGGCGTAGCGGATCGATCGGAGGAGGATCTCGCCGGTGATCTCGGATTTGACGAGGAAATCCTGGGCGCCGCGCTGGAGGGCATCGGCGGCGAAGTCGAGGTCATCGAGCGAGGTGAGGACGACGACCGGCAGCTCGGGCCGGGCGTCGAGGACGGCCTCGAGGGTCTGGCCGAGTCGGCTGTCGGGCAGGACCAGGTCGAGCAGCAGCGCGTGCAGCTCGTCGGCCCTGGCCAGGCGATGGCGGGCGTCGGCGAGGCACTGGACGTGTTCGAGGAGGACGGGCCGGCCCTTGGGCCGCGATCGGACGAGGTGTCGTCGGATCAGGTCGGCGTGGTCGGGGTCGTCCTCGACGAGCAGGACGCGGAGGGGTTGCGAGACCATGGAGGGGTGCTCACTCGTCGGTCCGAGGCGGGAGGACGTTCCAGACTCCCCAGTAGAGGCTCAGGTCGTTGACCATCTGGCGGAACTTCTCGAAGTCGACCGGCTTGACCAGATAGCTGTTGACGTGATGTTCATAGGCCCGTTCGCGGTCGGCCTCGGCGTCGGAGGTGGTGAGGATGACGACGGGCAGGTCGCGCAGTTCCTCGTCGGCCCGGATGGCGGCGAGGACCTCGAGGCCGTCGAGCTTCGGCAATTTCAGGTCGAGCAGGACGACGTCGGGCCGCTCGGCGTCGGGATACTTCTCGTCGCGGCGGAGGAAGGCGAGGGCCTCGACCCCGTCGGGGACGTGGGTGACGGAGTTGGCGACCCGGGCACGCCGGAGGTTCCGCTTCACGAGTTCGGCGTGGTCCTCGTCGTCTTCCACGAGCAGGAACTTGACCATGCGGCTCATCGGTGGAGGGGTCCTTGCGGGAGGGGGATGATTGCTCGTCGCGTCGGCGGTTCGCGGCGCGACGCGCGGGCCGGGTCGCGGGCACTGGGCCGGCAGGGATGGTCAGGCTTCACGAGGGTCTGAAATTCGGGCCGTGTGCCTCGCCGTCGCCGTCCTCGTCGGGATCGGGCTGCTCGGGCAAGGCGATCCAGAAGGTCGAGCCCTGGCCCAACTCGGAGTCGACCCAGGCCCGGCCGCGGAGGACCGAGGCGACCTTGGCCACCGAGGCCAGGCCGACCCCCGTGCCCGGCTTGGCGGTGTCGAGCCGCTGGAACAGGCCGAAGATCTTCTGATGATATTCCGGGGCGATCCCGGGGCCGGTGTCGCGGACGAACAGGAGGACCTGGCCGTCTTCGTTCTGGCCGCCGAGGGTGACGACCGTGCCCGGCTGCTCGCACGCATATTTGAGCGCGTTTTCGAGGAGATTTTCGAGGGCCCGCGACAGGTCGCGGTCGACGGCGAAGACGCGGTCGGGGAGGTTCGGGGCGACGTCGAGCCGGGCCTCTCGGTCCTCGAACCGGGGGCGCATGAACTCGACGACCTCGCCGACGAGCCGGGGCAGGTCGAGGGACTTCGGCGGGGAGTCGGAGCGGCCGATCCGGCTCAGTTCGAGCAGGTCGTCGATGAGCTGGTTCATCCGGGTGACGGCGTTGCGGACCCGCCGGGCGGCGTCGAGGGCCGACTCGGTGTCGCCGGCCTCGAGGTCTTCCTCCAGCAGGCCGACGTAGCCGGTGCAGGTGACGAGCGGGCTCTTCAGGTCGTGCGAGACGGTGTAGACGAACTGCTCCAGCTCGTCGCTCCGGCGGCGGAGGTCGCGGCCGGCGGAGACGAGCCGGCGTTCCATGGCGCGTCGGCTGGTGACGTCCTGGGCGATGATCGAGGCGCCGACGCTCTCTCCTCGGGCGTCCCGGATCGGCCCCATGCGGAGGGACAGCTCCAGGCGGTCGCCGTCGTCTCGGCGATGCACGACCACCTGGCCGGAGATGGTCTCGCCGCGCAAGGCCCGGGGCAGGAGGTCGGGCAGGAGGTCGAGCCGGACCCAGGGGGCGAGCGCGGCGAGCGGCCGGCCGAGGATGTCGCCGGAGGATCGGCCGAGGAGGCGCTCGGCCCCGCCGTTCCAGGCGATCACGACCGCGTCGCGATCGACGCCGATCACGGCATCGTCGTCGGCGTCGACGATCGCGGTGAGGTAGGCATTGCGGTCGAGCGTCCGGTGGAGGTCGTCGGTGTCCTGGATCGACCCGGCGAGGGTCTGGATGGGCAGGTCGTCGGAGGGTGGCGCCCCCCGGGCGCGGAACCAACGGGGGCCGGAGGCGGCCTGGAGGCGGAAGGCGACGTCGAGTTCTCCGCGGGTGGTCGCCTCGGCCAGGGCGGCGTCGAAGGCGGGGGCGTCGTCGGGGTGCATCCGGCGGCGGAGGGCGTCCCAGTTGGGCGGGATCGTCGTGGTCAGGGAGCCTTCGAGCAGCAGGTTGGTCCGGGGAGAGAACCAGACCATGCCGGTCGGGACGTCCCACTCCCAGAGCCCCTCGGTCGAGCCGTTGATGGCGCGACGGAGGCGGTCGATGTCCGCCTCGGCCAGGAAGGGGAGGTCGGGCATGATTCTCCTCGTTCGATGCGGCATCCTTCCGTGTCCTTCTCGCGACCGCTTGCCCGTTCTGCCCTTCGAAGACTAGGATTATAGCGTTCGACTGTCGCGCTGAGTACCACCTGGATCCCCCGACGGATGATCGGCGGCCACTCGGCGATCGCAAACGACCGACCCGATCGGCCCCTCATTGAGGAGGATACCGGCCCATGCCGCAACGCAACCTGCTGGCCATCGCGGCCGTCGGCCTCGCCTCGATCGCCTGCTGGCAGACGAGCCGGGGTGACTCGAAGGATTCGAAGGACGAGCTGATGGAGCTCTACGGCGTGTTCATCGATGCCGTCGAGCAGGTCGAGTCGAATTACGTGCGGGAGGTCTCGCGGCGCGAGCTGCTGGAATCGGCCCTGCAGGGGATGCTCCAGGACCTCGACCCGCACTCGACCTATTACAGCGAGTCGGAGTGGAAGACGTTCCAGCGCACGTTCGAAGGCAGCTTCAGCGGGATCGGGATCCAGGTGGAGGTGGACGCCAAGAGCAAGCGCCTGAAGGTGCTGGCGCCCTTGATCGGCACGCCCGCCTATCAGGCCGGGATCCTGGCCGGCGACCTGATCCTGGAGGTCGATGGCGAATCGACCGAGGGGATCACCCAGGACAAGGCCGTGGAGATGCTCCAGGGGCGCCCGGGGACCTCGGTGACGCTGACCGTGCTGCACCCGGGCAGCGAGAAGTCGGAGACGCTCGATGTGACCCGGGAGGTGATCGCCTCGGAGAGCGTGCTGGGGGTGGACCGCCGGGCCGACGACACGTGGGAGTACTTCCTCGACCCGGAGGCGAAGATCGGCTACATCCGCGTGAGCAGCTTCTACCAGACGACCGCGGCCGACATCCGCCGGGCGATGGAGCAGCTCCAGGGCGAGGGGATGCGTGGGCTGATCCTCGACCTGCGGACCAACCCCGGCGGCCTGCTGTCGGCGGCCGTGGAGGTGTCGGACCTGTTCGTCGACGGGGGCGTGATCGTCAGCACGAAGGGGCGGAACACCCGGGAGCGGCGGTTCATGGCCAACGGCAGCGGGACCTACGGCGAATTCCCGATGGTCATCCTGGTGAACAGCCACTCGGCCTCGGCCGCCGAGATCGTCTCGGCCTGCCTGCAGGACGCAGGGCGGGCGAAGGTGGCGGGGGAGCGGTCGTTCGGCAAGGGGTCGGTCCAGAACATCATCCCGCTCGAAGGCGGGGCGAGCTTCCTGAAGCTGACGGTCGAGAGCTACTTCCGCCCGTCGGGCGGGAACATCCACAAGTTCCCCGACATGACCGACGAGGACGAGTGGGGCGTCTCGCCCGACGAAGGATTGGAAATCGAGCTCTCGCCCGAGGAATACGTCCGGTGGGAACTGGCCCGGCGTCGCAAGGACGTGACCTCTCGGATCGCCCGGCGCGTGGTCGAGGAGGACCAGGCCGATGGCGAGGTGCCGCCCGACCGGCAGCTCGACAAGGCCCTCGAGTTTCTCCGGGGTGAGCTGGACGGGGAGGACGCGGCCTCGGACGCCGGCGAATCGGAACCGTCTGGGGAGTCGGAGGACGCGGCGCCGGAAAGCGACACCACCGAGACGCCGAGCCTCTAGGACAGTTGCCTCATCGTCGTCGAGTCCCGATCGGGGGACGGAGCCCTTTCCCGCAGGAAAGATGTGCAAGGGGGTGCTCCGGCCCCCGTCGCCCCTGAGCTAACCAAGGCCGGTCGACCGTGGAGGACGCTTGCGGCAGGGGACGAACGAAGTCCGTGTCTCAGGCGTTCCCGGGATGGAGGGCCCATCGACAGCCCTGGGCCGATCGGGAGAGGGCCGAACGCCGTGGTTGAGGAGTTCGACATCTGGCAATGTCTTCAAGGCGAGCTGGAGGCTGTTCGGCGGTTTCAGGAGAGCGTGGACGGCGATCCGGAGGGGGAGGGGCTGGAGGCGATCGCCCCCGCCGGGGTGTTTGCGATGCGTCGTCTGGTGACCCCGCTCGACGCGGAACAGGTCCGGGCGATGACGGGGGGCGCCGTCCCGGTGATCCTGCTGCCCGATGGCTCGTGGGAGGCGCTTGATGCGGAGTTGCAGGCCGAGGCGCTCGTGACGACCTGGCGGGGCGACGAGGCGGATTGCCGGCTCGAGGCCCTTCGGCATGGTGCCCGACTCGTGATCCGCGTCACGGGCAGGGCGGTCCTGGACCTGGATGTTCAATCGAGCCTTGTGGATGAATTGTGGCACCCTTCGAGTCGATGGCAATTGTGACCGATTCCTTGCTCCTGCTGGCGATCGAGACGACCTGCGACGAGACCGGCGCCGCCGTGCTGGAAGGCCCGAGGCCCCCGAAACGAGGGGTGCCGAGGGTGCGGTCGAGCGTGGTGGCGTCGCAGGTGGAGTTGCATGACCGGTTCGGCGGGGTCGTGCCGGAGATCGCCTCGCGAGAACATGTGAGGCAGCTCCTGCCGATCGTCGACGAGGCGCTGAGGCGGGCCGGGGTGGGGCTCGACGAGATCGGCGCGGTGGCGGTGGCGACGAGGCCGGGGCTGGTCGGGTCGCTCGTCGTCGGCCTGACGGCGGCGAAGGTGCTGGCGATGGCGCTGGATGTCCCCCTGGTGGCGGTCGACCACCTGGAAGCCCACCTTTATGCCTGCCAGCTCGCGGAGCCTGAACGGGAGCTCTTTCCGAGCGTCGGGCTCGTCGTCTCGGGGGGGCACACGAGCCTGTTTCGATGCGACGGGCCGATCGACTCGGAACTCCTGGGCGGCACGATCGACGACGCGGCCGGAGAGGCGTTCGACAAGGTCGCCAGCTTGCTCGGCCTGGGGTATCCGGGGGGGCCGGGGGTCGAGCGGGCGGCGAGGGCCGGGAACCCGAAGGCGTTCGCGTTCCCGAGGGCCTTTTTGCGCGAGGAGCGGCTCGACTTCAGCTTCTCGGGGTTGAAGACGGCCGTGCTGTATGCCCTTCGCGGGCAGGATTCGCGAGGCAAGACGGGGGCTGATCCCGGCACGCCCGCACCCGAGGTCGTGGCCGATCTGGCTGCGAGTTTCCAGGAGGCGGTGGTGGAGGTTTTGGTGGCGAAGTGTCGCCAGGCGTTGCGGCAGACGGGCCTGAGGAGGCTGGGGATCGGCGGCGGTGTCGCGGCGAACGGGAGGTTCCGCGATCGGGTCGCGGCCATGGCCGTTGAGGAAGGAATCGAGCTGTTCATCCCGCCGATGGCGTTCTGCACCGACAACGCGGCGATGCTGGGCGTGGCCTTCCCGAAGCTGGCCGCGGGCCAGGTGGCCGACCTGGACATCGACGTGACCGCCGGCCTGGTGCGGCCGACGCGGCGATAAGGGCAGTCTCGGGGCAGGTGTTTTTTCCGGGGGTTGGTCCCGATGTCGGGGCCTGGGTCCCCTTTCCGATTGGTCGGGCGGGTTCACAATAGGAAGTTGAGGCTGCGATTGCGGGCGATCGCGGCGAACCGGGGGCGACGGAACGAAGGAGCAGGTATGGCCGTTGACGGGAGGAGGTTCGACGGGATCGAGGCGGTGGTGCTCGACGCGGTGGGCACCTTGATCGAGCCGAGCCCCTCGGTGGCCGAGGTGTATGCCGCGGCGGCCCATCGGCAAGGGATCGAGGCCGATCCCGAGGTGGTCCGGGTCCGGTTCAAGGAGCATTTCCGCCGCGACGAGCTGGACGACCTGCGCGGGCCGATGGTCACGGATGAGGCGATCGAGTACCGCCGGTGGCGGCGAATTGTGAGCGGGGTCTTGCCGGATTTGCCCGATCCGGAGCGGGCCTTTCTGGAACTCTGGGAGCATTTCGGCCGCGCCGAGGCCTGGCGATGCTTTGCGGATGTGACCCCGGCGTTGCGTCGCCTGCGGGCGGTCGGGCTTTCGATCCGGGTCGGCTCGAACTTCGATGGCCGATTGCGGGGGGTGCTCAACGGCTTGCCCGAGGTGGCGGAGCTGGCCGGGGCGGTTTCGATTTCGTCGGAGGTGGGGTATCGGAAGCCGCATCCGTCGTTTTACCGGGCGGTCTGCGATCGCCTGGCGATGCCGCCGCACCGGGTGCTCTCGGTGGGGGACGACCCGGAGAACGACGTGGACGGGGCCGGCCGGGCGGGATTGCGGGCGGTGCTCGTGGATCGGTCGGGTCGGCATCAGGATCGGCCGGGGGTGTTTCCCGATCTGGTGTCGGTGGCCGAATCGTTCGGGGGTTGAGGCCGGCTGCCCTGCGCGGGGGAGAGGTGATCGTGGTAAGATGAGCGTCTTGATTCCTTGATCCCTTTGCGATGGAAAGCCTCCTCGATGAGTCGATCTCCTCAGCCGTTTACGGTCGGACTTGTGCAGATGCGTTGCTCGACCGACCCGGACGAGAACCTGCGCCGAGCCTGCGACTTCCTGCGCGAGGCCGCGGGCAAGGGGGCGCAGGTGACGTGCCTGCCCGAGCTGTTCCGCTCGCAGTATTTCTGCCAGACCGAGGACCACGCGAATTTCGACCTGGCCGAGCCGATCCCCGGCCCCTCGACCGAGGCGATTGCCGAGGTGGCGAGGGAGACGGGGATGGTGATCGTCGCCTCGCTCTTCGAGTGGAGGGCGGCGGGCCTGTATCACAACACGGCGGTCGTGATCGATGCCGATGGGTCGATCCGGGGTCGGTATCGGAAGATGCACATCCCCGATGATCCGCTCTATTATGAGAAGTTTTATTTCACGCCCGGCGACCTCGGCTTCCAGTCGTTCCGGACGAGCCGGGCGAACGTCGGGACGTTGGTGTGCTGGGACCAGTGGTATCCCGAGGCGGCCCGCCTGACGGCGCTCAGGGGTGCGGATATTTTGTTCTATCCGACCGCCATCGGCTGGCACCCGAGCGAGAAGGACGAGTACGGCGAGGCCCAGGCCGACGCCTGGATGACCATGCAGCGCGCCCACGCGATCGCCAACGGCGTGTTCGTCGCCGGCGTGAACCGGATCGGCCACGAGGGGGACCCGGTCGGCGGCATCGAGTTCTGGGGCGGCACCTTCCTGGCCGACCCGTTCGGCCGCATCCTGGCGAAGGCCGGGCACGACACGGAGGAGGTTTTGGTCGTCGAGTGCGACCCGAAGCTCATGGAGACGACGCGGCGGCACTGGCCGTTCCTGAGGGACCGGCGGATCGACGCCTATGCGCCGATCGTGGAGCGGTTCCTGTCTTAATCGGAGTCGAGTTTTCGGTAGACCGTGAGGAGATTCCCGTCTGCCTCGGTCGCTTCGAAGGCGGTCGGCCTCGTCCCGCGATGGGACGTGCAAATCGTCAATGTTCCTTCGTCAAGCTCGTAAATTCCCAGGATTGTCTGGTCGTCCCGGAGGCGCGTGAGGTTGATCTGTCGAGGGGACGTCGTGGGATCCAGGTGGGTGATTTCCGATACGAATGCCGCTTCGTCTCCGAATCCGGATGTCACCTGATCGCCGCTGATCCTGATCCAACGACTTGGGAGCCCGGAATCGATCGTTTGAACCTTGTCGAGAAATGTCAAAGAAACGCACGTCCACGTGCCTGCGAGGTCGGGCAGCCCCTCGGCGTCAACCTCGAGCGTGGTGGTCGTTGCCCCGGAGGGCGGGCTGAATCCGGCCTCGTCGCGGATTTTGCTGGCTTCTGCGACAAGGGCATGCTTCAGGCGATCTGTTCCGTCCTCGTCGAGATTCCGGGCCGTTCGCTCGACCATCGAAAGGAAGTGCTCAATCCCCTCGTCCAGGACCGGATAGCCGATATTCCCATCGGGGCCGTTCGAGGTCACGATCGCTTCGCCGTCGACGTCCAGGATCGCATACCAAGGGATGCCGGGCACGCCCTCCGGTAGGTATCGCTCGAGGACTTCGGGGGCGTCCTTCATGCGGCCGACATCGATTTTCGCGATGACATATTCGCGCTCCATGACGGGGGCGACATGCTCGTGCGTGAGCAGGCGATCGAGCGTGTCACACCAGACGCAGTTGGGTCCTCCGACCTGGAGGAAGACCCGCTTTCCCAGGGATTTCGCCCGTTCCAGGGCTTCATCGAGGCTTTCCTGCGCGAGGGGCACGCGAGCCGTGTCGTCCTCGACACCTGGCGGAGTCGCGGCGGCTCCGGTGCCGAGGAGCGACAGCATCACGACGAAGCGAATCGGTGGGGCGAGTAAAACCATGGGGTCACACCTTGTTGCGAGTCCGGCGGGGACGCTCCCTGGCGGGCCGGAGCAGCCGGTTCGAACGCCAACTCCCTGAGGAGAATGGGCGTCGGCGGGCGCGCCGTCGCCCCGTCTTTCTCCGGAGGTCTGGTGTGGTCGCGCATGGTGTTGGAATGGGGGGCCGAGTCAGAGCTTCATCCGGGCGGCGATGATGTTGCGCTGGATGTCGTTGGTTCCGGAGAAGATGACGCCGCCGACGCTGTCGCGGAGGTCGCGCTCGATGCCGGTCTCGGTGATGTAGCCCTGGGCGCCGAAGTGGCGGATGGAGTCGAGGGAGTTGGCGACGAAGCACTCGGAGACGTGGAGCTTGGCCATGGCGGCCTCGAGCGTGGCGTCCTCGCCCCGGGCCTTCTTGCGGGCGAAGCTGTAGATGAGCTGGCGTGAGGTCTCGTGGCGCAGTTTCATGTCGACGATGCGATGGGAAACCGCCTGGAACTTGCCGATGGACTGGCCGAACTGCTTGCGCCTGCGGGCGTGGTCGACGCAGCGTTCGAGCTGGCGGCGCATGGTGCCGAGGGTGCCGGCGAGGATGGCGCCGCGTTCCCATTCGAGCGCGGCGTTGAAGACCCGGGCGCCGCGGCCTTCGCGTTCGAGGATGGCGTCGAGCGGCAATTCGCAGTCCTCGAAGGCGAGCTCGGCCATGGGGGCGGTCCGCATGCCGAGCTTCGGGATCTCGCGGACGACGCGGAGGCCGGGGGTGTCCCTCGGGACGATAAAGGAGGTGAGGCCGAGCGCCCCCTTGCCGGGGTCGATCGTGGCGAAGACGACGAGGACGTCGGCGATCGCGCCGCCGGTGATCCAGACCTTGCGGCCGTTGAGGACCCAGCGGTCGGCCTTCTTCTCGGCGGTCGTGTTCATGCTGAAGATGTCGGAGCCGGCCTCGGGCTCGCTGGCGGCGTTGGCGCCGAAGAGGGAGCCGTCGCAGAGGCCGGGGAGCCATCGGCGCTTCTGCTCCTCGGTGCCGAAGGCGAGGATCGGCATGGTGACCGTCCAGAGCGAGGCGCCGAGGGCGAAGACGAGGCCGGTGTCGGGGCAAGCGTAGCCGAGCCCCTCGACGGCGGCGACGGCGGAGACGAGGTCGTCGGACCCGCCGCCGTATTCCTTCGGCACGGGCAGGCCGAGCAGGCCGAGCGATCCGCACTTGCGGTAGCCGTCGCGGTGGAATTTGCCGAGGAGGTCGCGGTCGGCCACGTCGTCGCAGAGCTCGGAGCGGGCGAAGGTGACGGCGGCGTCGAACCAGGAGCGCTGGGCGGGGGTAAGCAGGTCGTCCATCGGGAAGCCTCCGTGCTCCTCGTCGAGGATATCGAGACACAGGCGATACGAACCGCGCCGCTGCCAGTCTAGTGGGATGGCGAATCGTGGCAAGGCGAACTCGGGGGGGACGGCGGCAAATCGGGAGGGGGGGCGACACGCCCATGACCGCAACCGGGGGCATCGGTTAGGATGGTCCGATCGCGAAGGTCGGGCAGACAGGAGCCTTCGCGCGACTTCCCCGCGATTGGGCCGAGACGATGTCATTGAGCGACGAATCGACCACGACGACCGAGACGCCGGCGGCGCTCGGATACCGATTGCCGGCGGAGTGGGAGCCGCACGAGGCGACCTGGATCGCCTGGCCGCAGAACCGGGAAGATTGGCCGGGGAAGTTTGGGCCGATCGAGTGGGTCTATGCCGAGATCGTGCGGCATCTGAGCCGATCGGAACGGGTCCGGATTTTCGTCGGCTCGAAGAAGGCCGAGCGGAAGGCCAACGAGGCGCTGACGAAGTCGGGGGTGGACCTGGGCCGGGTCGATTGGGTGAGGGAGAAGACCGATCGGGGATGGCTGCGCGACTCGGGGCCGATGTTCGTGGTGCGGGACCGCTCGCATGGCGAAGACGGGGAGCTTCCCCCCGTGGCCCTGGTCGACTGGAAGTTCAACGCCTGGGCGAAGTACGACGAGTACAAGCGAGACAACCGCGTGCCTCGGGTCGTGGCCGAGGGGCTGGGATTGACCCGATGGGAGCCGAGGACACCGATCGACGGCAAGGCGAGGCGGGTCGTGCTGGAAGGCGGCGCGATCGACGTCAACGGCAAGGGGACGCTGATCACGACCGAGGAATGCCTGCTGTCGACGCAGCAGGAACGCAACCCGGGGCTCGATCGCGCCGATTACGAGCGGCTGATGGGGCAGTATCTCGGGGTGACGAAGGTCATCTGGCTCGGGCAGGGGATCGAGGGGGACGACACGCACGGGCACGTCGACGACATCACGCGGTTTGTCGATGCGTCGACGGTGGTGACGTGCGTTGAAGAGAATGAGAGCGACCCGAACCACGCGAGGCTCCGGGAGAACCTGGAACGGTTGAGGGACGCGACCGACCAGGACAACCGCCCCTTTCGGGTCGTCGAGCTGCCGATGCCGGAGCCGGTCGTGTTCGAAGGGCAGCGGATTCCAGCGAGTTATGCGAATTTCTACATTGCCGATTCCGTGGTGCTGGTCCCGACGTTCAACGACCCGAAGGACCGGGTTGCGCTGGGGATGCTGGCGGAGCTGTTCCCCGATCGGACGGTGGTGGGGATTCACGCCGTCGATTTGGTCTGGGGGCTGGGGACGTTGCACTGCCTGACGAGGGACCAGCCGCGCGGGCCGTTGCAAGGCTGAGGTCGGGCCGACGCGATCCATCGCGTTGCCGTGGCATTTCGAGAGCGTTGCGTGGGGCGGGTTGCCGAGGGGCGTGCTCCCGATTTCTAAAGAGAGTTCCGTTGACCATGAGACAAGCTAGCGATTCAGGCTCACCGCGGTTCGCGGAGCGGCCGACCCGATCGCGCCAGGTCGTCTCGCTCGTGATGCTGATCGGGGTGAGCCTGACGGTCGCGGTCCTGTTCTATCAGGTGATCCGCCCCTTGTTCTTGCCCCTGTTCCTGGGGGCGGTGTTCGCGCTGCTGGCGATGCCGATTCAGCGTGACCTGATGCGTCGGGGGCGATTGCCCGACTGGCTGGCGTCGTTGATCATCACGGTGGTCGTGGTCCTGGTGGTGGTGATTCCCACCACGGCGGGGTTCTTCCTCATCAAGGATCAGGCGCAGCGGGCCATCGACCAGGTGGAGCAGGCGGCGCTCGATCCGGCGGCTCGCGAGCGGTTGCTGGAACTGGCCGGGGACCGGCTGCCGATCGACACCGACACCCTGGAGGAACAGGTGGTTCGGTTCTTGCGCGACGGCGAGGCGCTCCTGTTCCAGCGGGCCATGAAGGCGCTCGGCAGCGCGACGGCGTTCGTGATCGGGTCGCTCCTGTTCCTGATCTCGGGGTTCTTCTTCCTGAAAGATGGCGAGTCGATTCTCAGGGCGTGGGAGGATCTGACGCCGCTCGATCCGGAGCAAGACCGCCAGATCCGCTGGCGATTTGCCGAGGTCTGCCGGGGGGTGGTGCTGGCCATCTTGCTGGCGGCGATGGTGCAGTCGATCGGCCTGGGGATCATCATCGCGATCCTCGACCTGATCTTCGGCATCGGGATCGGCCCCTGGATCTTCCTGCTGATGTTGCTGACGGCGATCGCGGCGATGATCCCCTTCGTCGGCCCGCCGGTGGTCTGGATCCCGCTGGCCGGTTATCTGTTCTACGACGGCAAGTACGCCGCGGCGATCATCCTGAGCGTCCTGGGGGCGGTGGTGATCGGGAACCTGGATTATCTTGTGCGGATGATGGTGCTCAAGGGGACCACGGAGATGCACCCCTTGATGGCATTGATCTCGATCCTGGGCGGGGTGCAATTGCTGGGGGTGGTGGGGATCTTCGTCGGACCGATCGTGGCGGCGGTCTTCGTCTCCCTCTTGCGCATCCTGAGGCAGCAGTTGGTGGCCTTCGAGCGGGCGAGGCCGGCGGTCTGACCGGCGCGAATGGGCTTCGGGACGGGCGGTCGATGATCGCCTCGCCGCGCACGGGAAAGGGGTCGGCCTCCCCTGATGGGAACGCCGACCCCAAGCTCGGGTCGAATCAGGAGGGGGCGGTTGAACCGGCCCCGAGGGGTCGGCTCAGGCGCCGGAAAGGCTCGCACGGAGGTATTCGCGGTTCATCACCGTGATGTTCTGCGTGCTGATCCCCTTCGGGCAGACGGCCTCGCACTCCTGGTAGTTAGTGCAGTTGCCGAAGCCTTCCTGGTCCATCTGCTCGACCATGTTCAGGACGCGTCGCTTGCGCTCGACCTGCCCCTGGGGCAGTCGGGAGAGCTGGGCGACCTTGGCCGAGGTGAAGAGCATGGCCGAGGCGTTCTTGCAGGCGGCGACGCAGGCGCCGCAGCCGATGCAGGTGGCCGAGTCGAAGGCGAGGTCGGCGTCTTCCTTGCGGACGGGGATGGAGTTGGCCTCGGGGGCCGACCCGGTGTTGATCGAGACGTAGCCGCCGGCCGAGATGACGCGGTCGAAGGCGGAGCGGTCGACCATCAGGTCGCGGATGACCGGGAACGGGTCGGCGCGCCAGGGCTCGATGTAGATGGACTCGCCGTCCTTGAAGCTCCGCATGTGGAGCTGGCAGGTGGTGGTCTGCTCGGGGCCGTGGGCGACGCCGTTGATGACCATGCCGCACGAGCCGCAGATCCCCTCGCGGCAGTCGTGGTCGAAGACGACCGGGTCTTCGCCGCGGAGGATGAGGTCCTCGTTCAGGCGGTCGAGCATTTCGAGGAACGACTGGTCGGGGCTGACGTCATTGGCCTGATACGTGACCATGCGGCCCGGGTCGGAGGGCCCCTTCTGCCGCCAGATGTGTAGTGTCAAGTTCATGGGATTACTTGTAGCTCCGGGTCGCAAGTTCGACGTGTTCGAAGACGAGCGGTTCGATCACCAGGTCGGGTTCGGCGTCGGGGCCGTTGGACTTCCAGTTCGAGACGTGGCAGAAGTTCTCGTCGTCGCGGAGGGCCTCGCCTTCCTCGGTCTGGTGCTCCTCGCGGAAGTGGCCGCCGCAGCTCTCCTCGCGGGCGAGGGCGTCGCGGCACATGAGTTCGCCCAGCTCGATGAAGTCGGCGACGCGGCCGGCCTGCTCGAGGGCGATGTTCAGCTCCTCTCCGGAGCCGGTGACCTTGACGTTCTCCCAGAATTCCTGGCGGATCTCGGGGATCTTGGCGATGGCCTCGCGGAGGCCGTCGGCGTTGCGGGCCATGCCGCACTTGTCCCAGACGATTTTTCCCAGCTCGCGGTGGAAGGAGTCGGGGGTGCGCTTGCCGTTGATCGAGAGCAGGGTGCGGACCCGGTCCTTGGCGCGGGCTTCGGCCTGGTCGAACTCGGGGTGATCGGTGCTGGCGTCGAGCTTCTTGAAGCGGGCGAAGTAGTCGCCGATGGTGTAGGGCAGGACGAAGTAACCGTCAACCAGCCCCTGGAGCAAGGCACTGGCCCCGAGGCGGTTGGCTCCGTGGTCGGAGAAGTTGGCCTCGCCGATGACGAACAGGCCGGGGATGTTGCTCATCAGGTTGTAATCGACCCAGAGCCCGCCCATGGTGTAGTGGCTGGCCGGGTAGATACGCATGGGGACCTTGTACGGGTCCTCGTCGGTGATGCGCTGGTACATGTCGAAGAGGTTGCCGTACTTGGCGGCGATGCTCTTCTGGCCGAGGCGGTTGATGGCGTCCCGGAAGTCGAGGTAGACGCCGACGCCCGAGGGGCCGACGCCGCGGCCCTCGTCGCAGACCTTCTTGGCGGCCCGGCTGGAGATGTCGCGCGGGGCGAGGTTGCCGTAAGAGGGGTAGATGCGTTCGAGGTAGTAGTCGCGTTCGTTGTCGGGGATCTGGTCGGGGTGGCGCTTGTCACCGACTTTCTTCGGGACCCAGACGCGGCCGTCGTTGCGGAGCGACTCGCTCATCAGCGTCAGCTTCGACTGGTGCTCGCCGTGCGGGGGGATGCAGGTCGGGTGGATCTGGGTGTAGCAGGGGTTCGAGAAGTAGGCCCCTTGCTGGTAGGCCCGGAAGGCGGCGGTGACGTTGCAGCCCTTGGCGTTGGTCGAGAGGTAGAAGACGTTGCCGTAGCCCCCGGTGGCGAGGACGACGGCGTCGGCGCAGTGCTTCTCGACCTTGCCGGTGACCATGTCTCGGGTGATGATGCCGATGGCGCGGCCGTTGGCGATGACCAGCTCGAGCATCTCGGTGCGCGGGTGCATCGTGATCTTGCCGGCGTGGACCTGGCGCATCATCGCCTGGTAGCAGCCGAGCAGGAGCTGCTGGCCGGTCTGGCCGCGGGCGTAGAAGGTCCGGGAGACCTGGGCGCCGCCGAAGCTGCGGTTGTCGAGCGTGCCGCCGTATTCGCGGGCGAAGGGGACGCCCTGGGCGACGCACTGGTCGATGATGTTGGTGGAGAGCTCGGTGAGGCGGTAGACGTTGGCCTCTCGGCTGCGGAAGTCGCCCCCCTTGATGGTGTCGATGAAGAATCGTTGGACGGAGTCGCCGTCGTTCTGGTAATTCTTGCAGGCGTTGATGCCGCCCTGGGCGGCGATCGAGTGGGCGCGTCGGGGGCTGTCCTGGTAGCAGAAGGAGTGGACGTTGTAGCCGAGCTCGGCCAGGGTGGCGGCGGCTGAGCCGCCGGCCAGGCCGGTGCCGACGACGATGACCGAGTACTTGCGCTTGTTGTTCGGCGAGACCAGCTTCAGCTCGCCCTGGTGCCGGGTCCATTTCTGGTCGATCGGGCCGTCGGGGATCCGGGCGTCGAGCGTCTCTTCGAGGACCTTCATACGCGTGCCTTTCCTGATCGGTCGGGGTGAGCGGTTCGGGCGGGGCGGGGGCTCGGCCTCGGCCGCAGGCTCAGATGTCGATGTTGAAGAAGCCGAAGTTGGTCCAGTAGTCGAGCAGGATGAACGCCGGGATCGAGACGTTGCCCAGGACGATGATCGTCGCGGCGGCCGGGCCGACCAGGAACATGCCCTTGCGGTACTTGGGGATGGTCAGGCCGAGGGTCTGGAACATGGCGCTGGCGCCGTGGCTCAGGTGCAGGCCGAGCAGGACCTGGGCGACGATGTAGGTCAGGGCGATCAGGGGGTCTCGGAAGCCGAGGATGACCATCCGGTAGACGTCGCGACGGTACTCGCGGCGGGCTTCTTCGCCGACCGAGTCGGCGGGGATCTCACGAATGGCCTGGGCGGCCTCGGTGGCGATGTCGTCGTCCGGGGATGCGGCCTCCGCGGCGGCGTCGGCATCGGCGTCGGCCTGGCTCGGGCCGAGCTGCGCCGGCTCGAGGCTGACCAGGGTGACGGGACGCCCCTCGTGCTCGTAATACTGCTTGTAGTCGGGGTTCGTCACCTGCACGGTGAAGTGCAGCAGGTGGTAGACGATGAAGGCGAACACCAGGAGCCCGGAGAGCAGCATGGTTCGGGACGCGGGGGTCGCCCGGGTGGTGCGTTCCATGACGTAGCGCTGGGGCCGGGAGGCGCGGTTTTCCTTCGAGACCCAGATGGTGAAGACGATGTGCAGGACCACGGCGACGAGCAGGCCGATGCGGGCGGCCCAGAGCAGCTCGGGCATGGAGTGGAGGAACTCGGCGTAGTTGTTGATCGTCTCGCGGCCGAGGAAGATCTGGAGGTTCCCGACCATGTGGCCAATGACGAAGCCAAACAGCAAGAGGCCGGTGATCGCCACCACGGCCTTCTTCGCGATCGATGAGCGGATCATGCCAGCACCCTACTGAGGAAGACATCCCCGATTCCGAAGCAGCCTCCCGGACCTGGGATCGAGCCGGACGTCCGTTCGTGAGTCGCGGACGCGAGGCCGTCGTCGGCCTCGGCGGACGGACGATTCGAATCGGCTCCGGATCCGCAGGGAGGCGGAGGCGGAGCAGGGTCGATCAACCGGGACGGCGAGAGGTTGCTTTTTCGTATCGTAATGCGTCGGCGACCGAATTACCATCGCTCGGCGAATCGCCGCGAGGTCGGCTCGGGGAGGGGCGGAACGGGGAAGGGGATCGCGCCGGACGTCGATCGCTCGAGCCAAGAGAGTCTCGGCGAAAGGCCGCCCGCATCTTCTGTTTGTTTTAGGGAGTCGAGCCGCAGCGTCAACTCATTCTCGGACAAAAGCGCGACGGCGCGTGAAGGGAGGGAAGGGGCGCGGCAGGGCGTCTCGGGGGGGCGACGACGGCGAAAACGCGGTCAGCGGGTGAGTTCCAGGTCGGTGACCTTCAGGGCGCCGTCGCGTCCGGGGCGGAGCCGGAGGGAGACCGGGCTGCCGTGGCAGAGATTCTCGGCCAGGTCGGCGAGCCAGCCGAGGTCGGGGACGAGGGCGGCGTCGGCCTCGGCAATGACCAGTTCCCGGCTGCGGCCCCGGGGGGCGATCTGGAGGACGAGCTTCGAGTTCCAGTCGCAGTGGCCGGCCGGCTCGACCCAGGAGTCGACGATCGCGCCAATGACCCGCAATTCCACGCTCAGGGCGGAGGAGGTTGCGGGAGCAGGTCGAACCATGCGATCAACAGCGCTGGGTGCGAGAGCACTCATGCGACGGACTCCTTGCTGATCGGACCGGCACGCGGGACATTCTGCCGCGAGATCGGGATTCTCGGCCCCGGATGCATCCATCATAGTGCGCGGTCGTCGGCTCGACAAGCTCAAAGTTCGCGGAACGGTCGGGCTCCGCGGCGGGGAGGAACGTCTGCGGGATATCGGGGGGCGTCGCGGGCGGCCCTGTTGGGAACGGGGGAGGGCCCAGGACGATCGTCCAACGTGGGGTCGGTTCCAGACGGGCGGTAAGCCGGATTCTGTCGGGCGCCCCGGAGGGCGACCGGATGACCATTTCTCTGGGACGCCGGTTTCCCGGCGCCTCGAGCGACCTACCCGGGAGTCGAGAACGGGCCGGGCAGACCCGCGGGGGTGTCCGATCGCTCGAACGCCCCACTGCTCCCTTATTTGGTCTTGCTCCCGATGGGGTTTACCGAGCCAGGCCGGTCGCCCGGCCTGCTGGTGAGCTCTTACCTCACCGTTTCACCCTTACCGCCCCGGCATGTGAGGGCCGGGGAGGCGGTTTGCTTTCTGTTGCACTGTCCCTACCCGGCCCGTCGCCGGACCGGGCGGTGGGCGTTACCCACCATCGTGCCCTGAGGAGTCCGGACTTTCCTCCCCGGGATGATCCCGGCACGTTCGTTTTTGCGAACGATTGCCGGGCCCCGAGGCGGTCATCAGCCCGTCTCGAACCGTATAATGATTCTAGCAGCCGGGACGGCCCGGAGCAATTCAACGCCCGATTCGACCGCCTGCTCGGTCGCCCACGACGCAAACTTGGGTCAATTTTGAGTCGCAGGACGCAAAAATGTTACCCAATCTTCCTAGATCGACTATAATGACAAGGGGTAACCGCATCGATTGGGAGGGTCGTACGATGTGCATCCAGGGATACCTGCAACAGCACCGGGTGCGATTTGAGGCGATGCTCCACCGCCCTGAATCGACGGCATCGCGTCGGGCGCATAGTGTTCATGTGCCGGGGGATCAGGTGGCCAAGGGGGTCTTGATCCGGGCCGATGACCGGTTCGTGCTCACGGTCCTGCCGAGCACGCATCGGGTGGACCTGGAGCGCCTGGCCCTGGTGCTTGAGGCGAATCGGGTCCGGTTGGCCACCGAGGACGAGGTGGGCCGGGTCTTCGTCGATTGCGAGCGGGGGGCCGTGCCGCCGTTCGGCCGGCTCTACGGCGTGATGACCGTGGTGGACACGAGCCTGGCGGCCTGGGCCGAGATCGTGGTCGAGGCCAACCTCAGGCATGAGGATTTGCGGCTGCGATACCGGGATTACGAGGCGGTCGAGGAACCGCTCCGGGCTCGGTTCGCCAGGCCGATTGTCGCGAGACGGCCACGCTCGAGCGGTCGCCAGGCGGGTTGATCAACGCGGATCACCACGCGCGGAGCACCAGGGCCAAGGAGGATTTGGGCAGGTTGGATGTCCCCGAGCCAACTGATTGCGGCTCGGGGGATGGGTCGTTTGAATCGGACGGGCATCGGCTCAGCGACGCGTCGGGGTCGGGGGTTCGCGATCGGCCAGCTCGTCGAGGTCGGGGGCGAAGCCGCGTCTCATCGTGTTCTCGGTGATCGAGCGGGCCAGCAGGAATTCGAGGAGATAGTCGGGGCCGCCGGCCTTGGTGCCGATGCCCGACATCTTGAAGCCGCCGAACGGCTGGCGATCGACGAGGGCCCCGGTGCAGGGGCGGTTGATGTAGAGATTGCCGACCCGGAGCGATCGGGAAACCCGATCGATGTGCGCGGGGCTCCGGGAGTAGAGGCCGGCGGTCAGGGCGTACTCGAGCTCGGAGGTGATGCGGATGGCGTCGTCGAGGTCTTTGGCGCGGATGACCGCGAGGATCGGCCCGAAGACTTCTTCCCGGGCGATCCGGGCCTTGGGGGCCACGTCGGCGACGATCATCGGGCCGACGTAGTGGCCGCGATCGACGAGCGGGCCGACGTCCAGCTCGGCGACGACGCGCCCCTCGGCTCGGGCAATCTGCTTGTAGGCGTTGATGCGATCGCACGCCTCGGCGTCGATGACCGGGGGGATGGCCGGGTCGGGGTCGTCGGCCGGGCCGACGGTCCAGGAGGGCAGGGCCTCGGCCAGCCGCTGCACGAAGGTGTCGTAGATGCCGTCGAGCACGACGGCTCGGGACGCGGCCGAGCACTTCTGGCCGGCGTAACCGAAGGCGCTCCGGAGCACCCCGACGACGGCCTCGTCGAGGTCGGCGTCGTCGTCGATGATGATGGCGTTCTTGCCCCCCATCTCGGCGATGACCCGCTTGACGTGGCCCTGGCCGGGCTTGGTGTCGGCGGCGACGCGGTTGATGCTCAGGCCGACGGCCTTCGACCCGGTGAAGGCGACGACGGCGGTCCTCGGGTCGTCGACCAGGGCGGCACCGACCTCCTCGCCGACGCCGGGGAGGTACTGGATGACCTCGGGAGGCGCCCCGGCCTCTCGGAGGATCTGGACGAGGTGCCAGGCGATGACCGGCGACTGCTCGGCAGGTTTCAGGACGACCGGGCATCCGGCGACGAGGGCGGCGACGGTCATGCCGCAGGGGATGGCGAGCGGGAAATTCCAGGGGGGGATGACCACGGCCACCCCCCGGCCGAAGTAGTCGAGCCGGTTCGTCTCGCCGGGCACGTCTCGGCGGCGGGGGTCGGCCAGGTCGAGCATCCGGCGGGCGTAGAACTCGCAGAAGTCGATCGCCTCGTCGATGTCGGCGGTGGCCTCGGCCCAGGGCTTGGCGCACTCGAAGACCTCCCAGGCGGCCAGCTCGAAGAGGCGGGATCGCATGATCGCGGCGGCCTTCAGCAAGACGTCGGCCCGGGTCCGGGCGGGGGTCGAAGACCAGGACGGGTAGGCCGATGCGGCGACCGTCAAGGCGCGATCGGCGTGGGAGCGATTGGCCTTCGCGGTCCGCCCGACGATGAGGGAGACGTCATTCGGGCTCTCTGAGGTGAGCCGGTCGTCGGTCCGGATGTCGTCTCGGCCGATCTGCAAGGGATACTCGCGGCCGAGCTGGGCGCGGACCTGGTCGAGGGCGGCGCGCATCCGTTCGCGATTCTCGGCCCGGGAGAAGTCGACGGGGGCCTGATTGGCGAAGGGGGGGAGCGTCCCTTCCGGCGGGGCCTCGGTCCGAGGCCGGGTGACGACGGCCCGCATGGTTCCGACCTCCAGGGGGTTGCGGAGGAGTTCCTCGACCGGCACGTCGCCGTGGGCACTGGCCCGGAGGAACGACTCGTTCGACGTGTTCTCGAGCAATCGGCGAACCAGGTAGGCCATGCCGGGCAGCATGGCGCCATACGGGGAATAGACGCGGACCCGGTGCCCTCGGCCGATCAGGGCGCGTCGGATCGGGTCGCCCATGCCGTGGAGGATCTGGACCTCGTAGGCGTCGATCGGGATCTCGCGGACCTCGGCGGCGGCCATCGCGTGGGCGAGGCTGCGGACGTTGTGGCTGCCGAAGGCCGGGCGGAGCCTCCGGTGATGGTCGAGGAGGAACTCGGAGCAGCGCTCGAAGCAGGCGTCGGTTTCCCACTTGCGGGAGTGGACGGGCAGGGGCCAGCCGACCTGCCGGGCGAGCAGGACCTCGTAATCCCAGTAGGCCCCTTTGACCAGTCGGATCGTGACGGGGGTGCCCCGGGCCTCGGCCCAGTCGCGGAGGGTGCGCAGGTCGGCCTCGGCATCGCGCAGGTACGCCTGGCAGACGATGCCGAAGTGGGGGTAGTCGCGGAACTCGGGCTCGTCGAGCGTGCTGCGGAAGATCGCGTAGGTGAGGTCCTTGTAGGCGTATTGCTCCATGTCGACGTTGACGAAGGCGCTGCGAGCGATCGCCTCGCGGAGGATCGGACGCAGGCGGCCGCGGACGCGGTCGGCCGTGGCTTCGGCGGCGGTCGGGTCGAAGCGGGGGGTGAGGCTCGTGAGCTTCAAGGAGAGGTTGACGCGGGGGATCGGGCCGAGGTGGTCGCGGTCGATCCTCGGGATCTCGGGTTCGGCGGCCAAGGGGGCTGCAAGCCCCCGGATCAGGTCGAGGCAGGTGCGCTGGTAGACCTCGGCCTCGCGGTCGGTGATGACGGCCTCGCCCAGCAAGTCGGCCGTGAAGGCCACCCCCTTGCGGCGGAGATTGAGGACGGAGCGGAAGGCTTCCTCGGGGGTGCTGCCGGTGATGAAGCGGCGGGCCATGCGGGTCGCGGCGGCCCGGGCCATACGGGCGAGCATCTTGTCGCCGACCGGCCCAGTCGGGGCCATCGACAGCGGGATGGACATGAGGCTCGGGACCCGGTCGCCGGCCTCTTCCAGATACTCGTTCAGGTGGCGGCGGACGGAGGCCGGTTCGACGAGCGTCGGCAGGGCGTCGATGAACCGGAAGAGCTGGACCTTGACCTCGGGGTCCTCCATCGTCAGGCCCATCAACTGGTCGTCCCACCAGGAGCGGTCGAAGGGGGAGGGGCCCCGGCCGATCTGGCGGAACAGGGTTCGGCCGATTTCCCGGGTGCGTTCCTCGACGGCGCGCGATCCGGGCACTGGTGGTGTTTTGACAACGGTCGCCATCTCAGGTCACCCCTTCCAGAGTCTTCGCCGGGCGGGCGTTATGAGGATTCTACGATTCGGGGAGGCGTTCGGATCGGCTCCGAGGGCGTTCGATGTCGAGAAGTCCGGGGGGAAAATCGTGCCAGGCCGGGGAAAATGCTCGCGTCCTCCGCAATCCCGGGGGTATGAATCCTGTGCAGGCCCTCTTGCCCGTGATGCGAGCCGGGGCGTCTTCTTCCCAGTCCGGGAGGAGCCCGGCCGATCGAGGGGGGAGGGATGCCGACCCTGTGGAGGCTCCGAGAATCCCAATGCGTACCCGACGATCCTGGCTGATGGTGGCGGCGACGGCGGGGGTTGCGTCGCTGGTGGCCGTGGTCCCGGCCCTGGCGGCCGAGCTGTTCGGCACGGTGAAGACGGTCAACCCGGGCGAGAAGACCCTCATCGTCGTCGAGAAGGAGACCGGCGACGAGGTGACGGTGACGGTCACCGACGAAACGGTCTTCATCAACGCCAAGGGGAAGCAGGCCAAGAAGTTCAATCTGAAGGCCTTCAAGAAGCGGGAGGGGAAGGCGAAGGTCGCGATCGAGCACGAGGACGGCGTGGCGTCGAAGGTCACCGTCACCCCCCCGAAGAAGAAGGAGGCCGGCCCGGCGGAGTGACCGGAGGGCCGGGGCTCCGGGCAAGTGCCCGGACCGACTGGCCTTGACGGTTGCGGGCGTCGCCGCGATAACCCGACGCGGCGGCGTCTGCGAACGCCGCGATGCCGGGCTTGCATGAATGCGCCTCGGGCCGCGCGACACGGATGGCGCGGCCGGAAGGGAATCCCTCGACCCGAATCGACTCGACGAACGCGCGACACGGAGGTCCCCCCGATGAGCACCGCGACGGCCCCTGCGATCGCCCCGCCGGCATCGACGAGCCCGGCGAACCCGAGGATGACCTGGATCGACACCTTCCGGGGGCTCTCGATCGTCCTGGTCGTGCTCGGCCACGTGCTCGGGGGCCTGGCCTTCGCGTCGTTCGTGCCCGAGGCGGGCAAGGAGCGGCTCTGGGCGGCGTACGACCTGTTCTACACGTTCCGGATGCCCGCCCTGTTTCTGGCCTCGGGCCTGTTCGCGGCGAGGTCGATCCGCAAGGGGTTGCCGCGATTCACGGGGGACAAGGCCCGGACCCTGGCCTATCCGTACCTGCTCTGGTCGTTGATCGCCTGGGGGAGCCATTCGCTGGTCTCGAGGATGACCAACACGAAGGCCGACCCCCTGACGCCGTTGAAGATGCTCTACGACCCGATGCAGGGGGTCTGGTTTCTCTACGTCCTGTTCGCGGTGATGATGGGCTTCGGCCTCTGGACGGCCAGGGGGGGGAGCCGCGCGGGATTCCTGGGAGTCGGGGCGGCCTTGCACCTCATCGTGCCGCTCTGGGGCGGTGCGCCGTCGATGCTGGTGCAGGTCGGACTGTTCGCCGTCTACTTCGGGCTGGGCCTGGTGCTGGCCGATCGGGTCCGGGGGCTGGGCGAGTGGCTGACGCCGAGGCGGCTCGTCTGGTTCGTCCCGCTGGCCTTCGGGCTGATGAAGGGGGCCGTGGCGCTGGGATGGGCCGAGCATGCGTGGCTGGATCTCGTCCCGGCATTGTTCGGGACACTTGGGATGTTCGGCGTGGCGATGGTGCTCGACCGCCTGCCGGGGGTCGAGTTGCTGCGGCATTGCGGCAGGCACTCGCTGCAGATCTACGTGGCGAGCGGCCATGCCTCGGTGGCGACCCGGATCCTCCTGTCTCGGGGGCTCGGCGTGGCGGGCCTGCCGATGCACATCGTCCTGGGGACCGCGGCCGGGTTGCTCGTGCCCCTGGCGCTGGTGGCGGCGTGCAAGGCGGTCGGGTTCCGCTACCTGTTCACCTGGCCGACTCCGGAGGGACACCGCGAGGGATCGAGGGCCAGGGCCGGGGCCCGGGGGCCGATCGGGGGCCATCGCCCGAGGGTCGTCGGCGCGCCGAGCCCTTGACTCGATCCCCTCCGTCGCGGTACTCTTGTGCAACTTTCTCAATCCGGCACGCATCTTATCCAGAGTGGCTGAGGGACGGGCCCTGCGACGCCACAGCAACCGATCCGCCGACCTGGGCGGATGCTGGTGCTAATTCCCGCCCACCGAGCGAGCGACCCCCGCCGGGTCGCCGTGTCGGCTGTTTTCTTGGGGAGAGATGAGATGGCCTCCAGAATCCTTCCGGCTCACGCCGCAAGGTGCTCCGGATCAGCCCTGCCCCATCGCCTCGACTCGCCTTCCTGCCCATCATTCGCTCTGGAATGAGACGGCGCTGCCGGATCGGAACGGATCATGGCACCTTGGTCCCGTCTCGGAACCGTTCCGAGGCGTGATGGCCGGTGCCCGGACCCGTGCCGGCGCTCCCGTCGTGCGGCCGAGACGCCCTCCCCCAATCAGGCGTCGACAGGGTGAAGCATGATGCCTTTGGGAGCTGCCGAGCCGACCTCGGGAGAATCTCCGGTGAGCTCCGAATTCGTCCGCGGCTTGACGTGTCGCCTCTGCGGTAAGCAGTACCCCAAGGAAGCCCTCAACTTTTGCACGGAAGACTTCGGCCCGCTCGAGGTCGAGTACGACTACGAGGCGATCGGCCGGGCATTGAGCCGCGAGGCGATCCAGCGCCGTCCCCGGACGATGTGGCGCTACAAGGAACTGCTGCCGATCGACGGCGAGCCGACCGTCGGCTTGCAGGTCGGCTGCACCCCCTTGATCAAGGCCAATCGCCTGGCCGAGGCGCTCGGCATCCGCGAGCTGTACATCAAGAACGACGCGGTCAATCACCCGACCCTCTCGTTCAAGGATCGCGTGGTGGCCGTCGCGTTGTCGAAGGCCGTCGAGCTGGGCTTCGACACGGTCGGGTGCGCCTCGACGGGGAACCTGGCCGGGTCGGTGGCCGCGAACGCGTCGGCCGCCGGCTTGAATGCCTACGTCCTGATCCCGGACAACCTGGAGCAGGGGAAGGTCCTGGGGGCGACGATCTACGGCGCGAAGGTCGTGGCGATCAAGGGGAATTACGACCACGTCAACCGGCTCTGCTCGCAGATCGCCTTCCGGTTCGGCTGGGGATTCGTCAACGTGAACCTCCGGCCGTTCTACGCCGAGGGGTCGAAGTCGATGGGCTTCGAGATCGCCGAGGACCTGGGCTGGCGGACGCCGGATCATGTGGTTGCCCCGATGGCCGGCGGCAGCCTGATCGGCAAGATCTTCAAGGCGTTCAAGGAGCTGGAAGGGCTGGGCTTCGTCGATCCGGTCAAGACCCGGATGTTCGGCGCCCAGGCGACCGGCTGCAATCCGATCACGAACACGGTGAAGACCGACGCCAAGCGCGTCAAGCCGGTCCGGGACCCGCAGACGATCGCCAAGAGCCTGGCCATCGGCGACCCGGCCGACGGCTTCTTCGCCTCGAAGCTGATGCGCGAGACCGGCGGCTGGGGCGAGGACGTGGACGACGACGCGATCGTCGATGCCATGAAGCTCCTGGCCGAGACCGAGGGGATCTGGGCCGAGACGGCCGGCGGCGTGACCCTGGCCGTGACCCGCAAGCTCATCGAACAGGGCAAGATCGACCGCGACGGGTCGACGGTCATCTGCATCACGGGCAACGGCCTGAAGACGCAGGAGGCGATCATCGACCGCATCCCGCTCCCCCCGGTCATCGCGCCGAACCTGGCCGAGTTCGAGTCGCTCGTCGGCGCGAGCACCCCCGCCGAGTCGGAACTGGCCCCGGTGGGTGCCTGAGTCTGGATGCGAGTTTGCTTCGGGTCGGGGCGGTGCCTCGGCCCGGATGCGCCCGACGCGAACGAGGCGTCGGCAGCGTTTTTCCCGAGATCTGTCGCAGTGCATTGAAGTGAGGCAGCGCCCCCGATGGCCAAGGTCAGCATCCCTACCCCGCTCCGTCCGTCAGCCGATGGCCAGGCGTCCCTCGAAGGCGCCGGTTCGACCGTCGGCGAGGTCCTGGCCGATGTCGGCCGCCAGTACCCCGACCTGCACAAGCGGCTCTTCGCGGGCGAGGGGCAGTTGCACCAGTATGTGAACGTCTTCGTGAATGACGAGGACATTCGCTTCATGGACGAGCTGGATACCCCGGTGAAGGAGAGCGACGAGATCGGCATCATCCCGGCGATCGCCGGGGGCTGACCCCATCGGACTTCCTTTCGAGGCCGGGCGATGACGGGCCGGCGGGGGACGGGGCCGCCCGTCCCCGCCGGGGTGATGGGCCCGGCCTGAGCGGCCGACCGCTTCGGAACACTTCTCTTCTCCTGAAAACGAGTTGAATCGACAACGACCATGCAACCCTTCGCCGACGTTCCCGCCGAACTCGAACGCTACAGCCGCCAGATTCGCTTCCAGAACCTGGGCGAGGACGGCCAGCGCAACCTGATCAACAGCCGGGTCACCATTTGCGGCTGCGGGGCGCTCGGCACCGTGCTGGCGAATCACCTGGTGCGGGCCGGCGTCGGCTTTGTTCGGGTCGTGGATCGCGACTTCATCGAGACGCACAACCTGCAACGCCAGATTCTCTTTGATGAGAACGACGTGGTGGACAACCTGCCGAAGGCTGAGGCGGCCGCCCGGAAGCTCCGGGCGATCAACAGCCGGGTGACGATCGAGCCGGTCGTGACGGACATCGATCATACGAACATCCTCGACCTTGTTTCCGATGCCGACCTGATCCTCGACGGCACCGACAATTTCGAGACGCGCTACCTGATCAACGACGCGGCCGTGAAGCTGGGCAAGCCCTGGGTCTTCGGCGGGGTGATCGGCAGCGAGGGGCAGACGATGACGATCCTGCCCGGCGAGACGCCGTGCCTGCGATGCGTCGTCGAGACGAGCCCCCCGCCGGGCATGACCCCGACCTGCGAGACGGCCGGGGTGCTCGGGCCGGCCGTGGCGGTGGTCGCGTCGTTCGAGGCGGTCGAGGCTATCAAGATCCTCGGCGGCAAGCATGGGTCGATCAACCGAGAGTTGATCATGTTCGACATCTGGGACTGGTCGTTCCGCCGCCTGAAGATCGCCTCGCTCAAGGGGAAGGTCGATTGCCCCTGCTGCGGGAAGCAGGACTTCGAGTGGCTCGAAGGGAGGATGGGGTCGCACACGACGGCCCTCTGCGGGCGGAACGCCGTGCAGGTGGCGGCCCGAAGGGATGCGCCGCTCGACTTCGCCGAACTGGGCGGGCGGCTCGCGCCGCTCGGGGAGGTGCGGCACAACGCGTACATGCTTCGGTTCGCGACCGAAGGATATGAGTTCACGGTGTTCCCGGATGGTCGGGCGATCATCAAGGGGACGAACGACATCGCCAAGGCCCGGACCCTGTACGCCCAATTCGTCGGGAGCTGACGACCGCCGAGGGGAGCCGCCCTCTCCGCCAGGCCGACCGCATCGCCGTCCTCGCCCGGACGATTTCTTCCTGGGAATCCCTGATGATCTATCTCGACAACGCCGCCACCAGCTTCCCCAAGCCCGAGTCGGTCTATCAGACGCTCGACCGCTTCGCCCGGACCCAACTGGCGAATCCGGGTCGGTCGGGGCACCGGATGGCGACGGAGGCCGAGCGCGCACTGGATCAGGCCCGGCACACGCTCAATCAGTTCTTCAACGGCGAGGAGCCGGAACGCTGGATCTTCACCCTGAATTGCACCGATGCGCTGAACATGGCGATCAAGGGGGTCGTCAATCCGGGCGACCACGTGATCACGTCGGATCTGGAGCATAACTCCGTCAGCCGCCCCCTGGTGGCGATGGAACGGGCCGGGATGATCTCGCTGACCCGGCTGGCCTCGCACGACGGCTACCTCGACCCCGACGAGCTGCGGGCGGCGATCACGCCGAAGACGAGGCTGGTGGCCCTGACGCACGCGGCCAACGTGCTCGGGACCGTCCAGCCGATCGAGGTCATCGCGCCCATGGTCCGGGAGGCCGGGGCGCTCCTGCTGGTCGACGCGGCGCAGTCGGCCGGGCTGGTGCCGATCGACCTGCGGAAGACGCCGATCGACTTGCTGGCCTTCCCCGGCCACAAGGGCCTGTACGGCCCGACCGGGACCGGGGCCCTCTACGTCGGTCCTCGGGCCACAATCCGGGTCTGGCGAGAGGGGGGGACGGGGGGCGATTCGAAGCACCCGGTCCAGCCGGAGGAGCTTCCCTATCGCCTGGAAGGGGGCACCCCGAACGTCCTCGGGATTGCCGGGCTGGCCGAGGGGGTCCGCTGGGTCGCCGGCCAGACGATCGAGGCGAATCGCCGGCACGAGGTCGATTTGTTGCAGCGGGTCGTGGACTGGGTCGAGGGGAACGGCGACGGCTGGCGGGTCGCCGGCCGATGGGATCCGGCCTCGCACGTCGGCGCCCTGTCGCTGATCCCTCCCGATCAGGACGTCTTCCCGTCGCAGGACCTGGCGCTCGGCCTGGACGCGAGCCACGGCATCGCCGTCCGGGCCGGCTTGCATTGCGCCCCTTATATCCACAAGGCGCTCGGGACCTATCCCGACGGGACCTTGCGGGTCAGCCCCGGGCCGTTCAACACCTCGGAAGACATTGAAACGCTGCTGAAGGCCCTGACCGAGATGACGGCCGGGGTCCTCTGATGCGGCCGACCGGCCGCGATTGCACGAAAAAGTTCGGGGTCGAGTCTTGCGAAACGCCTCTCAGGTGGCCAAGCTACTAGGCCTGGGGAGAGAGGAGACCACCTGGATTGGAACGGGTGGCGACTTCCCCGGATCGATCCTCGACTCAAGAAGGTGCACCGTGAAGGCTCTTACCTCCGGATTCTCGATCGCCGCGTTGTTTGCCGCCCTGGTCGTCCTGCCCGGTTGCGGCGGTGGCGATGAGGCGGTTCCTCCCGCCGATGACGCCGCCGTGACCGAGCCGATGCCCGGCGATTCCGCGATGCCCGGCGACGACCTGATGCTCGAAGGGACCGAGGACACCGGCGCGATGGAAGGTCCCGCCGGCGACCTCGACGCGCTCGACGCCCCGGTCGCCGAGCCGGAACCCGCGACCCCTTGATTTACCGACCGTGATTGGCTTCCGAAACCTTCGATCGATCGTTCTCTCCCCGGATTGATTGGACTGTTGGTGTCGGGACATCCCGGAATGCGAAACGGCCCGCCTCGGTCCTTGAGACCGGGGCGGGCCGTTTCGCGTGCGACCGCCTCGGGCCGGGAGGATGATTCCGGCGACCGATCGGGCGGATGATGATGAAAACGACCCGGAGGGCCGGGGCACCGCCGAAACGATGCCTGGCCCTCCGGGTTCGGAAGTGCCTCCCCCCGCCATTGCACGGGGCCCCGCACGGCAGACCGGTCCTTCGCCGAGGGCAAGCGGCCTGACGATCCGTCGGGAAACGTCTCGCCAGGCACAGGCTCGCCCGGTCGGGTCCGGGGTCCGATCTCAGTACGCGAACAAGCCGAACGGGTAGGGCGTGAAGAACGGCCGGGTGTAGTGCTTCTTGAAGTCGAGGAACCAGATGCCGTCATCCCACCGCAGCGTCACCGCGCGCCAATCGAGGGGGACTTCCGGATACGGATGGATCGGGCCGATGTTCGGCCACGCCTGCCAGGGGTAGGCCGTCGGGTAACCGACCGCCGAGAAGTTGGGGTAAGGGGCATAGCTCGGCCAGGCGTAGTTGGGGTAGCCGGGGGTCGAGGCCTGGGTGCCGCCGCCGAAACCGGCCGGGCCTTCGGGCAGCGGGCCGCCCATGCCGGCATCGCCCGCCATGGGAGCAGAGCCCATCATCGGGGCGCCGATCGGGCCGCCGTCGAAGGTGCTGCCCGAATGGAAGCCGCCGTGGGTGCCGCCGTGGGTCGCGACCTGGTACTGGGTCGGCTGGACGCTCTCGTCGTTGGAGACGAGGATGCCGTCGAGCACCGTGTTCACGCCCGGGAGATAGCGCACGCGTTCGATGGCGGCCGAACGCTGCGCGGCGTTGGAGACGGTGCCCGAGAGGGTCACCACCCCATCCTTGGCCGAGATAGAGAGTTGCTGGCCCGAGAGGGCCGGCAGCGACCGCAGGGCCGCGGCCACGTCATCGGCGGCTTGCTGGTTCGAGACACGGTCTCCGGCCATGGCCGGGGCCGCCGCGACCAGGGCCGCGGTCAGCACGCCCGATGCGATCGAAATCCGTTTCAGCATCGCGATCATTAGGTCCATCCTTTCCCGCCGATGGCCGATCGTTCTCCGGGCCCGGTCGTCGAGCGGGGAGACGACCGGTTCCCGTCGCACGCAGTCCCGGGAAGTCCGGGACTCGGCCCGGGCCGAGTCCGACGGCACCGCGCCGAGGTCGTAAGGCTCCATGTCGGGCTCTTCCGCGAATCCCTCTTGCAGACGCAGTCGCCGAGGACTGGCACCAGGAGAGCGAAAGGGAAGGACAGACGAGCCGACGAGCGAACGCTGGTGCATTGATCGGAACGAAACGGACGCGATCGGCGGGAAAAAAACCGGGGCCAGGCGGCCCCGATGAGGATGGGATCGATCAGGTAGACCTGTCCGGTCAGGGCGACCGCCTCGGCCCCCCTTTTGGGGATCAGGAGGTCGCGGTCCCCTCGGGGGCGATCCAGACCGCCTGGGATTCGGACGAGTCGCGGCCCCCTCCTACGGTCATCCCGATCAGCAGGGTCGTCATGGTCAGCCCGGCGAACAGCCCGAATTCGGAATCCTGATGGCCGCAGAAGGCTCCCGCGATGCCCAACCCCACGACCGCCACCACGAACGCCAACTGTCCGCGCTCGACCCACCGGGGTCCCGCGAATAACCGGGTCAAGCAGAGGGCGAGCACGCCGAACACCTGAAAGAGAATGACCAGCGAATCGAAGACGAAGCCGTGGTGGACCGGGATCAAGTCCATGCGCATTCCCTCCTTGGGCAGACGTTGGTCGGCGGACCGGGAATGACCCGGTGCGGACGTTCTGTGATCCGATTCCATCGCATCCTGCGTCGGAATGGCAAGAGGTGATGCTCGCCTCTCAAGCAGAGCCGGTGCCAAAGTGCGGGCGAACGCGGATTTCAGCCAGATCCCCGGCAGTTCAAGGGGAATTCTTGAGCAAAAAGAACCCCCTCGCCCGATTTATTGTCGGGGAGAGGGGGGGAATCCGAACAACATTCAGCGTCATTCTTTCAATCGATTTCACTCGGAAAAGCTGCGCAAACGTCCCGGGTTGCCCGGGCGGCCGGCTTACCTCATCCTCAGGGTCGATTCCCCTGGTTGCGGTTGCGGAGCTGTTCCATGGCCCGGCCTCCCATGCGCTTGATCTCGGAGACGCCGGTCACGTCGTTGACTTTCCACCCGCTGCGTTCCTTGCGGACATCGATGCGACGCTGCAGCGTGCTGCCGTAATCGCCTTGCTTGCGCAGGATGAAGCTGACGATGCCGGACGCGGTCGGTCGACTCATCTGGGCGACCTCGAAGCCCTCGAAGTCGTCGGCGATGGTGTTGAGTTCGTCCTCGGAGAGGCTCATCTCCCGGATGGCCTGGAAGGTCCGCCTCCGGCTGGACGTCTCGGCCTCGCGAGGCGCTCGGAGCGCGGTCGCATCGCTGAGGCCCTGGACGTCCTTGGCCTTGATGGCGTTGAGGAAGGCGTCGACGGCGCCGCGGGGGGAATCGAAATCGGCGGGCTCGGTCGAGCCGGCGGCGCCGGGGAAGCCGCCCTGTTCGCCCGGGAAGCCGCCCGGTCCCCCGGGAAATCCGGGGGGGCCGCCGGCCTCGAACCCACTGAACCCGCCTTGCGGGCCAGCCATGCCGGGCATCATCCCCTCCATCTCCATGGGAGGGGCGCCGGGCATGGCCCCGCCCTGACTCCCCATCATCGCCATCATGGGATCGGTCTGGCCGGGCTGGCCTGGGCCTCCCTGCTGAGCAGGGCCGCCGCTACGCCCTCGTTCGGCAGACGGGTCGTTCGCCGAGTTCACGGCGGCGAGCATTTCGTTCAGGGCGGCATCCCCCGCCAGGTTTCCGTCTGGAGAGGCGGTCAGGCCCCCGGCCATGGGAGAGACGGGAGGATTTTCGGCCCCCGGTTGGCCGGCGAGGGGGCTGGCCGCGCCGGGCCCGGAGCTGCCAGGACCCGGGGCGAAGCCGCCCGGGGCGCCCGGGAGAGGGGCACCTTGCGGCCCGGCAGGGGCGGCAGCCGGGGGCCCTGGGGCGGGGGGGGGGGCCGGGGCGCCGCCGAAATTCGGATCTCGCATGTCGACGACCGGGACCTCGTCATCTCCCCCCGATCCTCCGCCGCAACCCGTCACGCACAGGCAGAGGGCGATCGCCGGTAAGCCGGCCAGCCAGGCATCGATGCGTCTCATCGGTCTTCGTCCTCCTGCTCGATGGAGTGATCGGAGTCGGGAGAGCCACGGCAACGGGGAAGTGCCACGCGAGTCGTCGACTCGAACGATCGCGTGACGGTTGCGTGCTCGCCCACGTGCTCTATTATGCCGACGTTTCTGCCCGGGGAGAAGGGTTGAAACGACGATCGTCGCGTCGTCACAACGCGTTCCGTCGAGGAAGCGGCGTGATCGCGGGCCCGGGGCGTTCGTCACCAGAAATGATACTCGCCCGTGGACAGGACATAAATTCCCAGCACCAGATTGGCGACAGCATGGCTGACGACGCAGGCCGAGACGCTGCGGGTCAGGTGCAGCAACCCGGCCCAGGCGAGGCCCGTCAGCAGGGCCGGGAGCCATTCCGGGTGGACCATCATGAATGCGACGGAGGTGATGGCCGCGGCGAGGGGCGTGACCCGGCCGATCGGGACGCGACGGAAGTCATCGGGGTCGATCACCACTCGCATGAGGAACGATCGCCAGAACAGTTCCTCGAAGATCGGGACCAGGACCACCAGGCCGATTAACCGGACCGAGACGAATCCCCAGTAGGCCCCCGGGCTGAGGACATTCGGGTCGAACCCCTCACGAGCCCCTCCGCCCAGGAAGGGGAGCGGCGGATACCGTCCATCGAGTCCGACCCAGGCGGCCGTGACGACGACGCCGAGCACGATGGCCAGGAGCCAGCCGCCGACGGCGGGCGTCTTCCTCAGGTCGGCCCAGGCAGACCGGCCGAAGACCACCATGATGATCGCGGTCAGGACGGCCTTGAGGGCGTAGGCGACCGGGTACCACGTGGTTTGTCGGCCCTCCGGGATGTACGCCTCGAGCTGCGTCAACAGCAGATAGGCGAGCATCGGAGCAACGTAAGGCGCGAAGGTCCAGAGGCTCGCGACCTCGCTCTTCGAATCGGTGGACATCGGTCAATAGCCCCGCGGCGACCCTTGAACGGACAGTACCGCAGGGATCATGCGACGCAATCGACACTGGTGCAACACCCTGGCCGTCGATCGGGCACGATTGCGTCGAAGGGGGAACCGTGGTGCCGGGGCGTCCCTGCGCTCGGAACCGGAGGATGCTGGTCGGGTGGGGCGATCGCCCCGGTTCACGTCGCGGGGCTGGGATCGCCCTGGTCGGGAGGCGCATATTGGGGAGAGGCGAGCATGGCCTCGAAATGCTCGACGATCTCGGGGTGTGCCGCTCGGTGAGGCCCGAGCAGGTCTTCGGCCTGCTGGTGGATCACCCGGTTGCGACGCTCGATGATCTCGGCGACCTCGATTTTGATGAAGTCGTCGAAGGCGGCGGAAAACTTCTTCTGGAACTCGGGGTAGAACTGTTCCTCGCCGGTGCGGGCCGCGACGTCAGCCTTCAGGGCATCGATCTCCTCTCGGAGGTTTTTCCCGGTCTGGTCTTCCCAGCGTCGGATCACCTCCCGGAGATGGTCGAGTTCTTCCTCGGCGTCGAGGTTGGGCATGAACCGAGGGGGATCCTCGGTCGAGTCGCCGGCGAGGTAGGCCTCGTACCGGTCGAGGCGGTCGAGCAGATCTTCGGCGTAGTCGTACTCGAGTTGCTGATACGTCAGGCTGGTGGCGTTGATCAGCTCGCTGAGTTCGGCCTGCAGCTCGTTGAAGAGCTCGGGGTTCGATTCGATGGCCGCGGAACCGCCGGCGGACGGATCGTCATTCGCCTGCGGTCGGCAGCCGAGGGTCGGTACCAGGAGCGAGAGGAGCATCACGACGGTGGGCGATAGGGCTCGGAGAGGGCTCACGGCATGGTTACCTGAAGGCGGATGAGAGAGGTTGTGCGCCGAGGGAAAGGAGATCGACCACGACGACGGCGGATGACGGCGTTGTGGTCGATCAATCGCGCGGACTCTTGATCAAACGCGCGGGAATTCGATCGGGTTGGTCCTAATGTTTTCTCAGGATCGCGATCAATACTGATCGCTGGAGACCAGTTCGTTACCGGCTCGGGTGCTGAGCCATCGGTAGACGTCGCGATTGATGGTCTCCTTGATCCCCCGCACGCTGCCGTCGGCGAACAGGAAGTTGACGACGCCGGCATGCTGGCTGCGGTAGCCGAAGCCCACCCGCCAGTTCCGGCTGTCGCGGATCCCGTTCGCGTCGTCCGTGTGGTCGGTGACCTCGAAGTTGATGGGGACGTTGACCGTGGCGGTCGTCCCATTGGGATTCGGCCACGTGAACCAGTCGCACGATTCGAAGAGCGTCTCGCCGACGGCGAAGGTGTTGCTCGTGCCGTCGATGATGTCGCGAATGGAGGTCGTGCCCCCGGAACGATTCATGATTCCGGTATGCGTATTTCCCTCGCCGAAGCCATTTTCGCGGGCGACCGGGAGGCTGGTGGTGTACGGCCACCAGTTCGGGTCGTCGGGGTGATTGTCGCCGAGGCTCCCGACATAACTGAGCTTCGGGCCCGAGTTCAGCGCGGTGTTGTTCGTGAAGTTCCAGCCGACCCCCGTATCGACGCGGACGTATTGCGAGAAAGTGGGTGAGGGGTCGCTGGGGCACATCAACGTACTGATCGGCGTCATGGTCCCGGTGTGGTTCATCTGTGTATGCGAACCACCCGGGCCGCCGGCCACCCCGACGCTGAAATTGATCGCGTTGTAGACGGGCTGCTGTTCGAGATACGGCAGCGCCATGGCGACCCAGCTATGGCCCCAGCGCGCCTCGGGGTGGACGCCGGGAGTGGAGGCGTTGTAGACGGGCGTGGCCCGCCAGAACGAGGTGGGGAAGGCCCCCACGGTGTCGTGATAGTTGTGCAGGGCGATGCCGATTTGCTTCATGTTGTTGGTGCATTGCGCTCGCCGGGCCGCTTCGCGGGCGGCCTGGACGGCCGGCAGCAAGAGCGCGATGAGGACACCAATGATAGCGATGACCACCAGGAGCTCGATCAGGGTAAACCCGGGGGATCGAGAGGGGCTGGAGCCCGTCGTGGTCCGTCTTGGGAGAGGGGAATGGACCATGCCGAAGCGTCTCCTCTGATTCGCTTGTCAAGCCTTCATGCACGACTCATAATGAAAGGCGATTGTTATGCTGGGGTATGCGTCGACCCGAGTCAACAAAAAAGCTGTCTGAAAAATTCCTTTCCTGAGTTGGCGGATGTTCAAGATGTCGAAGGCACGATGGCTCGGATGCGCGGTCGTGACCGCGGGGGTCGTGACATGGTCGGTGGCATGGTGGCAAGGGCGGCCCGACCGGCATCTCGAGCGGGCCGAGCAATGGCTCGCGGGCGGGAATCCCAATGAGGCATTGCAGTGGCTCGATCTCCCGGCCGAGGTGCCGAGGACGCGCGATCGGGCCTTCTTGCTCCGGGCTCGGGCGGCGATCGAGCGGGGGCGCCCGTCCGACGCCGTCGGGCCGCTGGATCGGATCGATCCCGATGGTCCGCTGTCGGCCGACGTCTCGTTCTGGAAGGGCAGGACCCTGATGGCGGCGGGGCAATCGCTCCGCGCGGCCTCGTGGTTCCGGGATGCGCTGCGGAGGCGTCCCGAGCAGATCGAGACGCTTCGATGGCTGGCCGCGGCGTCTTATGAACTGGGCGACATCTCCACGGCGATCGATTCCCTCAGGGCCTTGACACGGCTCCGGCCTGACGACGCTCCCGCGTGGCGGACCCTCGGACTGATCCAGAACGAGCATGCCGAATACGAAGAGGCCCGAGACGCCTATCGGGCGTCGCTCGATGCGAGTCCGCACCAACCGGATGTGCGCATGGAACTGGCCGGAGTATTGATGGAACTCGGCCGCCATGACGAGGCGATTCGCCTGCTCGAGGCGTGCCGGGGGTGGGTCGACGAATCGGACCGGCTGGTCCTGCTGGCCCGGAGCCTGTACGAGGTGGGAGACCGGGCCGGCGCCCGGCAACACCTGGAGGAGGGGCTGGGCGCGGACCCGGGCGATGCGGCGATGCTCGCCGAGCGGGCCCGCATCGACCTGGCCGAAGGGGCGATCGTCGCGGCGGTGGAGGCGCTCGATTCGGCCCTCGCCCGGGAACCGGTCAATGCCGACTGGTTCTATCTCCGGAGCCAGGCGAACCGGCGATTGGGGGAGACGGAGCAGGCCGATCGGGATCTGGCCCGCTCCCAGGAACTCACCGAGGTGAGGACCACCATCTCTGACCTGATCCGAGCGGCCGACCGGGCTCCCGGCCAGGCCGAGGTGCGGTATCGGCTCGGGACACTCTGCCTCGAATTGAATGATTCGAAGATGGCAGCGGCCTGGTTCCAGGCCGCCCTGGCCTGCGACCCGAACCATGACGCAGCTCGGCAAGGGCTGCTCAGCCTTCAGGGGCCTTGAATTCGAGCACCCCGAGGATCTCGGCGCGGGGGCGGAACCATCCTCATTCGGTCAGGTCGATTTCGAACGTGTTCGAGCCGGGCTCGACCGTGTAGCGGAGCGGCGATTGCTCGGGATTTTCGTACTTGGCGGGGATCGCCGATCCCGCTGCGAGCGCATAGTTGAAGGTGATCGTGCCGTCGGGGTTCGGGGGGGGCGTGGTCTTCGGGGCGGTCTTGGCCTGGATGGTCACGACGTGCTGGCCGAGGACTGCGCCATCCCCGGTATTGAAGGTCGTCAGGACAAAACGGCCATTGCTGTCGATCTGGCCGATCGCGACATGGCCCGTGTCCGACCCCTTGCCCTGGGCGGGGGAGAAGACCACCGAGCCTTCCGTCAGCGGAGCACCGTTATGAGTCACCGTCCCGGAAACCTTCCCCATCGGAGGCCTCGGGCCGCCGCTCCCGCCGCACCCGATGATGGGAGTCGAGCCAACGAGGAAGAGGACCATCATCGCCGCCTGATGTTTGATCATCGCATGCGTCTCCTTCGGTCGAGCGGATCGAAGCAACCTGGCCACGAATCTATTGACCAGGAAAATTCCTCGCTGTCAACCAGCGGGCGGCCCGGCGGCGGTCGTGCCGGGGCGGACCCGCGGCGACCGATCACGGGTCGGGGAATCGCTCGGACTCGGGATCGTCTGCGAGGGACTTTGGTCTATGATAGAACCGCCGGATCGATCGTGCGGGTTTCGGCCGCACGGGGTGAGTCTGGAACGTCAGCGCTGGAGACCGTCGGATGTCCGTTGTCGAGCCGATGATCGGCCACCCCGCTCCGGAGTTCGAGCTGCCGTCTGTCTCGGCAAATCGGGGATCGGGCCGGGTCAGGCTGGGGGATTATCGAGGGCGCTGGCTGGCCTTGGTCTTCTACCCGAGGGATTTCTCGCTCATCTGCCCGACGGAGTTGACGGCCCTCGCGGACCGGGTCGATCAGTTTGACCGGATGAACTGCGCGATCCTCGGGATCAGTTGCGATTCCATCGATTCGCACCGCCGATGGCTTGCCACGGAACCGGATCGCGGGGGACTCGGGTCGCTCGCCTTCCCGCTGGCCAGCGACGAGGGAGGGCAAGTCAGCCGGCGATTCGGTGTCTATCAAGACCCCCCGGGGGTGGCCCTGAGGGGGTTGTTCCTGCTCGATCCGGACGGGCGTATTCAATATCAAACCGTTCATGCGCTGGGCGTGGGACGCCGGGCCGACGAGGTGCTCCGCGTGCTCGGTGCCTTGCAGAGCGGCGGCATGTGCCCCTCGGGGTGGGGCCTGGGAGACGAGGTGCTCGATCCGACCCGGCTGCTCGCTCCCGGTCGAGTGGTGGCGCAGTATCGGATCGAACGGCGACTGGGGGAGGGGAGTTTCGCGGCGGTCTTCCTGGCCGTCGACGAGACGCTCCGGCGCCGGGTGGCCTTGAAGGTGCTCAGGCCGGGGGCCGGTGCCCGGCCCCGGGCCTTGCTCGACGAGGCGAGGGTCGCGGCGGGGCTGAATCATCCCAATATCTGCACCGTTTACTCGATCGACGAGAGTGATGGGGTCCCGCTCATCGCCATGGAATATCTCGACGGGATTCGGCTCGACCGGCTGATCGCGTCGAGCAGGCTGACGATCGCCGAGGCGGTGGAGATCGCCCGCCAGGTCGCCCAGGGGATGGCCGCGGCTCACGAGGCGGGAGTCGTGCACGGCGACCTGAAGCCGCAGAACATCCTGGTCGATTCCTCGGGGCATGCGAAGATCGTCGATTTCGGCCTGGCGCATCGGGTTGAGCACCCGACCGATCCGATGGAGACGGTCGATCACGACGACCTCGCGGCCTCGGCCGGCCTGACCGGGACCCCGGGCTACATGGCCCCGGAACAGGTGCGCGGCGAACCGTCTTCGATGGCGTCGGACCTCTTCGCGATGGGGGCGATCCTGTTCGAACTCCTGACCGGTCGGCCGATCATCCAGGCGAGGACGATCCTCCAGGCGCTCGACGCGATCCGCAGGATCGACCCCGACTCCCTGGCCGCTCGGGTCCCGGCCCCCTTTGCTCCTCTCGTGCGAGCGGCGCTGGAACCGGAACCCGGCCGTCGCACGCTGACCATGCGGGAGATCGGCGAGCAACTGCCCCAGGCGCTCGACAGGTTTCTGACCGGTCAGCAGGATGAGGGCCCGGATCGCGAACCTTTCGGGGGCGAGGCGTAACCATCAATCACCGGGCGGGTGATAGGGACGCCCTCCGCGATCTTTTGCCGTTTCAGGAAACCAGAAGCGATGGGACAGCGAATCGTTCAGGTGGATGCGTTTGCGGATCGCCCGTTCGCGGGGAACCCCGCGGCGGTCTGCGTGCTCGACGGCCCCGCGGACGAGTCGTGGATGCAAAACGTGGCTCGGGAGATGAACCTCTCGGAGACGGCGTTCGTGTCCCCGGAGCCGACGGACGACGCCTCTGATGCCTATCACTTGCGATGGTTTACGCCAACGATTGAGGTTGATCTGTGTGGACACGCCACCCTGGCGGCGGCTCACGTGCTCTGGGAAGATCGGCATCTCCCCCTGGAAGCGACGGCGGTCTTCAACACCCGCTCGGGGCGTCTCTCGGCCCGGCGATCGGGGGATTTGATCGCGCTCGACTTTCCGTCTGAGCCGATCGAGGAACGTGAGGCGCTTCCGTCCTTGTTCGAGGCACTGGGAACGACCCCTCGATTCGTCGGGGGAAACCGGATGGACCTGCTGGTCGAGTTGGAGAATGAGGCCGAGGTCCGGGCGGTGGCCCCGGATCTGAAACGCCTTCAACGTCTTCCCATGCGGGGGTTGATCGTGACGGCGGCATCGGAGCGTCGGGGCGTCGATTTCGTCTCTCGGTTTTTCGCTCCGGCCGCGGGAGTCGATGAAGATCCCGTGACCGGCTCGGCACATTGTGCGTTGGGCCCCTTCTGGAGCGACCGACTGGGACGGGACACGATGATTGGTGAGCAGGTTTCGACCCGAGGAGGACGGGTGCATGTCCGGGTCTCGGGCGACCGGGTGGAACTGGCCGGCCGGGCGATCACGGTGATGCGAGGGGAACTGGTGGGGTCTTGAGGGTCCCGTTGGGGGTGGCGGGCAGGCGCCTTCCGGTGGCCGTTTGAAATCGCGGCATGGCCAAGTATGATCGAGGGCCTTGAGCGATGAGCGATGAGCGATCCCCCGCAAATGCCACCAGGGAGCCGATACCGTGCCGACGATCCGATCTGAGTCCCTCACCGAGTTCACCGTGCGGATCTTCGAGGCCGTCGGCGTGCCTTCCGAGGAAGCGAAGGTGGTTGCCGATGGCTTGGTGGGGGCGAACCTCCGCGGGCACGACTCGCACGGCGTGATGCGCGTGCCCCAGTATGTCGGGTTCGTCCAGGATGGGACGTATACGCCCGGCGTTCCTCTGCAGATCGAGAGCGAGGGGCCGGCCCTGGTCGTGGCCGACGGCCGCTGGGGATTCGGTCAGGTGCAGGCGCATCGATTGCTGGATCAGCTGATCCCCAAGGCCCGGGCGATGGGGATCGCCGCCGGGGCGGCGAAGGACTGCGGGCATGTCGGACGACTGGGCGAGTATGCGGAACGGGCCGCGGCGCTCGATCTCGTCTTGCTGGCCACGGTCAACAACAACGGCGCCGGCCAGCGGGTCTCCCCGCCGGGAGGGCTGGAGCCGAGGCTGGGGACGAACCCCCTCTGCGCCGCAGTGCCGACGGAGGACGGGCCGGTCGTGCTCGATTTCGGCACGAGCGTCGCCGCCGAAGGGAAAGTCCGTGTTTATCATATCAACAAGCAACCGGTGCCCGAGGGTTGGCTGCTCGACCATCAAGGGAAGCCGACCACGGACCCCAGCGTGCTCTACACGGAACCTTCGGGGTCGATCTTGCCGATGGGGGGGACGCAGGCGTACAAGGGATTCGGCCTGGCCCTGGTGCTCGACATGCTGGCGGCCGGGTTCTCCGGGGGGCGGGCCTGTCACGAGGGGGCGCCGCCGGCCCGCGGGAACAACCTGCTGTTCATCCTGCTCGATCCGGCCCGGTTCGTCGGGACGGAGTCGATGCTGAAGGAATCGACCTGCGTCTCCCGATTCGTCCGGGACACTCCCACGGCCGAGGGGGTGGACGCGATCACCTTGCCCGGAGATCCGGAACGCAGGATCATGGAGACCCGATCGCGCGACGGGATCCCGCTCTCGGACGGCCACTGGGCGAAGCTTGTCGAACTGGCCGAGGCGCTCGGCGTGGCCGTCCCTTCCCTGGCCCCCGAGGCTTGAGGATTGCCCCGTGAGGGGCGCGAAAAAACCTCGCCCGGAGCCAGAGACCCGGGCGAGGTTTGGAGGTGATTGGTGGAGCGTGGCGGAAAACGCGCCTCAGCGCTGATCCAGGCCCCGGATCGAGGCCGGTCGAGGCACGGCGGTGCTCGTTGAAGCGGGTTGGGTGTCGGGCAGGGCTTCCGGGGCGATCGAGTCGGACGCAAGCTTCCCGAGCATCGCCTGCTCGAAGCCGCGGAGGTCGGTCCAGAAGGTCCCGGGGCCGGCGTGGAAGATGCCGAGGCGGAGGGTCTCGGGCAGGTTCTCGGCGAAGAGGTACCGGTTGTACGCCTCGGGGCCGCCGAGCGTCTCGACGTAGCGCTGGTAACGCTCGGCCTCGGCGGCGTTCGTCAGCTCGACCTTCTTGGCCTCGGCCTCGCCGATCGTCGTGGTGATCTCCGCCTGGATGGCGGCGGTCTGGGCGTCGAGCTCGGCGACGAGTTTCTCGGTCTCGGCCTCGATCTGCCGGGCCTGCTTCTCACCCTCGGCCAGGGCGGAGGCAAACAGCTTCTCGGTCTCGGCGGCGACGCGACGTTCCTCGAGAGTCACCTTGGCCTTGGCCTCCATCAGGTCGCCTTCGGCCTCGGCGGTGAGCTGTTTCTGCTCGTTGGTCAACTTCACTTCCGTGGCGATCTTGGAGCGCTGGATCGGCTCGCGGACCTCGGCAGGGACGTAGATCTGGCGGGGCAAACCGAAGAGAAGCGTCATGTTCTTCTGCTTGAGGGACGCTTCCAGCTCCTCGGACGTGTCGGTCTGGAAGGCCTCCCGGCTGTCGCCGATGAGCAGATCGACGGCCCCATGCCGGGAACCGTTGATCCGGCAGATCGAGCCGATGTCCGGCAGGACGACCTGCTCCTCGACGACTTTCAGGACGTTCTGCTCCTGTTCGCTGGCCTTGCCGAAGCGTCGGATCACGTCGGGGGCCTGATCAGGGAGGATCCCCCAGATGGTCGTGAAGTCGAGGAAGATGTCGAACCCGTCCCGTGAAAGGAACCAAATCCCCTTGTCCTTGCGGTAGACCGGATCGCGGCCCAGGGGGGCTGCCGCATCGACCCCGACCGTCTCGACCTCCTGGTAGCGGGGCTTGCCGTCGGGGCCGAGCTCGGCCTCGACCGAGAGGGTCGTTTCGTTGAAGCCGATGCTCAGGATGTCGACCTGGGTGGCGTAAGGGTTCAGGTAATAGATCCCAGGTTGGAGCACGTCGTCGAGCGTCCCGCGCTGGGCGGACGTGCGGAGATCTTCCGAGCGATTGGTCACGACGCCGACATAGCCCGCCGGGATCAGCAGGGCGTCTCCGGCCTGGTGCTTGACGCCGCCATTGGTCTTCACGCAGGCCGAGACGGGGAGGATCTCGGTGTCATAGGCGTAGGAATTGATCCGGTATCGGCCCGGGGTCAACACCTTCCGCTGGATCCCGCGCTGGCCTTCGCGATCGGCGAGGTACTGGCCTTGCGGAAGCTGTTCCCCGAACTTGGCCGTGAGGACGCCGATCTCCCCCGGCTTCACGAGGGTGTCCTGAATCCGCTCGTACTTGTATTCGAGCGGATTGATGAAGTGTCGGCCCGGCCCGAGGAGGTTTTGCAGGATGCCGACCTGCTGCGGGCGGCCTCGCTCGTCCAGCTCGACGAGCGTCCCCGGGGGCGCGGTCGGGACCGAGCGGAGGGGCGGGAAGGGCCCTCGATAGGTCAGCAGGAGGCTCTCGCCGGGAGGGACCTCGACGCGGCAGACGACCCACTTCCAGGCGATCAGATAACCGCCGATGAAGAGGGCCGACAGGGTCGCGGCGGCCCCCAGCAGGCGTTGAAGCGTTCGGGGGTTCATCGGTTTGCCTCCGCGGTTCGGAAGGGATTGCTGGGGAGCGACTCGGATGCACCTGGGGCATTCCCGGCCAGCGGGTCGACGCCCGTAGATGGGTCGGGCGATCGGGGAGACGGCTCCGGAATCGGGGTCAGGTTGGGGGTCGGAGTGTCCGACACGAAGGAGCCGAAGAGTTCCATGAACGGCCCGTCGGAATTGGAGAGGATCGACTGGAACGCGGGGGCGAGTTTGCCGATGAGCACGTTCCTCGCGAGCGACCCGCCGTCTCCGCCGAAGGCCGTGACCCGCAAGGCCAGACCGGCCAGATCCGCCTCGTTCTTGAATCGGATGACGTCGGCCGAGGCCTGGGCCTCGGACCGCAGGGCGGCGGCCCGGTTCATGGCGGCTTCGAGCTGGGTCTCGGTGACGGAGAGCCGCTGCTCGGCCTCGGTCACGGCGACATCCTGGTCCTGCATGGCCTTGGTGGTCTTCTCCACGACTTCCTGCTCGGCCTCGATCAGCCGGGCCTTCTGCTCGGCGAGGAGGTTCTTGACCCGGAGTTCGGCCTGCGATTCCTGCTGGAGCTTCTCTTGCAGGAACTGTTCGAGCTGCTGCTTGGCGACCTCTCGGGCCCGGACCGGGGCCCGGATCTCCTCGGGGGCCGAGGCCGACGTGACGGCAACCTGGAGGATCTCGATGCCTTGATCCTCGCAGCGGGCCGAGAGGGTGCTCTCCAGATCCTGCTGGAACAGTTCACGGTCGTCACCCGAGATGAACTGCACGGCGTCGAGCTTCGACCCGTTCACCCGGCAGATGGATCGGGCGTACGGGGTGATGATCTTGGCGATGATCTCATCATCGATCGCGTCGCCGTTGAAATCCTCGTTGTAGAGGACGAACACCTCGGCGGCCCGCTCCTCGGACACGCGGAACGTCACGGCGCCGTCGAGCGAGATGTTGAAGCCGTCGGCCGAGAGGAAGGTGATGTCGGCGTCCTCGTTCAGCCCGAAGATCCGGGTCCGGCAATCGACCACGCTGATCCGCTGCTCGAAGGGGTTGATGAAATACTTGCCGGGGGGCAGCGTCTTGAGCTGCACGCCCCGCTCCCCTTCGTCCACCAGCACGACGTTCGGGTCCTTCTGCGACCGGCCGGAGAGCAAGGTGACGACCCCTCGGGACCCGGTCGGCACATCGACCGGGTCGAACACGAGGAACTCGGTCGCATAGGGGTTGTAGGCGACCCGTGCCCCGGCCTCGATGACGCCGGGGCGGATGCCTTTCTGGGTGTCGTCGGCGAGCACCCGGCCCTCGGGCAGCTCCTCGCCGACGAGCGAAACCATCACCGCGCACTTGCCTTCAGGGACCTGGAATTGATCCGTGATTTCCCAATCCCAGAAGAACGGGTTGTAGAAGAAGCGGCCCTCGGTCAGGACGTCGGGCTGGACCCCCTTCGAGTAGCCTCGGTCCTCGGTCCAGGCCGGGGCGATCTCCATGCCCGGTTCCAGGTTGTGCCCGACCTTGCGGACCAGGACGGCTTGTTTGCCCTTGCCGACTTCGATGCGGCATGCGCTGTAGAGGAACCAGCCGCCCACGACCAGGGCGGCGATCAGGCCGACCACCAGGCCGGACCAGCGAGAGGGTGCTCCTCTCGCACCACCACGGTCCATCGGACCGCGACGATCAATTGATGCCATCGATGTGCTCCGGGGTCGGACTCAGGAGCCAACGTGCCCCCCTCGGTTCGGGGTGAGGATCCGATCGGCTCTCGGCGGAAGTTCTTCGCCGGATGGACCAACCTATTCATCGCAACTCGATGGAATCGGCCCTCGTGGCCCGCCGAATCCGAAGAATCGACGGAATCGGAGGTCTGCGCGCAATGAAAAAGGCCCCGACACTCATCGACGGGGCCTCGCTCGGAATCAAGCGGTACGACGCGGGCAATTCGGCCGTGCCGTGACGACTCGGGGCGGCCGGTCAGAGGGGGGGCCGTCCCGATCGGATTACTTCTTGCGGTGACGGATCTTGCTGCGCATGCGGCGCTTCTTGCGACCGACCTTGCGACGGCCCTTGCCTCGACGGCGGCTAGCCATGAGCCCTCCCTTGGATTGTGTGAACGATCACCTTGGAAATCGGAGCAGAACAGGTCCCGAACCCCCTTAGCACCGAAGGGGAAGAGGTCTACTGTACCATGACGCACGGTTTCCGCTCAAGCGAGAGCCGAGGGGGTTCATCCCGATTCGATCGGACGGACCACCCCGCGGTCGGGTCGATCGGGGGAGGGAGACTCGGCGAGCGAGCGACCTCGGAGGGTTCCCGGGCGGCACGCTCGAAGCGACGGGGGAGGGACCGGGCCTATTCCAAGGCCGTCGGGTCCTCGGCCTCGGGGCCGAGTTCGGCGGCGATCGCGTCGAGGCGTTCGCGGACCTCGGACATCCCCGAAGGGCGGCGGTCGGGTTTCGGGGCGATGCACTGCATGATCAGGTCGCTCAACGATTTCGGAATCTCGGCGACCAGGGCGGCGGGGGCCTGCAATCGGGAGCGACCGAGTTTGCCGTTGTCCAGCCCCGGGATGCCGAGATTGGCATACTCGCCGGTGAACATGCGATACATCGTCGCGCCAAAGTTGTAGAGGTCGGTCTTCTCGTCTACGATCCGATCCGAAGCCTGCTCGGGGGCCATGTAGTAGGGGGTCCCCTGGACTCGGGCCTTGTCTTCGCCCCGGATCCAGGCCGTGCCGAAGTCGATCACCTTGACCTCGCCGGCCTTCGAGATCATCAGGTTGCCCGGCTTCAGGTCCCCGTGGTAGACCCCCCGGCGGTGCATGTGGGCCATCGCGTCGGCCACGCGGCGGAAGATGGCGACGAGCCTCGGGATCGGCAGCGACGCCACCTCGTCGAGCACGAAGCCGTCGACGAACTCCATCAACAATTCGATCCCCGTGGTCCGGAACCACGATTTCCGGGCCCGACAATCGAGGATCTTCAGGATGTTCGGATGGTTGAGCATCCGAGAAACCTTGAATTCCTGCGAGGCCTGATTGACGTAGATGTCGTCATCCGGCCCCTGGCGTCGGATGACCTTCAGGGCGTAACGGCGGCCGGTCGAGGTGTCTCGGATCAGCAGGATCGTGCTGCCCGCCCCGGTCCCGAGGGGGCGGACCACCTCGTAATCCATTTTCGCAAGTTGGGGAGAGGTGGTGGGTGTGGGCATGCGGTTGTGGGGCATTCGGGGCTCGGGCACTTCGCCAGCCGACGGTGCTCGGGGCGATCGGCAAGGCACGAACGAAGCCCGCCGAAGAAGGCGGATCTTACCAGAACGAGCTGCCCCGATCGAGACTCGAGATGCGTCCATGCCTCGACACACTCAGGAGCGAGGCGAAGGAGGACAGGGCGAGCGGATCGCTCAGGAGCCGATCAGCGGGTAGATGAGCCGTTCGGTCGGGTAATAGAGCAGGCGTTCGATCCAGAGGTCGGTCAGATCGTGCCCCCAGACGCCGTACGCCCCGGCGGATTCGTAGATTTTTCGGTACTGCTCGGCGAAGGCGCAGCAGATCTCCCAGGTGTTCCAGGGTTCCTCGCCGGTTTCGATCGCGAAGAGGGCCGGGATCTCGATCGGGTAGTCGATCAGGCCTCGGACCGCGACGGGGAGCGGCCGCTCGGCCAGCTGCCTGAGGTTCGGATCGACGGGCTCGCCCGCCTCGGCCGCCTGATCGGCCAGTTGCTGGAGCATCTCCTCGCGGTCGAAGTGGCTGACGGCCGCACGCTCGGCGATGCTGAAGGGCGGGAACGGGCCGGTGAAGAGATCGAACGCAGACGCCTCGGCCGCGGGATCCTCGACGAACTCGACGAGCCGGACCGCCTCCGGATCCGCCTCGAGCAGCTCCGAAGGCTCCGGCTCGATCGTCCGGTTCCAGGGCAAGGGGCCGGAGCGATCGCGCAGGAAGGCGTCAAGGTCCCCTCGATCGCTGCCGGCGCGTTCGACGAGCCGGGCGACTCGCACGGCCATCGGCTCGTCGCGGTCGCCGGGCGGGTCGAGCCCGAGGGCGCCATACGCCTGGATGATGGTCAGTTCGGGGTCGGAGGACGACCGGATCAACTGGGCGACGCGCACCGACATCGTCAGGATATCGACCGGATCCATGCGAGTGCCCCTCAATCGTCCCCGGTGGTCGCGGCTCAATCGAAGTAGCCGCACGCCTTCAGATGATCGACGCTGCGCTTGATCCGGTTGTGACGCTCGTCGAGGCCGGGCTCATCCTCGCCGCCGATCCCCTCGATCTCGATCGTGTAGGGCCCGGCGTAGCCGATGGCGTCGAGCTGCTCCCGGATCCGCCGGAAGTCGATCGCGCCGCCGTCGCCGACCGCGGGGAAGTACCAGTCTTCGGGCCGGCCGCGCGAGTCCTTCAGGTGGACGTTCCGGACGTAATCCTTGACCCGGTCGAGCTGCTCGTGCACGTCGGCGCCCGGGTTGTAATAGAGGATGTTCCCGGTGTCGTAGTTCAGGCGGACGGCGGGGTGATGGACCTCGAACATGAGGGTGAGCATCTCGTCGGCGTTCTGGGTCGGCCCCTTGTGGGTCTCCAGGGCGATGACCATGCCGAGTTCCTGGGCGACGTCGCCGACCTTGCGCAGGTTCTCGACGACGGCCCGACGCTCCTCGGGGGTGGTCGGCTGGCTGGCGCCGGAGACGACGATGTCGACGTCGAACCACTTGCGGGCGAACCGGATCCGGCGCTCGGTCAGTGCGGTCCCCTCGTCGGTGCGCATGTCGCCGCCGCCGACGTTGCAGCCGCTGACCTTGACGCCGAGGCGCTTCAGGTGGTCGCGGAACTCCGAGGCGGTGGCGTCGTCGGCCTTCTCGGTGACGACGACCTCCTCGGGGATGACCAGGCCGCCGAAGTTGTGGCCGCGGAGGGCGAGCTCCAGGTGCTCGATGCCGGCATCCCGGATCTTCTCGGCCGCGGTGCGGACGCCGGAGGGGCCGTAGCAGTTCGTGAAGCAACTGATGATGCGATTCATGGCGATCCGTCAGGCGGGTTCGATTCGAGGGACGGGTGAGAGACCACCGGCTCCAGGGCCACGGGGACCTCGGAGCCGAGGTCGTCGATGCGCAAGGCGAGGCGGCCCGAGAGGACGTCGAGCAACGCCCGGCCGCAGACCTCGGCCCGCCAACCCCGCAGGATGGCCGGCTCGCTGCCCCCGGGCTGCCCGTCGAGGTGCCAGCGGATCAAGGCCTTCAGGTCGCTGGTCGAGCCGACCAGCCCGGTCGAGATCTGATGACGGGCGGCGCAGTGGGCCATCGTGGCGTTGAGCAGGGAGGTGAGCATCGACAGGCCGGGCAGGTCGTCGGGGCGTTCTCCCGGCTCGGGCAGGCGATCCTCGGGGACGGCCAGGGCCTCGGCGATCACGTCGAGCAGCTCCCGGGACCGGGCGATCAGGGCCGGGCGGTTGAAGTCGCGCAGGGCTTCCAGGTCGCGTCTCGATTTCGGCTGGCGGCGGGCGATCCCGACGATCAGGTCATCGCGCATGATCTGACGGATCGGGCGGTTGCTGGCCCGGGCCTCCTCGACGCGCCAGTCGTACAGGCGACGGGCAATTTCCAGCGACCTGCGATTCAGGCCCCCGGCCCCGGGGAGCCGTCGCCAGCGATCCTCCTCGACCCGTCGGCGGACGGACTCGAGGAACGCGTTGAATTCGGTCTCGGCCCAGGAAAGTCGGTTGCGCTGTTCGAGCCGGTCGAGCAGATGGTCGGCCACATCGAGCAGGTGGGCGACGTCGTCCAGGGCGTACTGGACCTGGGCTTCGCTCAGGGGGCGGCGTCGCCAGTCGGTCCGTGTCTCACTCCCCGCGAGGGCGATGCCGACCGATTGATTGACGAGGTTCGTCAGCGACATCGGGTAGCCGAACCCGGCCAGCCCGGCGGCGATCTGGGTGTCGAACACGTGCTTGGGCAGGCGACCGGTGCGCAGCCGGCAAATGCGGAGATCCTCGCCCGCGGCATGCATGACGACCTCGACCGAGGGGTCGAGCACGAGTTCCCAGAGCGGATCGAGATTCAGGCCCCGCGCCAGGGGATCGACGGCGACCAGTCGCTCTCTCGAGGCGATCTGCACCAGGCACAGGACCGGCTCGAAGGTCTCCTCCGAGACGAATTCCGTGTCGAAGGCGAAGCGGCCCTGATCGCGGAGGTGGGCGATGAGTTCGGCCAGTTCGGCGTCGGTTGAGATCAAGGGTTCGAGGTGACGTCCCGGCATTGATCTTTTGGTCAGCGGTCCGTATCGGAGGGGGGTGAAGTGTCGGGGATTGCCGGCGGACGCGGTGACGATCGCTCCGACGCCGGCAAGTTCGCAGCGGAAGCGCGGCTTCCAGCATGTTTCAGGAGCCGATCTCGATCCGATGCTGGCCCGTTATCGCATGACGACGCCCCTCGTGCAAGGGCCGCACGGCATTGGCGCCGATCGGGAGCGAACGACGCTCGCATCATCGATCCGCGGGACCGGCTTCATAAAGCACGTAGCCGGCCCAGTGGACGGGGTCGGCCGTCGCGGACCGGGCCGCGAGGGTCCGGCGAGCCCGGTCGAGGGCCTCGGCGGGTGAGAGGTCTCGCGCGAGGCCTGCATGCAACGCCGAGGCGAACAGCGGAGCGGAGTCGGGCGGCGGATCCCAGAGGCTTACGATCACCGCCTCGGCCCCGGCGGCCATCCAGCAGGCGGCGAGGTCGCGCCAGGCGGTCGGCTCGGCGACCAGGGGTTTCGGCTGGTACTCCAGCCAGAGGAGAACGAGCGACCCTCGCAGATCCAGCCCGAGGATCTCGGACCCGGTCAGCCGCAATTCTTCCCGAGCGTCGGGGGCCGGGGCGTCGGAGCGGAGCACCAGTTCCGGCTCTCCGAGGCGAGAAGTGGCCGGATCGAGCAAGGCGATCGTGGAGAGATGGAGGATCCGAGGGACTCTGCCCCCCCGGATCAGCCGATCGGGGAGTCCCGTCGCATCGCTCAGGACCTCGACGCGAGTCGCCTCGGCCCCGTAAGCGGACCGGACGGCGAGCCCGAGGACCGGATCCGCCGTGGAGGCGACCAGTATCGATGCGCCGTCTGCCCCGGAGTCGCGGGGCTCGGCCCGGGACCGTCGGAGCAAGGAGAGGCTCGGCGCGTAGCGGAGCCCGGGGAGTCCTGGGGCAGTCGGGCCGGTCGCGAGTGCGTCAAGCGGCACGGCCGCCAGGGCATCATCGGGCACGACCACGAGCCGATCGACCCCCTTCATCGAGCCGAGAAACGGGCCGAGAACAGCGTCGATCAACGCCGACCCCGGCTCTCGGGCCGACTCCCGATCGGTGGGGTCCCCCCGCGTCGCCCGAGGAAGATCGGGTTCGGGGGCGAGGGCAAGTAGGGCGTCGGGCAGCGAGGCCCGCTCCAGCTCGTCGGGTCGGCCGGAGTCCCCGAGCGCGGCCCGCCAGAGCCGGGCAGCACGTCGGAGGCCCGACCGACCCATCGGGAGGGTCCGGACCAGGACGGGCTGATCGGGGCGAATCAGGAAGCCGGCCAGGGATTCCGGTCCGAGGCTCGACACGACCAGGACGGCTTCGCGATCGCCGAGGCGGAGTGATGAGAGGTCGAACGGTCGCGTCGGATCGGTCAGGGCCAATTCGCGATGCTCCGCGGCGCGACGCACCTCAAGCTGGCGGACCAGGGCATCGGCCTCCGAGTCGGCCGCCGATCGCGGATTCGCCCCGAAGGCCCTTCGTCGAGCGGCTGCGAGTCGAGGTGCCGTCGAGCCTCCCGCCGGGGCGACCAGGACCGAGGACCGGACGCGGGCTTCTCCCGACCGTTCGAACCAGGCGACCAGCGCCGCCTGATCGAGTGCTCCCAGGGCCCGATCGGGATGACCCAGGGCGAGCTGGCATCGGGCCAGTCCTCGGTAGGCCCTGCCGGCGGCGAAGCCGATCGGCCGGGAGGCCCCCCTCGTGCGGTTCTCGTCGATTTCGGTGACGAGGGTTCGGGCCGTCCGGGCGTGGAGCTCGAGGGCTTCCCCGGGACGGTCGAGCCGTTCCAGGGCCTCCGCCCGCTCCAGATCCGCCTCGATGGCCAGGTCCGATCGACCGGCCTGGCGGTGGGCCTCGGCCGCCTCCGCGAGGAGATCGACCCCGGTGGCCCGCGACGATTCGGAGGTCACGGCGAGCCGCCCGACGACGTGGAGCCTCGCGACCGATTCGGGGCCAAGGGTCGAGGTGTCTGCCGGGTATTGCTCCGGCTCCTCGAGGTCGAGCCCGGCCAGTCGTCGGACGGTGGCCCGCCGGAGCGTCCATTCGGGGTCGTCGGGGTGCTCCGACCCGAGTACGAGCGCGGCCTCGGTCCAGCGCCCCAGGGCGGCGAGGTGCCCGACACGTTCCAGGGCGGCTTCCCGGGCCAGGGCGAGCCGGTCTGTCGGAATCGGGTCCAGTCGACGAAGGAGGCGGTGGCTGGCCAGGTCGGCCGCTTCCCAGTCGCGTCGAGACACGGCAAGGGCCGCGGCGATCCGGTCGAACTCGGGGGCCTGACGGAGCACCGGGTCTTGCCTGGCGTACTGATCGACCGGGAGGAAGGCCGCCTGGGCCGCCTGCGGACGCCCCAGGGCGAGCAGCCCCCAGGCGGTCATCGCCTCGGCGATCCTGGCCTGGCGTTCCAGGCTCGGGTCGGCCTGGCGGAACAGGCCCGCGGCGCGGCGGAACTCGGCCAGGGCTTCCTCGACCCGGACGGGGCTGCCGGCCTCGCTTCGGCCGTCGAAGGAGGGGATCAGCAGGGATCCGGACCAGAGTCTCAGGTCGGCTTCGCGGTCGATCCGGCCCCGGAGCGTGAAGGATTCCCGGGCAAGCGCCAGGGGATGGCGGATCGCCAGGTCGGGCCACCCGGTTTCCTGGCGGACGGCCGCGGTCAGGGTGGCCACCTCGGCCGACGCATCGCGATCGAGGGCGGGGTCGGCTTCGAGATCGCGCACCAGGGGGCGCAGGGTGTCCAGTTCGCGGCGGTCGAGCAGGCGACGGGCCTCGGCGATGCGATCGGTCAGCCGCTGCGAGGTCGAGGTCTGGGGCGGGGCGCCCTCCGAAGCCTCGCGACCCGTCAGGGGCCGGGTGTGATAGGCTCGCCGCTGGAGGCGGAAGGCCAGGTCAGCGGCATTGTCCAGGGGAATCGGCGCGGCCGATCGCGCGAGTTCTTCCGCGTCGTAGACGAGGAGCCGGCCCGCAGCGTCTGCCAGGGCGACGCGGCGGCCGGACGGATCGGCCGGGTCGACGGCGACTCGGGTGGTCCCTTCGGCGGGAATGCCCCGGACTTCGGCAGGCCTCGGAGGGCCGTCGCGGGGGGGCCGCATGAGCAAGATCCGGTCTTCGCAGCAGACGATCAGGCCGTCGCCCCCGAGGACGGGGGCCAGGTCGACCCCCTCGGCGGGAAGCGGGAACCGCCAGGCGGGGGACCCGTCGGGCCCGATCGCTTCGAGGGCCGGGCCGTCTTCGGCCGCGCCCAGGATGCGGACGATGCGGTCGCGCACCTCCGTCACGGCCAGGGCCGGGCCGATGGGTTCGGAGGGGCCGTTCAGTTGCCTGGCCCTGCGCTCGCCCAGGCCGTCCTGGCGGAGGGCCACGATGGATCGGCCGCTGTCGAGGAAGGTCAACGCCCGGACTCCCGAGGCGCGCCCCGAGGATCGGGCTTCGGCCCGGGGGTCGCCGATCCGATCGCGGTCGGGGCGAAATCGGAGCAGGCGGCCATCTTCAAGGCCGACGAGCAGGTCGTTGGGCCCGATCGGTTCCAGGGCCACCGTGCCGACGGGGCCGCAATCGACGTGGTCGATGGGCCGGGCCATCGGCTGGGAGGTGTCCCAGAGCACCAACCCGGAAGCATCTCCCGTGACCACCCGGTCGACGGCCGAGACCGCCAGGCCGGCCAGGGCGCCTCGATCCGGGACGACAAGGCCGACGGACCGGGGGGCCGGCCCCGTGGAAGGGCGGTAGCAGGCGAACCGACCATCACCGAACAGGGCAGCCAGGCGGCGGTCGTCCGGTGAGCCGCCCCAGGCGAGGGCCTCGACGGCGGAAGGCCGACCGGCGGGAGGGGCCAGCGCACGGGGGTTCGAGACGACGAGGCCCTCGGGGCGATCGCGTGAGGCGGCATCGCCCGGGGCGCAGGCGAATCCGCCCGGCAAGGACGCCAGGATGAGCGAGATCGCCAGGATTGGCGTCCGGGCCGCTGGAGAGGAGGGCCGGCCGTCCTGGCCGGGCCGTGGGCATGTCATGTCAGTCGGTCCAGAAACGACCGGATCGCGGTATTGGTCGCGCCGGGGGCTTCCATCGGGGTGAGATGCCCGGCTTCAGGGATGACGATGAAGTCTGCGTGGTGAGCCGCCTCGGCCATCGCCCGGGCTTCGGGCTCGGGAACGATGGCATCGCTGGCCCCGGCGATGACGACCAGGGGGACGGCCAGGCGTCGGAGCACGTCGAGGCGATCGGGACGCATGGCCATGCCGCGGAGGGCACCGGCCGCGCCGACGGCAGAGGTCTGGCGGATCATGGCGACGACGTGATCGACCAGTTCCGGGCGCGAGTTCCTCGTCGTCTCGGGGATCAGCAGCTCCACCATGGCCGTGAGGGACTCGGTCGAGCCTTCCTGCTCGAGCGCGGCGGCCTTGGCCTGCCGATTGGCGGCGGCCTCGGGCTGATCGGCCCCGGCCCGGGTGTTCAGGAGCATCAACCCCCGGAGGCGATCGGGATGACGCTCCGCCATCGCCAGCGCGACGTAACCCCCCATCGAGAGGCCGCCAACGACATAAGGAGGCTCGACCCCGGCGGCGTCGAGCGTCTCGATCACGTCGTCCGCCAGATCCTCCATGGGGTAGGGGCCGGGAGGGGTCGGCGACTGACCATGTCCCCGCAAGTCAGGCGCGATGACCCGATGATGATTCGAGAGGATCCCCAGTTGCGACGACCACATGGAGCGATCGAGCGGGAATCCATGCAGCAGGACGACCGCCGGCCCCGTGCCTTGTTCGTCGAAGGACAGCCTCATGGTCGGGGCTCCTCCCCTCGTTGGCGTGCGATCGGCGATGACGACGGCCGGTTCGGCCGGTGTCATCGCTCGATCGGCGTTACGCTGGATTTCGACGGATCGCTGATTGTAGCGCGAACGGCTCGGGGCGGTCAAACATGGTGTGCCGGAGGTTCGTCCAATCCTGCCAGATCTGGCTTCGCGAAGTAGCGATCGATGAGCGACCGGGGCGGTTTCGGGGTGACCAGGCTTCCGAGAATCCCGAGGCCGAACGAGGCGACCAGTCCCCAGATCAGCGGATGGAGGCCGAACAGGTGAATCTCCTCGCTCCGCCAGCTGACATTCAACGCCGCCAGGGGGGCGGCCAGCAGCACCGGGGAGAAGAGGATGACCGTGGTGATGAATCCGCTCGCCATGGACAGCCAGGCACCGATGCGGGTCATCCGCTTCCAGTAGATGCCGAGGAAGACGGGGGCGAGGAAGGTCGCCGCGAAGCCGCCCCCGGTCATCACGATGAAGTCCTGCAAGAACCGAGGCGGGTTCAAGGCCATCAAGGTGACCAGGATGCCGCTGATGGCGGTGGTCGAGTAGCTGATGATCTTGACCGATCGCTCGGAGAGGTCGGGGTTGATGCTTCGCTGGTAAATGTCGCGCACCACCGCCGAGCTGATCAGGAGCAGGAACGAGTCGACCGTCGACATCACGGCCGCGAATGGCGCGGCGATCAGGATGCCGGCCAGCCACCAGGGGGCGACCCGGCTGGCGAGCTGGGGCATGATCTGGTCCGAGCCGGCGGTCAGCTCGGCCGGGTGGATGATCTGCTGCGCGGCCGTGAAGAGGAAGATGATCGGCAGGTAGATGCAGCCGAAATAGATCGTCACGGTGAACATCGCGTAGCGCAGGGTCTTGCTGTCGCGGAAGGCCATCAGGCGGACCATGGTCCCGGGCTGTCCTGCCCCGGAGATGGCCCACATGAAGAAGAACGAGATGGCCATGCCGATCGGGTGGAACGGGTCGCCCGCCCCGTTGCCCTTCTGCTTCAAGCCGGGGCCGAAGACCAGGTCGCTGCCGGCCCGGAGGTGGTTCGGCTCGTCCATCAAGGGGGCGGTCCCGTTGCCGGCCAGGTCGGGATAGCGATCGAGCTTCGGGATCGCGGCGGTGACCCACGCGCTGGCCTCGGGAGAGGCGTTGACGGCCTCGACCACGTCGCGAGCTGTGGCCTCGATCGTCCCCATCGGGGCGGCCAGGTTGACGTCGATCTGGATGCGGCCCTGGTCGTCTTCGACGACCTCGACGGTCAGGGGCGGGGCACCGAAGTCGGGCGCGACGGCAGGGGGCAAGGTCGTGTGATGAATGATGACGTCGGCCCCGGCCTTGCCATAATACTCGATGGCATTGTCCCGGGCCGCCAGCCCGACCACCAGGCGGGGAGGGCGTTCGGCCAGGTCCCTGGTGGCCTTGTTCAACCCGCCGACGGCCGCCATCGTGAAGGGGATCAGGATCAGGACGCCGATCCCCATGACGATCCCCTGCATCACGTCGGTCCAGACCACGGCCCGGAAGCCGCCGTACGACGTGTAGAGGATGACGGTGAAGGCGAAGAGCAGCAGGCCAAGCACATACCCGGTGTCGGCCCCTGCGATGGCGAGCAGCGGTGAGAGCAGCCCGGTTTGCTCGACCCAGGGGACGATTTGATCGCGATAGCCGGGAGTCCCCTCGAGGAGGACGTCGAGGATGATGCCACCGGCCTTGAATTGCGCGATCAGGTTCGTCAGCGTGAAGAAGACGATCACGATGGAGGCGAACAGGCCCAGGCCGGGCGAGGCGAACCGCTCGCGAATGACATCGGGGATCGTGAGTGCCCCCGCTCGCCGGGAGACCTGATTGAGCCGCTTGCCCATCAGGCCCATGGTGACCACGGGCACGATCATGTAGCTGCCGATCCACAGCGCCACGATCCAGCCGTAGGTATACACCAACGACGGGTACCCGGTGAAACTCCCCCCGCTGGCACTCGTCGCCGCGAAGGTGAAGGCCAGGGCCCAGACACCGAGGCCCCGACTCCCCAGGAAGTACTCCGCCAGGAACGATTTCTTCTGCAAGAGCCGGTTCGACAGGATCGCCAGTCCGAAGACCCCGACCATGTAACCGAGGAAGACCAAGCCGGTGGCCAGTTCGTGGGTCATGTGCGTCTCAGTCCTCGACGGCCGGATCGACCAGGTGTTCGTCCTCGCCCCGGTCCTGCGGTTCGGGGTCGTCGGTCATGTACACGAAGCAAAACCAGGCGCTGAAGACGACACACAGAATCCAGGGGACCACGATCCCCCACAACGCCCAATCGGGGATGCCCAGGCCCAGCGGCAGCGTCAGGGAGTCGGGCGTCCGGTTGTGCTGGTCGAGCGTCGGCAGCAGCGCCGAGACCTCTCCCGGCACGCGGTCGTGCCGGGTGTAGCCGTTGAGGTAGCAATACGAGACCGACCAGACCATGCAGGTGGCCCAGGCCAGCAAGATGATGAGGGCTTCCCGCTTCGAATCGCGATAAACGGGGTCGTCGTCCGGTTCGGCCATCGGCGGGCGTTCCTCGTCCTGGATGGGGGCCGGGGTCGTCGTGGGGGAGGGTCGTCTCGGGCCGGTCGGGGGAGCGTCCGGCGATTGGTTTCACACTTCTCTCACAACCAGACCGGCGATGCAATGCCCCGCCGTCACAAATGATCCGACGGCTTATTCCCGGCCCAGGTGCGTCTCGAACCACGAGGCAGTTCGGCCGAGGATTGCCCGGCGATTCTCGGCCTTGCGGGTCGAGTGGCGTTCGTCCGGGATCGGCAAAACCTCGAAGGGCTTGCCGGCCCGGATCAGCTGCGCCACGAATCGGGCCGAGTGGCGGAAGTGGACATTCTCGTCGAGGAGCCCGTGGACGAGGAGCAGGGCGCCTTCCAACCGACCGGCCTTGTCGAGCACGGTCGATTCGGCGTAGCCGTCCGGGTTGTCCTCCGGGGTCCCCATGTAGCGCTCGGTGTAGCCGGTGTCGTAGCCGTCCCAGTCCGTCACGGGGGCGATCGCCACGCCGGCCTCGAAGGTCTCGGGGGCCAGCAAGAGGCACCGGATCGTCATGTAGCCGCCGTAGCTCCCGCCCGTGATCCCGACCCGCCGCGGATCCGCCTCCGGGTAGGCCGCGGCGACGAAGCGGACGCCATCGACCTGATCGTCGACCTCGACGGTCCCCATCCTGCGATTCAAGGCCGCCTCGAACGCCAATCCTCGACGCGAGGCCCCCCGGTTGTCGCATTTCCAGACGGCAAAGCCTCGGGCCGCCAGGAACTGCGCCGTCAGGTCGGCAGTCAGTCCCCAGGAATCGGTCACGCGCTGAACATGAGGCCCGCCGTACACAAGCACGACCAGGGGCGTCGACGCTCCCGCGGGGATCGCGGCGGGTGCGTAATAGGCACCGTAGAGCGTGATGCCGTCCCGGTTCTTGAACCGGGTCAGTTGGGGTGTCGCGAGCGTCAGCTCGGCCAGTTGCGGGTCGTCACCGGCATCGGCGAGCGTGGCGAGCACCCGGCCGGATCGATCGCGGAGGGTGGTCACCGGGGGCTGCTCGGAACTCGAGACGGTCACGACCACCCTGGTCCCGTCGGGAGAGACGATCGCATCACTGCAGAAGCCTCGCCCCTCGGTGAACCGCTCGATCGGCCCGCCATCGAGCGAGACCCGGTACAGGTCGCGCTGCAATGGGGACTCCCGACCGGCCAGGAACCAGACCTCCCGGCGTTTGGCATCGAGGTGGACGACGGCATCGACGGGCCATTCGCCCGAGGTCAGCGTCCGGATCGCCTTGCCGAAGCGATCGAGCACCATCAAATGCTTGAACCCCGATCGCTCGCTGGCCCAGAGGAGCTCCCGGGTGCCTGGCACCACGGTCAGCTCGTCGTGCAGGTTGATCCAGGAGTCGGCGGTTTCCTCGACGAGCGTCGCACGCTGGCCCGATTCCAGGCCAATCCGCACCAGGCGGAGCGACCGCTGGTCCCTCGGCAAGAGTTGCACGAGCAGGTGATGCGCGTCTTCCCAGTCGACCCGGGCCAGGTAACACTCCTCGCCATCCTCCGGGAGATCGAACCAGCGGGTTTCCCCTCCCGACGAGGGGACGACCCCGAGGCGTACCGTGGCGTTGGCCGCCCCGGCGAACGGGTAGCGGTGGGTCTCCGAGACGATCTCCGCATCACCCTGATGAACAATCGTGAATTCGGGGATGGCCCGCTCGTCGGTTTCCTGATAGGCGATGTGCTCGCCGTCGGGAGACCACCAGTAGCCGGTCGCTCGCCCGAGTTCTTCCTGGGCGATGAACTCGGCCAGGCCGAAGGCTCGCCCGTCGGTGGCTCCTCGCGTCAGTTGGGTCTCGGCCCCGGAGGAGAGGTCGAGCACGAACAATTCTCCCTCGCGGACGAACGCGACCCGGTCGCCGTCGGGCGAGAATTTCGGGTCGATCTCGGGGGCCTCCGAATCGGTCAGCCGCCGCAGCGGTGCGGTCCCTTCCAGGAGGTAGAGGTCACCCTTCAGGGGGAGGATGCTCCGGTCGGCCTGGGGGGCACGGACGATCTGGCTGATCCCGGTGTCTCGAAGCCGGAGGCGTTCTCGACGGAGCGCTTCCTCCTGAGAGACGTTCTCGTCGGTATTGCCTTCATCGAGGGGGCGGGCGATGACCTCCGGAGCGGCGTCGCCGGTCGCCGAGGCTCGCCAGAGGACCCGGGCCGTCCCTTCACCTTCGGGCAGGAGATAGGAAACGAATGCCCCGTCGGCGGAGAACGCCAGGGCAGAGGGGACCGTCGTCCCGGGCGCCGGGTGGTGTGCCGCCGCGTCCAGGTCGACAGGCCGCCTGGACCTGGTCGAGGCGTCCGCCATCGCGAGCGATGCGGTGAGAACCAGGGCGGCAAGCGCGATCGGGGCGAGCATCGGCGTCATCGGCGGGTCTCGGAAGGATGGTCTCGCGGGTCGGGGACAAGGTCGGGGGGGCCTGGATCAGCACTCGGCCGTCTCCATGGTGATGCGCATGCTCTCCTGCTGCCCAGGTTTCAGGATGCGGAGCCCGGCATCGACGCCTCGCTGTTGCAGGTTGATCGCGTCGGTCGTCTGGGTATAAGGCTCGATGGCGATGATGTCGTCGCCGAACGGAGGGGTGAAGACGACGATCTCCCGGAACGGGATGGCATCGAACCCGATGCGGAACTCGGCGCCCAGGGACTCATCGATCAATCGGCAGACGACGAACCCCTCGGCGTTGTGCTCCAGGCCGGTCAGGACGGCATCGACCCGGAGCCCCTGCATCGACTTGCCCCGGCGGAAGTCGAGCGCCTCCGAAACAGGCCGGACCTCTCCGGTCGGGATCGTCTCGTCGAGGACCCACGCCTGAGACGCCGGGATCACGACCTGCGTCCGCGACAGGCTGCCGCCGCTCCCGAACGGCAGTCGGAAATACGGATGGAAGCCCAGGCCATAGGGGAGATCGCCGTCGGACTCGTTCGCGACCGTGGCGTCGAGGACGAGGGTCCTCCCGTGAAGGGCGTAGCGGAGGTCGAGGTAGCCCTCGCTCGGCCATCGAGGGCTGCCATCAGGGAAGGTCTTCGCGAGCCGATACCGGCCGCTGAGGAAGGCCCCGTCCGGCCCCTCTCCGTGGTCGGTCACTTCCCAATCGGCATCGAGCGCGAACCCGTGGATGGCGTGCGGCGGCTTGGTGAGCGGGAGTCGGTACGACGTCCCTTCCCAGTCGAAACGCCCGTGGCTGATCCGGTTCGGGAACGGGAAGAGCACGGGAAAACCATGCTTCGCCGGGTGCTGGGGGGCCTGTTCCCAGCCCGGCTCGGCCACGACCAGCGGCCGCAGCGCCCCGGCCGCCGGCAACTTCAGGTCGAACAGGTTGAACCCGAACGACGGCAGGATCGAGGCGGAGGCTTCGGAGTCCGTGTCGTTCAAGATCCAGACGGTGCGGCCACCGCGTTGTTCGGTGCGGACGTGGCAATCCATCGGGCGATCCTCCGGTGCGGTCACGAAACTCGGGTTCCGAGGCGCACTCGATTCCAACCGCCCGGGCTCGCGATGGCAAGACGATCGTGGTCGGGTCATTCAATCGAGCGAGCCGGCCGAGCTTCCCTGGAGAAACCGCTGGCGCCAGGCGTTGAGTTGCTCGACCAGGTCCTGGGCATCGAGTCCGTACGTGTCGGCCAGGCTGACCTCTCGCCGTCGACTCCGGCGGACCCAGAGGGGGATCCCGGGGTCGTCGCGATCGGCCAGGCGATAGCCGACCCAGACATACTTGCGCGGGAGCGGGATCAACTCGAACCGATCGACCTCGGACCATCGCACCCGCCGTTTTCGGAGGGGAGAGCGTTCGATGAACCCGTCGGGCCCCAACTCGATGTGGCATCGCTTGCGGTCGAGCGATTGCAGGCAGTTGACCGATCCGAGCAGGAAGAACCCGGCGCCGAGGGCCGCAGGCACCGAGGTGCCATCAGCCACGACCTTCATCAAACACGCCAGGCCGAGCATGGCACAGCCGATGGCCAGGAGGACGAACTTCCCCCGGTCGGGGAAATAGCGGACCACGTCGAAGCCTCGATCCATGAGGGAACGCCTCCTACGTCCAAGGCCTGCGAGACTGGGAATCCGGCCGGGCATCCGGGGACGCGACGCTCGCACGCCGGTCATGAGCCGGAATGGGCCGGGGGGACGGACGACTCCTCTTGCGATCGCGTCGCGATCGGCTCTCCCGAGAGGACGGACCGGTAATAGGAACGCAGCGCGTCGGTGGCGGAGGCCCAGCTCCACCGCTCGGCCTCCGACCGGGCACTTTGATGGAGTTGATCGCGATAGGAGGCCGAATCGAAGACACGTCGCGTGGCACGGGTCAAGCCATCGGGATCGGCCGGGTCGAACAGACAGCCGTTGACGCCATCGGTCACGATATCGGGAATGCCCCCCGCCCGGGCGGCGACCACCGGGCATCCGGCGGCCATCGCCTCGAGCAAGACCAGGCCGAGCGTCTCGGTCCGAGAGGGGAAGAGCAGGGCATCGGCCGAGGCGAAGGCCGACGCCAGGCGCTCCCCCCGGTAATAGCCGAGGAACCGCGTCCGGGTCCCCTGGAAGTGGCGCTTCAGCTTCTCCCGCGCCGGCCCGTCGCCCACGAGGGCGAGCGTCGCCTCGGGCATCGCCTTCAGGACGGGCCGGATCTGTTCGATCTCCTTTTCGGCGGCCAGGCGCCCCACGTAAAGGAGGAGAGGGCCGTCGGATTGTCCTCCCGCCAGCTCCGCCCGCATGGCGTCCGACTTCAATCCCGGCCGGAACAGGTCGGTGTCGACCGCCCTGGGCCAGAGCGCCAGGTTGTGAAACCCCCGGGCGTTCAGCTCGTCGATCATCGCCGTCGAGGTGCACAGGTTCAGGCGGGCCTTGTTGTGCATCGAACGGATCAGCTTCCAGCAGAGCCCTTCCAGCGCGCCGAGCTTGTAATGCTTCAAATATTTCGGCACATGGGTGTGATACGAGGCCACCAGGGGCCGGTCCCGCTTGATCGCATGCGCGACCCCGCAGGCGCCGAGCACGGCGGGATTGACCACGTGCACGATGTCCGGCTCGAACTTCACGAGCCGACTGCCGATCTTCTTGCCCGTGATCGCCAGCTTCAGCTCGGGATACAGGGCGAACGGGACCGCCGGCACGCCGATCACCCGCGCCCCCTCGAACCGCTTCGGGGCACCCGCCGGGGCGATGACGAGCACCTCGTCCCCCGCCCGTTTCAGGTGGGTGATCGTCTGCGTCAGCCGCGTGACGATTCCATCGATCTTCGGCAGGAACGTCTCGGTGAACAGCGCGATTCGCATGGGAGTAGACACATGGGGACGGTGAAACGACGGCCCGTCGATCTCGAACCGGGACCGCCAGGCCGGGCCTTGCATCGCGGACCGAGGCGGCACGCGGGCGAGGTCCAGGTGCCTCCGTCGCAAGACTCGACTCGGGCACCTGTGGCGGTTCGGCTGGTTAGCTGACCTTGACCCCTGAACCGATCTCGGCCGCCCCCGTCTTCCAGGAGACCTTCGGCAGGATCTCTTTCATGTCCACCCGATCGCGATACTTGATGGCGACATTCAGGAGGGAGTCGAGCAGGGAGTCGGACAGGTAGTGCGGCTGGAGTCCGAGGTCGAGGAGCTTCGTGTTCTTGGCGTTGTAGTAATGCTCCTCGCGCTCGACGCGGGGGTTCTCGACGTGCTCGATGGCCACGTCGAGGCCCAGCTTCGCACCGGCTTCCTTGACCTTCTCGGCCAGCTCTCCCACCGAGAATTGCTCGGTGAACTGGTTGTAGACGCGGAACTCGCCGGCGTCGGCCGGGTTGTTGCACGCGATCTCGATGCAGCGGACGGTATCCCGGATGTCGAGGAAGCCTCGGGTCTGACCCCCTTTGCCGTAGACGGTCAACGGGTGGCCGATGGCGGCCTGGATGCAGAAGCGGTTCAGGGCGGTGCCGAAGACGCCGTCGTAGTCGAGCCGGTTGATGAGGAGCTCGTCCATCTCCGTTTCTTCGGTAATCACGCCGTAGACGACCCCCTGATTCAGGTCCGTCGCCCGCAGGCCCCAGATGCGGCAGGTGAAGTGGATGTTGTGGGTGTCGTGCACCTTGCTCAGGTGATAGAACGAGCCGGGCTGCTTGGGATAGGGGAGGGTATCCTTGCGGCCGTTGTGCTCGATCGTGATGTAGCCCTCCTCGATGTCGATGTTCGGCGTGCCGTATTCGCCCATCGTGCCGAGCTTCACCAGGTGGCAATCGGGCACGATGTCGCGCATCGCGAAGAGGATGTTCAGGTTGCCGACGACGTTGTTGACCTGCGTCTCGACGGCCCGCTCCCGGCTGATCATGGAGAAGGGGGCCGAGCGCTGCTCGCCGAAGTGGACGATCGACTCGGGCTGGAAGCGGCGGATGGCGTCGGAGAGGAAGGGGTAGTCGCAGCAGTCCCCCTGGAACAGCTCGATCGGCTTGCCGGTCAGTTGTTCCCAGCGTTCGAGCCTTCGCTGGAGCGGGGCGATCGGCGTCAGGGTCTCGATGCGGAGCTGGTTATCCCAGTGCCGGCGGATCAGGTTGTCGAGGATGGCCACCTCGTGGCCTCGGTTGGCCAGGTGCAGCGCAGTGGCCCAGCCGCAGTAACCGTCTCCACCGGTGACAAGAACGCGCATGGCGATCGCTCATTCGTTGATCGACGGCCCCGAGCAGCAGAACGGGGCGAGTCGGAGTGTGATTGATTGAGAGTGAGAGAGGGTCCGGGAGATCAAGGGTCGCGCCGCGAGGTGCCGTCGGGGACTCGGCCGGGAGTCTGGAGTCTGCGACGATGCCGAGGGGGTGGACAACCTCCAGGGAGCCGGAGAGACGCGATCCCGCAAAGGCTCGCACGAAGACCGTGCCGAAGACGCAACACCTTGCAAAGAGCATCCGGATCGCGATCAATGTTGGAGCATTATGCTAGAGATCGGCTGCGGCTCTTGACAAGGCGTGTTCCGGGGGCGGACGAAACGCCCTCGAACGATCGGCGGCGTTCGTCAACGCTCGACGTCTCGCGAGGCGTGGCCGAGCGGACGCCCCGATCGCCGCCTGTCCTGACCGGTCTCGAGCCTTAGCCCTTGGACTTCGTCTTGGCCGCCCCGGTGCTCTCGGTGCCCTGGAGGATGGCATCGACCGAGCGGAGCAGCTTCTCCATCGCGAAGGGCTTGCGGATGTAATCCTTGACCCCGAGGAATTCGGCATAGGCCCGGTGCCGACTCCCCTCGTTGCCCGTGATCATGATGGTCGGGATCAGGCCCTCGGGGCGGGTCCGGAGCTTCTCCAGGACGAGGAAGCCGCTCTTGCGCGGCATCATCATGTCGAGGATGATCAGATCCGGTTCTTCCCGCTCGGCCACGGTCAGGCCGGCATTGCCGTCTCGGGCGACGAGGACCCTGTAGCCCTTGCCCTCGAGGACCGTCCGCATCGAGTCGATGATCTCGGGGTCGTCGTCCACCAGGAGGATTGTCTTGTGGGCGGTCGCGGGCATCGTCGATCGGGCTCCGTCGAGGGAAGAAACGCTCCACCGCCGGGAAGCGAGGCGCGGTTGTTGAAAGTCCCATGATAGACGTTCCGGTCGATGCCGGGCAAGGTTACGGGGGGGTGGGAGTTCACCAGAAGTGCCGTTAAGATCGAATCATTCCGCCGATCCCGGCCGGTGACGACGATCCTCCAGGTGGCCGGGAGCCCCCTCTCCTTCGCGTGATCGAGGCAAAGCGTTCCATGCATCGAGTGACGACGTCTCGGGCCTTCGCCTGCGGGCTGATGATCGGACTGGTTACCTTGACCGGCTGGAGCGGACAGGTCGGCGGCCTGGCCGTCGCGAGCGACACCGACGCGACCGGGCCGGACGCCACGCCCGCCGCCGACGAGCCGACCCGGGCCATCGCCGGGTTCCGCGTGCCTGACGGGGCCTCGATCCGCCCCTGGGCGGCCGAGCCGTTGCTGGCCAACCCGGTCGCCTTCGCGGTCGACGACCAGGGCCGGGTGTACGTCGCCGAGACCTTCCGCCTCCATGAAGGCGTGACCGACAACCGCAGTCATATGTACTGGCTCGACGACGACCTGGCCCTGACGACCGTCGAGGGCCGCGTGGCGATGTACCGCAAGCACTTCGACGACGCGACCTTCCAGAGCTACGGCGTCGCCACCGACCGGCTCCGTCTGGTCGTCGATTCCGACGGCGACGGCTCGGCCGACAGCTCGACCGTGTTCGCCGACGGCTTCGACGACGTGGCCGCGGGCATCGGCGCGGGGGTGATCGCCCGAGACGGCGACGTCTGGTACACCTGCATCCCCGACCTCTGGAAGCTCCGCGACACGACCGGCGACGGCGTGGCCGATGTCCGCGAGTCGCTCCACACGGGCTACGGCGTCCACGTCGCCTTCCTCGGCCACGACCTGCACGGCCTGATCTTCGGGCCGGACGGCAAGCTCTATTTCTCGGTCGGTGATCGCGGCCTGAACGTCGAGACGAAGGAGGGGACCCGGCTGGAGCTGCCCCACACGGGGTCCGTCCTGCGATGCGACCCGGACGGCTCGAACCTGGAGGTCGTCGCCACGGGGCTGCGCAACCCCCAGGAGCTGGCCTTCGACCGCTTCGGCAACCTGTTCACGGTCGACAACAACAGCGACGGCGGCGACCAGGCCCGCCTGGTCGACATCGTCGAGGGCGGGGACAGCGCCTGGCACATCGGCTGGCAGTACCTCACCGAGCCCGTCGCCCGGGGCCCCTGGAACGCCGAGAATTTGTGGAAGCCCGAGTCGGAGGGGAACGACGCGGCCTACCTCCTCCCCCCGCTGGCGAACTTCAGCGACGGCCCTTCGGGGCTTGCCTTCAATCCCGGTGCCGCTGGCCTCCCCGGCCGCTACGACGACCACTTCTTCCTGGCCGACTTCCGCGGCACCCCCGGCAACAGCGGCGTGCGATCGTTCGCCGTCGAAGCCCATGGCGCGAGCTTCAAGCCCGTCGATCAGCACGAATTCCTCTGGTCGATCCTCGCCACCGACGTCGAGTTCCCCCCCTCGGGGGGGATGTACGTCAGCGACTGGATCGAAGGCTGGGGCCAGCCCGGCAAAGGGCGGATCTACCACCTGACCTTCGAGAACCCGGACGACGCCGCGATCGCCGAGGTCGCCTCGTTGCTGGCCGAAGGATTCGACGGTCGATCGACGGACGAGCTGATCGGATTGCTCGGCCACGCCGATCAGCGGGTCCGGCAGCGGGCGCAGTTCGCCCTGGCCGATCGCGGAGCCGAGGCGATCGAGCCTCTGAAGAAGAGACTCGGCGACGAGGACGAGATGGTCCGGCTTCACGCACTCTGGGGGCTCGGCCAGATTGCTCGGACGGATTCGAAGGCGTTGGTCATGCTCAGCCTGCTCGACGACCCGTCCCCCCACGTGCGGGCCCAAGCGGCGAAGCTGATCGGCGACCTGTTCGTCAATCCGCCCGACGTCCCCGGCACGAGGGGTCCCTCGGCCACGAGAAGACAGCAGCAATATGCGGTACTCAGCCTCGTGGAACGCCTTGCCGACGAGGAGCCCAGGGTCCGGTTGCAGGCGGCGATCGCATTGGGCAAACACGGAGCGATCGAGGGGTTCGAGGGTCATTTCGGCGCCGTCGATGGGCTTGCTTCTATGATCCGCGAGAACGCCGACGCCGACCCCTACCTCCGCCACGCCGGGGTGATGGGCCTGCTCGGTATCGCCAATAACGAGGCGTTGGGCACCCTGGCGGAAGACGAATCCGCCTCGGTCCGGCTGGCGACCTTGCTCGTCTATCGGAGACAGCAGAATCCCGAGATCGCTCGGTTCCTGGACGATCCGGAGCCTCGGCTCGTCCTCGAAGCCGCCCGGGCGATCAACGACGCCCCCATCGACGGCGCGGCGGCGAAGTTGGCGGACCTGACGGTGAACGCCGAGATGCCGTTGCCCCTGCTGCGGCGGGTCCTCAATGCCAACCTGAAGCTCGGCGGCCCGGACGCGGCGGATCGGCTCGCGCAGGTCGCGGCGAATGACGGCATGCCGGAGACGATCCGCGTCGAAGCACTGGCCATCCTGGCCGACTGGGCCGACCCCCGCGGACGCGACCGGATCGTGGGCCTCTGGCGTCCCGTCCCGGGCCGACCGGCGGAGGAGGCGGCCGACGCCATCCGGCCGGTCGTCGCGGATTTGCTGGAGACGGGGGCCGATCCGATTCGGCTGGCCTCCGCCCGCGCGGTCGCCTCGCTCCGAATCTCTGAGGCAGGGCCGGCGCTGTTCGAACTGTTCGCGGACGACCAGGTCGAGGCCGAGGCCCGCGTCGAAGCCATCCGGGCACTGGACGCGATCGGCGACGGACGCCTCGCCGACGTGGCCCGACGGGCGACGACCGACCCCGAGGCCGCGGTGCGCACCGAAGGCTTGCGACTGCTCGCGAACCTCGACCCCGACGAGGCGCTCCCGATCCTGGAGTCGGTCCTGGAGCAAGGGACGACGGCCGAGCGTCAAGGGGCCTTCGAGACGCTCGGCCGAATGGACGCGGATCGGGCCGACGAGGTGCTGGCCCTCTGGCTCGACCGCTTCCTGGCCGGCGACCTCCCCGGCGAGGTCCAGCTTGATCTGATCGACGCGGCCGAGCGGCGGTCGGCCGAGGCCGTCCGCGATCGGCTGGCCCGGATCGAGGCGTCCCGCCCCGAGGATGACCCGCTGGCCCCGTATCGCGAGACCCTCCTGGGGGGAGACGTCCGCCGGGGTCGCGAGATCTTCTTCGAGCGGACCGAGGCCCAGTGCCAGCGCTGCCACGCGATCAACGGGCAGGGGGGGGAGGTCGGCCCGGAACTCTCGGACATCGGCGCCCGGCACGACCGGGCCTACATCCTCGAATCGATCGTCGCCCCCGACGCCCGGATCGCCGAGGGGTTCGAGACGCTCGTGATCGCCACGACCGACGGCCAGATCCTGACCGGGATCGTCAAGGACGATTCGGGAGACTCGATGACCTTGATGGATGCCGACGGCAAGACCTTCACCATCGCCACGACCGCGATCGAGGAGCGACAACGCGGCATTTCCGCCATGCCGGTCGACCTGCTCAAGTATCTTTCAAAACGCGACCTCCGCGACCTGGTCGAGTATCTTGCTCGACGGGACGGGACCGGGCCGGGGGCCCGCCGGGGGCACGGACGCTAGACGGCACGCCCCATGCGTGACTCCTCACGGACCTGCTCGCCGCCCTCCGGCGAGCACCCGGGAAGAGCTGAGCCGAGATGCTCGGGGATCGTCACCATTCGATTTCGGAAGCGAGTTGAAACTCATGCATCGACTCATCGAAGGATTGCACCGGTTCCGCGAAAGCGTTTTCCCCGACCGCAAGGCGTTTTTTGAATCGCTGGCGCAGGGGCAGAATCCGGATTTCCTGTTCATCACCTGCTGCGACTCGCGGGTCCAGCCCGACGTGGTGCTCCAGTCCAATCCGGGCGACCTGTTCATCCTGCGGAACATCGGCAATCTCGTGCCGCCCCATGGTGCCGACAACAGCGTGGAGGCGGCCGTCGAGTATTCGATCCGGGTCCTGGGGGTCAAACATATAATCGTGTGCGGACACTCCTATTGCGGGGCGATGGAAGCGTTCCTGAACCCGCAGAACCTTGCGATGTTGCCCTCGGTGGTCAAATGGCTGCAGTACGCCGACTCGACCCGGCAGATCATGGCGGAGAATTACGGGCATCTGGAAGGCAAGGAGCGGCTCGACAAGGCCATCGAGATCAATGTCCTGGTCCAGCTCGAACATTTAACGACGCTCCCCAGCGTGGCTCCCCGCCTGATGCGCGGCGAGTTGGATCTGCATGGATGGGTTTACCGGTTCGAGTCGGGTGACCTCTCTGCGTACGATCCGGAAGCCAATTGCTTCGTCGATGTCGAGAAGGCTCACCTGCCGTCCATCCGGCCGGTCCACTCCACCCCGACCGCTCCGGGATGATCGCAAAGGGGGGGATCGCGGGCGGATCGAGAAGCATTTCGAGCGCGATGCTCGATTGTCCGAGTTGGCATGTGCGTTTTCGGTGGCACTTGGTTGTTGATGCGGTGATCGGCAACTAGAGTTGGAGGGTTCGCTCCCGCTGTTCTTGCTTCCCCTCTTCCAACGAGCGTCCCTGGGGACGAGTCATGATGGCCAAGCATCGCCAACGTCGCCGCCTGCTGCTTGAGACCCTGGAGCCTCGACTCGTCCTCAGCACGGCGTTGCCCCCCGCCTTCCCCGGGGCCCCGTTGGAGATCCCGCAGTCCGGGGCGTGGGGGAACACGCCCTTCGTCGGCTCTCCCGTGGTCGCGGATCTCGACAACGACGGCCGAGACGAGATCCTCACGCCCGCCGCCGGAGGCCGCCTGATCGCCTACTCGACGGGGAGCGACGGGCGGCTGCGCGAGTTCCGCCGCTACGAGACGAACGCCCTCACCGATGTGAAGTCGACGCCGATCGTCGTCACGCGCCGCGACGGCTCGAAGATGATCGTGGCCGGGCTCAGCCGCGACGAGTTCGCGAATCCCGGTTCCCAGGAGGATGGGCGGGTTTACGCCTGGGATGCCGCCACCGGGCAGTTGCTCCCCGGGTGGCCCCAGCAGGCCGGGGTCGGCGGTGTCACGTCGCCGCTGGCCTCGGGCGACCTGACGGGGGACGGCGCATCGGAGATCATCGCCATCTCCTACTTCGGCGACGTCAGCGCGTTCCGGCAAGACGGCTCGCTGCTCTGGCGGTTCCGCAACGACGATACGATCATCTCCGGCGCCGCGATCGGCGACATCGACCGCGACGGCCGGGCCGAGGTGGTCTTCGGGTCCGACATCAGCGACAACCCCTATTTCTCGGCCGGTGGCTTCGTCAATATCCTGAACGCCAACGGATCGGCCAAGTTCCGGATCCCGACGAAGGAGGTGATCTGGTCATCTCCGGTCCTGGCGGATCTCAACGGCGACGGGTTCCTGGAAATCGTCGTCGGCACGGGCCTGAACTTCTCGAAGGTCGAGCCGGTCGGCCCGACCTTCACCGCGGCTCGCAAGGCAGAGGCCCGCCTCTTCGCCAACCAGGTGCTCGCCTACGATCATCGGGGGCAGCTCGTCCCCGGGTGGCCGTACCGGACCTGGGCCGACGGCTCGGCCGACCGCCAGGTCTACGGCTCTCCGGCCGTGGCAGACCTGACCGGAGACGGCCAGCTCGAAGTGGTGGCGGTCGATTTCGGCGGGTTCGTGCACGTGGTCCAGCCCAACGGGCAACCCTTGCCGGGGTTCGAAGGGGGCCGGCGAATTGCCCCCCCGGAGGGGTTGCTGGTCGACACCTTCACCTCGCCGATCATCGCCGACGTGAACGGGGACGGCGCCGCGGACATCCTGGTCGCGACCGACCAGTATCTCGTCGCCATGGACCGATCGGGATCGCGGCTCTGGACGCTCCAGGCCCCTCGGGGACGGAACGGGCTCCCGGGGGGGCACCCCAACGCCGCCGCCATCGGCCAAGTCGACGGCCTCGGCGGCCTCGAGCTGGTCACGGTCACTCACGTCTACGGCGAGCCGAACCCGCCGGGCATGCTCGGCGTGTACCAGCTCCCGGAGAGTCCCCTCACGCCTCCCTGGCCGATGCACCGCAAGACCCCCAGCGGTCAGGCCGCGTCTCACAGCCCGGCATTCCTGGAACGCTATGTCCGGGCGACCTTCCGGGCGCTGCTCGGCCGAGAGGCGAGCGCCTCGGACCTCTCCTTCTTCCCCCGCCTGATCCAGGCCAACATCTGGACCCCCAAGACCCTGGCCGAGACCGTCGCCCTCACCGCCGAGGCGCGTTCGGTCGTGATCCGGCAGCTCTACCAGAGCTACCTCCAGCGATCCCCCAGCCCTCAAGAACTGGCCGAGGGGCAGCAGCGGCTCGCCCAGGATCGGGCGGAGGAGCTCGCGCGATCGTTGCTGCTCTCGGACGAGTCGCTCGCCAAGACGGACGGGTCGATCGCGGGGATCCTCGGCCGATTCTACCAGACGATCCTCCGGCGGCCGATCACCGCCCGGGAGGTGGGAATCCTCGAGCCAGTCGTGCAGCAAGGTTACGTCTCGCTGCCGGAGATCGCCCGGATGCTGCTGCGATCCGAGGAGTTCGTCCTGCTGGAGATCGCCGCCCCGACGGTCATCGCCTACCGGACCGAGTTCCCCGACGCCCCGTTCGACGAGGCCGGCGTTGCGGCCGTCCTGATGGATCGCCAGGGAGGCCGGCGCGAGGAACAGATCCGGGCCGGATTGATTGCCAGCGGCGGCCGCTACGAACGGACCTCGGTCGCCGCCGGCCTGGTCCGCTCGATCTACGGCGACGTCCTGCTGCGCGAGGCGAACCCCGGCGAGGTCGCCTCCTGGATCCGGGGCTTCACCACCGGCAAGATCACTCCCCAGCAGTTCATCGCCACGATCCTCAACAGCGCCGAAGCCCGGAGCATCTACGTCCGCGACCAGTTCCGTGCCCTGCTCGGCCGAGAGCCCGACCCCGCGACCGTCGCGTCGCTGGTCAACTATTCCAGTCGAGAAGAGCTGAAACTCCTCCTGATCGGCTCGCCGGAGTACTTCGCCCGCCATGGCGGCACCAACACCGGCTTCGTCCGGGCGGTCTTCCGCGACCTGTACGGGGTGGATCCGGTCCCCCAGTCGGTCCTGGAGAACGAGGTCAGGGTCCTGAATCAAGGGCGGCAGACCCGTCCCGGGCTCGCGAGGAGCCTGTTGTTCAGCGCGATCGGCTATGAGAAGGTCGTGATCACCCAGCTGTTCCGCTACATTCCGGCCGAGGACAAGGGCGTGCTCCGCTTCCCGATCGAGAATCCCACGAGCCCGCCGAACAACCCCGATCCGGCCCTGATCCAGTCCCTCGTGGGGGCGATGCAGGCGGGAGCGACCGAGACGGACATCATTCAGTTCATGCTCGGGTCGCCGACCTATGTCGGTAAATCGGCCTACATTCGGGGGCTCTATCGCAGCCAGGGGATCCGCTTCTAATTCGCGGGCCGACGCCCTGCTTGGTGCGTGCGTCCTCGCCCCCGAGTCCCCCGATGATCCGCTGCGATTCGCGACTCTTCCCGGCCGAGTCCGGGAGTCGATGACCGGCGCCGGCGCGTCGAACCTCATCCTGGGCCGAAAAAAAACGGCCCAGGATCGGACTCCCCGAGATGGCCCACCCGAGTAAGATGGGGGCGACGGATGCCGGACGACCCCCCGTGACCGCCGGCGCTTCGCCAGCATTCCAGCATCGGCGGCCGGTACGGGTCGGGACGACGCAGGGACCAAGAGTATCCGACCCAGGGAGGAGACGACATGCGACGCAATCGCGAGGCGTGGGGAGCCTGGCTCGCGTTGCTCCTGGCGACTCCGGTGATGGCCGGGCCGGACGCGACCGCCGATCGAGTCCAGAAGATCCTGGCGACGCCGGGCTTCGAGATCGGCCATTGGGGGGTCCTGGTCGTCGATCGCGGTTCGGGGGAGGTCGTCTTCGAGCATCAGGCCGACCACCTGTTCGTGCCGGCGGAGGTCGGCCAGCTCTTCTCGGCCGCCGCCGTGCTGGAGGGCCTGGGGGGGGATTACCGATTCCAGACCCCCGTGCATCGTCGGGGCGACGTCGGGCCGGACGGCACGTTGCACGGGGACCTGATCCTCGTCGCGGTCGGCGACCCGAGTCTGGGGGGCCGGACGAGCCCTCGGGACGGCTCGCTCCTCTATCGCGACGTCGACCACACGCGAGCCGGCTCGACCCAGGGGGCCATGCTCGTCGAGGCCGACCCCCTCGCCGGCCTCGACCACCTGGCGAGGGAGGTCAAGGCGGCCGGGATCACGGCGATCACCGGCGAGGTGATCGTGGATGACCGCGCCTTCCCGGAGATCGCGATCGACGGCGGGTTGCCGTCGAAGGTGTCGGGCATCGCCGTGAACGACAACGTGATCGACGTGGTGATCACCCCCGCAACGGAGCCGGGGATGCCGGCAGGGATCACGACCGTGCCCGCGCTCCAGTTCGATGCGACCGAGGCCCGCGTCGACACCGTCGCCGAGGGAGACGCCCCCCGGATCGAAATCCGGCGCGAGGGAGCGAGGCGTGTTTCGATCCGAGGCCAGGTCCCGGTCGGCCATCCGCCGATCGTCCAGGTGTACGAGATCGAGCGTCCGGCCGACTACGCCCGGGCGGCCTTCATCGAACAACTTCGGGGACGAGGGGTGCGGGTCCCCGCGTCTCCCCTGAGCGACAACCCCTCGGGCCGTCTCCCGGCTCGGGCCGAAGTCGACGCATTGCCGAAGGTCGCGCAATACACGTCCCCGCCGCTTCGGGAATATGTCCGGGTGATGCTCAAGGTCGGCCATCATGCGCACGCCGGGCTGCTGCCCCTTGTCTTGCCTCCGGCCGACGAGGCTCGCACCCTGGCCAACGGCCTGAGGCGGCAGGGGGCGATCCTCCGGCAACTCGGGGTGCCGGGAGAAGGGATGAGCCTGACCTCGGGGGTGGGAACGCATCGATCGGACCGGCTCTCTCCCCGGGCGGTGGTGGCCCTGCTCAGGGCGATGCAGGCGCGACCCGCGGCCCAGGCATTCGAGACGGCCCTGCCGGTGATCGGCCGAGAGGGGACGGCGCTGGACATCGTGGCCGCCGAGAGCCCCGCCCGGGGGCACGGGAGGGCCCATGCCGGCACGGCCTGGACGGTGGACGAAACCTCGGGAAAGCCGTTCCTGCTGAGCAAGGCGCTCGCGGGGTATCTGGAGACCGCCTCCGGCCGGGATCTGGTGTTCGCCATCTTCGTCAACGATGTTCCGAGTTCGGGGACGACCGCCGAGCGAGGGGTCACGAACCTCTCCGCCTCGCGGGTGCTCGGCGCGCTCTGCGAGGCCTTCTACGAGGATCAGCAGCCACCCCCGCAACCGGCGGCCGTGTCGCAGGCTCGGCCGCGGTCCCGACCGGCCGACCCGCCGTCGCCGGGGCGGACCACGGCGAGTCCCGGCCGCCGGCCGGACGCGATCGAAGCGAGCGGGCGGACGGGGCGGCCGCATGGGGCCGGGCGCTCGCGGCGATCTTGACCGGGTCGGCGATCGCTCTATCATTGATGTGGCCGGGTGGCTTATTGGAGAGAATCCGGTTGATCCCTCTGTTTGACCGAGACGTGTCATCCCCCTGAGGCTTCCGCGCGGGAGGGAGTGCCAGTCGTTTTGGCAATCCACGCCCGGCGGTGCCCTCGGCGATCCTGATGAGTCCATTGATGACTCGATTGGCCCTGGCGATTCCCGGTTCCGGTCCCGATCCCGCGGCAGTCGGGATTGCGTTACTGGCCTCGATGGCCGAGCAGGGATTGCGGGTCCAGCATTTCCGCTCCTGGGCGTGCCCCATCGGCACCCGGGCGATCGGCGCCCTGACGGGCCTGCCCGGCCGCCATCTCGATGCCTGGTTGATGCCCCCCGAGGTGTGCCGGTCTGTCTTCGCCAGGGGGAGCCGATCCGCCGACCTGGCCATCATCGAGGGGACCATTGAGACGATCCCCCGACCCCTGGCCGCCTCAAGTTACGAGGAATCATGCACCTCGACCTGCGGTCGCCCCGGGGCCTTGATGCCGCTGGCCGAGGCGCTCGATGCCCCGATCGTGGCCGCGATCTCGTGCGACTGGCTCAGGCAATTCCACCTGCCGCACCTCCCGGCCCGCGTCGAGGCCGTGATCCTCGACGGCCTCTGCGACCGTCGCGAGTTCCCCGACATGCGCCGCATGGTCGAGCTGGTGCTCGGCCGCCCGGTCCTCGGCGCCTTGCCGGCCCTCCCCGAGGTGCGGGCCGCCCTCCAGGACGCCCCCCGCGATTGCCCGCTCGACCCCGATTGCGTCGCGGCCCTGGTCTCGGGGTTCCGGCAGTTCTCGGACCTCGATGCCCTGCGGCACCTGGCCTGCTCGAGGCCCTTGCCCCCCGGTTTCGAGACCGATGCCCTCGTCCCGACCGGGCCGAGGTTCAAGGTGGCCTATGCCCATGACGAGGCCTTCGGCGACTACTTCCCCGACACGCTCGAGACCCTCGAAGCCCTCGGTGCGGAACTCGTCGAGTTTTCCCCGCTGAGCGACGGGGATTTGCCGCCCGGGGTGGATCTGGTCATGATCGGCTGCGGGTTCCCCGACCGTTTCGCCGAGGAGCTGTCGGCCAACGCCTGCCTGATCGCCGCCCTCCGGGCCTGGGTCTGTCGAGGCCGGCCGATCTTCGCCGAGGGGGGAGGCTGTGCCTATCTCGGCCGATTGATGCGGCTCGGCGATCGGAACGTGCCCGGAGTGGGGGTGTTCCCGTTCGATGCGGCCCTCTTGCCGAATCCCGAGCCCCCCGCGCCGGTCTCCCGCGCCCTGATCCGATCGGGGCTGCTCGGGGAGGCCGGTACCGTCCTCCGTGGGTATCACTCGAATCGCTGGCAACTCTTGCCGGCCCCCGAACCGGACGATTGCCCGGCTCGGTCCGGATACCTGACGGCCGAGCATGATGTGTGCTTCCGTCGCAACGCGATCGGCAGCCTCATCCACCTGCACCTGGCGGCGATGCCCCAGCTCGTGTCCGGTTTCGCCGGCCTCGGTCGCCATGGGCAGACGGCTCCCCTGTTCGGCGGCCCCTGACCGATCCGATCGACCGCCCGGTCAATCCTCCTCGCCGTCGAGACGAGCCTGCTCCTGGTCGATGACCTTGATCAGGCTCTTGCGATCGAGGGACTGCCTCGCCGCCCGGAGCAGCGAGCGCCACTCCGCCAGCCGATCACCCCGATCGTTCGAGGGCCGGACCCGGTCCGTCAGCGATCGGAGCAATTCGGCCGAGGGGCCAGAGCGGACGATCTCGATCCAGATCGACGAGGCCTCCGACCAGTCATCCTCGTCCAGGGCCCGCTGGAGCAATCGCACCCGGGCCGACTCCAGCCATCGCTGCGCCGGAGGACCGAGGGACGAGCTGGGCCATCGGCCGAATTCGTCGCGGATCGCCTCGAACCGATTCCGTTGCGCCAGGGAGTCGGCAATCAGCATGTCGCGGACCGCTTGAAACGGGCCTTCGAACCGACCTCGATCGATCGCCCGGAGGGCCGAAATGGGTTCGTTTGGCGTCGGCTCCCCGCGTCGGGCCGCGTCGAGTGCGACCTGGACCGCCCAGCTCAGCACGGCGAACGGGTCGTCGAGATTCGAAGGGGCGTCGGGCAGGCCGTAGGCGGGCCAGTCGGCCAGCGGCCCCCACCGGTCGAGCCTCGGGCGAGGCGGGTTCGGGTCGAACCGAAACAGGGGATCGCCCAGATAGGCCAGTCGCCAGCAATTGCCGAAGGGAGGCAGCTCCTCGGGCATCATCCGCACGGCGGCGCCGAGGGGGACCCCGCGGGCCATCAGATCGACCAGCAGTCCCGGAGTCCGGAAGGATTGCAGGTAAGGCTCGTGGGCGGAGCCGAAATAGAGGAAGGCGCCGTTGGCCAGCCATCGGCCCGCGATGGTGCTGGCATCCGCCGGGTTCGCGGCCGAGAAACTGTGGACCTTATAGACGATCGCGGGCTCGGTCAGGGGGACGTCCCACGTCCAGCCGGTCTGCGATCGGCCGATCTTGAACTGGCGAGGGCCCCCGGACGAATTGATCATCACGAGGCCGGACCGATTGACCGGCTCGAACGCAGCGTGCCATCCCGTCAGGCCCGCCTGATCTTTATTCCGGAGCGTCGTCGGCATGAACGGCTTCAACCGATCGGCGGCCGGTGCGTGAGTGTAAGCCCCGAATTGGCGGCCGTTGGTGTCATAGCTATTGATCAGGGTCGCGCGATCGGGCTGGAGGAAGAGGCTGCACATGGCGGCGTAGGCCGAGCGGACCTCGTCGCCCAGAAGTCGGCCCGCGAACGCCCAGCGCATGCGCACCTGGTTGGGCTGGGCGACATCGAGATCACGGCCGATCAGGTCATCGAACGCGGCCGGACCCGTTTCGGCAGTGACCCCGTCCCCCTCATATCGGTAGGGGATCGGCACCGCCAGCGTCAGGAAGTCGCAATCGTCCCCAAGTCGTCGATACGAGGGGACGGCTCGGCCCACGATGGCCTGAAGCTCTCGGGCCAGTGCCTGGGCATCGGCGTTGGAGAGCAGGGTGTCGAAGCGGCCCTCGGCGTCCCATCGGATCAAGGCTTGGAACCGGCCGGCGGCCAGGGCGGCCGCGCCGGGGAGCGACCGGGACTCGGGGTTGGAGATCACGACGCCGGGCGGCGGCCGTCGAATCGTGGTCGGGGGCCGGTCGCCGGCGGTGGCGTCGCGGTCGTCTCCGGAGGCCCAGGAGCGACCGACGGCAGTCGTCGCGGCGGACCACGGGTCCGCCCCCGGGGCTGGCTTGAGCGAACCCGGGGCACGAACGATCCGGGAAGGGCGGAAGGCACGGAGGAACTTGGAGGTGTACTCCACGTCCTCGATTAAGATGGGGAACCAGTGGTCCTGGTCCCAGGTGCCGAGCACCTCGAAGAACGTCGCCGCGTCGGGCACGAGGCAGACGACGTCGACCACCTCGCGTCGTGGCCCGGTCCTCAGGTCCCAGACCGCCGCCGCCCGGCGAAGCCGCGCGAGCCTGGGGTCGTCGAGCGAGTTCGCCGGACTGGCCGTCTCGTCCTGAATCCCCGGGGCGGGCGCGACCAGCATCCCCAGGAGCAGGACGGCGAGCAGGCCCCTTCGGCATCGAATCCAGCGATCCACGGCCATCCGCGTCCCTCCGAGCCGGGCGATCCTCCGTACTGCCTCGACCACGCCCCGAGGCGTGAACACTCGGTCGAGTTTACGCCATCACCCCGGCGGTGTCTTGCCGTTGCGTTCGGAGAATCGGGCCACGCGTCGCCCCGCATCGAGCTCGGGGCGACGACGTCCCGCCGATTCTGAGGGGAGGGCGGCTCAGCCGATCAGGTCGAGCACCGGTTTGCCGAGGCCGTCCTGGGTGACGTAGAACGGGCGTTCCTCGGTCAGGATGCCGTATCGGGGAGAGATGCCGAGCAGGTGGCAGATGGTGGCGTGGAGGTCGGTCACGGTGACGGGAGGGGTGATCGAGGTGTACGGCTTCTCGTCGGAGGTCTCGCCGTGCACATACCCCTGCTTGGCGCCGCCGCCGAAGAGCAGGACCGACCCGGCGCCGGTGAAGTGCCGGTGGTGGCCGAAGTGGGCCAGTTCATTGATAATGTTCGGCTGATCGACCTGATTCGGCACGAGCTTGTCGGCCTTCCCCTCCACCAGGACCGATCGGCTGAACTCGCTGGCCAGGACGATGAGGGTCCCGTCGAGCAACCCGCGTGCTTCCAGGTCGAGCACGAGCTGGGCGATGGGGGCGTCGATCTGCTGCTTCATCTCGGCGGCCCGGGTGTGGCCGTTGTCGTGCGTGTCCCAGTTGAGGAAGGGGATATACTCGCTGGTGACCTCGACGTAACGGGCCCCGACCTCGACCAGTCGGCGGGCGAGCAGGCATCCCAGCCCGAAGCGGCCGGTATTATAAGTGTCATACGAGGCTGGGTCTTCGGTCGAGAGGTCGAACGCCCGTGAGGCCTCGGAATTGAGCAGGCGGTCGGCGTTCTCGAGCGATCGCAGGAGCGACTCCTTCTGCTCGTCGGAGCCGAAGGAGTTGACCGGGCTGGCGGCCAGCAGCTTCTGATACGCGGCGTATCGGTTGCGGAAGCGTTCCTCGGTCATCCCTGCGGGCGGGCGGACGCTGGCGACCGCGTCGGTCGGGTTGGGGACGCGGAAGGGGCCGAACTCGGTGCCGAGCACGCCTCCCGTCTGGAAGGCCTTCAGCTCCTCGGCCTCGCCGTTGCCCTCGTAACGCTGGCCGATGTCGATGTACGCCGGGACGGCCGGGTTCTGCGGGCCGAGGGCATGGGCGATCCAGGCCCCGAGGTGGGGCGCCGCCACGCTGACCGGGGGCTCGTAGCCGGTGTGCCAGTGGAACTGGTGCCTGGAGTGCAGGATCGCGCCCAGGTCTGCCGCGATGTGCGTCCGGATCAAGGTGCCGCGATCCATGACCCGGCCGATCCGCTCCAGGCCGGCGCTGAGGGAGAGGCCGTCGACGACCGTCGGCACGCTGGGGAAGGTGCTCTCGACGTCGTCGGCCTTCATGCCGGGGCGGAAGGGCGTGTGGCGCTTCGGGTCGAACGTCTCGGCATGGGCCATGCCGCCGCCCATCCAGAGCACGATGACCGCGTCGGCCTTCGCCTGGCGGCGGGCCGTCTCCAGTTCCTCCTGGCCGAGCAGCGATCCGGGGCGCTGGGCGGCCAGGGAGGCGAGGGTTGCGGCACTGGCCGTTTTCAGGAAGTCGCGTCGGGAACGGTCGGCTGCCATGATCGAATACCCCAGCGTCTGGATTCCAAAAGGGGGGGAGGCGTCGGGATCAGGGGATCAGTTGGAATTCCGGCAACATCAGGATGGCCCAGAGCAGGTCTTCCACCCCTTCGGGCGAGGGAGTCGGCCCGAGGAGCTGCCGGGCGATCCCCTCCTCCTCGGCCGTCGGCGTCCGACCGAACGATCGGCGGAACAGATCCAGGACGATGGCGTCCGGGTCGCCTTCGAGGCGGTCGAAGACGGCCTGTGCGCCTTCGGCGAGTCGGTTCGCGAGGGTCTCCCCATTGGTCATTTCGAGGGCCTGGATCGTCGAGGCGAGCGAGTCGCGACGCGTCACGACCTGCTCGCGGTTGGGACGGCCGAGGGCGGTCAGGAGTGGGTCATTGAAGGTCAGGACGGCCCGAATGGGTTCGTTTCGTTCGGGAGTCGTCTCCAGGAGCGTGGCCGAGAGGTCGATCCCCGGGTAGGTCCGAGGCGCCAGGGGAAGGACGACGGCATGCTTCCAGGAGGAGTCGTCGAAACCGGGCCGGGTCCAGTCGCCGTCGTCGGAAGGCGACCAGAGCCAGGATTCGTCCGAGCCGAAGGACCAGGCCATCTCCGAGCCGTTGAGGCCGCCGACCCAGGCGAGGAAGGCCGCCGGGTTGGGACCGGTCGCCTTGCGGACGCCTCGGCCGCGCCCGGGGTCGGGCCAGTTGGTGGCCTCGGCGGCGATCACGTTCTCTCCCCGGCGGAGGAGATGGCCGATGTCGGCGGCGACCGGACGGCTCCAGTCGTCTCCCCGGGCGACGCGCTGCCCATTGACGTAGAGGACCAGCTCGTTGTCGCAGGTGCCGGCGATCAGGGCACGCTCGGGAAGCTCATCGAGCCGGATGACTTTCCGGAGGAAGATCGTGCCGCCGGGGTCGTTCAGGTGCCGGTCGTGATGCCAGATCCAGCTCGCCGTGACGGGTGGGGCGACCGGTTCTGCGACGGCCTCCGCCCCCTCGGCCCGGGCGATCGCGGCGCGGACGGCCTGGAGCTGTCCCCCCTGGCCGCGGCCATCGACCTTGAGCATCTCGCCGGAGGCCTCCGGCCACTCGCCGGTGACGGTCGAGAAGGCGTCGAGGAATTCCTCGGCGGTCATCCGCTTGACCGACGGGCCCTGGAACGTCGAGGGTCCTCCGGCCTCCGGCTCGCCCGAGCGTTCGGCGGCGGCGAGTTGGTAGGCCCGGGAGCTGGCGATGACGGCCATCGTATGCTTCAGGTCGTGGCCGTGTCGGACGAAGTCCGAGGCCAGCCAGTCGAGGAGATCCTGGCTCCAGGGTTCCTGGTCGAGGTCGTCGAGCGGTTCGACAAGTCCCCGGCCCATCAGGTGGGCCCAGAGGCGATTGACGACCGTCCGGGCGAAGCGGCCGTTCTCGGGCATGATCAGCAAGTCGGCCAGCCGCTCCATCCGGTCGCTTCGGGGGGCGTTCGGGTCGATCGTCCCCAGTTCCGGGTAGATGAAGCCCGGCCCGGCGATCTGGCCGATCGGCCGGTCGCAGCGGTGGATCTCCAGCGACTCCTCGGCGAAGACGGCGGCCAGGGCATAGGCTTCTTCGAGTTTCCAGTGGTTGACGAAGCTGTCGTGACAGCTCGCGCACTTGAGATTCGTGCCCAGGAAGACCTGAGAGACGTTCTGGGCCGCCTGCACCGGGGGGGCCTGGCTCGCATTGACCACCCCTCGCCAGATGATCCCCTTGGTGAACCCTTCGGAGCCCGGGACCGGGCTGACGAGCTGGTGGGCGAACTGGTCGTAGGGGAGGTTCTCGTAGAGGGCCCGGTAGAGCCATTCGGTGATGGTCGATCGCCCGTCGTCGATGAAGCCGGTCCCGCGGTATTCGTTGCGGAGGACGTCGTTCCAGAAGGTCAGCCAGTGGTCGGCGTAGGCGCGACGATCGTCGAGCAGCCGCTCGACCAGCCGCTCCCGCTTGTCGGGGAGCGTGTCCTGCTCGAAGGCGTCCAGGGCTTCCGGGTCGGGAAGGAGGCCTACCAGGTCGAGCGACACCCGTCGCATGAAGGTCCGGTCGGGGACCGGCGTCCAGTCGATCGACGATCCCCGTTCGGCCAGGTGCTGGGCGATGAAGCGGTCGATGGGGTGGTCCGACGCGACCGCCTCGGAGGCAGGGGGGACTTCGGGCGATCGCGGGGCGAGCGAGGCGCGCCGGAAGCCGAAATCGACCCCCTCGGGCCAGGGAAGGCCATGCTCGATCCAGTCGCGGAGCAGGGTGACTTCCTCGGCCGAGAGGGGTTCGTCGTTGGCGGGCATCCGGTCGAGCTCGTCCTCGGAGGTGACCCGAAAAATCAGCTCGCTGTTCTCCGGGTCGCCCGGGATGGCGGCCGGGCCGCCCTCGCCTCCCCGGAGGATCGCCTCGCGATTCTCCATGGAGAAGCCGCCCCGGTACTTGCCCTGCCCGTGGCACTTGAGGCACTTCTGCTCGATGATCGGGCGAATGGTGGCCGAGAATCGGCCGTCCGCGGGGTGTGCGTGGCCCTCCTGGGCATGAACGGGGCGGGCGTCGGGAAGCCCCAGGGCGAGGCTCACGAGCAGGCAATGGCCAATGCGGAGAGAGTGCTTCACCGTCGTACCTCAAGTCTCAGTACGCAGCCCGCGGGCGAGGGGTCCGGGGAGTGGATTCGAGACGCCTCGGCAAGGTCCGTATGACCAGGACATTGTACCGAATCGGGGGCGTCTCGTCCGGATGAACGTCGGCCGGAGTGGCGGGGCGATGGGTGACTTCCTCGAATCATCCAGGAGCTTGCCGGGCGAAGAGGCGGGAGGCCAGTAGGTCATCCCGGCCGGATGTTCACTCGAGGTCGAAGTCGAAGGTGTTGCCGCCCCGCTCCACCGTGCGGGTGAGCCCGGACGTGGTGGGGCTCTGATACTTCGGGGGCAGCTTCGAGGTCAGCTCCAGGGGTTCTCCGGGCAGTGCGGTGTTCATGGCGTTGGGGTCGATGTCGGAGACGACGATCTGATATTCCCCGAGCTCGGCGCCGTCGGACGGTTCTCGGGTCTGGAGCTCATAACTCCCCCCCGGGCCGATGGTGCCGTTGGCATTCGGGCGGGCCGGATCGGTCGAGATGAATGAGATCGTCCCCGATTCCAGGGGCTGCCCCTGATAGGTGACCGTGCCGGAAACCCGTGCCATTTCCGGGCCGCTGCTCCCGCATCCCGAGAGCAGGGGCATCAGGAGGGCGAGGAAGGACGCAAGAGTGGCAACATGCCGTCGCAGTCGCTGTCCGAACATGAACGCGCGCACGAGCAAACACCTCCCAGAAGAGTGACGAAACCACCCCGGCCCCGACAGGCACGGGACCAGGGCGGGCCTTGCCAGATGACGCGAGGCAGGACAGGCCCGGAGGCATGCTGCCCTGCGCCCGCTTGATTGTGGCCTCACACGCAAAGACGACGCTCAAGATCAGTAGGCATCGGCCGAGATGATTTCTCCCTGCCGGCGGGTGCTCAAGGCCTGGTAGATATTGAAATTGATCGTGTCCTTGATGAACTTCACCGAGCCGTCGGCCATGGCGAAGTTCGCGCCGCCGGGGTGGTAGCTCCGGAAGCTGATCTGCCGGGTCCAGTTGTCGACTTGCGGCCAGGCGCCGTTGGCGCCGACCTGGCGGTAGTTGAGCGGCACGGCGGTCGAGCCGACCGACTGGTTGGCGTGGACCCAGGAATTCCATCGGGTGACGCGGCGGATCTGCTCGCCGGCGAGGAAGGTGTTCGAGGTGCCGTCGCGGACGCTTTCGATCCCGACATTCGACCCCCAGGCCCAGAAGATGCCGCTGCCGGCGGTGCCCCCGTTCTGCTGCTGCTGGTCGGAGAGGCGGTTGTGGCCCAGCTGGGGCAGTCGGCACAGGCGGCCGGTGTCGGAGCAGAGGATGAGCTGGCCGTTCCGGGAGTCACCCAGGCTGCCCGAGCAGGCCAGGCAGTTGTCCCCCATGTTGCCGACGTAGGAGGTCCCCGCGGCCGGGGAGTTCCAGATCTCGTCGGCGTTGGTCGTGTCGATGTTCTCGCTGTCGTCGCTGGGGCAGATCAAGGAGTTGATCACGGTGGTCCGGACCGTGGAGTTCTGCTGGCCCAGGTAGATCGGATTCCAGCGCCAGCCGCCGCCGAGGTTCTCGCCCCACATGATGCTGAAATTGACGGCGTTGTAGATCGATTGCTGTTCCATTTGTGGGAGCAGCAACACGAGCCAGCTCGAGTTGTTCCAGGCGAGGCCGGTCGAAGGGCCGAAGACCGGGTGCAAGTACATGCCGGTTGGGAACTTGCCAACCTGGTCATGATAGTTGTGCGCCGCCAGGGCGAGCTGCTTCAGGTTGTTGGTGCACTGGGCCCGGCGGGCCGCTTCTCGGGCGGATTGGACCGCCGGCAAGAGCAGGGCGATCAGGACGCCGATGATGGCGATGACGACCAGGAGTTCGATGAGGGTGAAGCCGCCCGAACTCGAACGCTTGCGAAACCCACTGACCATGGTCGGTTCCCTTCCTCTGCTGTGGGAAGGCCCCCAGGAGGATTGATCAGACGGGTGGGTCGACCGACATCCCGTCGGATCAGGACGCAATTCGTCGAAGCGATGTCGCGTTCCCACGATCACCGAACGAACAACGAACCCCCCTAGGCCTCTCACAAGATACGAGAGATAGGATATGTGTTTGAAGTGCCTGAATTTCGACCCAATGGAAATTAAACAACAAGCCGAGGCGGAACGCAAGGCGCGTGAGCGTGTTTTCGGTTGCCCGGTCGGCGCGTCGCGTGGCAAGCGTTTCCGGCACGATGCGACGGTGTTTCGTCATCCCCGGTCGGTGGCGGATCCCCGTCGGGCGGTCGATGGGTTGGCGGGGGGATTCGACCCGGATCGGCGGCGGGTCGAGGATGGAGAAATGGGCCGAAACTCGTTAGACTCGAACGGACCTTGAACGTCATTTTCCTGCGCTCGCGCCCCCCCGGCGTGCAGTGGCTGCGTCGTGCGAAGAGACGAGGAATCGAGACCGATGAAGAAGCGCGGCATCCTCAATCCGGCGATCTGCTCGTTACTGGCCGAGCTGGGCCATCTGGACGAGCTGCTCATCGTCGACGCCGGATACCCGCTGCCGCCGGATGGGCATGTCATCGACCTGACGCTGACCCCCGGCATCCCCCGGTTCCTCGACGTCCTCAAGGCGATCGCCGATGAGCTGGTGATCGAGGCCGTGACCGTGCCGTCGGAGATCCACGACTACAGCCCCGAGATGTATCAGCAGATCCTGAACGTCCTGGGAAGCGACATCGACGTCGATGAGGAGCCGCACCACGAGTTCAAGGAGAAAGGGCTCGAGGCCAAGGGGATCATCCGGACCGGAGAATTCACCCCCTACGCCAGCACGCGGGTCCTCTGCGGCAGCCCCTTCTGACGGTCGGATCGAGGCATGGCCGTCCCCGGAATCGACCAGCCTCTCGGGCCGTTGTTCGGCGTGCTGTCGAACTCTTTGCCGAGCGATTTGAGACGCGAGGGGGCTGATCGGGTCGGTCATTCCGACGGACGAGGCCTTTTTGCAACGCGGGTCGAATCGACTGTCGCAGCGATCAACGGATTTCGGTGTCTCCTGTATGGGTCGGTTGCTGCTAGCGCCCTGACCCATACCCCGATCGGAGCGGCTGTTGCTAGCACCCCGCTCCATTTGATCGATCGATTCGCACACGACACACCCCCGGTCCGATCGGGACGACCGGCCGGGGTGTGCCCGTGTGTGTGCCTGCCTGATGAACCTTCAGGGGCGCAAGGTCCTTCTACGTCGACCCGTCAGACTGCGAAGAACGCCGGATGTCGATCCCGGGCGGATCGACTCTCGTGTTTAGAGTGATTTCAACAACACGCGGCGGAACTCGATCCGGTAGCCCTCCGCCTCGAGACCGACATGGCCGTTGCGAACCTCGCAGGCATCCCACTCCGAGGTGACGGCCCCGTTGACCCAGAGGGCGATCCGGGGGCCGTCGAAGCTGATTTCGTAGACATTCCACTCGCCGGCGGGTTTGACCCGCTGTTCGGTCATGTCGTCTCGGGTCGAGACGCGTTGCACCTGACCATCCACGAGCGTTTGCGCGAACAGATAGCCGCCGGACGCGCCGCCGGTCTGGGCCTGGTGCCAGAGGCTACCGTCCTCGGAATTGCGGACGTAGACGCCGGAGTTGTAGCGGTCTGGCCCTTCCGTGACGGGGACGAAACGCCACTCCACGTGGAAGACGCCGTCGGTGGTCGGCCGGTCCCATCGGAGCCACTCGTGCCCCCTGTCTCCGGTGCAGACGAGCATGCCGGTGTCCGGGTCGAGCACCCACTGGGTCTCGGGGTCGAGGTCCCCCTCGGGAGGGATGGGCAGGCGGGTCCAGCCCTTCAACTCGGGTCCGGCCTCGGCGAGCAAATCAGTCCAGCCCTCCGGATCGTCCTCCAGCGCGCTCGGGGTTTCCTGAGGCAGCGACGAGAGGAGGGCCAGGATCGAGCCGAGGGTCAACGGGACGAGAATGGTCATCGAGCGGTCCCCGGGAGGTCAAAGGGAGGGATGGGTTGACGCCAGGAGGGCCCCGGTCGCGACTCGGCGGTCGAGCCGGTCAGAGGGATCGGCTCGTATGGCCGATCCCGGCCGCGGCGACGTCCTGGGGGGGGCTCATGGCGACGACGGTGCCCCCATTCTCTCCGGCATCGGGCCCGAGGTCGATGAGCCAGTCCGCGGCGCGGAGGACCTCGGGGTTGTGCTCGATCACGACCACGGTGTTCCCCAGGTCGGCCAGGCGGTTGAGGAGCCGGAGCAGGTTCGCCACGTCGGCGAAGTGCAGCCCCGTGGTCGGCTCGTCCAGGAGATAGAGCGTCCGGCCCGTGGCGACCCGGCCCAGCTCGGCGGCGAGCTTCACCCGCTGGGCCTCGCCGCCCGAAAGGGTGGTGCTCGACTGGCCCAGCGTGACGTAGCCCAGGCCGGCCTCGTGCAGGGAATCCAACCCTCGGGCGACCCGGGGGACGTTGTCGAACAGGTCGCGTGCCTCATCGACGCGCATGAGCAGGACCTCGCCGATCGATTCTCCTTTGTATCGGCATGCGAGCGTCGCCCGATCGAAGCGGAGCCCGCGGCAAGCCTCGCAGGGGATGTCGAGATCGGGCAGGAAGGTCATCTCGACGCGGCGCACCCCCTGGCCGTCGCACACCCCGCAGCGCCCTCCCTTGACGTTGAAGCTGAACCGGCCGGGTCCGTAGCCGCGCACGCGGGCCTCCCGGGTGGTCGCATAGACCCGGCGAATGTCGTCGAACAGGCCGGTATAGGTGGCCGGGGTCGATCGCGGGGTGCGGCCGATCGGCGACTGGTCGATGACGATGAGCTTGTCAACGTGTTCAAGCCCGGTGATCGCTCGATGGGCTCCGGGTTTGGGGCCGGCCTGTTCCAGGGCCCTGCGCGCCGCGTTCGCGAGGATCTCCAGCACGAGCGTGCTTTTCCCCGAACCGCTGACCCCCGAGACGCAGGTCAAGGTTCCCGTCGGGATCTCGACATCAATCGACTTCAGGTTGTGTTCGGTGGCCCCCAGGATGGTGATCGACCCGGGGCTCCGGGAGAGCCGTTCCCCGGACGATGGGGCGGGGGAGCCGCCCCCGACGAGATAGGGCAGCGTGACCGACGCGCCCGGCTCGGATTCGACCAGGGCATCGGGCGGTCCCTGGGCGACGATCGTGCCCCCTTCGGGTCCGGCCCCGGGGCCGAGGTCGAGCAGCCAGTCGGCGGCCCGGATCATCGACTCGTCGTGCTCGACGACGAGGACCGTGTTGCCCCGGTCGCGGAGGTCAACGAGGCTCTGGATCAGGCGCTCGGTGTCCCTCGGGTGGAGTCCGGCGGTCGGCTCGTCGAGCACGTAACAGACCCCGACCAGGCCCGAGCCGATCTGCGTGGCCAACCGAACGCGCTGCAACTCGCCCCCCGAGAGCGTGTCGGCCGGTCGGTCGAGGGTCAGGTAATCGAGCCCGACCCGCTCCAGGAACGTCAAGCGGCCGACCACTTCGGCAATCAACGGGGGCCCGACGCGATCCAGAGGCGGCTCGAACCGAAGCGTCTGGAGCAAGTCTCGACACCGGCCTGCCGTCAGGGCGGTGAGGACGTGGATCGGGGTTCCGTCGAGCGTGACGGCGCGTGCCTCGGGCCGGAGGCGGGCCCCCCGGCAGGCGGGGCAGGGGAGGTCGGATCGGAAGGCGTTCAGCGCGTCGCGTCGCCGCTCGTTGACCGCCTCGTACACGGCCTGCAATTCGGCGAGGATGCCGGGGAAGGGCGGTTTCCCCTTGCCGGTCGGGCCTCCTTCGAGGAAGGCGCGGAGCGCGCGAGCGGGCCAGGAGGCGAGGGGCGTCTCGTCGGTCAACGCATGGTGGTTCAGGAATGCGATGAGGCGATCGTCCGCCTGGACCTCGGCCCGGGATTTCGGCGGCAAGGCATTCCAGGCGGCGACGGCCCCCTGGGCGAGGGATCGTTCTCGGTCCGGGAGGACCAGCTCCGGATCGAACGCCGAGACGACGCCGAGGCCGTCGCACGAGGGGCACGCGCCGTAAGGGCTGTTGAAGCTGAAGGTCCGGGGCTCGATCTCGGGCAAGCCCAGGTCGCAGCGGGGACAGGCGAGGCGGGTGCTCAGGGAGCGATCGAGCCATGAGCCGTCGTCCTGCTGGATCATGAGGATGAGCGAGCCATCGCCGAGCGAGAGGGCCAGGTCGACGCTGTCGGCCAGGCGGGCCCGGATCCCCTCGCGGACGACCAGGCGATCGACCACGGCCTCGATGTCGTGCGTCTTCGTCTTGGCGAGCTTCGGCGGCTCGTCGGTCAGCTCGATCGTCTCGCCGTCGACGCGAGCCCGGATCAGGCCGGCCCGGCGGATGGCCCGGAAGGCGTCGAGATGCTGCCCCTTGCGGCCTCGGACGATGGGGGCGAGCACGATCACCTTGCGCCCGTCTCCCAGGCCGAGCGCCGAGCCGACCATCTGCTCGGCCGTCTGCGATCGGATCGGCTCGCCGCAGTCCGGGCAGTGGGGCGTCCCGGCCCGGGCGTAGAGCAGGCGGAGGTAGTCGTGGATCTCGGTGATGGTGGCGACGGTGCTCCGGGGGCTGGCGGCGCCGGATTTCTGGTCGATGGCGACCGTCGGCGGCAGGCCGTCGATGAGGTCGACCTCGGGCGGTTCGAGCTGTTCGAGGAACTGCCGGGCATAGGCCGAGAGCCCTTCGATGTAGCGGCGCTGCCCCTCGGCGTGCAGGGTGTCGAAGGCCAGCGAGCTCTTGCCCGATCCCGAGACGCCGGTCAGGACGACGAGCCGGTCGCGGGGCAGGTCGACGTCGAGGTCTCGGAGATTGTGGACCCGCGCCCCTCGGACCAGAATGGCAAGTTCCGTGTCGATCTCGGCCCGCTCCGTCCCCCCGCTCCGCTGCATCATCCGTCCGCGACTCCCGAAGGGCGATTGAACCTGACCCGGAATCGGTTCAGACTAGCCATCCGGGAATCGGGGCGGCAAGAGATCGCCCGAGCCGACCTTTCGCCGATCGCAATGCCGGAGCCGACCCCGTGACCGTGACGATCCGCCTCTTCGCCGTCGCCCGACAGCGGGTCGGAGCCCCCGAGATTCGCGTCGATCTGCCCGAGCCGGCCACCGTCGGGGACCTGAGGCGGGCCGCGGGCGAGCAGTACCCGGAGCTGGCGTTGCTGTTGCCCGCCATGATGGTGGCGGTCGAGAACGAGTATGTCGGCGACGCCGTTGCGGTCGCCGAGGGGAGCGAGATCGCCCTGATTCCCCCGGTGAGCGGGGGCTCGGCAGCGTTTGCAACCCCGCCGGCGGGGACGCAATGATCGAGCATCCGGTTTCGGATTTGATTTCCGGTCCCTGTCTTCCCGACTGGCCCCTTGCCCACGCCGTGACGACCCATGATCGCCATTACTGACCAGCCGATTGACCATGCCGCCGTGACCGACCGGGTCCGATCGACCCGAGCCGGGGCCGTCTGTACCTTCCTGGGGACGACCCGCGAATTCACCGGAGGTCGGACGACGAACCACCTCGACTACGAGGCCTATCCCGGGATGGCCGAGCGGACGCTCGAAGATCTGGAAGCCCAGGCCAGGCAGCGCTGGGACCTGATCGAGGTGGCGGTCGTGCATCGGGTCGGCCGCGTCGAACTGGGGGAGATCAGCGTGGTGGTCGCCGTCAGCTCGCCGCATCGCGTCGCCGCGTTCGAGGCCTGCCAGTGGCTGATGGATACAATCAAGCAGGTCGTGCCGATCTGGAAGAAAGAGATCTGGGCCGACGGCACCGAGGAGTGGGTCCATCCGGGCCTCGGCCCCGAATCCGGCCAGGCCGGTCCGTGAATTCTCGGCACGGATCAGGTAAGCTCGATTCAATCGAAGCACGACGTGAAAGACCGCGACCCGAACCGCGAGCTCGACGCCATGGCAACCGATCGGCTCATCGACCGCTTCGGACGGCTCCACAACAACCTCCGCATCAGCGTCACCGACCGCTGCAACATCCGCTGCACCTACTGCATGCCCGAGCAGGTGCAGTTCCTCCCGCGGGCGGACCTGCTGAGCTTCGAGGAGATCGAGCGCTTCGTCCGGGTCGCGACGACGCTGGGCATCACCAAGCTCCGCCTGACCGGCGGCGAGCCGCTCGTGCGGCGGGACCTGCCGGTCCTGATCGAGAAGTTGGCCCGGATTCCCGGCATTGTGGATGTGGGCCTGACCACCAACGGCATCCTCCTCGGGCCGATGGCCCGGACCCTGCACGGCGCGGGCCTGAGGCGGATCAACGTCAGCCTCGACACGATGGACCCCGAGCGCTTCCAGCGGCTGACCCGTCGCCCCGGATTCGAGAAGGTGATCGAAGGGATCCTCGCCGCCAGGGAGGCCGGGTTCGACCCGGTGAAGGTCAACGCCGTGGCGATCAAGGGGGAGACGGACGAGGATGTCGTCCCGCTCGCCCGATTTGCGCGTGAACACGGCCTGGAACTCCGATTCATCGAGTACATGCCCCTCGACGCCGGCAACGCCTGGGAGCGGGGCAAGGTGCTCTATGCGTCCGAGATCCTGGAGTTGCTTGCGAAGGAGATCGGCCCCCTCGCACCCGCCCCCGATCAGGACCCGAGGGCCCCGGCGGTCGATTACGATTACGCCGATGGCGGAGGCCGGGTCGGCCTGATCGCCTCGGTCAGCCGCCCGTTCTGCGGCAGTTGCAACCGCGTGCGGATCACGGCCGACGGGAAGCTCCGCAACTGCCTGTTCGCCCTCGACGAGACCGACATCCGCGCCTTGATTCGCGGCGGGGCCTCGGACCTCGACCTGGCCGTCGCCCTGCGAGACAGCGTGGCCGCCAAGTGGGAAGGACATCAGATCAATGCGGCGAACTTCATCAAGCCGGAGCGCCTGATGCACTCGATCGGCGGATGACCGCCCGGGGGTGTTGTGATGAGGCGTCGGCTCGCGAGGATTCGACGAAGGCCGATCTCCCTGGCGATCGCGGTCGTGGGGACCTTCGTCGCGGCCGGTCTTCTCACTTCAAGTAACCGGGGAGGTCGGACCGGCGCAGACCTGTTGCTCCTGGTCGGGTACGGCCTGTTCCTCGCCTGGTTCGGAACGGGAATTGCACTGGCTGCGAGGCTTCCCGCGTTTCGCCTCTACCTGGCGTCGGCGCTACTCCCGGTGGTGGGCCTCGTGATCTTCGGCCTGGGATGGCTCATCAGCCCGGAGGGGATGTTCCGGGCCTGGTCCCTGGTCGGGGGTCTGTTGCTCCTTATTCTGGGAATCAGTGCCGTCATCGGGTTCGTGACCGCGAGCATCGGTTGGTGCCACGGGTTCCGCGGCGATTGTCTCAGGCGGTCGCGATGACGATGGCCGGGGCGGCAATCACGCTTCCCGGCAACGATCGCAGATCGAGATGTGTCCCCTTCCTGGACTGGAGGAGATCCTTGGAATCGAACCGGACCGAACGCGAGAAGATGCTCGCAGGCGAACTGTATCTCGGTTTCGATCCTGACCTTGTGGCGGCTCGGAAGCAGGCCAGGGTCCTGATGGCCGCATACAACAGCTCAGGGCCGTTTGAGGAGGAGAGGCGAGGGGAACTCCTCCGACAGTTGATCGGGAAGGTGGGGGCCGGGGTCTGGGTCGAGCCGCCCTTCTCCTGCGACTACGGGGAGTTCATCGAATTCGGCGACGGCGTGTACCTGAACTTCCACTGCATCTTCCTCGACTGCAACTGGATCCGGGTCGGCGACCGGACGATGTTCGGGCCTGCGGTCCAGGTGTATACCGCGACACACCCGGTCCTGGCGGCCGAGCGGCGCAAGGGGCCGGAGATGGCGTATCCGGTGACGATCGGCAGCGATGTCTGGGTCGGCGGCGGGGCCATCATCTGCCCGGGAGTCACGATCGGGGACGGTTCGACGATCGGCGCGGGCAGCGTCGTGACGAAGGACATCCCCCCGAACGTCCTGGCGGCGGGCAATCCGTGCCGGGTGATCCGGGGACTTCCCGCTGAGGGCGTCAGGGGTGATTCGCCGTCGTGACGGGAATCGAGATCGTCGATCGGGCAACCTGGGAAAGAGACCGCCGCACGCAAACTGCTCCGAATTGACGACTTGTGATGATCGGACTTGAGCCGGGACCGCGCGATTGATATGCTCGGATCGCTGAACGTTCCGCCCGAGAACGCCTCCTCGACGCGCACCATCCCGGCCCGACCATGAACTCCGAAACCGGCGCACCCTGGTATCGAGACGGCCTGCGGTTCACCTGCACCCAGTGCGGCAACTGCTGTACGGGGGCACCGGGCTACGTCTGGGTGAATGTCGAAGAACTTCAACGCCTGGCCGACCATGTCGGGCTCTCGCCCGAGCAGTTCGGGCAGGAGTACGTCCGCCGGGTTGGCCGCCGCTACAGCCTGGTCGAGCGGCCGAATGGCGACTGCATCTTCTGGGATCGTGCCGGCGGCTGCACGGTCTACGAGGCTCGGCCGATCCAGTGCCGGACCTGGCCCTTCTGGTCCGAGAATCTCGAAACCCCCCAGGATTGGGAGGAGGTCCGGCGGACCTGTCCCGGATCCGGAAAGGGGCAATGGTTCAGCGTCGAGGAGATCGAGGCCGCCGCGTCGCGGACGGCCTCATGAGCCATCACGAGCAATCGTGCGACGAATCAACCCCGATGATCGACCCCGACCTCGTCCGGGGGCCTCTCCAGCAGCTTTATGCCGAACTCGACTCGGAGGTCGCCCGGCTCGGGCCGGTCTGCGAGCTGAGCGGTCGGTGCTGCCGGTTCCAGGAGTATGATCACACGCTCTTCGTGTCTGAAGCCGAGGCGGCGGTCCTGATCTCCGACGCCCCTCCGCCGGCTCGCCCGCTCGATGCGGGGGAGACCTGCCCCTGGCAGGATGGACACGGCCGTTGCGGCGCCCGGGCCGCTCGGCCGCTGGGCTGTCGCGTTTACTTTTGCGACCCGAAGTTCGACGGCCAGGCGGGGCCGCTGACCGAGCGCTATCTGGCTCGGATCCGGCGCCTGGTCGACGGGCTCGGCCTGCCCTGGAATTATGCAAGGATGCATACGCACCTCCACGCCGCCGTGGCCTCGGGACGACTGCGCGTCGAGCGCGCGGATCGTGGGCCTGCCGAGGCGGAGCCTGACCGCCCTGATGCGGTTCCCGTCTGGGAAGCGCTTGACATTAGTCCAAGTGACCAATAAAGTTGAGCCGAACGTCCCCCTTGGGGTCGGGCCGAGCTGCTCCCGCTGGAGACCGCCATCGTGACGAAGAAAGAGATCGTGAAGAAGATCTCCGAGGAGATCGGGCTGACGCAGCTCAAGACCAAAGACATCGTCCAGCGGACACTGGACGAGATCATCAAGACCTTGGTCGAGGAGGGTCGGATCGAGCTTCGCAACTTCGGCGTCTTCGAGGTCAAGCGACGCGCCCCGCGCAAGGCGCGCAACCCCCGGACCGGCGACAAGGTTTCCGTCCCGGCCAAGAATGTCGTGACCTTCAAGCCGGGCAAGGAAATGGAAGAACTGGTCCGCAAGATGGACCCTTCGAAACTTCCGCTGGAGAAAGACGACGGAGATTCCGATTTTGAAGGTGACGGGTCCGTCGATCCGGGTTCGAAACCCCCTCGGGTGCATTCATCCGCCGGGGCCGACGCGAAGCGCTGAGCGGTTCGCGGCGATCGGGCCGGGTCGGGACGGACAGGACGCCCATCGGGCGGTGGGCGTGCGTCGCGATGGGCGAGACCGGCTCCAGCCGGGTCGCGTCCCGATTTCGGAACGCCCCCACCGGACCGGCTCGGCTGTTGCCACGCGGTAGCAGCCGGGTGCAGGAGGATCGCCCCGGTCCGGTCGATCCCGAACGGAGGCGGGAGGTATCTCTCATGCGGAAACCGTATTTGGCCCTGGCCCTGCTGGGGGCGGTCCTCGTCACGAGCGAGGGTTGTGCGCCCGTCCCCCTGCCGCGCTACGCGGCCTATCCGCCCAGGCGAGTCGAGCAATTGCTCGTCGACTCGGAAAACCTGCGGCAAATCGGCGATGAGTGGGAACGGTTCTGGTTCCTTGACCAGCCGTCGCACATGACGCCCTTCCGGACGCACGGTGGCCTCGGTCCCTGATCGCAATGGGATCGGGTCCACCTCGGATTCGCTGTCGCACACGACGACGGCCGGCACACCTCCCAGTTCCCTGGGGGGTGGGTCGGCCGTTTCGTATGCGCCATGCGAGGGGTGATGGCCGGGTGCTTCGGCCGCGACCCTGCGATCGGGTCAGCGGGCGAATTGCTCGCGCTTCGCCCGGACGGCGGCGTAAAGGTCGTCGAAGGACTGGGCGAATTTCTCGACGCCGTCCTTCAGCAGGAAGTCGGTCACGTCGTTCAGGCCGATTCCGGCCTCGGCCAGTTGCGCGACGATGCCCTGGGCATCGGCCATCGCGGCCGTCAGCGTGGGCTGCTCGACGACGCGGCCGTGATCGCGGAAGGCGTTGTACGTCTCGGGGGGCATGGTGCTGACGGTGTCCGGGCCGATCAGCTCGTCGATGTAGAGCGTGTCCGGGTAGCTCGGGTTCTTGGTGCCGACCGAGGCCCAGAGCAGCCGCTGGACGCGGGCCCCCCTGGCGGCCAGGGCGTCCCACTCCGGCCCGGAGAAAATCCGCTCGTAGACGGCGAAGGCGTTCTTCGCGTTGGCGATGGCAGCCTTGCCCTTGAGCGATTCGAGCTGGGCCTTGCGGCCCTCGTCCGATTCCTTCGCGATCAGGGCATCGAGCCGCTTGTCGACCTCGGTATCGATCCGAGACACGAAGAAGCTGGCGACCGAGGCGATGTGATCGACCGGCTGGCCCGCGTCGACCCGGCGCTTCAGGGCGCGGACGTACGCCTGAGCCACCGCCTCATACGCCTCGACGCTGAACAGCAGGGTGACGTTGATATTGAGGCCCGCCGCCAGCGAGTCCTCAACAGCCGGGACGCATTCGGGGGTCCCGGGGATCTTGATCATCGCGTTCGGCCGGTCGAGCCGCTGCCAGTAATGCCCGGCCTCCTCGGTCGTCTTCTCGCGTTCGTGGGCCAGCAGCGGCGAGACCTCGAGGCTGACGTAGCCGTCCAGGCCGTCGGTGCGGTCGTAGACCGGGCGGAACAGGTCGAGCGCGCCCTGGATGTCGGCGACGACCAGATCCTGGTAAATCGTGTCGACGTCCGCCCCTTCGGAGACCAGGCGCCGGGTGTCGTCGTCGTAGTCGGCGCTGTGGCCGATGGCCTTTTCGAAGATCGTCGGGTTCGAGGTGGCCCCTTGCAGGCCGTCCTCTTCGATCAGGCGGGCGAGCTCCCCCTGGCGGACGAACGCGCGGCTCATGAAATCGATCCAGACGCTTTGCTTCTGGGCCTGGAGCTTTGATAAGGGGGACGAGGCAGAGGCGGTTGCCATGATCGGAACACTCCCGGTCGCGAAATTCCATCGAAGATCAGTTCCTCGGATCACCCCCCACGATACCGTAAGAGGCGACCCGAGGCGAAGGCCGGACGCGTCGAATTCGGCCGGGTTGCCGCGTCAGGGCGTCCGCGGATTTTCGAGCCAGTAGAGGCCGCTCTTGCCGGGGCAGAGCAGGTCGAGGTCGCCGTCGTCGTCGAGGTCGACGGCCATCATCTGCAAGCCGGTCCCGGCGGTGCCCCGGGGGAAATCGTTCAAGGCGTTCCGATCGCCGGCCCGGTCGGGGGGAGGGGCGTCGGTGGCCGGCTCGCCCTGATAGAGGAGCGATCGGGTCCACTGGCCCGCGTCCCGGTCGAAGCGATAGGAGGCGATGATCGGCGCATCGGTGTCGCCCGGCTCCACTTCGTGGCCGTAGATGCGGGTGCCGGTGACCAGGTGATTCCCCCGGCCGCTGCCGTCGAGGTCGGCCCAGAGCAGGGTGTGGGCCTGGTGGATCGTGTCGTCGATGAACATCGGCTCGGACCAGCCGCGGCGTCCCTCGGCGTCCTGCTGCTGCTTGATCCAGTAGAGGCCGTAGTTGTGCCCCATCCCGTAGATCACGTCGGAGAGCCCGTCGCCATCGACGTCCTTCGCGAGGATCTGGATGCCGGTGGCCATGTCGTTCGGGCGATCGGCGTGGCCGCCGAGCAAGGACCATTCGCCGTGGAAGGTCCAGGACTCGCTCAGGGGATCTTCCGGGGATTCGAACCAGCCTTTCGGCGTGAGGATGTCGACCCGCCCGTCGCCGTTCACGTCGCCGGAGCCGACCCCGTGCCCGGCCTGCTCGGTCCCCAGCTCGACCTTCGTCCACGAGGCGTTCGGGCCCGGATCGTCGAGCCGGTAGAAGACCACCACGTTGACCGGGTTCGGCAGGACTTCGGGCTGGCCGTCGCCGGTCAGGTCGACCATCCAGGCGGCCTCGCTCGGCCCCGGCAGGTCGATCTCGTGATAGGTCCAGGGCGCACCGGCCTCGCCGGGGTTCTCGACCCACCCCACGTCGCGCCCGAAATAGGAGCAGGTGACGTAATCCATCCGGCCGTCGCCGTTCACATCGACCGGCAGGGTCGCGAAACAGTTGAAGTAGGTGCCTTGCTGGGTGACGTCGCGGACCTTGTACGAGGCCTGGAAATCCGGCCCCTTGTACCAGGTCTCGCCGCAAACGACGTCGAGCGTCCCGTCACCATCGACATCGAACGCCCCGGCCGCCTCGAACGGGCTGCGGTCGTTGATCGTGTGCTTCGTCCACGCCGTCGCGTCGATCGTGCTGGAGAGGTTCGGAGAACCGACCAGCAGCGCCGCGAACATCGCCGCCTGAGAAATCAGAGCTGTCATGTGCGGAGTCCTCTCGGGTTGGTCAACGCGCTCGATCTTAACGGCTCGCCCGGCGGATTGCATCGATCGAATCGAACGCGTCGAGCGTTTGTTTCTCCCCGGCCGGCAACTCCCGGGCGGATCCGGACCCTCTGCCCGGCCGCCCTGGCTTGCGAAGCCTGGCGGCCCCGTGGTATTCAGGTTCGCGGGAGCGGCGCGAGTTCAAGGGCGCGGCGCGAGACCTTGACGGGCGGCGGTCGAGAGGCCTGTCGACGCCCGTCGGGGGGCATTCCGAGGCGATTGAATCAGCCGAGACGGCGGAGGGGACGGCGCGGATGACGTACTGCCTGGGGATTATCACGAAGGACGGTTTCGTCGTCGCGTCGGACTCGCGGACCAACGCCGGGTACGACCAGGTGAACGTCTGCAAGAAAATGCACGCGTTCGAGACGCCCGGCCAGCGCGTGTTCGTGCTGATGACGAGCGGGAGCCTGTCCTGCAGCCAGTCGATGGTGGCCTTGCTCCGGCAGGATTTCGAGCAGGGGGGCGGGCTCGCCTCGTGCGAGACGATGTACGACGCCGCTCGGGTGGTCGGCGAGAAGGTCCGCCGCGTGGCCGAGCTGGATCGCGAGGCCCTGGAACAGAGTTCCTACCGGTTCAACGTCCATACCGTGCTCGCCGGGCAGATTCGGGGCCAGCCGCACGACCTGTACCTGATCTATCCCCAGGGCAATCCGCTCCGCGCCTCGGAGGAATCGCCCTACCTGCAGATCGGCGAGTGTAAATATGGACGGCCGATCCTCGATCGAGGGGTGCGATACGAGCGGACCACGCTCGACGACGCGGCGCTCTACGCCCTGATCTCGCTCGATTCGACGATGCGATCCAACGTGACCGTCGGCCCGCCGATCGACCTCGTGCTCTACTCGCGAGACGACCTCGAAATCCGCCGCCGTCGTCGCTTCGCCGAGCGAGACCCGGACCTGGCGGCCATCCACGACCAGTGGGAGCAGGCCTTGCAGCAGGCGGTCCAGGCGTTGCCGGGCATCCGGTTCGAATCCGAATCGTGAGCATCGTCGGCCGGGCGGAGGGGGCACTCACGCCCCCTCGTCGTCCTCGTCCTCGGTCTCGTGGACTTCCCAGTCCAGGGCGTCGGCGGCCCGTCCCAGCAGGTCGAGGGCGTTCGAGGGGTCAGGGCCGTCGATTTCGGCGTGCAGGGCGACCAGGGTCGAGCCCTCCATCACCGCCAGCAGGCGGGTCCCGATCGGGTCGAGGACGATCCAGAGTTCCTCCGGATCCCTGCGATCGATCACGGGAGGGTCCCCGAGCTGTTCGAGCTGAGCGTTCCAGTCGTCGACCGATCGGGCCGGGGCATTCCAGGCGGGAATCAAGAGACGCTCGATCACGGGATTGGTCTCGTGGGTCAGGGGCATCGGGACGAGGTGCCCCAGCTTACGCGATCCTCGTACAGGAGTCTCGGGCATCCGGGCGGGGCCAAACCGGATTTCGACCCGCCGTGGACGTTCGCGGATGGCCCCGGGGTCGTCGGTCCCGGAGAACGAGGGCTTCGCCTGGGGTGGGTGTGTGCGAGCGACGAGGCGGTGGTGCCGACCTCGTTGAATTGCGGTGAAACAGATTGAATTGATGAGAATTCTCAATCAACATTGAGACGGGTTCTGGTCGATGCTTCGGGTGCGACGTTTCAAAAAGTGGTCAAACGGCCTCGCGCATTGAGACCAGAGTCGTGTCGTCGGCCCGGCGCGTTCGTTTTCCCCGCCGGGCGAATCGACGGCATGGCGGCCCTGGAATCCTTCCGGACGTGTGGCGGTGCTCGCCTTTCTCCGCCCGTCTCGCCTGATTCGGGAATATCTTGATGAATGCCTTGCCGACCGGCCCGGGCCTGGTTCGCGAACGGTTCAGCAGCCGCAGGGATCGCCCGCGCCCTCGCCCTCGCCCTCGGACGCAACTCCGACCCGCGCTGCAAACGCTGGAAGGGCGTACGCTGCTCGACGGCTCCATCGATCTCGGCTTCGGTCGGCCCGACCTCCCCGGCCGGGGGACGGCGGCGATCGCCGACCTCGCCGAGATCAGGGACATGGCCGTGGATGCCGGACGCGGCTCGGTGCTGGTGGGCACGGTCAGTCGAGGGGGGAACGATGACTTCGTCGTCCTCCGGTTCGCGTCGGACGGCCAGCTCGACACCGGCTTCGGCACGGCGGGGATGACCGTCATCCCCTTCGACCTCGGCTCGAACGCAAGCGATCGGGCTCAGGGGGTCGCGGTTCAGGCGGATGGCAAGATCCTGGTGGTCGGGGCCGTCGAGCAATCCGGCGGTCAGCGTGACTTCGGGATCGCGCGACTGCTTGCCGATGGGCGGCTCGATCCCCACTTCGGGAGGGGCGGCCGGGTGGTCGTCGGCTTCGACCGGGGTTCGACCGTGATCGAGCAGGACGAGGTCGCCCGGGATGTCGTCGTGCAGCCCGACGGCAGGATCCTGGTCGTGGGGTCGGTCGACGACGTGGGAGACAAGAACGATTTCGGACTGGTCCGGCTCCACCCCGATGGGAGCCTCGACGCGAGCTTCGCCGAGGGGGGCCGGGCCGTCGTCGCGTTCGATCTCGGTCCGTCGGTCGAGCAGCAGGATGATGACGCGACCGGTGTGGCGATCCTGCCCGATGGCCGGATCGTGGTCACCGGTTCGGTCGCGACCGCGGCGCGGCACCGCGACTTCGGGTTCGCCCGACTGCACCCGGATGGTCGTCTCGATCCCTCGTTCGGCCAGGGCGGCCGGGTGGCCCTCGGGTTCGACCTCGGGACCACCGCCGATCGCCGGCACGACGACCCGGCCGCCCTCGTCCTCCAGCCGGACGGCAAGGTCGTGGCGGCCGGGACCGTCCTCCGAGACGACGGGCAGAGCGATTTCGGCATCGTCAGGCTCAATGCCAACGGGACGCCGGATCAGGGGTTCGGCCAGGACGGCCGTGTCCGGGTCGACGTGGGGACCGGGGCGCGTGACATCGCCGTCGCGTTGGCCAGGCAGGGGGATGGGCGTCTCCTCGTCTCGGGAGAGGTCCAGAGTGCCGAGGGAGATGCAGACTTCGGGGTGATTCAACTGAGTTCCACGGGGCAACTCGTCGGCACCTTCGGCGAGCACGGCCGCGTCTTGATCCCCTTCGATCTCGGACCCCGGCCCTTCAACTCGGATCGGGCTCGAGGTGCCGCCCTGGACGGCCAGGGGGCGCTGCTGGTGGCCGGCCAGGTAGACGACGGGCAGGGCGGGCTCCTCTCCGGAATCTCCCGGATTTTCGTGGACCGGATGCCGACCACCATCGTCCGGGTCGGCCCGGTGGTGCCGAACGCCAATCGGGTCCCGGTCGCCTCGGTCGAGGTCCAGTTCAGTGAGCCGATCGTGCCGGGGAGCTTCCAGGTCTCGGCGCTCCGCCTGCTCCGAGACGGCCAGTATGTGCCGCTCGGCCCGGGAGTCAGCCTGACGACCGTCCCGCAGTCGCCGACGATCTACCGGATCGACGGCCTCGCGGACGCGACCGCCCTGTCGGGGTCCTACGAGCTGTGGGTGGATGCCGGCGGCGTGCGAGACCTGGCCGGGAACCAGGGGGTCGGCACGGCCTCGACCCCCTTCTCCGTCCGCCGCAGCGCGGTCCCGGCCGATTACGACGGGGACGGGAAGACCGATGTCTCGACCTATACCGTCATCGGCGGGGTGGGACGCTTCGAGATCTGGCGGTCGTCTGACCAGTCGTTCCGGGTCGAGGAACTGGGAGCGACGGGGGATTTCCCCGTCGACGCGGACTTCGATGGGGACGGGATCGTCGACCCGGCCGTCTTCGGTTACGACCCGTCGCGTGGTTATGCACGGTTCCTCTATCGCCGATCGACCGATGGGGCGACCCGGTCGGTTCCCTTCGGCGGCCCGTTCGACTTCCCCGTGCCCGGCGACTTCGACGGCGACGGCTTCACCGATCTCGCCGTCTATGGATTCAGCCCGAACGAAGGATTGAGCCGATTCGGAGTGATCCTGTCGGCCTCGGGCCAGGCCTTCAGCCGACCCTTCGGCGGCCCGTTCGACTTCCCGGTGCCCGGCGACTTCGACGGCGACTGGCGGACCGACCTCGCCGTGTATGGATACAGTCCAGCCGACGGATTCAGCCGCTTCGCCATCCTCCCCTCGGGCCAGAATGACCCGACGTTCTCCCAGGCGTTGGGCGCCTATCCGGTCCCGTTCGGGGGCCGGGACGACTCTCCCGTGATCGGCGATTTCGACGGCGATGGCCGCGCCGACCCTGCCGTCTACGGCTACAGCCCTCGGAACGATTACTCGAGGTTCGGGATACTCTTCAGCACCGGTCGCCCCACCGTGACCTTTCCCTTCGGGGGAGCGGGGGACGTGCCCGTTGCCGGCGACTTCGACGGGGACGGGCGGACCGACCTGGCGGTGGCCGGCTTCAGTCCCGACAACGGGTTTCACCGCTTCGGAATCCTCCCGTCGGGGGGAGCACCGGCGAGGACGATCCGCTTCGGCGGCCCTGGGGCAATCGGCTTGCCTGCCTTCCCCGGTTTGTTCCCCCTCTCGGGACGTGCCGCGACCCTGGCGTCAACGGCCTCGGACGGCAGCCTCGCCGCCGAACTGGATGAGGTGCCCCGGGCCCCTGATTGGTGGACGCGGTGGGCTTCGTCTCGCCATCGCAACCGCCTCCGATGGCTCGGGGGGATCGAGCGATCGGGTTGAGGCGGGGAGGGCACCCGGCGAGGCTGCCGGGCGCCGACAGGGTGAAGCGGCCCCGAGCCTCCGACGCGATCAAGGGCTCGGGGGGAGCTGGTTTGCGGCGCGAGCTGCCCGGGCGTGGCCTGCTCAGACCTCCGGCAATGCCCAGGGCTTGCGGTACTCCTCCCGGAAGAGGTAGCCGTTGGCGTCGTCGGAGTTGGTGAAACGTTCGGCGTCGCTGTCCCAGGTCAGGGCCTCCTGGGTCCGGAGGGCGATGTTGCCGAGGTGGCCGACCGCGGACAGCTCGTGGCCGTAGCGGAAGTTGCACGAGCAGAGCTCGCGGGACTTGATCTTGTTGAGCCACTCGCGATGGTGCCCCGGCGATCGCGGCAGGGTCGGCTCGGGCTCGACGATCTCCTCGCCGGGATTCGGGATGATGACGTAATCGTTGTAGTGTCCGTGCAGTGTCCCCTTGGTCCCCACGAATTCGATGCCGGAGGATCGGCCCCGGAATCCGTGCGGTGCGCTCGTCTGGAGGCTCCAGATGAGCTGCCAGTCGGCCGGGAACCGGTAGGCGACTTCGAGCGTGTCGGGGGTCTGGCCGTTGTCGTCGAGCGCGTAGCGGCCTCCGCTGGCGACGATGAATTCGGGGGCCGTGGCCTTCATGCCCCAGAGGACCGGGTCGACCAGGTGGCAGACGAAGTCGGAGAGGAACCCGCCGCCGTAATCCCAGAAGAAGCGCCAGTTGAAGGTGAACCGGTTCGGGTTGAACGGCCGATCGGGGGCCGGTCCGAGCCACATCTCGTAATCGCAGCCGGCCGGGGGCGTGCCGTTCTCCGGATTCCCGAGGAAGTCGCTCTTCCCGTCGCGGACCATCCAGACGCGGGCCTTGGTGATCTTGCCGAGGCAGCCGGACTGCACGATCTCGGCGATCCGGTGGTAGTTGTCGGTCGCGTGGATCAGGTTGCCCATCTGGGTGACGCGATCGTGCTTCTCCGACGCCTGGGCCACGCGGCTCCCCTCGCCGATCGACCAGGCGAGCGGCTTCTCGCAATAGACGTCCTTCCCGGCCTGGCAGGCGAGGATGCTCGGGATGGCGTGCCAGTGGTCGGGCGTGGCGATGACGACCGCGTCGATGTCCTGGCGGTCGATCACGCGGCGGAAGTCGTCGTAAACGTCCGGGTTCGCGCCGGAGGTGGAGACGGCCTCGAGCGCGTGCGGCTCGTAGACGTCGCAGACGGCGGCGATCCGGACGTCGTCGAAACGCCTGAACGTGTTGATCAGGCCGCGGCCCATGCCGCCGGTGCCGATGAACCCGAGCGTGATCTGCTCGTTCGGCCCGGGGTTTTGGGGCCTCGGGTGCGGCCCGGGGGCCGCTCCCAGGGACGTGCCGGCGGCGAGGGCACCGCCGGCCAGGGCCGTGGAAGCGAGGAAATTGCGACGCGAGATCGGATCGGTCATGGGAGTCCTCCTGGGATGAAGCTGCCCTCATAATCCCGCGCGAATCCGCCCGGGGAAACCCGCAACCGCCTCGATCTTCGAGCGAGTGATTGCCGGGTGAGACTGCTGATGCGATGGGATCACGGGCGATTCCGAGGCCCGGTCGCGGGAACCAGTGCCCGGAGTAATCCCGACCGCCACTGCCCTCGCTCGCGATCGAACGCGCCGAAGCCCGAGCCGAATTCCCAGTAGGCCCACGAGAAGCCTCGCTGCTCCGCCTGCCTGGCGATGAACGCGGTCCATTGGACGCGAGAATTCAGGTCGGCCCGAGAGTAGGCGCCGAACTCGCCGAGATAGATCGGTCGGTCGTGCTCCTTCGCCCACCCGGCCACCTGGTCGAAGGCGGTCGTGACGTCTGCCCGTTCCGAGTCCGAACCCCCCCAGGTGGTCCCGAGCCACGGATCGGAGTTCTCGACCCATTCCGCCCCTTGATGCGTGAACTGGAAGGGGTCGTAGTAATGGAAGGTGACGATGATCCGGCGGTCGTCCCCGGGCAATTGCAATGTGTCGAGGGCTCGGTAATTGTTCCAGCTCGCCGGCCCGACGATGACGATCCGATCGGGGTTTGATGATCGGATCACCCCGAGCGCCTCGACGAGCAGGGTGTTCCACCGGGCGTCGTCGAGGTTGCCGTGAGGTTCGTTGAGGATCTCGAAGACGACCGAAGGGGGGAGGCTTCGATACCGCTCGGCGACCTGCTCCCAGAGGCCCAGGAACCGCGTCCGCTCGGCCTCCGGCGCCTCGTAAAGCTCCTCGTAGTGGTGGAAATTGATCACCATCTGCAACCCGCGGGACGTCGCCTGGCGAATCGCCCAGTCGACGCGACCGAAGAACTCGGGGTCGATGGTGTAGGGGGCCTCGCGCATCGCGTGGTTCGACCAGCGGATCGGCAGGCGCACCGAGTCGAATCCGGCCTCGGCGATCGCGTCGAAATACGAGGCTTCCAGGACCATCCCCCACTCGCCCTCGTTGGGGGCTTCGAGCGCATTGCCGAGGTTGATGCCGCGACCCAATCGGCGATTCTGCTCAACCGCGGGATCCTGGGCCCGGGCCGGATGGGCGGCGACGACGGTCGCCGTGGCCGAGCAAATGATGATGACCAGTTGCGGGAATCGAGTCATGGGCGAAGGCTCCCTTGGGGTCCGACCCCTCGGTTTCGGGGTCTGGGGGTTGGGACGGGCATTGTCTCATGCAATTTGAGGGGAGAGAAGTCGTCAGGAGCGGCGTCCCCCGGCCTTGTCAGGGGGTCGAGGGCGTGCTATGGTGCCCTCCACAATAGGTCAGGGCTTCCTCGATCGGGGACCTTGTCCGGTTCGAATTCGTCTCGCGACTCTTGGGTTGGGGTGGTGCGATGGTCGGGATCGGGATCGCCGGCATCGGCTTCATGGGCATGATCCACTTCCTGGCGGCCCGCAAGCTCGCGGACGCCGGCGTGGTCGCCATCTGCAGCCGAGACCCCAAGAAACGATCGGGCGACTGGACGGGCATCCAGGGGAACTTCGGCCCGAAAGGGACGCAGATGGACCTTTCGGGGATCCATGCGTACGCCGAATTCGACGAGATGCTCGCCGACGATCGCGTGCAACTGGTCGACCTCTGCCTGCCGAACGAGCAGCACGCCGACATGGCCATCAAGGCCCTCGAGGCCGGCAAGCACGTCCTCGTCGAGAAGCCGATCGCGCTGTCGACCGACGATGCCGACCGCATGGTGGCCGCCGCCCGGAAGGCGGGCCGATTGCTGATGGTCGCCCACGTCCTGCCGTACTTCCCGGAATTCGCGTTCGCCCGCGAGGCGGTGGCCTCGGGGCGATACGGTCGGCTCAAGGCCGCGCACTTCAAGCGGGTCATCTCCAAGCCCGACTGGTCGAGCGGCGTGGCCGATCTGCAGCGGAACGGCGGGCCCGCGATCGACCTGCACATTCACGACACGCACTTCATCGGACTCGTCTGCGGCGTGCCGAAGGCCGTGCAGAGCAGAGGGGTGTCCGAGGACGGCGTGGCGCTCCACCTGACCACCCAGTACCTCTACGACGACCCCGACCTGGCCGTCTCGGCCGTCTCGGGCGCCCTGAGCCATTCGGGCCGGCCGTTCACCCACGGCTACGAGCTGTATCTGGAAGGGGCGACGCTGGCCTTCGAGGCCGCGACCCTGGGCGACCATTTCCACCTGGCGATGCCCGTCTCGGTGATCCTGCCGGACGGGAAGGTCGAGCACCCGGAACTGGGCAGCGGCGACCCGATCGACGCATTTGCCCAGGAGATCGGGGCCGCGGTCGCCGCGGTCCAGTCGGGGCAGCCCGCGGCCGAACTCTCGGGAGAACTGGCCCGACAGGCCCTCGTCCTCTGTCATGCCGAGGTGCAGAGCGCCCGTTCGGGCCAACCCGTCTCGCTGTCATGAGTGGAGCAGGGACGGGCCGATTGAAGGTGACAATCCCGTTCGGTCCTTCGCCGCGTGTCCTCCACCCGACCTCGACACGCGCTTCCGTCCAAAACAATCGCAAATCACGGTGGTCGGACTGCCGATGATTTCTTTCGCACAGGGCGACAGGATGTTGCCCGCGGCCGCAGCAGGAGGCACTGGCAATGCCGATGACACTCGCGGACTCGGAACTGATCCACCCGACGGCCGTCATTAGCGCCGAGGCCGTACTGGCCCCCGACGTCCAGGTCGGCCCCTTCGCAATCGTGGAAGGGCCGGTCTCGATCGGCCCGGGCTGCGTGATCGAAGGCCATGCCTGCCTGACCGGCCCCATGGAACTGGGGCGCGACAACTTCATCGGTCATGGCGCCGTGCTGGGCAAGGCCCCCCAGCATCGTCGCGATCCCGGCGATTCCACCCGCCTGATCGTGGGTGATGGGAACGTGATCCGGGAATACGTGACGATTCACCGGGGGACCTCGGCCCGGGGCGAGACCCGCATCGGCCATCGCAATTACCTGATGATCGGCTCCCACATCGGGCATGACGCGATCGTCGGGGACGGCTGCACCATCGTCAACGGCGCCCTGATCGGCGGCCATGCCGAGCTGCAGGACGGCTGTATCCTCTCGGCCCATGCTGCCGTGCAGCAGCACGTGCGGATCGGCCGCCTGGCGATGATCGGCGGGCTGGGCTCGACGACCAAGGATGTGCCGCCGTTCGTGCTCCTGCAGGGGTACAACGCGGTTTCGGGCCTGAATCTGGTCGGCTTGCGTCGGGCGGGCTTCTCGGTCAAGGCCATCAATGCCCTCCGCGACGCGTACCGGATCCTCTACAAGGAGGGCCGGACCCGGACGACCGCCCTGGAACGCATCGAGGCCGATCTCGGGCAGGTCCCCGAGGTGGCCGAGTTCGCGGCGTTCATTCGAGAAAGCAGTCTCGGGATCAATCCCGCCCGAGATGCCGACCGGATCCACCGGACTTTTTGAATCGACGATCGAGCCGGCGGCGAGAACCGAGGTTCGATGACTGACCAGGGTTCCTTCGACGAGCATCGACGGCGATCACTCGTCCGGGGGAACCAGGCGATCCCGATTACTCTGAACGAGGCAGGTCAGGCCCTTCGTCTTTGCTCGCACGTTCATCGGCGTGATCCGATGTCGGAGTGGTTCCGGCGTGTCGAGGGGCGGTTCCCGGATGCTCTCCGACATCGGTTCCGGACGCTGTTTTCAAGCGGGAGTGGCCGGCAATCTTGAGGGGGGGAGGGGCCTGCCCTCGATCGAGCGCGTCCTTGATCTGGCGGTACTCGTCGGTGTCGATCTCGCCCGATTCGTAAGCCTCGCGGAACAGCTCGGCCTGCTCTTCCCTGGAGTCGGATGACGGGCGGGTGAGCCGCCGTCGGTAGACCGTGATCAGCTGGATTCCCAGGGCGACGATGGCCAGCACGATGGCCATCAGGAACATTGCCTTGAGTAATTCCCAGGTCTTGTCGTCGAATGCTGGCATCGGTCCTGGATCTCGATCAGGAATGACCCGCTCGTCCCGCGCCATCGGTGCGATCGGACGACTCGGACCCGGGGACCCCTCATCGCGGGTGGTTGGCCTCGGGCGGGGTGGGCGATATACTCAAAATACCGAGCGTTGCTTGAATCGGCGAGGCTTTGCAACCGGGGATGGTCCCCGGCCGATTGCCCCTCCCGCCTCAAACTGAGAAGAGGTGGCTGTAATGTCACGATTCCGGATCGGTCTCGTCGTCGCCATCGGCTTGCTGGCCATCTCCCCGTCGGCTCGGGCTCAATTCGTCCCGAACCTGCCCCCCGGGTTCGGCTCCGGGCAATTCGACCCGTTCAGCGCCTATTACGGGTACTACCTGCCGAGGAACCAGGCCCTCGCCGCGCAGATGGCCGGTGGCTCGAACGAGGCGATCAACCTCTACTCCCAGGCGCGTCGGGCCAATGCCGAGGCGGCCCGGGCCAGCACGATCTACGAGATGGACGACCCGTACCGGATGGTCCCGCTCGAAGATCGGCCGTACACGCGGCCTCCCACCGTGCTCCTGCCCGGTCAGGCCGCCGGCCCCGGCCCCAGCGGCTATTTCGGCCGATCCCAGCGCTATTTCTACGGCGCCCGCACCGGAGCCCCCGGAGAAACCCGGGCCGCCTCCTCGGCCCGGCTCCCCCAGGCCCGTGGTGTCGGCCGCATGGGAGGTGGCCGCATGGGAGGGATGGGCGGTGGTCGGATGGGTGGTGGTATGGGTGGCGGCATGGGTGGTGTGGGACGCGGGATGGGAGGCTTCGGAGGCGGCTTCCGTTAATTTGAGACGAATTGGTCTTCCCGTCTGACCCTTGGGGGCGGGACGGGAAGGCAGATTCACGCGATCACATCCGTGCCCGGCACGGATGGAGGATTAAGCCGCTCCCCCTGGCGTCCGATGCCGTAGTCGATCGAATCGCGGCCGGGCAACGAGGGCGAGGCGTGCTCGGAGCGTCCCTGTGAACGGTCGCGAGGCGGGTGCACCATGGCGGATCATCTCAGGCTGACTGCCGACGAACGAGCCGACCTCGTTGCGTACCTCGATGGTGAACTGGCCGAGGATCGCGTTCGAATCCTCGAGGAGAAGCTCACCCGGAGTCTCTCGGGTCGTCGTGAGATTGATTCGCTCAGGTCGACCTGGGATCTCCTCGACCTTCTCCCCCGACCTCCGGCGGATGACGCCTTCACGGAGCGAACCCTCACTCTCGCTTCGGAGCGCCCCGACGGAGATGACCGCCTGGTCGGAGCGGCCCGGGTCGTCGTGCGTCGGCTGGTCAGTCTGGCGGTCGCGCTGGTGGTGCTCGCGCTCGGCGGTGTGAGCGGGTACGCCGCGACCCGTTGGATCTGGCCCGACCCGACGGCCCGGCTGGCTCGCGATCTGACGATCGCCGAACGCCTGGAGGATTACCAGGCGGTCGGGTCGTTCGAGTTTCTCCGACGCCTCGACGATTCCACGCTGTTCAAGGAGGCGTCGGACTGACCGGCGACACGGGTGTGATGGTCCTCGGCTCGCGGTTTCTCGCCCTGATGACGCTCTCGGCCATGACCTTGCCGGTGGTGGTCGGGTCCGTGACCTCAGGCCTCGCGCGCCTCGCCGAGGTGCCGCCGCAGGCCCGGCATGCGTTGTCGTCATCGCTCGATCGCTTCGACCGGCTGCCGGACTCCGAGCAGCAGGCGATCCGAGCTCTCGACCAGGCGATCGAGCGTCTCGACCCCGAGGAACGCAAGCGCCACCTCGACCTCTTGCGCCGCTTCGGGGCCTGGTTTCGCAGGCTCGATGAGGAATCCCAACGCACCTTCCTCTCGGCCTCCGCGGAACAGCGTTTCGCGATCCTTCGGCAACACCTGGGTCCAGACTCCACGCCCGAGTCGCCCGGCCTTGACCTGGCCCTCTGGTTTCGGGCCGACACCTTCAATCCCATCCCGCTGTACGACGCCGCCAGCCTGCTGCGGGTTTGGGCCTTGCTGGACGATCGGGACCGTCGCCAGGCGGAATCCGCGCGATCCCTCGACGAGGTGATTGCGATGCTTCGCGAGTTCGCCCGCGATCGGCAGATCGAACACGCCCCCGGCGTCCGCGAGGCGTTTCGAGCCATCCTGGACGAGCAGGGCAGGCTCGGGCCCCGGGGGGGGCGCCTGATGCCGGAGGTCGCGGATCTGAGTGCCTGGCTCCTGGATGACGCCGGGCCGCCGGGCAATCGCCCCTTCGGCGGAGGGCCGGGCAGCTTCGTGAGGCGGGCCCCCGGGGCCTCGGGGCCTCAGGGGGAGGGATTGCGGGCCAACGCCAATGCGGCTCGGCTGGACGCGGCCCGGTTATCCCTGCTGCGGATGGCCGAGATGGAATACCTTCGGAGGCTCCGAGAGCGTCCCGATGGCGCCTCTCCGGCCGATCTCGCCGCCTTCGAGGCCCGGTTGCCGCATTGGTATCGCGACCTCCTGGACCCGCTCCCTCCCGAGGTGGTTCGATTGCGGCTGAGAGGGCTTCGGCAGCTCGCGCTCAGCGACCCGGATCTGACTCGCTGGCTGGAAACCGCCCGGCCCGCGACTCCGCCCGTGCCCGGGGCCTCGTCGCCCCCTGCCGAGGGGCGCCCGTCGCTGGTCAATCCGTTTTGAACCGTCCGGAGATTGGTGCGACCGTGTCAATCGCGACCGAGGAAGACCGTCACTGGATGCGCCTGGCGCTGGCGGAGGCCGCACGGGGGCTCGGAGCGGTCGAGCCGAATCCGATGGTCGGCGCCGTGATCGTCCGCGAGGGGACGCTGGTTTCGGTCGGGCATCATGGCCGCTATGGGGGGCCTCATGCCGAGGTGGTCGCCCTGCAGGCCGCAGGGGAGGCGGCTCGCGGGGCGACGCTCTACGTCACGCTGGAGCCGTGTTGCCACGTCGGCAAGACGCCGCCCTGCACCGAGGCGGTTCTCGCGGCCGGGGTTTCGAAGGTCGTGGCCGCCATGCGCGATCCCTTCCCTCGGGTCGACGGCGGGGGATTCGCCCGCCTGGCCGCCGCGGGACTGGGTGTCGTCTCGGGTGTCGAGGAGGCGGAAGCCCGGGCCTTGAACGCCCCGTACCTGAAACGACTCGCACTCGGCCGCCCGTTCGTCACGGCCAAATGGGCCATGACGCTCGACGGGAAGACCGCGTGCCGCTCCGGAGACAGCAAGTGGATCTCGAATCCGAGATCCCGGGGCGTCGTCCACGCCTTGCGCGGTCGGATGGACGGCATCCTGGTCGGGATCGGCACCGTGTTTCTCGACGACCCCGAGCTGACGGCGCGGCCGAGCGGCCCGAGATGCCCGGCCCGCATCGTCCTCGACTCGACCGCCCGCCTGCCCCTCGATTCGAAGCTCGCCCAGACCGCTCGTTCGGTCCCGGTCTGGTTGATGGTGTCCGGGGCGGCCCCGCCCGACCGGGTGCAAGCCCTTCGGCGGTTGGGCGTGGAACCGATCGTCGTCGGCGAACGAGGCCCCGTTCCAGTCCCCGAGGTGCTCGATGAGCTGGGGCGCCGCGGCCTGACGAACCTCCTGGTCGAGGGCGGGGGCCGGGTGCTCGGCGCGTTCCTCGACGCGGGAGAAGTCGACGCGGTCGAGGTCTTCATCGCTCCGACCCTGGAAGGGGGCTCGCACGCCTACTCCCCCTTTCGCGGCGAAGGGGTCGCCCGGATGGCCGAGGCGATCCGACTCGCTCGGCATCGCGTTTCCGTCCTCGATGGCGATGTGATGCTGAGCGGACAGATCGTTCGCCCGTGGTGGCGAGCGTCCGATGACGCTTGACCACTTGACAGACTTCCCGATAATCTCAGTAGGGTGGATGTCTGGGAAAAGGATGGTTTTGACCGATCGAACATGACGTTTTGGCGGCGGAAAGGCGGTTTTGAGTCGTTTCCGAAATCTCCGGCGAAACGATGCCCTCGCAAGCGGAAGTCCAGAACCGACTTGGTCCTCGGTCGCCCCGTCCCCAACCAGGAGGGTCCGGTCTGGTGCGGGAGCCTCAGCACGACAATCCGTCGCCGAAGCCTGCCCCCAAGGCGGTCGTCGGGCGTTTGAGCCTTTACCTCCGGCAACTGGAGACATTTGCCCGCCAGGGGAGAGAGACGATCTCGAGCAGCCAGCTCGGCAAGTCGTTAGGGCTGAACGATGCGCAGGTCCGCAAGGATCTGGCGTATTTCGGGCAGTTCGGCCAGCCCGGCCTGGGCTATCGCATCGCGGATCTGATCACCGAGCTGCGGACGATTCTCGGGGTCGATCGCGACTGGCCGACCGCCCTGGTGGGGCTGGGGAACCTGGGTCGAGCCCTGCTCGGCTACAAAGGGTTCCGGGTCCGACGATTCCATCTGGTCACCCTGTTCGATAATGACCCGAGGAAAGTGGGCCAGTGTATCGAAGGCCTGACCGTCAAGCACCTCGACGATCTCCCCCAGACCGTCGCCTCCGAGGGGCTTCGGCTGGCGATGATCTGCGTCCCGGCCGAGTCGGCCCAGCGCGTGGCGGATCAGTTGGTGGCGGCGGGGATCCGGGGCTTGTTGAACTTCACGCCCACGGCCCTCTTCGTGCCGCAGGACGTGAGCGTCGTCGCGGTCGACCTGAGCGTCCAGCTCGAACATCTCGCCTACTCGGTCCACAACACCCAGTCCGCGAGCCGAGAGGCCGGCGACATCCCGGCAGTAAGTTGATCGAGGAGACGCGGTCGAACCTTTTCGACGCTCGCGTCATCTGGTACACTACGTCAGTCGATCGAACGACCGCTGTTTACCCGGTGGTGAAATTGGTATCACAACAGGTTTTGGTCCTGTTTTTCCAGGTTCGAGTCCTGGCCGGGTAGTTTTTTCGATCGCTCACCTCTCTCGCTGCTCGGCCGATTGCCTCCTCGGCCAATCAACCTCGATCGACGTAAGGAAACCCAGCGAGCACTCACTGGCCTCGCTGGGTTGGCCCGTTCCTAATCGTTCATGGCGTCGAGTTCGTCGAGCGAGAAGCGGACGCTCACGATGTAGGGGGCTTCCCCTTCGGCCCAGTGGCCGTACGTCGTGGTGACGAACGTCCCATCGGGGAGGATTTCGACGCCGGGGTAGGCGCAGTCGGCCCCCCGATGGTTCTCCATGAGGCGGACGCGGTACTGGCCCTGACGCCCGTCGACGAGATCATCGTAGGTGCCGACCCAACCGACCCAGTCGCCTCGGGTCGGGCTTTCCCGCGTCGTGTCTCGAAACGAGAGGAACAGGCGGCCGTCGGGAGCGTATTTCCCGACATGGCGGTCGCCCGTCAAGGCCCCCGGCAGCTCCCTGGGCTCGCTCCAGGTGGCCCCTTCATCGTCGGAGACGATGAGGAAGGAATTGTGTTGCCTGCTATTCTCGCGGAGCAAGACGGCGATCTGGGAGCCGTCGGGGGATCGGATCAGGCCGGGTTCGCACAGGTGGGCGGTGGGGTGCTCGGCGATGACTTCCGGCTCGCTCCAGGTCAGTCCGCCGTCGGTGGAAAGGGTCTTGAAGACCTGGAACGATTTGACCTGCCCGTCCCCCCGGAGAAAGCGGCCGTCGTCGTGGAAGAGGGCCATGTACGAGCCGTCGCTCAGGCGTTCCAGCGAAGACATCGCGACGATGCCGCCGAAGTCCCCGATCGGCTCGAGCGGGGTCCAGGTCTGGCCGTCGTCCTCGCTGACCGCCATTCGGATGGGGTAAAGGCCCGAGAAGAGGATCAGCCGTCCGGTCCCCTCGCGATCGACGACGCGGTGGATCGTGGGGGTTTCCTGAGACGTCGCCCAGTTCTCGGGGACGGGCAGGCGATCGGACCACGATCGGCCGCCGTCCTCGCTCCGCTTCATCACGATCGGGCCGCGCCCGTGCCCTTTGGGGTAGACGACGATCATCGTCCGGCCATCGTCGAGCAGGACGGTCGTCGGGTGCCCGAGATATTGCCCCGGCTCTCGATCGACGACCACCTGCCGATCCGACTGCCCGGCCAGATCGATCAGCGGAATATCGTAGCCCGGTGCCACATCTGAAGGCTCGTCGGCTCGGGCCGACGTCGTGATCGTGAGCGCTGCCAGGGCAAGCGTGAGGCGTTGCAGGGTAATCCGGTGAGGCATGCCCGATTCTCCGAACGTTCTGGGGAGTGGTTGAGGGTTGATGGTAGCGACAATCGGGCGACGCTCGCTACCGGCTGACCTCGGGCTTCGTGTTAAAGTTCGAGAGTGAACGGTTGATCCAACTCCATTCCCTGGGGGCGTGAGGTTCCATGACGACGATCGAAGACCACACCCTCGATTCCCGGAATCCGATCGTCCTGACGTCGAGGCGGATCGACACCCCGATCGGTCCGATGCGCGCCGGAGCGTCGGATCAAGGGCTTGCGTTGCTCGAGTTCGCGGAGCACGACCTGCCGGGCAACGAACGGCGCGCGATGGGGCAGGGGCGAACCGTCCTCCTGGAAGACGGGGATCACCCGTTGCTGGAGCGGCTCTCACGCGAACTGGCCGACTATTTCGAGGGCCGCCGCAACGCCTTTACGCTCCCACTGACGTTCATCGGCACGCCGTTCGAGCGTGACGCCTGGGAGGCCTTGCGCACGATCCCCTTCGGCGAGACGCGGACCTATGCGGAACAGGCGAGATCGATGGGGAGGGCGACGGCCGTCCGCGCGGTGGGGCGGGCGAACGGCCGGAACCGGTTGGCGATCGTGGTCCCGTGCCACCGCGTGATTGCGTCGGGAGGACGCCTATGCGGCTACAACGGCGGGCTCTGGCGCAAGCAGTTCTTGATCGAGCTCGAGGCGCGTCACGCCCCCGGGGCCCCGGCCCAGGCCGGGGCCTGCTGCTCGTAGGAGGCGATCTGCGCGTCGTGCTGGAGGGTCTCGCCGATGGCATCGAGGCCGAGCAGCAGGCGATGGCGGTCTCCTTCCGAGACGTCGAAGGAGATCGCCGCAGGCTCGCCCCCCTGCGACGGATGGAGCTGGATCGTGCCTGCCTTCAGGTCGATCGTGGCGTGCAGCTCCGGGTCGGATCGGGAAATGTCGGCGATGGTCTGCCAGTCGGCCTCGGGCAGCTCGATGGGCAGGAGGCCGTTGTTGTAGGCGTTGCCTTCGAAAATATCGGCGAACCCTTCCCCCTTGATCGGTGCGATCAGGGCCCGATAGCCGGCCTGCTGGACGGCCCAGACCGCGTGCTCGCGGCTCGATCCGCAGCCGAAATTGCGGCCGACGACGAGGATGGTGGCCCCCTGGGCCTCGGGCCGGTTCAGCGGGAAGTCGTCGGCAATCGGGCCGTGCTGCTCGGGGGCGTCCGGCTCGGGGGCGCCGCCGGGGGCGTACCGCTTGTCGGCGAAGAGCAGGGGGCCGTACCCGGTCCGCTCGACCCGCTTCAGGTAACGGGCCGGGATGATCAGGTCGGTGTTCACGTCGCTCCAGTCGAGCAGGGCGACCTTGCCGCGGTGGGTGGTAAACGGATCCATGATCTCGGAAAAAGTTAGGGTGATGAAAAGTGCCACAGACGGCAGGTACCTCGCTCAACCTGTTTTGCGGTTAAGTTTGGGAAGCCCGCCTCGTTTCCGAAGTCGAATCAATTCCTGGAGAACACGCTCCGGCGAAAAGGAGCTGCCGAGACGTTTGTTGAATCGATGAGTCAGTTGATCGAGTGCCGAGGGCCTGTTCGCAAGTTGATCTGTCGGGACTCCCACTGCGGCGTACAATTCAGACAAGACACCTGCTTGCTCAACGGTTACAGGCTCAATGCTCTTCTCGATTTCTTTGATCGCGTCTGCTAACTTCGAGGCAGGGATAGAGCGATAACGTAGTAGTGCACTCGGAAGCTCTGCCGGTCCGATACCCTCCAGCAGCAGATAAATTGCTTTCCCCCATGCCATCGCGGCGCCAAGTTCGATGGCAATGGATGGAGAATTCATTGACAACCGAGAGAGAACGGCCACGAACACTCTAGCATCTGCCATTGCTGACCTGATGACGTCTTCAGACGGTGCGCCGACCTTCAAATTTTCCGCTGAGAATACGCTCAAGCCTCTATCTTCGATCGCGCGACGGACAACCATAGCAACGCCGCGGTCGGCGGCTGCCGATGAGAGAAAGACGTCGTAACTTTCAGCGGGATTAGTCATCGGGAATGCTTCTTGACTCGCTTCTCGACTTCGGCGAGATAATCGTCAAGGTCGTTAAGAAAAATCGCCTTCTTCGACTTAAGCATCTCTGGGATTGGATCGACGTCAACGTGGTAGAGCACGACTACGATCCGCAGGTTTTTACTCCAACCCCAAGCGGCACCGATTTCGAGAGTGACCCACGTGCGATCGACCGATTTCGGTGTTAATAAGACAACGAGTTCTTTGGATCTCTTGATTTGAAGTCGAATGGCCTCCGGGATGTCATCTCCCCCGTCGATATCTCGATCGTCTCGGAAGGTTGTCGCACCAATGGATTCTAACTTCTCGCAGAGGATCCTGGCGATCCATTTGTCTGCTGTGGCGTGACTGACAAAGACCTGGTAATTCTTGTCTGGCTCACGTGGCCCTCGTCTCCCGGAACCGCTCATCGCCTTTGCCATCAGGTCATCCCGCTCGAAAATTGGACATTGGGATGCATGGCGGATCAAGCTGAACCGAGTAGTTTGCGAACATCGGTAAAGTGGCCGGCGACGGCGGCGGCGGCGGCCATGGCGGGGCTGACGAGGTGGGTGCGACCGCCCGGCCCCTGTCGGCCTTCGAAGTTCCGGTTCGAGGTGCTGGCGGACCGCTGGCCGGGGGTGAGCTTGTCGGGATTCATGGCCAGGCACATCGAGCAGCCGGACATCCGCCACTCGGCCCCGGCCTCGGTGAAGACGCGGCCGAGCCCCTCGGCCTCGGCCTGGGCGCGGACGGCCTCGCTGCCGGGGACGACCATGGCGCGGACGCTCGGCGACACCTTCCGCCCCTTGAGCACGGCGGCGGCGGAGCGGAGGTCCTCGATCCGGCCGTTCGTGCACGAGCCGATGAAGACGACATCGACCGGGATCTCGCTGATCGGCGTCCCCGGCTTCAGGCCCATGTAGGCCAGGGCCCGCTCGGCATCGTCGCGAGAGGCGAACGGGACCTCGCTCGGGTCGGGGATCACGCCGGTCACGTCGACGGTCATGCCCGGATTCGTCCCCCAGGTGACCTGGGGGACGAGCGACGAGGCGTCGATGGTCAGGTGCTTGTCGAACGCCGAGGGGTCGTCGGTCCGCAGGGCCTGCCAGTCCTCGACTGCGGCGTCGAACGCGGCCCCCCTGGGGGCGAACGGCCGTTCTTCCCGGGAGAGGAAGGCGAAGGTCGTGTCGTCGGGGCCGATCATGCCCGCGCGGGCCCCGGCCTCGATCGACATGTTGCAGATGGTCATCCGGCCTTCCATCGAAAGGGCCTCGATCGCCGGCCCGTAGTACTCGAACACGGTCCCCGTGCCGCCGCCGGTGCCGATGGCCCGGATGATCGCCAGGATGATGTCCTTCGGCTCCAGGCCGGGCGCGAGGGTGCCGGTCACCTCGATGCCGTACGACTTCGGCCGGAGCCCTTGCCAGAGCGTCTGGGTGGCCAGGACGTGCTCGACCTCGCTCGTGCCGATGCCGAAGGCGAGCGCACCGAAGGCGCCGTGGGTGCTGGTGTGGCTGTCGCCGCAGACGATGGTCAGGCCGGGCAGGGTGATCCCCAGCTCGGGGCCGACCACGTGGACGATCCCCTGGTGGCCGCTGCCGACGTCGTAGAGGCGGACGCCGAACTCGCGGCAGTTGGACCGCAGGGCCTCGACCTGCCGGCGGGAGAGGGCGTCCTTGATGTCGAGCTGGTCGTCGGTCGGGATGTTGTGGTCGGGGGTGGCGAATGTCAGGTCGGGCCGCCGCACCTTCCGGCCGGTGAGGCGGAGCCCCTCGAAGGCCTGGGGGCTGGTGACCTCGTGGACGAGGTGCCGGTCGATGTAGAGCAAGGTCGCGTCCTCGGTCGAGGTCACGACGTGGCGGTTCCAGACCTTCTCGAACAGCGTCGCGGGCATCGGGCGGGTCTCGATCGTTCAGGCTGGCTTGGGATCAGTGGCTCGGGATGAGCCGACGGACGGAGAACAACGAAGCCAAGAGACCATCATACCGAACTGGCACGAAGGATTCATCTAGCAGAATGAGTTCGGCGCTGCCTGGTTCGCGCATGACGACGCCGAGACGACCCCGAAGGCCGTCCCGGCGCGACGTTCAACCCAACGTTCGGAGGACCCGAATCAGGCGAGCCGATCAATATTGATCGGCGCTGATGACCTCGCCGCCTCGGCGGGTCGAGAGGGCCTGGTAGACGCCGGGGACGGCGGCTCCCTGGGTGTAGTAGGTCCAGCTCCCGCAGGTCTGGGCCTGATGGCCGATCGGCATGCCGTCGGTGCCGAGCTGCCAGGTGTTGATCGTGTCCTTGATGAAGCGGACCGAGCCGTCGACGAAGGCGAAGTTGGCCCCGCCGGGGTGGTAGCTGGAGGTCGCGGTCACGCTGTGCCAGCTATGCGCGGTCTTGCCGGGGCCGGCCTTGTTGATCGGGGCGGTCGTGTCGAAGAAGGCGTCTTCCATCCAGCCGGAGTGCCACCAGCGATTCCAGTACTTGCGGGAGTCGGGCCAGAGTTCGCCGAAGGCCGCTTCACTGAAGAGGAAGGTGTTGCTGGTGCCATCCCGCACTTCCGAGAGCTTGACGGCGCTGCCGTCGAAGATGGTGCCGGTGGCCGTGCGGGTCACCGGAGCATAGCACGGGTCGAGGGTGTTGTAGCGGAAGTCGGTCATCCAGAAGGTGCCGCGGTTGCCGACGTAGCTCCGAGCGGCCTGGGTGAAGCCGGGCGGCTGGAAGTCGTACCAGGGGTGCAACGGGTTGAGTTCCGAGACTTCCGGGTCGCTCGGGCACCAGAGGACCGAGAGGTTCGTCGCCGCGGCCGTGACGTTGGCCCCGTCTCGCATGGAGAGGTCGAAGTTGTACGCCTCGAACAGCGAGCCGGCCTCGACGAAGGGGAGCATGAGGGCGAAGCTGTTGATGCCGGTATACCAGACGTTCCCGCCGCCGGCCCATCGCTGGTTGAGGTTGCCGGACGGAAGGCTCCCGTAGGTGCTCTCGTACGTGTTCGCCGCGAGGGCGAGTTGCTTCAGGTTATTGATGCACTGGCTCCGTCGGGCAGCCTCACGAGCGCTCTGGACGGCGGGCAGCAGCAAGGCGATCAGGACACCGATGATGGCGATGACGACGAGCAATTCAATCAGCGTGAAACCGGATCGTGTGGGCCGGTTGCGAACGGCAGCGTTCATGGTTGCCTCTTGGAGCACGTTTGGGCGGAAGATGGGACATGAAGGTCAGGGAAGGAGCGAAATGGCGAGTCGCGTCGGCGGGCTTACTTCTGGCTGTAATCGACTTTCAGCTCGGCTTTTTCCTCGGGCGTCGGGACAGGAGGCTCTCCATCAACCGGGGCCCGTCCCGACTCGGAACCGCAGCCGGGGAGCAGAAAGGCCAGGAAGAGTACGTTTGTGGTAATGAGCATTACCAGCATTTTTCTGAACATCGTCGCTCACTCACTCGCCGGCTGGAAACGAAGGATCGCAGTGATCCCGAAGATGGATGGCCGTCAACGGGACTGCGCAAGCCTCAAATCGAAGCCTTCCACGATCAATTTATCTCGGCAGCAGTCAGATTACCACGTTCAAGCCAGAATGTTGTGTGCGAATGACGAAGATTTCGTGAAGCCGGCCTCGCCCGCGGAATTCTTGCTCCTCGAGAAACCAATCAATCGCGTGGGCGAGGTGAGCCCACCCCTCAGCCCTGACCCGGATCGGCCCCGAGTTGGTCGAGGGGCGAGTCGTCGCCCAGCTTGAGCGGTTCGTCCGAGGGCGCGGCAGCCGGCGCGGGGTCGTTGCCCCCGCAGCCCGACAGGACCGCCACCGGCGAAAACAAGGCCAGCACGAGGGTCGATGATTTCAGGGGAGGAGTCATGGCCGGGTTGGCTCGTTCCTTGGGGGAATTCGAATCCGGGTCAACGCGAGCGACACGCCGGGAAGGCATCTCCCGGGCCGGCCTCATCCCTCCGAGGCCGGCCCGGAGGACGACATGGCCATCCGGTCGGCATGGTAACTCGATCGCACGAAGGGGCCACTGGCGACATCCGAGAAGCCGAGCGACCGGGCGATCCGACCCAGGTCGTCGAATTCCTCGGGGGGCAGGTAACGCTCGACCGGCAGGTGCTTCGGCGAGGGGCGGAGGTACTGGCCGATCGTCAACAGGTCGCACCCCACGTCGCGGAGGTCGCTCATCGTCTCGACGACCTCCTCGGTCGTCTCGCCGAGGCCCAGCATCAGGCCGCTCTTGGTCAACAGGTCGGGCCGGGCCTGCTTCGCGTGCTTCAGGACGGCCAGGCTCACGGCATACTGGCTCTTCCGCCGCACGTAACGCTGCAACCGGGCGACGGTTTCGAGGTTATGGTTGAACACCTCGGGAGAGGCCGAGAGCACGATGTCGATGGCCGTCGTGTCGCCGTCGAAGTCGGGCGTCAGGACCTCGACGACGGCCCCGGTACGCTCCCGGACGGCCAGGACGCAGCGGCGGAAGTGGTCGGCGCCGCCGTCGGGCAGGTCGTCCCGGGTTACGGACGTGATGACGACGTGCTTCAGGCCGAGCCGGGCGCAGGCCTCGGCCAGGCGGTCGGGCTCGTCGATCGCCGGGGCGTCGGGCTTGCCCCGGGGGACCGAGCAGAAGCCGCACGGGCGGGTGCAGACCTCGCCGAGGATCATGAACGAGGCGGTCTTGCGGGTCCAGCACTCCGAGCGATTCGGACACTTCCCCGACTCGCAAATCGTCTCCAGGCCGAGTTCTTCGATCAACTGCGCCGTGGGCCCCATGCCGCCGGACGCCGGCAAGGGGCGTTTCAGCCACAAGGGCAGCCGACGATGCGGCACTTCCGCGACGGCCCGACCGTCGGGGCCGACGATCGGCAATGCGGGCATCGAGGGGCGTTCGGCCGGCTTATCCGAGGCTTTGAGCGTAGGCATGCAATCGGGCCTTGCGGCGGACCATCGGGTGATCGGTATAGACGTGATGCCGGCTCATCCCGAACGTCGACTCCAGGTGCCGGATCAACGATTCCCGAACTTTCGGCATCGGGGCGGGCCGCTGGCGCTGGGCCTCCAGCGAGGTGAGCCGGAGGGAGCGACCCTCGGGGCCCGGCTCATCGAGAATCTGGAACGGCTCCAGGAACGGGCCCACGTTCAGTGTCAACCCATGATAGGCGATCCAACGCTTCACGGCCACGCCGATCGACGCCACTCGGGCGTTGCCGATGAAGACGCCGGGCGATGGCGATCGGGTCGTCCCCTTCAGGTCGAACTCGGCCAGCAGGTCGATCAGGGCCTGGTGCAGCCCGTGGACATAGGCCCGCAGGTCCAGGCCGGCCCGCGAGAGATCCAGCGCCAGATAGGCGTTGAGCTGGCCGGGAAGGTGGAGATGTGTCCCTCCACCGCGGTTGACCCACCGCACTTCGATGCCGAGCCGCCTGAGTTCGTCGTCGTCGGCCACGATGTGTGCCCGGCTCCCGGAGCGGCCGATGCTGATCATCGGGGGATGCTCGCAGAGCACCAGGGCCCCGGCGGCCTCAGACTCTCCCAGGTCGTACACGAGCCGTTGCTGGAGCAACTGGGCCTCATCGAAATCGATCAGGCCCAGGAGATAGACCTCGAGCGGAGGGGAGTGATCGGTCGCCATGTCCGGTCGTTGCACCCCTCTGAAGAGCGTTCACGCGGAAGACCCAATCCGAACGATGAGCGGCGGGCGTTCAGCCCGATTCCGGCCGAGATGAGCGTTCGAATCACCAACAATACGGGTAACTGTACACCTCCGGCTCCGGCTCCGGCAAGGGCGATCGAGCCCGGAGACGCCCGGCGTCGGGTGCCGTCGGACCCGGGCGACTGGCGGTGTCAGAACTTAGCGAAATTGCGCCTCCACCCTTCCGGGCCGGACGCCCCGACCGAGGACCGTTCCCAGGCCACTCGCGAGGGCTGGGCGCGAGCATTCCGCCGACTTCCTGCTAGAATCAAATCAGGAGAACCCCGAACTCGTCGCGTCGAAGGGCTTCGGTGGGCCTTCGACGGGCGGCGGCGTCTCGGATCGGCCCCGAATCGAGCAGAGCAGGCAATCGGCAATCGCACATGGGCGAGCACACGTTTTCGAACGCATCGAATCCGCTGGTGGGTGTCGTCATGGGCAGCACGTCCGACTGGGAGACGATGCGCCATGCGTCGGAACTCCTTTCGAGTCTGGAGGTTCCCCACGAGGTGCGCGTCGTCTCGGCCCACCGGACCCCCGATCGGCTGGTCGCCTACGGCCGGGAGGCCGAGGGCAGGGGGCTCCAGGTGATCATCGCCGGGGCCGGGGGCGCGGCCCATCTGCCGGGCATGCTCGCGGCGGTCTCGGAATTGCCCGTGCTCGGTGTGCCGGTCGAGTCGAAGACGCTTCGAGGGGTCGATTCGCTCCTCTCCATTGTCCAGATGCCTCGGGGGATTCCCGTCGGGACCCTGGCCATCGGCGCCGCCGGCGCGGCGAATGCGGCGTTGTTGGCCGCGGCGATTCTCGCGAGACAAGATCCCGCCATCCGATCGGCCCTCGCGACGTTTCGGGCCTCACAGACCGAGTCGGTCCCGGAGTCGCCGGTATGAGTGCTTCGCTCGGCACCGAGGTTCTCCTGCCCCCCGCCTCGCTCGGGGTGGTCGGCGGCGGCCAGCTCGGCCGGATGTTCATCCAGGCGGCACAGCGCATGGGCTATCGGGCCGTCGTGTTGACCGATGAGGCCGATGGCCCGGCCGCTCAGGTCGCGCACGAGGTGGTCAAGGGCAAGGACGACGACCTCCGGACGCTCCAACGCTTCGTGACCCGGGTCGAGGCGATCACCGTCGAGTTCGAGAATGTCTCCAGCTCCGCCCTCCGATGGCTCGCGGCCCGCATGCCGACCCGGCCCGACTGGAGAGCGGTCCGGATCAGCCAGAACCGCTTACGGGAGAAAATGTTTCTCTCGCGGCACGGGCTGCCGACGGCCCCGTGGAAGCCGGTTCGATCGGACGAGGAACTCGCCCTCGCCTTGGCCGAGGTCGGCCCGCCCTTGATCCTCAAAACCGCGTCCTCGGGGTACGACGGCAAGGGGCAGGTCCGGGTCGACGAGCCGGGCCAGGCACGACCCGCCTGGGAGTCGCTCGGGCGGGTGCCCTGCGTGGCTGAGGGGGTTGTGAGGTTCTCGGCCGAGCTCTCCGTGCTCGTCGTCCGAGGGCGAGATGGGCAGATGGAAACGTTCCCCGTCGCCATGAATCGGCACGAGCGGCATATTCTCGACGCGACGATCATGCCCGCCCCCGTCGGCCCGATTGTCTCTCAGGAGGCCCGAGATCTGGCCCGGACTGTCGCTGAGGCCATGGGATATGTCGGTGTGCTGTGTGTCGAGTTCTTCCTGGCGGGCGACGGGACGCTGCGGGTGAACGAGATCGCCCCCCGGCCGCACAACTCCGGACACCTGACGATCGAGGCCGCGACCACCAGCCAGTTCGAGCAACAGGTCCGGGCGCTGTGCGGACTCCCGATCGGGCCGACGACCCTGAGGTCGGCCGCGGCGATGGTCAACCTGCTCGGTGACCTCTGGACCGACGGCCCGCCCGACTGGTCGAACGCCCTGAGGACCGAACCGGCCGCCTCGCTCCATCTTTACGGCAAAGGGGCCGCGCCGATCGGCCGCAAGATGGGCCATCTCACGGTCCTCGACTCCGACCCGGAGATGGCGCTCGCCCGGGCCCTGGCCGCTCGGCAGGCGACCGGAACCGGGCGAACGACGGGCTGATGTTCTTTTGGCATCAGGAACCGGGCGATCAGGGGCCGTCGTGAACGCCGTCCCAGCCCGATCCTGTCGCCGCAACCTGTTGAAACCATGCGACTTGCCGACCCGTGGTGCTTGATCTTGCTGGTGTTCGCGGCCATGCCCTGGGTGGCGGAGCGGTTCCGGCCGCGCCTGGTGTGGTCGTCGCTCCGGATCGTCCCGCCGCGATCATGGAGGCCGGGAGGGTCGGGATGGCCTCGCCAGGCCGGTTTGTCGCTGCAGGCGCTCGCGATTGCCTGTTTGGTGGTGGCCCTGGCCAGGCCGCAGACGGTGGCCGGTCGGACGGTCATCGCCGGTCGAGGAGTCTCCATCCTCCTCGCGGTCGACCAGAGCCTCACCATGACGGCCGAGGATGTGCCGATCGGTGACGGGACCAATGTCTCCCGGCTGGAAGCCGCGAAACGAACGATGGATCGGTTCATCCTCGGCCGCCCCGACGACCTGATCGGGCTGGTCGGATTCGGCACCTATCCCGATCTGATCTGCCCGCCGACGCTCGATCACGACACGCTCCGCTCGCTCCTGGCCACGCTCGGGCCGGCTCGTCCGGGCGAGAACGCGACCAACCTCGGTGATGCGATGGCCTGGTCCCTGCAGGCGATGCTCGACTCGGAGCCCTCGGAACGGGTCATCGTGCTCCTGACCGATGGGCAGAACGAGCCCGACGCCGCCGCCACGCCCGATTGGCTCGACCCCGACGAGGCGGCCACGCTCATCCGGCGGCTTGGGGCCCGCCTTTACACCATCGGGATCGGGTCGCCCGGCGGTCTGGTCCGGATCGACGTGCCCGGCACCGGCATCTCCTATCCTGAACAGCTCCAGGAAGGCTACGATCCGGTCGCGCTTGCCCGATGGGCCGACCTGGGAGGCGGCGCCGCCTTCTCCGCCGGGAGTGCCGAGACGCTCGATCGGGTGTTCGACCGCATCGACTCGCTGGAGAAACGGCCATTCACCGGAGAAATCCTGACCCGTTATCGTGAGGAGTATCCGCCCTGGGTTGCCGCCGCCCTGGCCTTCCTCGCGATCGACCGCCTCGCGGCCGCGACCCGGGCGCGACGGCTTCCCTGACCTCGGACGCGACCATCAACGGCGAGCGATCGGTTCGAGTAACCCCCGAGTCAACGCCTGAGGCTCGACCTTGGATTTCGCACAGCCCCAATGGCTCTGGTGCCTGATGGCCTTGCCGATCGTCGGCGGAGCGAGCTGGATCGCCGCCCGCCGCCGCCGATCGGGCTGGTCGCTGCTCGCGCAGTCGGGACGCCCGCCGGGGGATGGCGGGGGAGCATGGTCGCTGGCGATTGCCTTGTCCGTGGTCGCGTTGGCCCAGCCCCGATGGGGTCGAGCGCCGGCGGAGCCGCTGCCCCCCGGCAGGGATGTGATCCTGGCCATCGACGTCAGTTGGAGCATGGCGGCCGAGGACGTGGTCCCCAATCGGCTCGGCAATGCCGTGCAGATTGCCGGGGAATTGACGCAAGCCATCGGCCGAGAGCCGGGCGACCGGGTCGGGGTCGTCGCCTTCTCGGGCAGGGGGGTGATCCGCTGCCCCTTGACGGCGAACCTGGGGGCGGTGGTCGAGGTCCTGCGAGCGCTCCGTCCGGGGGCCGTCGAGCCGACCGGCTCGGACCTCGGCGCGGGGCTCGAGACCGCGCTCGACGCCTTCGACGACCAGCCCCGAGACGGCGGCCGGGTCGTCATCATGATCTCCGACGGCGAGGACCATGAAAAACACTGGGAACGCTTGGTGGAGCGGGCCCGGACGCTCGGCGTGGTCGTCCACACCCTCGCCCTCGGGGACCGGGACCAGGGCCACCCGATTCCGGTTGGCCCGGCCCGGGGCCCGGATCGTCCTCGATTCCTGTTTCGGGGCGAACCGGTCGAGACGCGACGGGTCGACCTGGAACTCCGGGGGGTGGCCCTCGCCACGGGCGGCGCCTTCTTGCCGATCGGGCTGGCCTCGGCCGACCTGGGCGACCTGTATGAACGGCACATCGTTCCCGTCCAGCAACAGGCCCGGGACGCGTTCCGAAGGCCGGAACGGCCCGAGCGGTTCCGGCTGTTCCTCGCCGTCGGACTGGCCATCGGGCTGGTCGGAGCCTGGCCATGGCCCCGGCCCATCCCGCGCCGGAAACCCTGGTGGACATCCTGGATGGTCGTGATCGGGCTGACGGCGGTTTCGCTCGGGATGGTCCAGCCCGGGTCCGAGGACCCCCGATCGGCGGCCGAGGCGATCGCCTCTGGACGCTCGGCATTTGATCGAGGCGATTATGCCGCCGCACTCGATGCCTTCGGGCGGGCGGAGGGTCTCGACCCCGAGTCCGCGATCCCCGTGTATAACGCCGCCGCGACCCTCTATCAACTGGGCCGGTTCGAGGAGGCCCGCGACCGTTACCGTGCGGCCCGAGGGCGCGCCGACGAGGGGCTGACGCTCAAGATCGATTATGCCCTGGGGAATTGTTCCCTCGCGCTCGGCGCCTTCGAGGCAGCGATCGGCCATTATGACGACTGCCTGGAGTCGACCGCGGCCGGCGAGCATTACGACGTGGTGCGCTCCTTCGCTCAGGAGAATCGGTCGTTTGCGATCCGTCGCTCCGAAGCGGATGCCGTCCCCGCCGAGGGTGACGATCCGGGTGGCGCGGCCGAGACTCCCGGCGAGCCGGACGGGGAACGATCCTCCGACGACCCGGACGAGCCTCCCGGCGAGAACGACCGAGACGGGTCGGATTCTCCGAATGCCGGATCGGCGGGGCTCGACCCGGAGGACGCCCCGGCGCCGACCGGGACGACCGCGGCCGCTGGCACCGGCACGGCCTCGGGTCGGCCCTCCCGCCAGCCCGATTCGCCAGCCGACCGGCTGGCCCGGGCGCTCGACTCCATTCGAGCGGCTCGCGATCGGCGATTCCCCGATCTGCCTCGCGAACCGGCGTCCCGACGAAACGAACCCAATTGGTGACGGATGCCGGCGACGAACCCCGTCGAAGCCTTGCCCGCGATTGATTCCGGAGGCCGTCTGGAGTGGCAAACCCTTCGATCGACTGGCGGATGGCCCGAATCCTCGCAGGGGTATGGGTGTTGGGGTTGTTGATTGGCCCGGGAGGCTCCGCCGCTCAGGAGGGCCGCTTGCCGGTCCGGCTGGAGGGCATCCCGGAGGGGCCGCAATACCTCGGCCAGGCGATCCCGATCCGACTCTTCGTGACGGCGGGAGCAGAACCCCCGACGCTCGACCCGCCGGACGTGCCCCAGGCGGACCTGTTCCCGGTCGGGACCGATGTCCGGCCGATCACGGCGGGGGCGATCGGGACGATCGTCCACGAGACGAACCTGTATCGCTTCGATTTCGTGCTGGTGCCGAGAGTGGTCGGCAATCCGTTGATCCCGGCGTTTCGGGCAAGAAGCGGCGATCGGCGGGGGGCGAGCCCGCCGATCCGGCTGAACGTCATCACGCCCCCGTCATTCGGCAGGCCACCCTGGTTCCTCGGAGGGGTGGGGCCGATCGAGGTCGAACTGGCCGCGCAGGCCGAGGCCATCCGACTGGGCGACGCCGCGCTGGTCTCGGTCCGGATGACGGGGCAGGGGGTGTTCGGATCGACGGCCCGGCCGACCCTCCGAGGGCAGGACGGACGGACGCTCGCCGCGGCGATCGAGCCGGAGTCGACCAGCCTCGACGCCGCGCCGCCGACCCGGACCGTCTCCGTTCGCCTTCGGCCCTCGGAGGCCGGGACGCTGAGGCTGGCCCCGGTCCTGGTCGCCTGGTTCGATCCCGAGGCGAGGCGTTATCAGACCGTCAGTAGCGGGAGTCTCTCGATCCGGGTGGAAGATCCCCCCCCGTTCGACCCTTCCCTGATCGAGGTGGCTCGCCTGGGGGAGGAACTCAAGGGGGGGCGCGACGACCAGGACCGATGGATCTCCGGCTTCGTGATCACGGCCCTGGGTGTTCTTCTGCTCTGGGGCGCCTGGCGGACCGTCCGGCGTTGGAATCGCTCGCCGCGTCGTTTGGTGGTTCGGGCGGCTCGTCGACTCGATGCGATGCATGGGCCCGAGCGGGCCGACCTCGCCGCGACGGCGGTGGTCGGCTTCCTCCACCTGGCGACCAATCGACCGAAGGGGGCGTTGACGCCTCCCGAGGCCCGAGACGCCGTCGAGCAGTTGACGAAAGACTCCGCGCTGGCGGATCGGGTCGGGGAGATGATCGAATCGTGTGACGTGGTGCGCTATTCCGGTCGCGGCTCCGGGCAGCAGGATCGCCGGCAAGTGCTGGACGCCGCCCCCGAGATCCTGCGGTCCCTCGCCCGTGCTCGATGGGATGGACCGCCCGCACGCGTGGGCGCGGAGCGATTGCCGACGGGCGTCAAGGGGCCGTCAGACCGAGGAAGGGCCGGTTGAAACCGGGTGGGGGCCACCCGAACGACGTGAAAGGCCCCCACGACAGTCGAGGGCCGATGGCTCGATCGCCTGGCGGTATCACGAGGGAGCCGCCGGATCAATCATCGGCCCGCAGGCACAGAAGGTCTCGAACGGCGGCAAGAATCGCCGCCAGGAGCAGGCAGGTTCGGTGAGACGAATGCTCAGAGGTAGCTGAACAACTCTTTGAACGCACCGCGCTTCTGCTGGGCCTTGCCCGAGGCATCATGGGCCTCGAACTCGCCGAGCGGCAACGGCGGGATGGTCCGGTTCATGAGCATTTCGATGTTGGTGAGCGGTTCGCCCTGGTCGGGGGTGACGAACAGGTAGGCGACACCGTTGCGGCCCATGCGGCCGGTCCGGCCAATCCGGTGAACGTAGTTCTCCGGGTCGTCCGGGATATCATAATTGATGACGTGGCTGATGCCGTCGACGTCGATGCCGCGACCAACCACGTCGGTGGCCACCAGGACGGGGATATCGCCGCTCCGGAAGGCTTTCATGACCTTCTCGCGGGCGCTCTGGGGCAGGTCGCCGTGAATCACGGCCACGCCCTTGACCACGCGCTTGATCCGGTCGGCCAGCTTATCCGCGCCGCGCTTCGTGCGGGTGAAGACGAGGCATTGCTCGGGCTTTTCCCGGCGGAGCAGGTGGAGCAGCAGCTCGGTTTTCTTCTCCTGGTCGACCGTCACGTAGAACTGGTTGACGGTCTCGGCCGAGACTTCGTCTTTCGAGAGCAGCAGTTCGACCGGCTTGTACATGTACTTGTCGGCCAATCGGCGGATTTCCGCGTCGAGGGTGGCCGAGAGGAGCAACGTCTGGTGCGGGTCGGGGACCCGCCGGAGGATTTTCTCGATGTCGGGGCGGAACCCGATGTCGAGCATCCGGTCGGCCTCGTCCAGGACGACGTGGACCACGTCACCCAGGTAGAGGGAACCGCGACGGATGTGGTCGATGATGCGACCGGGGGTGCCGACGACGATGTCGACGCCGCGCTGCAATGCCCGCAACTGCTTCTCGATCGGCTGGCCACCGTAGACGGCGCAGATGGCCGCATGGTGGTTCGCGGCGAGTTTCTGCATCTCGCTGACGATCTGCTGGGCCAGTTCCCGGGTCGGGGCGAGGATCAGGGCCTGGGGCCCTTTGCCGCGTTCTTCCAGCATTTCGATGAGAGGAATGCCGAAGGCCGCGGTCTTCCCGGTGCCGGTCTTGGCCTGGCCGATGACGTCGTTCCCTTCGAGGGCTTCGGGGATGACGGCGGCCTGGATCGGGGAGGGAGTCACGTAGCGGACACGTCGCAAAGCGTCGAGCATCTCGGGGCCGAGCCCCAGGTCGGAGAAGCCGAGCTCGGGCTCCTCAACAGCTCGCTGAATCAAACAAGACCTCCTCGTGGGGATGGTCGGGATCGACAAATCGAAGATGAGGCGCACAATGCCCCATCCAAAAAGGCGGATCAGATCAATTCTTCCACACTATCGGGCCGGCGCCCAGCGGTCAAGGTGGTTCATCGCGGATCATGACGCCGCGCCACCCCCGGATCGGGAGGGTCGGCCTCTTGCGAGGCTGCCATCGGCGGCGATAGGCTTGGCACCTGTTACGATGGATCGACGCGGACGGTTCGGGCCCGACCTCGGCCTGGGCCGATTGCCCCGCCCGATCGCGTCGCGTCACGTCACGTCACTTGTCACATCGACCCCATTCGGAGCGACCGCGCCATGGCCGACCAACCGACCCCCGGCGGTGACATTCAGCAGAAATACCGTCAATTCCTCGATCTCCTGCCGCTGACGATCTCGCTGGCCGGCCTGCCGCCCAGCGAGGGCCGTCTCTTCAATGAAGAACAAATCGAGGCCCGCGCGATCACGGTGCGCCACGCGTACCGAGTAGCCAAGTCGACCGTCCGGGACCTCTTGGGCGGGTCGTAAGAGGCATGAGCAGGGTTCCGCCTTGTTCCGGTCAGGAGGGCGGAATCCCGTGCCCCGGCACTGGCCCGTCGCCGGTGGGGAGCCGATATGAAACCCGTGGCGGTTCCGCTCGCGACGCGACACCCTTCTTCCCACGAAGGGAGTTGCGTGCGAGGGACGACTGCCTGGTGGTTTCCGAGACCGACTTCCCACTCGTGAAAGGCCGACCTTTGATGACGATGCACCCCCCGGGGCACCGGCCCCGTCGACGGATGCGCGCCATGCTGCTCGGGCTGGGCCTCGATGACTCCGATTCGGACGCGCCCCGTCGCATCATCAATGGCGAGCAATGCCTGATCGTCGGCGGCTCGGAACAGGCTCATGCCGAGACGCTCGAAATGGTGCTCCGGCTCGAAGCCGAGCTGGAGCGGCGCGGTCAGGCCCTCGGCGAAGTGTCCCCTGCCGACCTGGTCGATATCGCCTGGCGCATCGACTCTCCCGAGCTGCACCGGGTCGCGCTTCGCCTGCACTTCGAACTCCGCCGACGTGGGCTGAGCTTCCATGAAGCGACCCCCGAGCAACTGACCGAACTCTCGCTCGGGGAAGAACCCTGACCTGAGCCGATCCCCCCGGTGTCTTCGCAGGGGCGGCGACGCCGCGTCATCGAGGCCATTGCCGATCGCCATCCACGTCCGATCCCATCGGGCGGCCTGGCGATCGGCAATGGCCTCGCTCGTTCCCTGGCGAAGGTCGGCCAGCCACTGGGCGTGTTCCAGCGGTTCTCGGGCCGTCCGGCAACGCGGCGGAGACGCTCCCCGAGTGACCTCGCCGCCCGGGCCGATTCACGCCGGCTCGCCTTGAGACGCGCCGCCGATGCGGTCCCGAGCGACGGGTTGCGGTCGAGCGGGCGGCTCAGATCGGATCGGCACCCTCGATCCCGAACAGGCGGGCCGCATTGCTGGTTGTCTGGACGGCCAGGGCGACCGGCTCCATCCCCCGGAGCTCGGCGATCCGCCCGCAGGTCAGGGCGACCCGGGCCGGCTCGTTCGTCTTCCCCCGGAACGGGTGGGGGCTCAGGTAGGGGCTGTCCGTCTCGACCAGGAGCCGATCGATCGGCATTCGGGCCGCCACCTCGCGCAACGGATCGAGCGACTCGTTGCGGAAGGTGACCATCCCGGCGAATGAGAGATGGAGGCCGAGCGCGAGGAACGCCTGGGCGTCGTCCCAGTTGCCGGTGAATGAGTGCAAGATCCCCGAGACGGGCCGTCCCAGCCGTTCGAGCTGGGTAATGATGTCGGCCTCGCACTGGCGGCAGTGGATGACCACGGGCAGGTCGTGCTCGAAGGCCAGGGCGAGGTGACGGTCGAACAGATCTTGCTGGAGTGGGAACGGCGAGCGATCCCAGTAGCGGTCCAGGCCGGTCTCCCCGATGGCGACGACCTTCGGGGCCGTGACCAGGTCGACAATGCGCTCCCAGTCGCCCGGCTGGGCCTCGGCCACGTGGTTCGGCTGGATGCCGATGGCGGCGAAGAGGCCGCGGTGGGCACCGGCCAGGGCCACCGTCTCCCGCGACGAGTCCGCCGTGGTGCCGATGGCGACGACCTGCGTCACCCCGGCCTCGCGGGCTCGTGAGAGGACCCCCCCGAGGTCCCGGGCCATCCTCGGGTCGTCGAGATGGGCGTGGGTGTCGATCAGGGGGCCGAAGGCAGTCGTCGCGGGCTCAGCCAAGGCGTCCGTTCTCCTCCGGGTCGTCGATCCGATTCGTCGGGCAGTCCTCGAAGTAGCCGACCACCTCGAGGCGGTAGCCGGTGACGCGGAAGCCCCGACGGCCGAGCCGATGGGCCAGGCCGGGATCGAGCGACTTGATCAGGTCGGGATCGTAAGGGGTCGAGAGGTCCGCAACCGCCCCCGAGCGGAGACACCGAAGGTGATAGTGCCCCTCGGCCCTCCCGTCGTAGCGGATGGAGCCTTCGCTCGAGGGGAGCTTCATGACCAGGCCGGCATCGGCCAACGCCTCGAGCGCATTGTAAACGGTTGCGAGGCTGAGATTCGGGATCGACTGCCGGACGGCCTCGAACACCTGCTCGGCGGTCGGGTGGTCCTCCGAGCGGAGCAGGTAGGCGTAAATCGCCTCGCGCTGGCGCGTCGATCGGCGGCCGGCCGACTCCAGGACCGACCGCATCCGGTGGAGGTCATCGTGATCCACTGCCATCACTTCACCGGGACGCCCGGTGGTTGGGGTCGATGGACGCTCAAACCGCCACGAGCGGGGACCATCGTCGGGCGCAAGCTCCTCGATCGCTATTGTGGGAATCGCGGACAATCCGTGTCAACCGCCGACGGGCCGGGCAGAAGGCCCGGCCCGTCGGCACGAGAATCCCGGGACGTCTCCGATGCGACAGGAGGCGTCAGGCCAGCGGGTCGTCCATCAGAGAGTCGATGGCCGAGTCGATCAACCCGCCCCGCTGCGATCGGAGCGACTCGATCGGGGTGGACGAGGCCGAGGCCGAGGCCCCCGAGTCGAACAACAACAGCCCGTCGCCGCGACGGGACGATTGCGCCGCCACCGCGACCCCGGTGGCCTGATTCGGCAGGTTGCCCGACGCCTGCAGTCGGAAGAACAGCGGCGAGAGCACCGGCACGGCCTGCCCCAGCGGGTGATTGAACGCGATGGTCTGGCTCGCGCCGTTGGTCCCGCTGCGGATGGTCCAGACCCCGGTCGAGCGGTTGAACACGGTGAGGTCGGGGTTCCGGTCCCCGTCGTAGTCCGAGACCGCGGCGATCTCTCCGGCGACGCCGAAGGTCGACAGGAATCCGTTCGCGAAGCTGGGAGCGGGTTGGGCCGACGGCAAGATGAACCAGTCGGCGGAGCCGGGGTTCAGGTCGCTGTTCGACCGGAATGCCACGATGTCGGCGCGGCCGTCACCGTTGAAATCGGCCGGAGAAGGCTGGTCGGCATTGCCGGAGGCGCCGAACAGGATGCGGAACGCCGAGTTTCGCTGGCTGAAGGTCGCGTCGTTGGGGATCGACGGCAGGATGAACCACTGGGCCGCGTCGGGGACCCCTCCCGTCACGTCCTGCGACGTCCGGACCGGGCGGAAGGTCACGATGTCGGCGCGGCCGTCGCCATCGTAGTCGTCGGGTGCCGGCAGGTCGGTGCCTCCCGGGGCCCCGAAGACCACGTCGAAGGCACTGTTGCTTTGCGACGGGAGGATGAACCACTGGGCGGCGCCGGGGACGAGATCGCTGGTGGCCCGGAAGGTGGCGATGTCGGTCACGCCGTCGCCGTCGAAGTCCGCCGGGGCCGGCCGATCGAGGCTGCCCGGCCCGCCGAAGGGCACGCGTCGCAGCGAGTCGTCCGTCGAGAGCCGAATGATCCACTCGGTCGCGTTCGGCGACCCGCTGTTGAAGAGGCGGGCGAACGGATCGACCACGGCCACATCGGTCTTGCCGTCGCCGTCGAAGTCCCCCGCGATGGGGATCACGTTCTCGTTGACATTCGGGATCGAGCGGGAGACCTCGATCGGGCTGCCATTGTTCGACAATCGGATCCGGAATGCCGCCGCTCCGGCCGCCGAGTCGTACTGATAGAGGGCGAGATCGGCCACGCCGTCGCCGTCATAATCGCCGATGATCCTGTTCGGATCTTGCGGATCGGGATCGGGGTCGGGATCGGGATCGGGATCGGGATCGGGATCGGGATCGGGATCGGGGTCGGGATCGGGATCGGGATCGGGATCGGGATCGATTGCCTGATAGGTCAATCGCGACAGGAAGACGTTCTGAGTCTCGGACGCGGGGTTCGCGAGGGTGCGATCGGCGATCTGGAACTCGTCGCCAGAATACCAGCCGGAGACGATCAACGTGTCCGCGGCCGGGCTGGAGAAACCGGTCAGGACCGACGAGGCCGGACCTCCGAACCGGAAGGACCGCTGGTAGACGCCATCCCCGTCGAAGATCGCGTAGTAGCTGTTGGTGCCCTCGGAAACCCCGCTCTGGGAGACCAGGACATCTCCGCCGAGTGAACTAAGGTTGAGTGTGCCCTGGAAGTCGCCGCCGACGACGACGTTCCCGTCCGGAGTGATCGCCACGCCCCCCGTGGGGGCAGGATAGACGTCTTGAGCGTTCCCGATCGAGTACGCCCAGTCCACCTGCGAGAGGTCGGGCGACCAGCGGCCGAGGACCGTGTCGAACCGGCCCTGGCTGGTCAGCGTGATCGGGGAATTCTCCAGGGCCAGGGAGAGATTGAAATTCCCGGTCGCGACAACTCCCTCGACCGTCGACCCCGACTCGATCAGGACGACCTTGGACATCAGCCCCGAACCGCTCCCGGTCAGGGTCGTGACATTCTGGTAGGTCCCGTCGCCGGTAAGGCGGAGGAGGAACAGGTCGGTTGTTCCCGAGCTGGAACGCTCCTCTCGATCCACGGAGTCCGGATCGAAGTCGACCGTCCCCCCGTAGGAACCCGCCAGGTAGAGGTCGGAGGAACCGGACGCGATGGCGAGGCTCTGGATCCGAAGGCGGTTGGCCGCGGTCCCCGGATCCGACTCCAGGATGATGACGTCGTCGAACGTCCCGTCGGGATTCAACGAGACGATGAAGGAGTCATTGCTCCCCGCAACCAGTTCCTGTCCCTGGCCAGGGTCGAAGTCGGTGGTCCCGCCGTTCAGGGTGCCGGCGACGAAGACGGTGCCCGCCGCGTTGACGCCCACGGCCTGCGGCAGGTTGTTGGTGGCGTCCCCCCCGAGGTCCCGGAATCGGGCCACCGATTGGAATTGCCCCAGCTCTCCATCGACATTCAGCAGGAATCCACCCGCGTCGGACGGGGTGCCATTGCCCGGGGCCGCTCCGCTCAGGTCGACGCCCGAGGTGGACGCGCCCACCGCCAGCAGGTCGCCGCCGGGCGAGAGCGCCAGGTTGGTGAAGGTGATCGAGTCGCCGTCCGGGACGTGGACCTGATAGACCCAGTCCAGCTCTCCATCGGCCGAGTACCGGGCCAGGAAGCCATCCGCAGGCCCCGAGGTATTGGTGATCACGGTCGACGGCTGGGTGAGATCCGGGTTGAAATTGACCGAACCGTCGACCTTGCCGGCGAGATACAACCGCCCCTGGGCGTCGGTGAACGAGGCCTGGATCGAGCCTCCCACCGAGAAGAATGGGTCCTGAGACCCGCCAGAACCGACCAGGGCCTCGGCGAACTGGACGTTCGGAGCCCCTGCATCAAGGAGTGTGCGCCCTTCCAGATGTTCCAGCGAAAACCGCTGCTGGGTTCGTTTCCGGATCACTCGACTCATTAGCCCGACCCTCTGGTTTGCTCGATTCGACCGTTGGCCCACCGACTGACCCTTCGTCCGTCAACCATCATCGACCTCCTTGCCGAGCATGAAGACGGTCCATGCTATCAGATCGCTCGCGCGATTTCTCAGCGACGTTGACCAGACACCACACCACGAGAATGCGGTCGGCATCGCTGTACGTTAACTGATCTGGGGGGAATAGGCAACTTGCGCAAGCCGGGTTCGGTGGGGTGTCGCGTTAAGATTTTCCGCCGGGGGCCTTTCGCAAATGGCGGTCCAATCGCCCGGGGGCCGGCGAGCCGACGGGCATCGAGGACCGGGGCGACCTCGCCTCGCCGCGATCGAGAAATCGAGGCGGCCCAGGGGGTCGGTGGAAGCTCACGGGAGCCTCGCTTGACAGTCTCCTCGGATCATCGGTAGAGTGATTCACAGGCTGGGGTTCGGATCGCGAATCTCGGACCTGGGTCGGGGCGCATCTGGTTTCGGGTCGCGTACGCCCTTGCTTCTGCAATTGCGGAAGGACGGCGGGTGTCGTGGCAACGGTCGGGTGGTGAATCGCCCGGCCCTGGGCCCGGAGCGGTCGAGGTCCTGCGACGTCGCGCCAGCGGCGTTCGGTCGCGAAAGATTGGTTCGGGCTTTCGCGAAGAAGCCCGACCGATGTTTCGTCACCGGAGGGTCGGGCTGCCCCTTTGTGCAGGCTGCCCGCCACTCGCCTCGGAGGAGTTGGATGAGCGTCGATCTGGTCCGGATTGTCGAGAGCATTCATCGGGAAAAGAACATCCCGAAAGAAGTCCTGTTTGACGGGCTTCAATCGGCACTCGCCACGGCCGCGCGCAAGCACTATCCGGACGCCCAGGACATTCAGGTCACCATCGACCCGGACACCGGCCGGATTGCCACCCTGAAGGATGGCGTCTCGGTCGAGCCGCCCGACTTCGGCCGGATCGCCGCCCAGACGGCCAAGCAGGTCATCATCCAGAAAATCCGCGAGGCCGAACGCGACACCCTGTTCGACGAGTTCGAGGTCCTGCGCGGCGAGATGGTCACGGGGACCATCCAGCGGTTCGAGGGTGGGGCGGTCACGGTCAATCTGGGCAAGACCGACGGCCTGCTCCCTCGCAGCGAATCGATCCCGGGCGAGAGCCATCATCCGGGCGAGCGGGTCCGGGCGATCGTGCTCGACGTCCGCAAGGTCGGCCAGCGGGTGAAGATCATCCTCAGCCGCACCCACCCGGATTTCGTGCGACGCCTGTTCGAGCTGGAAATCCCCGAGATCGCGGACCAGACGATCCAGATACGGGCCCTCGCCCGGGAGGCCGGCTACCGGTCGAAGGTGGCCGTCAGCTCGCTCGACCAGAAGGTCGACGCGGTCGGGGCGTGCGTCGGCGTCCGGGGGACGCGGATCAAGAACATCGTCGACGAGCTCGGCGGCGAGCGGATCGACATCGTCCGCTGGAATGAAGCCCTCCAGGTGCTGATCCCCAACGCCCTGCAGCCGGCGGAGATCGAGGAAGTCCTCCTCTGCAACCTCCTCGGGCGGGCGATCGTCCTGGTCCGCGACGATCAGCTCTCGCTGGCGATCGGCCGGCGCGGTCAGAACGTGCGGCTGGCCTCGAAGCTGGTCGGCTGGGACATCGAGATCATGACCAGCGAGGAGCTGGACGAGCTGATCGACAAGGCCGTCGGCCTCTTCTCGGCGCTCGAGGGCTGCGACACCGACCTCGCCAACCGCCTCGTCGAGCAGGGCATCCTCAGTTACGATGACCTGTCGATCATGGAGATCGACCACCTGGTCAGCACGGTCGAAGGCTTCGACGAGCCGTTGGCCCGAAGCCTGGTCGCCCAGGCCGAGCACCTGGCCGAGCTGGCCGAACAGGACGAGACCCCTCGTCGTAAAGGTGCAAGGTCGCTCGCAAGTGCCGCCTCGTCCGAACCCCGAGACGAATCGTCGGCCGGCGTCGAGCCGTCCGAGTCTGAGCTCGAACCCTCGCCCGATGGCGAGCCCGCCGCGGGCGGTGACGAGGCCGATGCCGACGCCGATCCTGCCGCGGTCGCTCTCGACTCCGATTCGATCGCGAGTCCCCCGGAGGCCGAGGCGGTTGTCGACGACCAGGGCCATGCCGGGGAGCCGGAGGCCCTCGAAACCGAGGCTGAGGCCCCCGAAACCGAGGCTGAGGTTGACGCCGAAGCCGACGCCGACGCGAGCTACGACTCGCATGACCTTGACCTGGCCGACGAGGCAGGTCATCTTGAGCATCGCGGTCACGAGGTGACCCATGCGCCGATTGATGATGAGGAAGACCCCGACGAAACCGACGTCCCGCCCTTCGACATCCGTATTGGTCGCGTTGTCCCACCCCCGGCCGAGGCTGAACCTCAATCCGACGCCCCCGTGACGGATCCCGAGGAACCCCCGGCCTCCCCGCCCTCTGCCCCTGAATCCTCGACGGCCGATTCGGCCGAGATTTCGGGGTCGGACTCTCCGGAGCCCTCTGCTATGGACCGCGAAGAACCATGATCCCCGCGACGGTCCGGCCAAGACCGCCGCGTACCGGCCGAGTCGCCGCCCCTGCCGTTCCCTCCTCCTGATCCGCCTGTCCCGGGCTCTCCCGGCCGGCATGCGGCCTGGAGGTCCCGGAGAATTGGCCTGGCACGACCGGTCGGTCGAAACCACACTACCGACCGGGACATCCCGATGGGCTCGGATGTCCCAAGCCAGGAGGAGGAGCCGTTGTCGATCCGTGTCCACGCGTTAGCGAAAGAACTTGGGCTTGATAAGGCCCAGGATCTCATCGATCGTATTCAGGAATGGGGCCTTGATGTCAAAGCGAGCCCTCTGGCGAGCGTCGGCGACGACGTCGCGAATGAGATTCGGCGGCGCATGATCGCATCGACCTCGGGTCCGACCCCCCACGCCACGCCATCCCCAACCCCGCCCCGGCCCACGCCGGAACCGAAATCGGAATCGGCACCGAAGTCCCCGACCGCGGAGGCCCCCGCCATCAGCCCGACCGCCGCCTCTCCCAAGACTGCGGCCGCCGACTCGCTCGATTCGGCCCCGCCTCAGGCAGCCACCCCGCCGCAGCCGACCAAGCCCGCCTCGGCCCCGGCCGCTTCGGCACCCCCGCCGGGACCGGGCTCGGCTCCCGCTCGTCCCGCTCCGTCCGCTTCCCCATCCGCGGGTTCTCCCGCATCCCGTCCAGCCCCCCCTATGTCGCAAACTCCTCCTGCGTCGTCTCAGGCATCCAAACAGGCCGGTCCGCTCGCCGGGCACACCCGGGGGACGACCGTCCGCCCCGCGGGGCCCGCGCCGGCCACGCCTCCCTCGGCCGGTGCGGCGCAGGAACAGCGTCCCCGCCCGGGCCAGGGATCGCAGCCGTCGCGCCCGCTCGATCGGAGCGACTACATCGGCCCGGCCGGCACGCGTCCCGGCGCGACGGGGCGGCCGGCCTCGCAGCAGCCTCCCCGCCGTCCTCCCGCCGAATCGGGCGAGGGTACGGGACGGCGTGAGGGGCCTCGGCCGGGTGGGCGTCCCTTGCCCCCGGTCGCTTCCGGCGGCGGCGGCGGCCGTCCCTTGCCCCCGGTCGCCACTCCCGGTGGCCCTCCCAAGCGGCCCCCGGGGCCTCGGCCCGCCGGCCCCCCCGCGGGAGGGCACGTGCAGCCCCAGCAGCGGTTCACCCGCGAAGAAATGCTGGAGATGATGCGCCGAGGGCAGCTTCCCACCGCTCCCCCGACCGGTCGGGATGCCGCTACGACCCGCGGTTCGCGGCCGGAAGGGTTGCCGACCGGCCCCTTGCCCACGGGCCCGACGGCCCGAGGGGGTGTCCCTGGTACGACATCCCGGAAATCGGGGGCCGATTTCGAGGAAGAGGAACGCAAGGGCAAGGGCGGCCCTGCTGGCCCCGGTGGTCGATTCGGCGGCGCGGCCGACCGCGCCGGGCGCCGGAAGGCGCGTCAGGAACGAGCCAAGGACCGCGTGGTCTCCCCCGTCCCCGCCGCGGCCCTGATCGACGGCGACGAGGACAGCGGCCGTCGTCGCGGCCCGAAGCGGCACAAGAGCCGCGGTCACACCATCGCTCCCCGGAAGACCAGCGCCGAGATCGAATATCCCATCACCTTGCGCTCGCTTTCCGAGGCGATTGGCATCAAGGCCAACCAGCTCATGCGCCGGATGATGGATCTGACCGGGCAGTTGGTGACGATCAACACCTCGCTCGAAGAAGACGCCGCCATCGAACTGGCCATGGAGTTCGGCGTCGAGCTGTCGATCGCGCACGAGGAAACCGCCGAAGACGAGTTCGATCGGCTGCTCGAGGATGCCCGGGGCGGTGAAAACGCCTCCGAACATCTTCAACTCAGGCCGCCGATCGTCACGATCCTCGGCCACGTCGACCACGGGAAGACCTCCTTGCTGGACTACATCCGCAAGGCGAACGTCGTGGCCAGCGAGACCGGCGGCATCACGCAGCACATCGGCGCCTATCAGGTGGATCACGACGGGCACCCCGTGACCTTCGTCGATACCCCGGGTCACGAGGCCTTCACGGCCATGCGGGCCCGCGGGGCCAACGTCACCGACATCGCCGTGGTCGTCGTCGCCGCCGACGACGGCGTGATGCCCCAGACCAAGGAGGCCATCGCCCACGCCAGGGCGGCCGGCGTCCAGATCGTCGTGGCCCTGAACAAGATCGACCTGCCCGGGGTCGAGGCCAATCTGAACCGGATCCTCGGCGAGATCAGCGCCGAGGGGCTCATCCCCGAAGAGTACGGCGGCGATGTGCCGGTGGTCCGCACCTCGGCCGTCTCCGGCCTGGGCGTCGATGACTTGCTGGCGACCCTCTCCACCATCGCCGAGGTCTACGAGTACAAGTCCAACCCCGATCGCCCGGCCACCGGCACCTGCCTGGAGTCCGAGGTCTCCGAGGGGCGTGGTGTCATCGCCACGGTCCTGGTCCAGGACGGGACGCTGCGGGTCGGCGACGCCCTGGCGTGCGGGGAAGGCTTCGGGCGAGTCCGGGCCCTCTTCGACGACAAGGGGCAATCGATCCAGGAGGCCGGCCCCTCGACGCCGGTGGAAATCTCCGGGCTCGACGCGGTGCCGACCGCCGGCGAGAAATTCGCCGTGCTGGAGGACATCGGCCAGGCTCGCGAGGTCGCCGAGACCCGTCGGACCCGATCGCGCGGCGTGAACCTCGGGGAGACCAAGGCCATCACGCTGGAGAATCTCTACAGCAAGATGGCCGAGCAGAAGGTCAAGAGCCTCAACGTCATCCTCAAGGCCGACGTGCAAGGCTCGCTCGAGGCCCTGCTCAAGGAAATCGAGAAACTCGAGAACGACGAGGTCCCGGTCCGAATCCTCCACAAGGGCGTCGGTGGGATCACCGAGAGCGACGTCATGCTGGCCGATGCCAGCCAGGCGATCGTGATCGGCTTCCGCGTCGCCCCGGAAGACCGGGCCGTGACGCTCGCCGAGGAGAAATCGATCGACATCCGTCGGTACGACATCATCTATCAGGTGTCCGACGAGATCAAGCAGGCCATCGAAGGTCGGCTCGAACCGGAGATCAAGGAGGTCCACCTCGGCCGGGCGGTCGTCCGCCAGGTCTTCAAGATCTCCCGGGGCGGTGCCGGTACGGTGGCCGGCTGCTTCGTCACCCAGGGGGTGATCGAGCGCAACGGCCAGGCTCGCGTCATCCGAGAAGGTCGGGAGATCTACAAGGGTGCCATCGAGGCGCTCCGCCGCTTCAAGGACGATGTCCGCGAGGTCCGGGAGAACTTCGAGTGCGGTATCAAGATCGCCAAGTTCGATGACATCAAGGTGGACGACGTGATCGAGGCCTACCGGGTCGAGGTCATTCGTCGGACGCTCTGAGTCCCACGCGTGCTCTCGCCGGCCGCCCCTCGCTCGCTTCGGTCTTCGAGCGTCCGGGGGGTGGCCGCGACGGTTCGTGATCGCCGCGTCGCGTGTCCCCGCCGGCTTTGATTCCGATCGAGGTTCGCATCCATGCCCTCGCACCGCATCGAGCGCCTGAACGAGGCAGTCCGCGAGGTCGTCTCCTCGGCCGTGCTCTTCGAAGTGGCCGACCCCCGGGTCAAGGGGGTCACCGTGCTGGAGGCCGAGGTCGCCTCGGACCTGAAACACGCGACCGTCTTCGTCTCGGTGATGGGGGACGAGACCCAGCAACGCCTCGCCCTCCGAGGGCTCCAGTCGGCCTCTGGCTTCCTGCAGTCGCGGCTCGCCGCCCGCCTGAAGACGCGATACACCCCGATCCTCCGGTTCGAACTCGATCAGGGTGTCAAGAAATCGGTCGCCATGTCCCGGTTGATCGACGAGACCCTCGCCGCCGACCGGCTCGCCCGCGGGGAATCGCCCGAAGCCCCCGGGCCCGACCCCGACGACGATGAACCGTCTCGCGATGCACTTGGCGAGGAACACCCCTCCTCGACAGACTGATCGTGACCGCCCTTGCTCTTCACCCTTTCTCTCGACTGAACCTGAACACACACATGGCCGCACCCAGCAAATCGCAGATGCTCGACAAGATTCAGCCCCTGCTGGCCAAGCGCTACAAGCCCGGCCCGCGCGAGGCGAAGCTGTCGGTGCTGGAAGCGGTACTGTTCGGCATCTGCCACGAGGGCACCACACGCGACGACGCGACCAAGGCACTCGATCGTTTTCGCGACGCCTTCTTCGACTGGAACGAATTGCGTGTCAGTTCCGTGGGCGAGATCCAGGACGCGATCGCCGGCCTCCCCCAGTCCGACCTGAAAGCGCAGCGCATCCGCCGCTTCCTTCGCCAGCTCTTCTCCCGGACCTACAAGTTCGATCTCGATCATCTCGGGAAGAAACCCCTGAAGGAGTCGATCAAGACGCTTCAGGAGTTCGAAGCCATGCAGTCGGACTTCGTCCTGGCGACGGTCATCCAGCAAGCCCTGGGCGGTCACGCCATGCCGGTCGACGAGCCGATCCGTCGCTGCCTGGTCCGGCTCGGCTTCGCGGAGGAAGAGACCCCGCCCGAGGCCATCCGCGCCACGCTCGAGCGGGCGGTCCCGAAAACACGAGGCCCCGAGTTCGTCGATCTGCTCGAAGGGCTCGCCCACGATACATGCGTTGAAGTCGATCCGCTCTGCCCGGATTGCGTCCTCGTGAAGCTCTGCCCGACGGGTCAGCGGAACCTGAATCCCGAGAAGTCGGTCCCCGCAGGGGGCCGTGATTCGGCTCCGAGCGCTCGGCGTCGCGGCTCCTCGCCGGACGAGGCCGCCCCCAAGCCGTCGCGGAGCCGTCCCCCGCGCTCCAAGTAAGCCGATCGGCCTCGGCGCCACCGATCGGGTTGAGTTCGCGACGACAGGCTTGCACCCCGGCCGGGGTGCAAGCCTGTCGTCGCGCGCCGCACGACCCGCGGGTCGAAAGAAAATGCCAGAAAAATGGGGCGGCAATCTGGACGGGTCCGCGGTACGGACTACAACACCGTCGGCCGATCGTGAGAGACGTATTCGAGTATAAAGGCTCGAACGCGATTCAGAGAGATTCCCGCATCAACACAACTCGGAGCTTTACCCATGCGTATGCTTGCCGCCCTGACCTTGTCGCTGGTCCTCGGTTCTTCGGCGATCGCTGCGGACAAGACCATCGTCGAGACCGCCGCCGGGAACGAATCGTTCAGCACGCTGGTCGCCGCCGTCAAGGCCGCTGACCTGGTGGAGGTGCTGTCCAGCGAAGGCCCGTTCACGGTGTTCGCCCCCACGGACGAGGCCTTCGCCAAGCTGCCCGAAGGCACCCTCGAGACCCTGCTGAAGCCTGAGAACAAGGAAACGCTCGTCAAAATCCTGACCTACCACGTGGTCCCCGGCAAGGTCATGGCCGCCGACGTCGTCGAGCTCGATGGCGAGCAGGTCGAGACGGCCGCCGGTGCCAAGGCCACCATCTCGGTCGCCGGGAGCACGGTCATGGTCGACAAGGCCAAGGTCGTCAAGACCGACATCGAGTGCTCTAACGGCGTCATCCACGTCATCGATGCGGTCATCCTGCCCCCGACCGAATAATCTGCCGATCCGACTCGGGTCGCTTCGACCTCGGAAAGCCCTCCCGGCACCCCGCGTGCCGGGAGGGCTTTCGTCGTGAATCGGCCCCACTGAGACCTTGACGCGAAGACTCCCACTCACCGATACTCGAATGAATTCCCTGCTGTCCGAACGGCGACCTGGACACGATCTCTGTCTGCATCGATCCTTCCATGAACCGTTTCGAGCCATGCGTCTGGATGCTCTCGTGCGGCAATTCGATCCGGGGACGACGCATGAGTCGGCGTCATCGATCGAAACACTTGCCGATTTGAACGACTCTGACCTGGAATTGCAACGACTCCATGCTCTGGCATCTTCAGATCGATCCCGCACCCGGCCTGGCCGATTCCGAGGGCCGTCGGGTTTCGGCTGAGGCCGCCGACCTCGGGCTCGGCGGCCCCTGGGCGGTCCACTCGGCCCGCGGATTCCTGGTCGAGGGCGACCTTTCGGAATCCGATCTCCGGCTCGCCGCCGAACAGGTCCTCGCCGACCCGATCGTCGAGACCTTCACGATCCGCCCGACCCCGGGGGATCCGCAATCGCGGGGGGCGTCTGCGCCCCCGGCCTCCGGCAACGCCCCGGTGCATGTCTTGCCCAGGCCCGGGGTGACCGATCCCGTCGCGGAGAGTGCCCGGGCGGTGCTCCGCGACCTCGGGCTCGACGTCTCCGAGGTCCGCTCGGTCCGCACGTACATGATCGACGGGCCGGCCGGCTCCCTCGATGCCCTGATCCGGCGGGTCCTGGCGAACGACGCCGTCGAGCAGGCGATCGTCGGGCCCCTGGCGCTCGACCATCTCGGGCAGGGTCGCCCCTATGCGTTCCGTCGCGTCGATGTCCCCCTGCTCGGCATGGATGACGATGCCTTGATGCGCGTCAGCCGCGAGGGCCAGCTCTCCCTCTCGATCGACGAGATGCGGGCGATCCGGGCCCACTTCGGCGAGCTTCGACGCGACCCGACCGACATCGAGCTGGAGACGCTCGCCCAGACCTGGAGCGAGCATTGCTCTCACAAGACGCTCCGAGGCCGGGTCGAGTTCGAAGGCGAGGTGATCGAGAACCTGCTCAAGCAGACGATCTTCAAGGCCACCAAGGACCTCGAGGCGGATGGCCTCGACTGGCTCGTCTCGGTCTTCGAGGACAACGCCGGCGTGATCCGGTTCGACGACGAGCATGACGTCTGCTTCAAGGTCGAGACGCACAACCATCCCTCGGCGATCGACCCGTACGGCGGCGCGAATACGGGCATCGGCGGCGTCATCCGCGACCCCATGGGCACCGGCCTGGGGGCGAAGCCGATCTGCAACACCGACGTGTTCTGCGTCGCCCCGCCCGACACCCCGGCCGATTCCTTGCCGACCGGGGTTCTCCACCCCCGACGCGTGCTCAAGGGGGTGGTGGCCGGGGTCCGCGACTACGGCAACCGGATGGGTATCCCCACGGTCAATGGCGCCGTGGTCGCCGACGAGCGCTACCTGGCGAACCCTCTGGTCTTCTGCGGCACCGTGGGCGTCTTGCCGAAGGGCATGGCGTTCAAGTCCGTCAGCCCGGGTGACCGCATCGTCGCCGTCGGTGGCAGGACCGGGCGAGACGGCATCCATGGCGCGACGTTCAGCTCGGCCGAATTGACCGGCGAGAGCGAGCAGATCTCCGGCGGGGCCGTGCAGATCGGCAACGCCATTACCGAGAAGATGGTCCTGGACGCCCTCCTGCAGGCCCGATCCCGGGGGCTCTATCGCGCGATCACCGATTGCGGGGCGGGCGGGTTCAGCTCGGCCGTCGGCGAGATGGGGGCCGAGCTCGGCGCCGAGGTCGACCTGGAACGCGCCCCCCTCAAGTACGAGGGGCTCTCGTACACCGAGATCTGGATCTCCGAGGCTCAGGAGCGGATGGTCCTCGCCGTCCCTCCGGAACATCTCGATGCCCTGGTCTCGCTCTGCGCCTCGGAGGGGGTCGAGGCGACCGATCTCGGGCAATTCGTCGACACGGGCCGCCTGACCCTCCGCTATCACGGGAACGTGGTTGGCGATCTCTCGATGCATTTCCTGCACGAGGGCCGGCCCCGGGTCACGAGGAAGGCCGCCTTCACGCCCCCGGCCGAATCGGCCCCGACCCTCCCCGACCGAGACCACTACACCGCCGACCTCCTGGCGTTGTTGCACGACTGGGATATCTGCTCGAAGGAGTGGATCATCCGCCAGTACGACCACGAAGTGCAGGGCCGGACGGTGCTCAAGCCCCTGGTGGGCGAGCACGAGGAAGGGCCCGGGAACGCCTCGGTCGTCCTGCCCGTCCGCGGCTCCTCGCGAGGGCTCGCGGTCGGCTGCGGTCTGAACCCGCGCTACGGAGACCTCGACCCGTACGCCATGGCGGGCTGCGTCATCGACGAGGCGATCCGGAACGTGGTGGCCGTTGGCGCCGATCCCGCCCAGATCGCGCTGCTCGATAACTTCTGCTGGGGTAACCCGGAACGGCCCGAGACGCTCGGCTCGCTCGTGCTGGCCGCGCAGGCGTGTCACGACCTGGCGCTGTCGTATCGGACGCCATTCATCTCCGGGAAAGATAGTCTGTATAACGAATACACGCATGAGGGTGAGAGCCTGGCGATTCCCCCCACCCTGCTCATCTCCGCGATGGGCCAGGTCCCTGACGTGCGCCGGTGTCTGACGATGGATGTGAAGGCCGCGGGCAACGCGTTGCTCATCGTCGGCCAGACGCGGAATGAACTGGGCGGTTCGGCATATCTGAAGCAATTGGGAATGGTCGGTGGCCGGGTCCCTCGGGTTGATCCTGTACTGGGGATGGCGATTTTCAAGGCGATCTACGAGTGCAATGGCCGCGGTTGGCTGCAATCCTGTCACGACCTGAGCGAGGGGGGCCTGGCGGTGGCCCTGGCCGAGATGTGCCTGGCCGGTGCGCTGGGGGCCGAATGCTCCCTGCGCGACGTCCCCTGCCTCGATGACGCGGCCAGCGACCCGGTCCTCCTGTTCTCCGAATCCCCCTCCCGCTTCCTTCTGGAAGTCCGCCCGGAGCACGTCTCCGAGGTCCTCGACCGCTTCGAGGGATTGCCCGTGGGTCGTCTCGGAACGGTGGTCGCCGCCTCGGAAGGCGAGCCCCGCCTGCATGTCCGTGGCCTGCCTGGCCGAACGGTGATCGATGCGCCCGTCGCCGAGATTCGGGCGCGATGGCTTCGTCCGATCGATGATCATGGTTTCGATCCTGTTAATCACCACCTCTTGAACCGGTGACCCGCCCGGAAGGAATGCGCAGATGCAGCGCTTCGTCACCTTTGTCGATGGCTCGAACCTCGACGGTGTCCTGAAACATCTGAACCTTCGCGTCGACGATTACGGATCTTTTTATCGCTATATCTTTGAGCAGAGTGTCAGCCACTGGGGGCGGACCTTCGCCGAGGGGGCTCCCTGGGAATCCGCGCAACACGCCCGAATCTACTGGTACGTCGTCGGCAAAATGGATGAATGGGACCTGAACGATCCCAAGGCGGAGAGCCGGCTTCGAAACCGTTTCGAACTGAATCCGAGGCTCCGCGACAGCTACGTCGAGGACGTGATCCGCAAGACGCCCGACATCTCCCCCGAGCGTCGGCTCGACGAGGCCTGGGGCCTCTGCTTCGCCGAGACGCGCGAATGGTACGAGGGGAAGCGGCGGGCCCTGGAACGCAAGAAGCGGTTCTATCACGGCGTGCAGTCGGCGACCGACTTCGTCGAGATCCGCCAGGAAGGCCACTGGAAGGTCGACCTCCTGCACCACAACCTCACCGAGAAGGGGCTCGACACCAGCATGGCGGTCGACATGGTCGCCCTCCAGGATACGTACGACGTCGCACTCCTGATCTCCGGGGACGCGGACGGGATCCCGGGGATCAATTACGTGAAGAACAAGGCCAAGCACGTCGGCGTGGTCGAGTTCCGCCGCGGTTCGCGCGACGAGTCGCTCAAGGGGGCCAGCTCTCGCCTGAAGATCGCCGCCGACTTCGTGGTGCAAATCTACGAGGCCGATCTGATCCGCCGCGACCTCTCCTACCGGGCGAATCCCGAGTACGACAATACGGGCGATTACTAGAGAGCTGCCCCGAATCGCTACCGCTACCGGGGGTTCGACTCGAACTTCGATCTCGATGACAACGATCGAGACGATGATTGAAATGGCCCTCGGTCGCGGTAGTCGCCGGTTCGGGGTTCTCGCGGAGGAGGCGGGGCCGACGCCTCCCGGGCGGTCGGCCCGTCCCCGTTTCCTCGATGGGTGTCGGGGGAGATGACCCCTCCCCCGACCTGTCCTCCTTGATCCAGACCACGACCGATTCGACTCGTCGGTCGGCCCTTTTCCCCCCCGTGGAACCATGTCCTTGCCCCGCGCAATTGTCCTCCGGGCCCCGGGTACGAACTGCGATGAGGAAACCGTCGCGGCCTGGCAACGTGCCGGGGCCGATGCCGAGACGGCCCACATCGACCGTGTCCTCGAGCGCCCCGCCTCGCTCGATGCCTTCCAACTGCTGACCATCCCCGGCGGCTTCAGCTACGGAGACGACCTGGGCGCCGGTCGCATCCTTGCGACCCGCTTGAAGGCGCTCGAAGAGGCGCTCCGACGCTTCCACGACCGAGGAGGCCTGATCCTCGGCATCTGCAACGGGTTCCAGGTGCTCGTCAAGGCCGGGCTGCTGCCCGGGGGGCCTCGGGCGACGATCACGCACAACGATTCCGGCCGATTCGAATGCCGGTGGGTCCGGCTCCGGGCCACCTCGCCGGGGCGTTCGCCGTTTCTTCCCGACGGCGATCCGATCGAGCTGCCCGTCGCTCACGGCGAGGGGAAATTCGTCGCCGAGAGCCCGGAGGCGTTCGACGCCCTGGCCGGGTCCGGGCAGCTCGCCCTCCGCTACGTCGACGGCTCGAACCGGCCGACCGAGACCTATCCGGCCAACCCGAATGGTTCGTCGGCCGGCGTCGCCGGCGTGATCGACCCGACCGGCAGCATCTTCGGCCTGATGCCTCACCCGGAGCGGTTCATCGAGTTCATCCACCATCCCCGCTGGACCCGGATCGACCACCGCCCCGAGGGGGACGGCCTCCGGATCTTCCGGGGGGCGGTCGACGCCGTCCGCTGAGCTTTCCCCGAGGACCGACCATGCCTCCAATCGACCTGAAGCCCCGATCGGCAGTCATCGCCGCCCTCGTGCTGTCCGGCCTGGTCGGCCCCACCCCCTCGATCGCCCGGCCCGCCGATGACGCGGTCGACGAGCGGGTCTTCGTGGGCTACCTCTTCGGCCGCCCGGACGACCTCGATTTCTCGCTCTACACGCATCTCTGCCACGCCTTCGTCACCGCCGACGAATCGGGACGCATCCGGCCGAGCCGGAACGTCCCCGACGCCGACCTGACTCGCCGGGCCCACGAGGAAGGCGTGAAGGTGCTCCTGTCGCTCGGCGGATGGGGCTGGGACGAGCAGTTCGCCGCCATCGCCGCCGACCCCGACGCCGAAGACCGCTACGTCGAGGCCGTCCTCACCCTCGTGGACGAGAACGACTACGACGGCATCGACTTCGACTGGGAATACCCCGACACCGAGCAGGAGGTCGAGGGCTTCGAGCGCATCTCCCGCAGGTTCCGGGCCGGCATCGACGCGATCGGCCGGCGCAAGGGTCGCCCGATGCTGCTGACGATGGCCGCATCCTCGAACCCCGGGACGCTCCGCTGGCTCCGCACCGAGTTCCTGCTGGAGGTCATGGATTGGGTCAACGTCATGACCTACGACTTCGCCGGGGACTGGACCGACTATGCCGGCCACCATTCCCCCCTGTTCGCCTCCTCGAAGGTACCGGGCGGGCGCCGACCGTCCACCGAAGCCACCATGCGGTACCTCCTCGACGAGCGGATGATGCCGGCCGACCGCCTGGCCGTGGGCATTCCCTTGTATGGCCGAGGCTTCGCCGTCTCGGAGCCGTACGCGTTGACCGAAGATGCCCCGGAACTCCCCATCCCGCGGGGGAACTACACCAACCTGCATCGACTCCTGCTCGAGGAAGGTTGGAGCCGAATCTGGGATGAGGAGACGCGAACCCCCTGGCTGGTCGCACCCGACCGCTCGATCGTGATCGGCTACGACGACGCCGAGTCGGTCACCCTCAAGACGCAATGGGCAATCGACCGGGGATTTCGCGGCGTCTTCTTCTGGCAGGTCGCCGCCGACCGCCTGCCCGACGGCGGCCATCCGCTCCAGGAGGCCGCCCGCAAGGCGTTCACAGGACGATGACGGTCGGCAGGCGCCTCGATCCGGCTCGGGTGGACCGAAGGCGGGCCTTGCGAAAGCCGGTCTGCAAGGCCCTGGGCGATGCGCCGAGCCTCTCGCGGGTGCAAGGGAAGGCACCTTGCCCCGATCACTTCATCCGACGTTTCACGGCATAGCCGTACGGGACCGGCCAGGACGGTTCCCCGCCCAGATCGTGCTGGGCCCGGATCGCCCAGTAGGGGTCCCGGAGCAGCTCCCGGCCGATGAACGCCAGGTCGGCATTGCCGGCGGTGATGATCTCGTTGGCGTGCCCCGGCTCGGTGATCAACCCGACCGCGCCGGTCATGATCCCCGCCTCGTCCTTGATCCGACGAGCAAACGGGACCTGGTAGCCCTTCGACACCGGGATCTGCGCCTTCGGCACCAGGGCGCCCGACGACACGTCGATCAGGTCCACCCCCAGCCCGTTCAGGTGCTGCGACAGGACGACCGACTGCTCGATGTCCCATCCCCCTTCGACCCAGTCGGTCGCCGAGATGCGGACGAACAGCGGGTACTCCTCCGGCATGACGCCCCGCAACCGCTCTGCGACCCCCAGCACGAGCCGCATCCGATTCTCAAGGCTGCCGCCGTAGGAATCGTCCCGGTGGTTGCTCAGGGGGGAGAGGAACTCGTGCAGCAGGTACCCGTGCGCCGCGTGGATCTCGATGACCTCGAATCCCGCCGTCAACGCCCGCCGACAGGCCGCCTCGAACGCGTCAATGATCCCCTCGATCCCCGCCTCATCGAGCGGTTCGGGCACCGGATCGCCGTCGAGGAACGGGATCGGGCTCGGCCCGACGACCGACCAGCCGCCCGCTCCCGCCGCGGTGATGCTGGCCCCTCCCTTCCAGGGGGGCTCGCAACTGGCCTTGCGGCCGGCGTGCGCGAGCTGGATCCCGGCGACGGCCCCCTGGCCCTTGACGAATCGGGCGATCCGGGCGAGGGGCTCGACGTGCTGATCGCCCCAGATCCCCATGTCGGCGGGCGAGATGCGCCCCTCGGGGGTCACGGCGGTGGCCTCGACCAGGATCAGCGCCGTGCCTCCCACGGCCCGGCTTCCGAGGTGGACGAGGTGCCAGTCGTTGGCCAGCCCGTCCTCGGACGAATACTGGCACATCGGCGACATGACGACCCGATTGCGGAGGGTGACTCCCCGGATGGTCAGGGGGCTCAGCAGGTCGATCTCGGGGACCTCCCGGTCGTGGTCGGCATCGGCGATCCCGCCGTGGGAGGGGCCGGAGAGGGGGTTCGGTCGGGGCGAGTCATCAGCCATCGCGAGTCTCTTGCGGGTCCTGGGCGGTCCGGGCCGTGTCAGAAATGTCGGCGAATCCTACGACGCAGGGCAATCCGGCCGGCAGGCCGCTCCCCCCGTGCCGGGCAGGCGGACGGAGCCGAGTCATCGCGTCCGGCGACGGATCATCGGCCCGAGACATCCAGGTGCGTGTCGAACCAGTCGGCGAACGCGTCCAGGTCCTCGGCGATCGTCGGCCAGCCATGCCCGGCGTCCGGCTTGACGACCAGCTTCGCCTCGACCCCGGCCTCTTCCAGCGCCTCGAGCATGACCTGGGACTGCTGCAGCGGGACCAGTGCATCCCGGTCGCCGTGGACGAGCAAGGTCGGGGGGTCGTCCTCGCTGACGTGGGTGATCGGCGAGATCTCGGCCGTGATCTCCCGCAGCCGGCCCTCGTCGGTAATCGGCTCCAGCAGGTTCGACTCCTCGTCTCGCTCGAAATAGTCGAAGGCGGGGCGGAACGGCCTGGCGTGGTCGCCGGCGTGGAGCTTCTCCTCGCCCGCCGCCCCGAAGTTGAGGAAGTCGGTCGGCGGGAAGAAGCAGGCCACCGCCTGCACCCGGCTCGACGCTCGATCCACCTCGTCCCTGGCGTTGGGATCGCCCTCGTCTCCTGCGGTCCCCAGCATCAACGAGAGGTGCCCCCCGGCCGAGGCCCCGGTGACGCCGAGGCGGTCCGGGTCGATGCCGTAATCGTCGGCATGATGGCGGATGAACCGGACGGCCCGGTTCATGTCCGTGATGATCTCGGGGACGGTGTAGCGGGGCTGGCTGCCGTGGACGACGGCAAACACGGCGTACCCCCGGTCGACGAACGGCGTCACGAAGGCGGGATTGATCGCCTCGTGGGAGGAGAAGAAGCCGCCGCTGACGACCAGGATGATGCCCGCCCCGTTCGGCTCCCCCCCGGGCCGGAACACGTCCATGGTAAGTGCTGTGCCGTCCTTCCGCCCGTAGATCACGTCTTCGGTCCGGGTAACGTCGGCGTCCTGGGCGATCGCGACGAATGGCTGACAGGCGATTCCCAGCAGGAGGATCAGGGTGCGGTGTCTCATCGGCGTGGATCTCGGTGAGCGTCGGTACCAGTCGAAGACCGAATCACGATCGGTCGAAGGTCGTCGAACCTGACCGGGCGAACGGCCCGGCACGGGTGAGAAAACCGTTCGTCCCAGGATAACGCACGCGAGCGGCCGGCTCACGGCCCGGCCGGGTTGTTGGGAATACGGTTGCGTCTCCCGGTCCTTCTGCCCGACAACCCTGGAAGGAAATGCGGGTCGTCACCACACCGCGCCGCGACCGAGCCAATTGGCTCCGATCTTGCGGGCATTGTCTCCCCCCGGGGCATCGTGCAAGATCGGACCTCGGCGTCCCTTCGGGGAATCGGAATCCGACCATTGAACCTCTTCAACCGTCAACGGGGTGGGGCCATCACCATGGGCGTTGTCCACACGAGCAAGCTGCGGGTCGAGAAGCACGAGGGGCCGCACCGCACCGCGCACCTGCAGGGCTTCGGCGAGCCGATTCCCTTCGGCATCCACGGCGGCATCAGGCACTTCTACGGGCAGAAATATGGCCGGGAATTCACGGGGCCGGAGTACCCCGCCACGCTCGACTACATCATCGCCGGGGTCGCCGGGTGACTGCTCGGCACGCTCGGGTCCGCACTGGACGTGCGGCAGGTGCCCTCGGCGAACAACCTGACGGCGGAGGTCGAGGGTGACATCGAGGACGTGAACGGCGTCCTCAAGATCACCCGGATCCGCCTGCGATACCGCATTGATGCCCCGGCAGGCAAGCGAGCGGCAATCGAGCGCCTCCTCGACCACTACGCCGAGGCCTGTCCGGCATATCAGAGCGTCAAGGGCTGCATCGACTGCTCCTGGACCGCCGAGATTGCGGAAGGCCCAGAAGGCTGACTCTCGCGTTGAAGAGCGGGTTCCCCCGAACACCGCCCTGCTACCTTGTCCTTCTCATCCGCTCGGCGTCCCCGTCGATTGACCCTCGCCCTCGACGACTCGGAGGGCGACGAGGCCGCTCCGTCCCCCCGATGACGTCGCCAAGGCCCGGTCATCCTGCCAGGACGAATCGAGCCCGAAAATCGCCCGAAACCAGGCAGCCATCCAGGCTCCTGAGCGATTTCGAGGCGAACATGCTCTCACGGATCGTCGCAGCCCAAAAGAAAACGCCCGCGTGCGACGCATCGCACGCGGGCGTTCCAGTGGAGGCGGCGGGAATTGCACCCGCGTCCCGAGATCCGTCAGTGAAGGCGTCTACATGCGTAGTCGTTCTTTGAATTGTCGGCCGCGAAGCCCCAAACGACAGGGTCTTCTTTGGCTTAGCCCATCATGAGTTTAACCTGATTCGCAACGGGCGGTTGAATCAAGCGAGCCCACTGTGTCGACGTCGGCCATGACCCGTGGACGAAGTCATGACGCGACGCAGCTTACCGCGGTCAGGCGGCGAGGCTGTAGGAACCAACGTTGTTGTTGGCAGCTAATGTTTTGATCGGCTTTTTACGAGGCCAGCCGACCAACCTCGGCATGCAGCCAGACACCTCAGCAATCCGGTCGAACCTAGATCGCCCCCGAATTGGGAAAGAGCGTCGGGACCCGACATGAGTCACATCAGGTCCGACACCCTTCATTATCAGAGTACCTCCGGGGAAGGTCAAGGTGCCCCGGGGCGATTTCGAGGTCCGATGCCCCGCAATCGCGGGACGCGAACCGAGAGGCTCTCGACGGATGGGAGACGATCGGGTCGCGATGCGGTCCTCGTCTCAATAGGAGTCCGCGCTCAGGACCTCACCGCCGCGAATGGTCCCGAGGCCCCGCCAGACGAGGCCATCGACGGTCTCCTTGATGAACCGGACCGAGCCATCGCCGAGCAGGACGTTCACGCCCCCCGGGTGCCACGAGCGACTGGTGACGCCGGCGAAGGTCGGCCCGCCCTGGCCCTCGCGCTGGCCATTGATGTCGAGGTCATGCTGGCCGTCGCTGCTCATGATGCGGCGGTTCGGCGTCCATGCGGTGGTGAAACCGGATTGATGCACATGGCCGTCGACCCACTCGGTATGACCGCTGGAGTGCAGGCTGCCGCACGATCCGCCATATTCGGGCACGAGGGACAGGGGATCGGCGCCGGGAGGATAGGCGCCGTTCGGGTCGTTCACGCTGGCCAGGCCGCCGCAATCCCGGTAGTAACGCTGATACGTCTTCACCTCCGAGGCCATCAGGGTCTGCGTCAGCCCGTCCCGGAATGCGGAGATCGGCCGGCTCCGATTGACGGTGAAGGCCGATCGGTTCTCGGCGCCGTTGAACCCTCCCCAGACGTACCAGTCTCCCATCGCGAACCCGTAATTGGTCGTGCCCGCGGGGCCGAAACTGTGCGAGGAGACCTCGGTGTTGACCTCGCTCGGGCAGAGGAAGACCTCCAGCATCTGCGCCGTCACGGTCAGGTTCTGGCCGTGCGAATACGACGTGGCGAAGTTGATCGCGTCGAACATCGGCCCCTGCTCCATGTAGGGCAGGATCCGGCCGTGGACGCTCCAGCCGCCGAACCAGGAAACCGAGTTGCCGGCACCCGACAGGATCAGGGCCGGGGGAAACACCCCATTGGACCCCTCGTAATTGTGGAGACCGAGTCCCAGTTGCTTCAGGTTGTTGGAGCACTTCATCCGCCGGGCCGCCTCGCGGGCGCTCTGCACGGCGGGCAGGAGGAGCGCGATCAGGACCCCGATGATCGCGATGACCACCAGCAATTCAATGAGCGTGAATCCCGCTCGACTCCGTCGGACGAACATCAAAAGGGCCTCGGCAAGGAAGGGGAGGTGTTGCTCGGATATTGAGACTCTGTCTCATTTTGTCCGCATACTCTGACACCCCGGCGTCCCGCTGTCAACGGGCCGGAGTCCCGGAGGCCTTCGAGCGGAGGCAACGGTCGATCGCCGCGTCCTGGGGCCGGACGAGAGGCCGGGGTGGCCAGCGGTTCCGGAGCTTGCCGGCGTACGGGCGTGGAGATTGGTCAATCCCGGGGGGAACGCTGGGGGCGAGATGAGGACCGGGGGAGGCTCCGGCGGTCGATCGTTCAGGGGATCTGGATGGTCGGGCAGGTCTGGAGCAGGCGACGGCCCGAGGCGTCTGTCAAATGAAGCTGGTCGAGCAGCCGCTGGCGAAGCTCCCGGAGCAGGGCGTTGATGGCGTCGGGGCGGCGATCGCTCACCGGGATGGCGCCGCCGGCGCGTTTGTCGTGGCCGCCGGCGGTCCCCAGGCCGTCGACGACCGAGCGGAGCATCTCTCCGCTATGAGCGTTCAGCGTATCCGTGCGGGCGGAGAGTCGGAGGTGATCGCGGAAGAGGCCGATGGCCACGACCCAGTGGGCCTGGTCGAACCGGATGAAGAAGTCGGCCAGCTCGGCGATGATGTCGGGCTGAGGGACCTCGCCGCACCAGCAGAACAGGAGGTCGTCATACAGGAAGGCGTTCGCCAGGGCGTGCTGGGCGGTGGCGAAATAGCTCTCGGGCAGCCTCGGGTTCCGGATGCGGGCCATCAGGTCCTTGTCGGCCCGGGGGAAGAGCCAGACGAGGGCGCCGTCGTCGGTCGGGCCGGCCTCCCGGGGGTAGCCGATGCTCTCCGACTCGATCCCGTAGAACAAGGCGGTGGCGAGCCGCTCGGTCAGGGGCACCCCCTGTTCGAGGAGGTAGCTGGTGACCATGGTCGAGGTCGCCCCCATGTCCGGGCGGATGTCCCGGAAGGCGACGCCGCCGAGGTCACCGCCGGTCTCGTGGTGGTCGAGCACCGCGACGGGGGTGACGGTTTCGCTGGCCCGTCGTCCGGTATGCGGCTGGGTATCGACCATCACCACCGCGACCCCCGGCCCGGTCGGGGCGTCTTCCACGGGGACGAGCGGGATCTCCAGGTACTCGACCATCGCCCGGTTCTCCGCCCTGGCGAGCATGCCGTCGAGTGTCAGGGTGACATCCGCGTCGGGCCGACGGTGTTCGAGCAGGGCACGCAACCCGAGCATCGATGCCAGGGCATCGGGGTCGGGATTCACGTGAGACACGAGCACGATGCTCCGGTAGGGCGCAAGGGCCTCGACCAGTCGGTCGGACCGACTGCGGCGGGCAACACCGGGACGGGCTGAAGGATCGGCCTTCATCGCGGGAAGATCCCCGGGACGACGGGGGCCGGTTCGAGACGAATCTCGGGGCTCGGCCTGGTTGATGACGCTTCGGGTCGAGTCTACGGTGCCGGGCCTCACCAATTCCAGCGGTTGCCGATCGGAAAGGGCCCGAATCGCTCAGGGGCGGTCGGCCCGATCCGGGCGGCCCGGCTCGGCGGGGCGCCGGCCGTCTCGCCCGGCCTCCGAGCGCTCCTGCCAGCGATCGGCGCTGCGACGGGCCCGCTCGGCGGGGGTGGGTTCGGTGATGCCCGGCCCCTGGGGTTCCGGCCTGAAGGCATGGGCAACGACCAGGACGACCCCGAAGATCAGCATCAGGCCGTTGAGCCGGACGCTCCGCCGATGGAGCCGATCGAACCGAGCCGAGTGCCCGGGGCCGGCGTCCCGGGCCGCATTGATCCGAGGGGTCAGGGCGTTGCCGCAGTAGAGGTTGATCACGATTCCCGAGAGGACCAGCAGGATCTGGGCCAGGGCCCAGGGCCCTCGATATTCGGGTCGGACCAGGATGCCGCTGGTCAGCGACGCCAGGGCGAGGGTCGCGCCGGTGGTCCCCCAGGCGTAGTAGCGGGGGAAAATCGCCCGGACGAATCGGGCCGCCTGGGCCGGCTCCAGGACCTTGAAGATGACCGGCGCGATGCCGAACGAGAAGAACAGGATCGCCCCGAGCCAGGCCGTCATGCTCAGCAGGAAGAGGGCGTCGAAGACCATCAGGAGCGTCTTGGAATCGATCACGACTGCCGACTCGTCCGCCGAGGAAGAATGGGGGAAACGACTGGCCCGAGGACACCATTATCCCCCGCGGCTGGCCCGAGGGGGAGGGGTCCCCGCGCCGAGTCCGCCGTCGACCCCCCAGACCTGCCCCGTGATCCACGAGGCCTCCGGGCCGAGCAGGAAGGCGGCCACCGCGGCCGGTTCCTCCGGCAATCCGACGCGGCCGAGCGGGTGCATCGAGGCGCTGAAGGCTCGCGAGGCCTCGTTCTGGAGCAACGAGGCGGTCAACCCCGTCTCGGTCAGCCCCGGGGCCACGGCATTGAACCGGATGTTCGACCGCGCGTAGGAGACGGCCCCGGCCCGCACCAGCCCCTCGATGCCCGCCTTGGCCGCGGCAATCCCTTCGTGATTGTTGATGCCTTGCTGGACCGCCACCGTGCTGAAGAGCACGATCGAGCCGGAGTTCTGCGACCGCAAGGGCTTCAAGGCCGCCTTGACGGCGAGGAACGCGGTCCGCAGGTTGATGTGGATCGCCTCGTCGAATTCGTCGAGGCTGAGCAGGTGGAGCGGCTTGATGACGACCGACCCGATGCAGTGGGCCAGGCCGTCGAGCCGGCCGAACTGCTCGACGGCGGTCGAGACGGCCCGCTCCAGATCCTCGGCCTTGCCGGCGTCTCCGGCCACGGCGAGCGCGACGGACTCCCCACCCAGGTCGTCGGCAACCTGCCGGAGGCGGTCGGCATCGCGGGCGAACAGGACGACCCGGTCCCCGCGTTCGACGAGCGTTCGGGCCAGCGCCGAGCCGATGCCGCCGGATCCTCCCGTGATCAGGACGGTGTGCGATTCGGGCATGGTAGGCATCTCCTGGGAAGTTGCATCTCGGTCTCGGTTCGTGTCGATGAATGAGGGGGTGTTGTAGGCCGAGCCCCCGGCGGGTCAACCCGGCCGGGCTCGGCCCCGTTTCGAGTGGAGGACTCCCCGTGCAACTCCGGGTCCGTCGCCTGATCGACCGCGCCATCCTGCCCTCGCGTCACAACCCGCGAGACGCCGGGCTCGACCTCTTCGCGACCGACGACGTGATCGTCCGACCCGGCCAGGTGATCAAGGTGCCGACCGGCATCGCGATCCAGCCGGGGTCGACCCCCGACGGGCCCGAGGCGATCGTCTCCCTCGTCTGGGACAAGAGCGGCCGGGCCGCGATGGGCCTGAAGACGATGGGGGGCGTGATCGACGAGCCGTACACGGGGGAGCTGCTCATCGTCGTCACCAACCTCAACCACGGGCCCATTTTCGAGGCCCTGGCCCGGGGAGACGCGGCCGGGGTCGGCCGGGCGATGGACGACGCGACCATCCGCATCCCCTACGGCAAGGCGATCGCGCAGTTGCTCGTCCAGTCGGTCCGCCTGGCCGATCCGATCGAGGTGGGCGAGCTGGACGCCACCGACCGCGGCGATCGGGGCTTCGGTTCGAGCGACAGGCCGTGAGCGTTCCGGCTCCCGAACCTCCTCGGCAGAAACCGAGCAGGACGCCCTTGTCTTGAAGCCTTCGATCGGGCATGATGGTGTACAAATTGTACGGACGATAGATCTGGACCTCGACCGAACCGGGGCGGGCGACGCGCGATGATTACGCAGATTCGGGGCAGATTGCGGTCGGTGGCCGAGGAATCGTGCATTCTCGTCGTCGAGCCTTGCCTGGACCTCGAAGTGCTCATCCCCGAGTACGCCCGCCGGCAGTTGCAGGCGAAGCTCGACGAGCCGGTGGTCCTGCACACGGTCTTCGACATCGAGGGGAACCAGATGTCGGGCCGGATGCGGCCGAGGCTCATCGGCTTCCTCTCGCCCGTCGATCGGGAGTTCTTCGACGTCTTCTGCTCGGTCGACGGCGTCGGCGTGCGGAAGGCCCTGCGGGCGATGGTCCGGCCGGTCCGCGAACTGGCGAGGATGATCCAGGATCAGGACGTCCGCACCCTGGCGACCTTCCCGGGCATCGGCGAGGCGACGGCCGAGCGGATCGTCGCCAAGCTCCGGCGCAAGGTGAGCAAGTTCGCGTTGATGGTCGGCCCGGCGGCCGATGACCCCTCGGCGGTCGGCCCGCAGGAGACCAACGGCGAGGTCTCGAACGCCGAGCCGGACGTGATCCGCGACACCTACCACGCCCTGCTCTCCGTCGGCCACTCCGAGGCCCAGGCCCGCCACTTGATCGACCAGGTCCTCTCCGGCAAGAAGAAATACAAGACGGTGGATGCCATGCTCATGGCCATCTACCAGAACGAGACCCCCGGATCCTGATCCCGACGCGCCGAGCCCCGTCTTGAGAATGGAAGGAGCGGACCGATGAGTGCGAGGGAACCGATCATCACCGGCGGCGGGCCCCCGAACGACGACGAGGCCCCCCGCAACCGCGAGGTCCGGGACGACCGCGTCCCCGCCCCGAGCGAGGGGATGGACGAGAAGCTCCGCCCGCAATCGCTCCGGGAGGTCATCGGCCAGCGATCGGTGGCCGAGCGGCTCTCGATCGCGCTCGAGGCCTCGCGGAAGCGGGGCGAACCCTTGCCGCACATCCTCTTCGACGGGCCGCCCGGCCTGGGGAAGACGACCTTCGCCACGGTCCTGCACAACGAGCTGGGGGTCGAGCTGGCCATGACCAGCGGCCCGGCCCTGGCCAAGAACGCCGACATCCTGCCGTACCTGACCAACGCCTCGGCCGGCTCGATCCTGTTCATCGACGAGATCCACCGGCTCCCCCGGGTGGTCGAGGAGTTCATCTACCCGGTGATGGAGGACTTCCGGGTCGACATCGTCCTGGGAGAGGGGATGAACGCCAGGACGGTCAACCTGCCGTTGAAGAAGTTCACGATCATCGGGGCGACGACCCGGAGCGGGATGCTCTCGGGCCCCTTGCGCGACCGCTTCCACCTGCACGAGCACCTGGAGTTCTACGACGTCGAGGACCTGGCCCGGATCGTCGCCATTAATGCCGGCAAGCTCCGGACCACGATCACCCCCGATGCCGCCGAGGAACTGGCCCGACGTAGCCGGGGAACTCCACGATTGGCCAACGCCCGGCTCCGGTGGGTCCGGGACTTCGCCGTGGCCCGCGCCGATGGACACATCACCCGGCCGATCGCGGTCGATGCGCTCGACATGCAGGAGGTGGACGTCGAGGGACTCGATCGGCAGGACCGCCGCTACATCGAGACCTTGATCCGGGTCTTCCGAGGGGGGCCGACCGGCGTCGAGGCGCTGGCGGCGACCATGAATATCGCCATCGACACCCTGACCGACGAGGTCGAGCCGTTCCTGCTCCGTCGCGAGTTCATCGTCCGGACCCCTCGGGGCCGCCGGGCGACCGCGCTCGCCTACGAGCACCTGGGGCTGGAGGCCCCCGAGCCGGATCCGCCGTTCGACCTGCTCGATCAGCCTCGCTTGTTCGAATGACGGAAGGGGCATGGATTTGGTCCCGAAGTTGCGTGACCTCTCCCCCAAACCGTTGTGGAGCAAGGGGAGGAGGGGTTGCGGTGGATTTGACACCTGTTCGGTTGCGGTCTGCGTTCAATCTGGGCGGCCTGACGGCGAGGCAATTGGCGTCTCGGACCTGGTGCCAGATCTCGAAGAATTCCCTCATGAGCCGGGCCGCGGCCGTTGCCTTCTATGCGATGCTGGCCCTGGTTCCCTTCCTGGCATTGATCCTGACGCTGACGGTCAAGGCCCTGCCGGAGCTCTCGGAGACGACGGGTTTTGTTCAGGGGAAAGACCTGGGCAACCAGGCCGTCTCGGAATTTGAACGCACCCTGGCGCAATCCTTCCCCGCCGAGGCGGAGAGTCTGATCAAGGGGCAGATCGAGCAGATTCAGGAGCAAGGGCGGATTGATCTGCTCTCGTTCGGCCTGCTGGTGACGATCTGGCTGTCTTCGACCCTGTTCCTGGAAATCATGGATGCCCTGAACGCGGTGCACGGGGTGTCCGAGTCTCGGCCGATCTGGAAGCTCCGGCTTCAGGCGATCGCCTTGACCCTGGTCCAGGCGACGATCTTGATTGCGGCCCTGGTGTCGATCGTCGCCTGGCCTCAGATCATCGAGGCGATCGGGCTGGGCAGCGGGCCGGCCTCCTTGATCTCGGCGGTCCGGTGGCTCCTGATCGTCTTCATGCTGCTGTGCAGCTTTGCGATGGCCTTCTATTTCGGGCCCGACGCCGATACCCGTTGGGAGTGGATCACGCCGGGCAGCCTGTTCGGCACGGCCGTCTTCCTGGTCGCCACGCTCGGGTTCCGGGTCTATGTGCAGAATTTCGCCAATTACAACGAGACGTACGGCACGCTGGGCGGGGTGATGGTCCTGATGTTCTGGTTCTGGATCTCGGCCCTCGTCTTGCTCGTGTCCGCGCAGGTGAACCGGGTCATCGAAGACGCCTCTCCCGTGGGCAAGAAAACGGGTCAGCGGGGCGACCCGACCACTCCTCCCGATTTCGAGGAGATCGATCCGGAACCCGCCGCGGATTCCGACGAGCGCCGGAAGGCTCGCCGATAGTTGGCCTCGGGTCGGGGGGCGACTCTCTCCCCGACCGCCGGCGATTGCTCCGCTGCAAATGGTCCGGCGTCGCTCCTCGATTCGGACCCGTCCGGCGCGTCGGCCGAGCCGAGCGGCCTGTTCTTCTGGTCGGGATTCGTCGAAGAGTCTCGATCGAGGCAACAGATCGGAGTGCGCCCTGGGTGCGCGGCCTGGTGCGCTTTGCGTGTGCGGCCTGGTGCGCCCTGGGTGCGCCGCGAGTTCTCATCGGTTGTCCTGTTCTGGATTGAGGTTCCGTCGAAGGAGCTCGGTTCGTTTCGGGAACGACGCACCGGGCATGCGGGGTGGCTCGGGTGCGTATTTCAGGTCCGGTGATCCCGAATCGCCCGGATCAGTCTTCGCTTGCAGGGGCCGCTGGGCGGGCCGACCCCTCGAGCCTGTCGGGAGATCGGTCCGCACCTCAGACCCTACGAAGGCAACCCTTCCGGGCGATTCGGGATGAGGTGCGCCAGAGGGTGCGCCAATGGGTGCGCCACTGGGTGCGCCTCGGGTGCGCCCGGGAAAGACGGGGTGAACTTGTCGTAAGTCTCTCATTCAAATGAGGTTCGGTTGGTCGTGTTTCGGTTCGTTTCGTCAGCGAGGGTGTGAAGCTTGGCTCGTTTCGTCACGAACCACGCGGCGGATTGGCTTTGTTTCGTCGGACGCAGACTGGGGATAAAGAGATGGATTGCTCAAGGGGGACGTTTGATCGTCAAAGAGCAAGGGCTTGAGAGGGAATATGCGAGGGTGATTGCGTGATGTTGTGGGGTGACGAATCGGGTATGGGGATGAGGGGAGTTGACGAGCCCTCGCTCGAAAGTATCAAGAAATTGGGGTGGGGCAGTCACTCGAAATCGAGAAATGTCGGGACCGGGATCGGAAGGGACAGGGGAGGGGCAAAGGGGCTGGGGGATCGAGTCGGGGGGAGGAGGGAGGTCATCATTTTTTGAGACGAGGAGGAGAACGGTGTTCTAGAGTCCTCTGACGCCCGTCGGTCGGGGTCGGGTCTTTGTGGACGAGGGGAAACGGGATTCCGAGGTGAGATTCCTCGAAGCCGTTGACCCGAGCCATTGATCGAGACGCGGCCGCCGGCGGAGTTGGGGCGTGGCTCGGGACGCGGTGTCCTGGGGGAACGCAGGTCCGGCGCGTGATCCACCCGACGGGTCCTTTACAGCAGGGCAGGTCTCCATGAAGGTCCAGGAAGATCGAAGTCGTTGGTTCCGATCGGTGGCCACGCGATTCGGGGCTCGCTCGGCCCGGCGGGGCGATCGGCGGTTGCGTCTTCGGACCGTCGAGCCGCTGGAGGACCGGCAGCTCCTGGCGACGTTCGCCGTGACCAACCTCGAAGCCTTCGGCGAGGGGTCGCTCCGACGCGCGATGCACCTGGCGAATCAGACGGAGGGGCCGGACACGATCACCTTCGAGGTCGCCGGGACGATCCGGGCGGGGAGGGCTCCCCTGCCGGTCCTGACCGATCCGGTGACGATGGATGGGGCCTCGGTTCCGGGTTTCGACGGCAACCCGATGGTGACGGTGAACTTCGCCCATCAGCGGGGCCTGGTCTTCGGCCGGGGGGCCGACGGGTCTCGGCTTTCCTCGCTGGCCCTGATCGGTGCGGAAGGGGCGGGGGTGACGCTCCAGGCCTCTCGGGTGACGGTCGACGGGAACTGGATCGGCCTGGACGCCGACGGCCGGGCAGGGCGGGGCAACAGCGGAGACGGAATTCGGATCTTGCCCGGTTCGGGGGGGAACGTGATCGGGCAGGTCGATCCGGTGATGGGGGCCAATTATTTCGATGCGTCGGGCGTGTCGATGCAGCCGGTTTCGGGATGGCAGGGGATCCGCGCCTGGACCGAGCCGGGCGCGTACATCATCACCGGGACCTCGGGCTCGAATGGCCTGCTGTACCTCGGCCCGATCTCGGGGAGCGGCGGGACGAGCTACTCGGTGAACATGCCGGGGGCGGCCACGACGAGCGTCTACGGGCCGGATCTGCTGGAGAACGGCGACATCCGGTTGGTCGGCAGCTACCGCACCGGCGACGATCAGGTGCTCGGGTTCGTGTATGAGGGGGCGCTCGACGACCTGGGTGTCGCGGGGAACTACCGGACGGTCGCCTATCCCGGCGCCCAGTTCAATTATGTGCACAGCACGATGGGGCGGTTCGCGGTCGGGAACGCGGACGGCCCGGAGGGGAACCTGCCGATCGGGACCGGGCACGCGTTCCTGTATGACCTGGAACAGGACGTGTTCCTGCCGGATCTGGTGTATCCGGGGTCGACCTCGACCACGGCGTACGGCATCTGGCACAACGGCGAATCGCGTTACACGATCGCCGGCGGGTACTCGATGCTCGGTCCCGGGTCGGGGGTGACGATCGGGCAGGGGTACCTGGTCGACTTCGACGCCGAGACGGGGACGCTCTCGAACTGGACCTCCTTCGAGCCGCCGGGCGGCCTGGTCGGCCCCGACCTGGTGACGCACTTCGAGGGGATCAGCGGCGAGGAATCGGGCGTTTACACGATCAGCGCCGACGCGGTGACGCTCGGCTCGGCCGATCCGGGGCAGGGGTACTGGCTCACGATCCGGCGGAACACGGACGGCACGTTCGGACAGGCGGACTGGACGCCGTTGACCTATCCCGGCTCGAGCGGGATCACCAGCGCGAATTCGGTGGCGGGTAATCAGGTGATCGGGATCGTGATCGCCGAATCGGGGACCTTTTCCTATCAATCGACCGTGAACGTGGGGTATCAGCGGTCGAACGTGATCAGCGGGAACGGCGGGAACGGGATCGCGATCATCGGATCGCATGACAATGTGATCGCGATGAATCAGGTCGGGACCGACGTCTCGGGGACGGTCGCGTACGGCAACGGGCGGAACGGGATTTTGGTGACCCGGGGGGCGTCGGGGAACCTGATCGGCGGGAAGGCGACGGGCGGGAATGACCCGACGGCCGGCGTCTTCGTGCGGCCTCCGCAGGGGAACTTGATCTCGGGGAACCGGGGGAACGGGGTCCTGATCAACGGCGGGGCGACCCGGAACACGCTGAGCGGGAACTTCGTGGGGACCGATGCCGGCGGGTCGGCGTCGCTCGGGAACCGGCTGGACGGGGTCGCGATCGTCGGGGCGCATGGGAATGCCCTGATCGGTTGCGAATTCCAGAACAGCCCGTTCGTGTATTACAACGTGCTGAGCGGCAACGGCGGCAACGGCCTGCGGATCACCGACGCGAACGACACGACGGTGCACGCGAACTTCATGGGAATCGGCGCAGACAATGCCGCGAGCGTCGGCAACGGCCAGAACGGGATTCTTGTTTCGGGACGCTCGCGGGACACGCAGGTGGGCGGGGTGATTCCGCTCGGGAACGTGACCTCGGGCAATGCCGGGAACGGGATCGAGGTGCGTGACCGGGCGACCGGTTTCATCTCGTTCAATACGTTTGCCGGGATCGCCGCGTTCGGCGATGCGGTGCCGAACGGGCGGAACGGGATTCTGGTGACCTCGGTGGGGGGGGACAACCTGATCCGGACCTCGATCGTCGGCGGGAACATGGGCCACGGGATCGAGATCGGCGGCCGGGCGACCGGCGTGCAGGTGACCGACACCGGGGTGGGCACGAACACGAGGCTCGACGCGGCGATCCCGAACGGCGGCAGCGGCATCCGGATTTCCGGGTATGCTCATGGCAACGCGATTGGAGGATTTCAACCGTCGATTGAGCCGAGGATGACGATCTCGGGGAACCTGGTCTACGGGATCGAGGTCGTCGGCCGGGCGCGCGGGAACCGGATCTTCAACGCGGCGATCGGCACGGATGTCCAGGGGAATGAACCGATCGGCAACGGGCTGGGTGGCGTCTTGCTCGGGCCGGGGACGTCGGGGACGGTCCTTGGCGGCGAGGCGGAGCCGTTTCGGACGGTGATTCGGAGTAACGCAGGGAATGGGGTGACGATCCTCGGCTCGCGGCGGAATGCGGTGATCGGCAACGCGATCGAGGAGAACGGCGGGATCGGCCTGTTCGCCGCCGGGGACGTGCTGGGGACCGTGGTCGAGGGGAATGCGATCGCGGGGAATGAAGAGGGGGATGTGGATGTGTCGGACGCCCGGGGGATCATCGTCCTGCCGTGAGCGGCCGGGCATCTGGCGGGAGGAGGGGTCGCCGTGCGTCGCGTCCGGGCGGCGGACCCCCTCACCCGGCCTTCGGCCACCCTCTCCCCAAAAGGGGGCGAGGGTTGGGGAGGCTCGGGTGAGTATGGTGATGGGTCGACTCGCTTGGGGGGAGGGGGGGGCCGGTCGCGTCGGAGGCTCATTCGGTGCTGGCGGCGACGGGGGCGGGGATGCGGCCGAGGAGGCGGTTGATGCGAGAGAGCTCGGAGACGACGAAGTCGACGTCGAGGAAGGGTTGCCAGGAGATGTCCTGGTAGCGGAGATTGCCCTGGGAGTCGATGAGGAAGGTGCCGTGCAGGGGCATGTCCTCGAAGTCGTCGAAGGCGCCGTAGCGGCGGAAGGCGACGAGGTCGGGGTCGGAGAGTAGGGGCATGGTGAAGTCGATCTCGCCGTTGTCCTTCAGGGCGGTCGTGCGTTCGAGGTCGTCGGTGCTGACGGCGAGGACGACCGTGCCGGTGTCCCGGATGCGGTCGATCTCCTTGCTGAATGCGATGAGCTGCTCCATGCAGTGGGCGCAGTCGCCGCCGAGGTAGAAGAGGAGCAGGACGTTGCGGCCCCGGTAGTCTTCGAGGCGGTGGGTGGTGCCCTCCGTGTCGACCCCTTCGAGCGGCTCGGCCGGGAAGGGGGACCAGGTGAGGGGGCCGACGGTGTCGAGGTCGATCCGGGACGCCGCGGCCAGGTCGGTGCGGGGCTCGAGCGCGGGGGGCTGCCAGCCGTCCTGATCGGCCCAGGTGGCGAGCAGGGCGTCGATCCGTTGCAGGGCGGGCAGGTCGGGGTCGGCCTCGCGGGCAATTTCGCGGAGGGAGAGGTAGGCGGCGCGGGCCTCGTCGACCCGGCCGGCGGCGGCGAGGATCTCGACCTGGGCGGCGAGCGGGGCGACCTCGTTGCGGGAGCGGTCGACGGCCTGCCTAGCCTTGGCGACGGCCTCATCGGCCCGTCCGGCGGCCATCAGGAGGCGGGCGAGGGACTCGCGGCGCATGCCGTTGGCCCGGCCGAAGCGCTCGAAGGCGGCATCAGGGGCGCCGTCCAGGAGGAGGCGGTGGCCTTCCAGCTCGGCGAGGGCGGGGTCGAGGCCGGGGGGCTTGCGAGGGCGTCGGCCCTCGGAATCGTCGTCACCCTCCGAGTCGTCGTCGGATTCGTCGGGCTGGGGGGGGATCATGGCCTTGAGGGCGTCGATCTGCTCGTCGAGGGCGTCGCGGTTCCCCAGGTGGGCGTGGGCGAGGCCGAGGGAATGGGCCCGCTTGACCCGTTCGACCGGCTCGTCGGACCAGTCGAGGGCGCCGGAGGCGTTGGCGTCGAGCAGGTCGTCCCAGCGTTCGAAGGCGATGAGGGCCTCGGTCCACCGGCGACGCCCCTCGCGCTGGGGGTGGCCGCCGGACTTGGCGTTGTTCTTCCTGGGGTCGCGGGGCTGCTCGACGAGGTCGCGGGCGACGAGGACGGCGTCGGTGAGGCATCCGGTCTTGGTGAGGCTCTCGGAGAGCCACTGGTTGTTGTGGGAGTAGTTGTGGATCATGAAGGGCATGACGCGGTCGCGGATCATGTAGGCGTGATCGACGCGGGCGGACCCTTCTTGCTGGTAGGAGGCGTCGGCGTAGCGCTTCAGGTTCGTATAGGTGTGGCCGGGCATGTGCCAGGCGTGGGCGATGCCGGGGGATGCCTCGGCGAATTTGGCGGCCGATTCGAGGGCCTGGGTGTCGTCTTGCTTGTCCCAGAGGTGGATCTTGTAGTGGTGGGCGCCGGGGTGGAGCGGGTTCTTGGCGATGATCGAGTCGATGAGCAGGCTCACGGCCTCTCGGCTGCCGATGCCGTCTTGCCGGCCGTTCTGCCAGGCGACCATGGCGAGCCAGGCGCGGGCGTCGAGGTCGTCGCGAAACTCCTGGACGATTGTCTCAAGCCCCTTGAGCCACCCCTGGCGTCGTGATTTGTCGTCGCCGTCCTCCTTGTAGAAGGCGCCCAGGGCGTCGAGATAGAGCTGCTCGCGGCGGGAGATCTCGGCGTTCTCGGCCTTCTCGCGGGCGACCTTGAGGAACCCTTTGGCGCGGTCGGCGTTGTTGGCGTTGGACATGGCCATGCCCCAATAGGGCATCGGGTTGTCCGGCTCGATGGTGCTGGCCTGCCGGAAGGAGCGCTCGGCCTCGAAGTAGAAGAAGACGTGGAGCTGGGCGACCCCCTGGTTGACGAGCGCCTGGACCTCGGGCGAGCTGGTGGTGATGGGGAAGTCGACCGATCCCTGGCCTTGCATCAGATAGCCGGCCTGGCGGGGTCCCTCGTTGAAGGCCTCGCCGTGGTTGGAGTGGCCTTCGGGGATCGATTCGTCCTCGTCAGCCCGGACGATCAGGCCGACACCGAGCAGGAAGGCGAGCGAGAGCGTCAGGCGAGCGAGCATGGCGAGAGGCTCCGGGGTCGGTCGGCAAAGGGGGGGGAATCTACTCGGAGGATCGGGGGCGCGGGTTCAATCTTAATTGGAGCAAGGGGGGCGATGCCAGGGCCGGATCGTCGGCAACCGCGGGGAGGAAGCGAATCCGAGAGGGCCGTCGGCGGCGGGCTCGTCGCCTCGCTTTTGGTTTTGGGAGGAGGGCGTGTACAATGACGAGATGCGCCGACGAGGCGTCGTGCCGCCTGGTTTTCCTTCGAGCCTGGAGCGACCGTTGAGTGCCCCGATCCCGCTGCCCGTTGCCGGCTCGCGTCATGATCACCGCTTGAAGCCGTTGCTTGCGAAGCGGGCGGGCACGCTGGTGGTCCACGAGGTCTATCGGAGCCTCCAGGGGGAAGGGACCTGGGCCGGCCTGCCCTGCGTGTTCGTCCGGCTGACGGCCTGCCACCTGCGCTGCTCGTATTGCGACACGCCGCACGCCTTCCACGGGGGCGAACCGATCGCCCTCGAAGATCTGGCGGCGCAGGTGCTCGCGCTGGCCCGGCCGGGCGACCTGATCGAGGTGACGGGGGGGGAGCCGCTGCTGCAGCCGGAGGTCTTCCCCTTGATGGGCCGCCTGGCCGATTCGGGCCACCTGGTGCTGCTGGAGACGAGCGGCGCGTGTGATATCGGGCCGGTGGATCCGAGGGTCCGGATCATCCTCGATTTGAAGACGCCCGGCTCGGGGGAGGAGGCGGCGAACCTCTGGGAGAACCTGCCGAAGCTCAAGGCGACGGACGAGGTGAAGGTGGTCGTGTGTGATCGGGCCGACTTCGACTGGACCGTCGGGCATGTGCGATCGCACCGATTGACCGAACGTTGCGAGGTCCTGATCAGCCCGGCGCACGGCAGGGTGGAGCCGGCCTCGCTGGCGGACTGGATCCTGGAGAGCGGCCTGCCGCTCCGGCTTCAGGTCCAGTTGCACAAGCAACTCTGGGGGCCCGATGCGCGAGGGGTCTGACGGGGACGAACCGGCCGGCGGGGCCTCGGGCCGATCGCGGAAGGTGCCCTTAGTGGTCATCGCCGTGGTGCTGGGCTGGCTCGTGCTCTCGGGAGGGTCGATCCCGTCGCCGTCGGTGCTCTGGCAGGCGGTGCCCGGGACCAAAGGCTTGTTGACGATCGCCAACGGGGTGATGCTGACCTTGATCCTGGTGATCCTCAATTTCGTGCTGCGGATGCCCCGCGAGGGCGGGCCGATTCAGGGCGAGGACGCGGACTCGGCCCGGCATACTCCGGGAGATCGGGGGGCAATCGCGGCGGAATCCGCCGAAGAAATCCGGCCGGGGGACGAATTTGCTGAAACGGGATCCCACGGAGTCGGGGTAGATGATGATGACCGGCCCGCCGGGGACCTGAGGTCGATCAAAGGGCCGAGCGGCGATGGATGACGATCGAGGACTGGTCGATGCCCTGCGAGCCGGTGACCCATCGGCCGCCGTTGCGCTGATCGAGCAGTACCAGGGGGTCGTCTTCGGGCTTTGCGTGCGGATGCTCGGGCATCGACAGGACGCGGAAGACGTGGTCCAGGAGACATTCGTTCGCGCCTTGCGGTCGGTTCACGCGTTCGATTGCGAGCGGCCGTTGCGGCCCTGGTTGCTCGGGATCGCGGCCAATCGGTGCCGGACGGCCCTGGGGCGTCGGGCGCGTCGGCCGGCCCCGATGGAACCGCCCGACGACCAGGCCGATCACCGGCCCGGGTTGTCGGACCCGGACGACCTGGCCGGGGAACTGTCGCGGGCGATGGAGCGGCTCCGGCCGGATTACCGATTGGTCTTCAGCCTGTATCATGAACAGGGCCTTCCGTACGAGGAGATTGCTCGGATTATGGATCGCCCGATCGGCACCGTGAAGACCTGGCTGCATCGCGCCCGGGCCGCGCTGGCCGAGGACCTGACGCGACGAGGGGTGATCTGTTGATCCGATCGGGTCCGGGCGCTTCGCCCCCGCAATGCCGTCCGGGACGCTGCCGAGGCGGAGCGATCGGGTCGCCCGAGGGCGGGTTGATGACGACCATGCCGGGCCCTGGCGGTCGGCAGCAGCCGCCGGCGAAGCGGCTTCGCCTGGTCTGGGAGCGTGAGCGATGACGTGTCGAGAGGTCGAACACTTCTGGGAGCTTCGCCTCGATGGCGTCCGCCCCGGCGCCTTGCCGGAGGCCACCGAGGGTTTGCCCGCGGAGCTGGCCGCGCACCTGAGCGTTTGCCCTCGGTGTCGGACGCGGACGGCGGGGTTTTCGACCCTGGCGCAGGCGATCGGCGGGTTGGAGGCCCCCCGGCCCTCGGCCGGGCTCCCGGCCCGGGTGCTCGCGGCGGTCCGGGCGGATCGCGAGCCGGTGAGCGTGCCGATGCCGACGCGGCCGGGGCGGTGGCGGTCGGCGGGCCCCCTCCTGGCCCGGCGGTTCGCGGTGGCCGCGGCGGTCGTGCTGGTCGTCTTCGGGATCCGGGCGATCCGATCGCCCCGCGAGGGGGGCGGCGTCCCGGACCCGGGCCGGCTCCCGCCGCAGGCGGCCCCGGTCGTGACGGTCGAGCAGCAGGCCCGCCCCCTGACCGAGACGGTGGCCGAGGTGGCCGAGGTGACGGTGGCCATCGCGCGTCGGACGTCTGAGCCGGCCGCCAGGCTCGGCCGGGAGATGCTGGAATCGGCGACCGAGGCACCTTCCCTGACCGAGGCTGCCGTGCCGACCGAGGGCGAGGGGGCGGCCGATCGCATGGTCAAGGGGATCGGCACCCGCCTCGAAGCCGGGGTCAAGCCCTTCTCGCAGCCGACCCGGAGCGCCTTCAGCTTCCTCCTCCCCAGCTTCCCCCCGGCAGAGGACTCGGAGATCCCCGAACGGGGAGTCTAGCCGTCCTTCCTGCTCTCCTTGTCCCGTGATCGATCGCCCGAGGCCGGAGAACCGATTCGATGACCGTTCGCCCCTGGATCCGGTGTGTCTCGTTGCTGGCGGTCGGGCTGGCGGTCGCGGGCGTCCCCGGCCTCTCGCTGGCCGAAGATCCGGCGGGCCGATTGCTCGATCGCGTGCCGGCGGGAGCCTCGATGGCCCTGGTGATCGAGGAGCTCCCGGAGCAGATCGAGCGGATTTCGGCCTCTCCGCTGGCGCGGGGGGTGATGGCGCTGGGGCCGGTGCAGGCCTGGTTCGAGTCGGACGAGGGCGCCACGATGCGGAGGGCTCGCCGCGACGTCGAGGCGGCCATGGGCGTCTCGATGACGCAGTTCGTCGAGGGCCTGCTGGGGGATGCGGTGGTCCTGTCCTTGCACCTGCCGGCCGATGAGCCGCCCGACGCGGCCCGGGGGCTGCTCCAGACGGTGGTGACGGATCGGGACTTGCTGGAGCGATTCATCGGGGTGGCCAATGGCGCGGAACTCGCCTCGGGGAAACTCCGCGGGGTTGAGGACCGCGCGTACCGCGGGATTGCCTATTCGGTGCGGACGTTCCGGGACGGACGCCCCGAGGAGTCCTACGCCGTGCTCGACGACGACACGTTCGTCTGGACCAATCGGGAACAGTTGCTCCGGGCGGTGATCGACCGGGAGGCCGGCGGCGCGATGCCGCGATCGACGGCCCCCTCGGCCCTCGATCGGGTGCGGGATCACCTGCCGGATCGGGCGATGGTGTCGATGTTCATCGACCCCGAGTTCGTGGCCCGATTGATCCGGGCCAATCCGGATGATGCGTCGCTCGACGGGCTGCCCGAGCCGGTGGCGCAAGCGTTCTCGGCGGTCGAATCGCTGGGCGTGGCGCTGGAGTGGCGCGAGGGGCCGGTCGTGCACCTGGTCGAGGTGCTCGACGCCGATCGTTTGCCCGATCCGGTCCGGTCCTGGGCCTCGCGGTCGGGGGGCGGTTCGGAGCTGATGGCCCGGATCCCCGACGCGGCGATGCTCGCGGTGGCGGGGCAGGTGGACGGACCGGCGTTGCACGACCTGGTGATCGCCTCGGTCCCGGGCGAGGACCAGGGTCGCGTGGGGACGGTGCTGGAGCTGTTCCGCGGGCTGCTGCTCGGCCGCGACCTCCGCGAGGAAATCCTCCCGGCGATGGGTCCGGGGGTCGTCGGCTGGATCCACCCGCCGAAGGCCGATCAGGCGATCCGGCACGCTCCGGCGGTGCTGGTGGCCTCGATCGCCGACCCGGACGCGGCCGGGGCGGTCGAGAATGCGCTCCGGACTGTGCTGGCGTTCGTGAGCCTGGACGAGGACCGCAAGCCCCCGATGCGCATGGAGGACCAGTGGCGGGAAGGGGTCCGGATCTCGGGGCTGATCGCGGGCGATGAGGGGGGATCGCCCCGATTCGCGTTCGCCGTGGCGCGGGGCCTGATCGTGCTGGGGACCGATTTCGACGCGGTGGCATCGGCCCTGGCAGATGGGAGCGCCGGCGGGTCGGATCGGCGACCGACGTCGGCCCTGGCGGCCCGGGATCGGTTGTTCCCGGAGGCGTCTACCTTCGCGTATCTAGATCTCGCCGCCCTGCATCGGATCGCCCTGGAGCGGAGGGACGACCTGGAAGCCTTCATGATGGCTCGGGCCGGGCAGGATCAGGAGGACGCGCCGACCCGAGAGGACCTGGAGCTGCTCTTCGAGCTGCTCCCCCTGTTCCGGGGGGTGTACGCGACCTCGTCGATCTCGACGGATGCGACCATCGCCCATCAGCGGATCGGGCTGATCGTGGCGGAGTGACCCGGCCCGGGACGTTCGGGGCCGGACGCCCCGGGGCAACACAACGGCCGGCGGGCGATGACTCCCGCCGGCCGTTGTGTTGTCTCGGATGAGGTGATGGCGGCTCGGCCCCGGTGCAAGGGGAGGGCGGGGCGTGACCGCGTTCGGGCGAATGGCCCGACCGCGAGGTGAGACAGGATCGCCCGGATTGGTCGCGCCTCGCGAGGCCCCTTCGTGCGGGCCGATCTCCCCCTGTTCTGGGATCGATCGGTCGGCACGCGGCGGGCCGGTCGAAAGCAACGAGGCCGGGCGATTCGGCATTACTCCTCGTTCGCGGCGGCGGCGGCCGCGGTGGGTTCGGGCTCTCGGGCGTTCAGTTCGGCGACGAGGGCGTCACGCTGGGCTTCGAGACGCACGGCGGTGGCGACGAGGGTATCGACGGCGGGGGCCTTCTCGGCGAGGGCGGCGTCGGCGGCGGCCCGGGCCTGCTGGGCCTGCTCGACGGCGGCCTTGAGGGGGCCGAGGGCGTCGGCCGCGACCTGGGCCGCGGATCGGGCGTCGGCCAGGGCCGTGTCGGCCGATTGCTTGCGGGCGAGGGCGTCGGCGAGGGGGGCGCGGGCGGCGGTGACGGCCTCGGCCGAGGCGATCACGGCGGCCAGCGCGGGGACGACGGCCTCGGTGGCCTTGGTCCGCTGGGCGAGTGCGGCCTCGGCCTCGGGCAGCGCGGAGGGATCGCCCGCGGCCTTCTCGGCGAGGGCTCGGGTCGACTCGGCGGCCGCGGCAACCGCCTGCGAGGCGTTGCTGAGCGCCGCGAGGGCCTGGGCATCGGCCTCGGCGGCCTGCCGGAAGGCGGCGAGGGCGGCCGAGTGGGCGGCGTCGGATTCCGCGGTCGCGGCCTCGGCGGCGGTGACGGACTCGGCGGCCTGGGTGGCGGTGGCCTCGGCGGCCTGGAGCTGCTGTTCGGCGGCGGCGAGGGCCTCGGCGGCTGTGGTCGCGGCCTGGCGGAGCGGTTCCAGGGCGGCGAGGGCGGCGTCGGCGGCGGTTCGGGCGGCCTCGGCCTCGGGGCGGATGGCTTCGAGCCGGGAGGCGACGGTCAGCGGGTTGGCGCGGAGGTCGCCGAGGGGGCTGGCGTCCTCGGCGTTGAACAGGCGGACCAGGCCGTCGAAGGTGCCGGCGATGATGGTCTTCTCGTCGTGCCCGATGGCGGCCTGGAGGGCCAGGTCGCCGAAGCCGCCGAAGGCCTTCAGCTCCTTGCCGTCCTGGTCCCAGAGCTTGACGGCGCGGTCGCGGCCGCTGGTGACGACGCGGCCGTCCTTGGCGAATCGGACCGAGGTGGTGCCGCCGTTGTGGGCGTTCCAGCTCTTGAGCTGGTTGCCGGTGAACATGTCCCAGGTCTTGACCGAGCGGTCCTGGGAGGCGCTGACCAGGACGTTCGAGTCGAGCCGCCAGTCCATGCTGGTGACCATCTCGCCGTGGCCGGGGAGGATGTAGAACTCTCGGCCGGTGCGGGCCTCCCAGACGAGGGTGCCGCCGTTGCGGTCGCCCGAGGCGAGCAGGACGCCGTCGGGGCTGAAGGCGACGGAGGTGACCCACTCGGTATGCTTGCGCGACTCGTAGACGAGCGAGTCGTCGTCGGTCCGGTAGACGCGGAGGACCTTGCTCGGGCCGCCGAGCGCGATGAGGGAGCGGTCGGGGCTGATGTCGGCCGCGAGGACGAGGTCGTACTCCTGGCCGGCCTCGATCAGGCGCTCGCCGGTCTTCACGTCCCAGACGACGACGCGGCCGGACTGGCCCCCCCGGCCGCCGCCGGCGAGCAGCAGGTCGCCGTCCCGGGAGAAGCGGAGGGCGTGGACGTCCCCCTCGTCGAAGGGCAGGACGGCGGCGAGGCTCTGGGTCTCGGAGTTGTAGAGCAAGACCTGCTTGTGCTGGCCGATGGCGACGAGCGGGGCCCAGGGGCTGGCCGCCAGGGCGACGATGGCGCCCGGGCGGTCGTTGACGAGGACCGGCTCGGTGGGCAGGCCCCGGGGCATGGCCGGCTCGCCCGTCGGCTTGCCGAGGGTTGAGGGGTCGAGCTGGAACTCCATCTTCGGCTTCTTCTTGACGGTCACGACGCTGCCGGAGTTCTCGGGCGCCCCGGCCTCGATCCACTTGCGGAGGACGTCGATCTCCTCGTCGGGGATCTTCGGGGCGTTCGGGGGCATGGTCGGGGTCTCGTCGTGGTTGACGAGCAGGAAGAGCCAGCTGTCGTCCGGCGAGCCGGGCTCGATGACCGAGCCGGAGCCGCCCCCCTCCATCATGTTGGCGTAGGTGGTGAGGTTCAGGCCGCCGGAGGCCTTGTCGGCGTTGTGGCAGGTGTTGCAGCGGGCCTGGAAGATCTTGGCGGCGTTGTCGGTGAAGGTGAGCTTGGCGTCCTGGGCCGAGGCCAATCCGGCAGAGACGCCGAGCAGCAGGGTCAGGGCGGTGGAGAGCGGAAGCGGTCGCATCGGCGAAGACACCTCAAAGACGTCGGCGGGTCCAGTCCGGGATGGATCGAAGGGGCGGGAGCCTCGCGGGCCGAGCCGTCGGGTTCGTCTCGACCCGCGAGGGTGAAGCGTCGGCGGATCGGATCAGTGGTTGAAGATGAACTCGCGGCTGTTGAGCAGGGCCCAGAAGACGTCTTCGAGCGCCTGCTGCCGGTCCGAGCCCTCGCCGAAGAGGGGAAGGAGCTGGTCGCGTTCCTCGGGGGTGGGCTTGCGGCTCAGGCAGCGGACGTAGAGGTCGGTGATGAGGTCCTCGGGGGGCAAGTCGCTCTCGACCAGGGACTTGAGCACGGGGCTGGAGCGGATCTTGGCGTTGGTGGTCGAGCCGTTGAGCAGGTGGAGCGACTGCGAGAGGGTCGGCTCCATCTTCACCTCGCACGAGCAGACGGTCTCGCGGGTGGCGCGGCCGAAGGTCGTGAGGAAGTAGTTCGAGGAGCGGCCGTCGGCGATCTGGACGGCCCGGGCGCCGAGCGGGAGCCCCCGGAACTTCTCCTGGGTGTCGGTGACCTGGCTGATCACGTCGAGGAGGTTCTCGGCCTTGATCCGCCGGAGGTTGGCGCGGGCGAAGTTGACCGAGTCGTGGGCGTTCGAGTCGTTGGCGACCGTGTCGCGCTGGTAGGTCCGGCTGTTGCAGATGTCCCGGACGAGGGACTTCAGGTCGTAGCCGGAGTCGGTGAAGCGGCGGGCCAGCTCGTCGAGCAGCTCGGGGTTCGAGGCGGGGTTCGAGACGCGGAAGTCGTCGACCTGCTCGACGATGCCGATGCCGAAGAAGTGGGCCCAGACCCGGTTGACGAAGCTGGTGGCGAAGAACGGGTTGTCGGGGGAGGCGAGCCAGTCGGCCAGGACCTCGCGCCGGTCCTTGCCGCGCACGTCGGGGATCTCGCCGCCGAGGAACTTCGGCGGCATGTTGCGGCCGTCGACCGGGTGCTTCGTCTCGCCGCCGCCGGAGTTGAAGATGATCGTCTCGCGGTAGTCTTCGCCCTGCTTGCGGCCGATCTGGGCGAAGAAGGCGACGAAGCCGTAATAGTCATCCTGGGTCCAGCGGTCGAACGGGTGGTTGTGGCACTGGGCGCACTGGATCCGCATGCCCATGAAGACCTGGGCCACGTTCTCGGCCATCAGGAGCTGGTCGTTGGTCCCCTGGTAGTAGTTGGTGGCGGGGCTCTGGAAGGTGCCGCCGCTGGCCGAGAGGAGGTCTCGGGTCATGACGTCCATGGGGACGTCGTTGGAGAGCTGCTCGACGAGCCAGTTGTAGTAGAGGTACATCCCCTTGTATTCGATCCGGTTCTGGACGGTCCGGACCTGGAGCAGCTCGGCCCACTTCTGGACCCAGATCTCGGAGAATTCCTTGCGGGTGAGCAGCTCGTCGATGACCTTCGAACGCTTGTCGGGGTCGGGGTCGTCGAGGAAGGCCCGGTACTCGTCGGGGGTGGGGACGAGGCCGACGAGGTCGAGCGAGACGCGGCGGAGGAAGGTCTCGTCGGAGCAGACCTCGGACGGGGCGACCCGGATCTTCCGGAGCTTGTCGGCGACGAGGGTGTCGATGTAGTTGGCCTCGGGCTCGTCGGGGTACTCGAACTCGAGCCCCTGCGGCAGGACGAGGAACTGGGAGCCGACGGTGAAGGTCTCGAAGCGGGCCATGACGAAGGCCTCGCCCCGCTCCCCGGCGGTGACGAGGCCGGCCCCGTCGACGACGGCCGAGTTGTCGTTGTTGGTGCTGAAGACGGCCAGCGAGGTGACGTCGCGGTCGGTGCCGTCGGAGTAGACGGCGCGGACGGTCATCTGCTGGGTCGAGCCCTTGCCGTCGAGCACGGCCCGGCTGGGGTAGAGCTGCACGTCGGTGAGGGTCGGCAGCTCCTCGACGGTGTCGTTCGGGGCGCCGGCGGCGATCCACTCGCGGATGGTCCCGTAGAGCTCGCTGTCGGTGCCGAAGAGCTGGCCGCCGGAGTGGGGGACGAGCCCGGCCCCCTTTTCGAGGACGGTGCTGGCCTCGGGCACGGAGAGGTTGACGCGGCGGCCGGGGAGCTCGCGGAGCAGGCGGTGATAGTCGCCCTCGGGGTCGAAGCCGAAGAGGGAGAGGCGGAACCCGTCCTTGCCGCGGGCGGCGCCGTGGCAGCCGCCGGAGTTGCAGCCGGCCTTCATGAAGACGGGCATCACGTCGAGCCGGTAGCTCAGGGGGGGGATCTCGCCGGCCCGGGCGACGGTGACGGGGACCTCGACCGATCGATCGCCGAAGGCGACGGTCAAAACGGTCGAGCCGTCGGCGACGGGGTAATACGTGTGCGACTCGTCGACCCGGACGAGCGAGGGGTCGGCCAGGGCGAAGGTGGCCTCGGCGGTGACGTCTCGGGTGGTGTCGTTGGTGAAGTTGGCCTGGACGACGATCGACTGGCGATCGCGGTCGGTGGTGAGATTGACCTGGGGGGGGAAGACCTGGAGCTCGGCGATCGCCGGCCCGTCGGCGCTGGCCGCCCCCGGGAGGGCGAGCAGGGCGATCGAGGCGGCGGTCAAGCAGGTCCGGATCGAGGCGGGCATGGCTGGCGTCTCCTGCCGTCGGCTGCGCGGGTCGGGCTTCGATGGATTCGGTTCGGAATCCAGGAGGGCGGACATCGAGCAGAGGGAACGGGTTGGTCTGGTCCTGGTGGTGCGAATACGCGCGAGCGGGGATCAGCCTTGCTGATCGTCGGCGTCTCCGGTGGGCTCGGTGGTGGATTCGGTCCGCTGCTGCTCGTCGAGGCGGAGCTGCTCGAGGCGGCTGAGCGGCTTCTTGGTCTCGGCCGGGGCGGGGGCGGGGGTCGGGGCGGCGGCCTCGGCCTTCGGTTCTTCCTTGGGCAGGGGCTTGTCGACCCGGAGCTCGGTGGAGCCGAGGTTGTGCTGGATCGGCTCGCCGTCCTGCGTGATGACGACCTGGCAGAAGAGGTTCTTGTGGGTCCCCTCGGGGGTCTCGGCGGCGGTCTGGATCGGGAAGATGATTTCCGAGGTGTCCTTGGTGATGGTCGTCGGCTCGACGGTCGCGGCGTTGGGCAGGCCGACGAGGGTGACGGTCGCCTCCCCCTCGAACGGGGTGAGCTGGTTGACCTTCACGAGCAGGGGGGCCTCGCTGCCCTGCTCGGCGGCGGCCCGCTCGAACTCGAAGGTGAGGAACTTCTCGGCGATCGTCAGGGGCACGAGCTGCGAGCTGACCGTGACCGGGCCGTCGGGGCCAGTCGAGGAGCCGTTGACGACGATCTTCCAGGTCGCCAGGCCGGCGTTGTCGGCGGCGTTCAGGGGGATGAGGGCCTCATTCTGGCCTTCGGGGATCGAGACGCCGCCGGCCGATCCGATGCCGGGGGGATTCCAGGGGAGGGCGACGGCGATCGGGGCGGTGAACCCCTCGGCGCGGGTGGCCACCACCTTCAATTGCATGGCTCCGTTGCGGACGAGGGGGACCTTCGGCTCGACGACCTCGATGGAGAAGGGGGATTCCTCAGACACGCTGACGGCCAGGCGGTCGACGGATCGGGTCCAGAAGGGGATGTTGTTGCGCCCCTGGACCAGCTCGACGGTGTGGGCCGTTTCGGAGGGGACCGCGAGGGACTCATCGGTCGGGCGGCCGGTCAGCTTGGCGAGCGAGCCGGCGACCGGGGCGTCGGGCGCGGCCGAGAGGAGCAGGGGCATCTGGGCGATCCCGGCGGCCATCGTGTCGGCGTCGAGGGCGATACCTTCGGGCAGGCCCTCGGCCGAGAAGGCCAGGTCGCCGCCGAAGTCGGCCCGGGAGGCGTTGACGAGCATCGCGAGGCGGTTCCCCTTCGGGACCGAGGCGGTGACGACGCCGATCTGCGGGTTCTCGTTCTGCGGGCTGATTGTCAGCTTCGGCTCGACGGGGGTGACTTCGATCCGGTAGAAGTGGCTCGGGCTGCCTTTCCGGAGGTGGTCGCGGATGCTGATGAGGTACTCGCCGTCCTCGGGGGCGGTGAAGCGGTAGGAGCTGTCGGGGCCGCCGCTGTCGTCGTTCGCGCCGACGTTCCCGCCGCCGACCTTCGAGACGACGAGGACCGAGTCGAGCGGGGAGCCGAGCGCCCGGGCGAAGACGCGGACGTCGAGGACCTGGCCGCCCTTGGCCTCGAAGCGGAAGCGGTCGGTCTCGCCGTCCTCGCGGATGACGCCGTTGAGGCCCATCGGCGGGGCGAAGGGGGTGGGCTCGGCGGTCGAGCCGGACTCGATCACGTTGCCGAACGGGCTGAGGCGGAAGGCGTACGGGGCGGGGGAGACGCCGCGGTCGTCCTCGGCCAGGAGGCCGAAGTCGGGGTCGGCCTGGTTGGGGAGGGTGACGGCCTGGGTGCGGTCCCCTTCGATGTCGCCGATCCACTGGACCTCGACCGTCTCGCCGATCGGCCCGCCGGCCGGGACGAGGGCACTGGGCCGGGGGAAGTGGCCGACGTGCAGGCGATAATGGCAGTTGCCGTTGCCCTGGTAGGCACTCTCGCGGACCTGGATGATGTACTGGCCGTCCTCGGGGGCGATGAGCTGGACGATCGGATCTTGCCGGACGAGGCTGGCGTCGTCGCTGCGGACGAGTTCGAACCGCTGGGGGTTGAGGATGGCGACGTAGGGGTCGAAGAGGGTCTTCCCGAGCCGGATCCCCTCGACCTCGGCGGTGATCCGGTCCCCTTGCTTCGCCTCGATGACGTAGAAGTCGTCGTCCTCGTTCTCGGCGACGCCGAGGACGGTGACGTTCAGCGGGATCGGCTGGGGCGATTCGAAGTTGCTGTTGGCGTCGGCGGCCTCGGCGATTTCGGGATAGGCGCCGACGCTGAAGGTGCGGAGGTGGCTGATGCCGGTGGCGGTGCGGACCCGGAGGTCGTACAGGCCGAGCCGGGCATCCTCGGCGATGCGGACGGTCGCCTTGACGGTGTTGGCGTCGGCCGGCTCGAGCGCGATCGTCTCGATCCCCGGCTGATACCAGAGGATTTCCTGCGCGTCGGCGAGCCGATCGCCGGAGAGGGTCAGCTCGACCTCGGTGCCGCGCTGTGCCCCGGCCGGCAGGATCGCATTGAGGACCGGGGACGAGGCCGAAGCGGCCGAGGCCACCAGAAGAAGCACCAGGGCGGCGGTGGGAAGGAGGCGATGAAGACGCATTGGTGGTTCTCGCGGGGGAAGGAAGGCGGCGGCGGCAGAGCGAGGGTCGGAGGCGGAGCGAGACGAGGGAGGAATCAAGGGCGTCGGGTTCCGTCAAACGGACCAGCGGGCACCGTCGAGGCGGACGACTTCGATGGTCGGTCGCGGTTCACCGGGAACGAGGCGGAAACGGAGTGGAAGGACGGCGCTGGCGATCGGTTCCGGGTCGTCCGGGCTCGACGTCCCGGCCAGGAGGAACCGATCTTCGAGGCGGCGATGGAGTTCTAGCCGCCAGGGGTTGCGATCGACGATCAGGACTTCTCGGACGCCGACGTTCGCATAGAAGGGGAGCTTGCGGCGGGCACGGTCGCCGGGGCTGAGGATCTCGACCAGGAAGTCGGGGCCGCCCAGCCAGTAGGCTCCTCGGTTTTCGGCCGGGTTGCCGGGGAGGAAGACGGCGGCGTCGGGGCAGCGGAAGTTCTTCCGCCAGCGATCGGGGCGGTCGGAGATGTTGATTGAGGGGTAGATCAAGGCTTCGGGATCACCGACAAGGGCAAGTCGGAACACATGATAGAATTCCCCGGCAAGCCCCTGGTGCTGGATGTCCGGATCGGGAGACACGACGTACACTCCGTCCCAGACCTCATCCCAGCGGTAGGCGCCCGACTCCTTTCGCCTGCGGATGATGCGCCGGAGCTGTTCCCGAGAGAGAAGCACGTTCGGCATCGCCTTGAAGCCTCGATCGAGGAACGGGTGCGACGAGGGGAGGGGGGCCTTGTGCGGGGCACCCCTCCCGGTTCCCGTTCGATTGTCGCCGGAGCGGGATCAGGCGAGCAACTCGTCGACCACGCGGCCGCCGTCGACGATCTCGATCGGGCGATCGCCGGGGGCCATCAGTTCCTTGTCGGCGACGATGCCGAGCTGGTGGTAGACGGTCTTGGCCAGGTCTTCGGGGCCGACCGGGTCGCGGTCGGGGTCGCTGGCGGTCGAGTTGCTGGCGCCGTGGATGTAGCCGCGCTTGAGTCCGCCGCCGGCCAGGGCGACGCTGAAGACCTTCGGCCAGTGGTCGCGGCCGGCCGTGCGGTTGATCTTCGGCGTGCGGCCGAATTCGCTGGAGACCATGACCAGGGTGCGGTCGAGCAGGCCCGTCCGGTCGAGGTCGTTGATCAGGGCGGCGAACGCCTGGTCGAAGGAGGGCATGAGGCGCTTCATGCCTCGGGTGACCTGGTTGTGCATGTCCCAGCCGCCGTAGGTCAGCGTGACCATGCGGACGCCGGCGGCGACGAGGCGGCGGGCCATCAGCATGCGCTGGCCGGCCTGGTTCATGCCGTAGGCGTTGCGGACCTCCTCGGGCTCGGCGTTGATGTCGAAGGCGGCTCGGGCGTCGGGCGAGCTGATGAGGCTGTAAGCCCGGTCGTAGAAGGAGTCCATCGCGGTCAGCTCGTCGGACGACTCGCGCCTGCGGAAGTAGTCGTTGACGGCGTCGAGGGCGGAGCGCCGGGTGGCGAACCGGGAGTCGTCGACCCCGCCGGGGAGGTCGAGATCCTGGACGCGGAAGTTGCGCCGGGCCGGGTCGCTGCCGAGGGCGAAGGGGGAGAAGGCCGAGCTGAGGTAGCCGGTGCCGGCGTACTCGTTCGGCATGTTCGGGACGCAGACGTACGGCGGCAGGTTGTTGCGGGGGCCGTACTCGTGCGAGATGACGCTGCCCATGCTCGGATACTGCAGGGCCGGGCTGGGGCGGTACCCGGTGAACATGTTGTGCGTGCCGCGCTCGTGGGCGGCCTCGCCGTGGGTCATCGAGCGGATGACGGTGAGCTTGTCGGCGATCCGGCTGGTCTGCGGGAGCGTCTCGCTGAAGCGCTCTCCGGGGAGGGCCGTGTCGATCGAGCCCATCTCGCCGCGGTACTCGATCGGGGCGTACGGCTTGGGGTCGAACGATTCCTGGTGGGCCAGGCCGCCGGGCAGGAAGATGTGGATGACCGAATCAGCCTTGGCCTCGATCGGGGCGTAATCCTTCTGCTCGGCCCGGGCCCGGAGGCGAAACAGGTCGCTCAAGGTCAGGCCGAAGCCGCAAGCGCCCACCGTCAGGAACCCACGGCGGCCGATCGTGCGGAGCGGAGGGGTCATCAGACGTCTCCTTGAGGGATGAGGGATAGTGGAGGGATCAACCTCCGGCGGGCATCCGGGGCCTTTGAAGCGCTCCATCAGCTCGAAGGATCGCGGACAGCCGGGCCAAGCGGGAGGAAACCGGGATGGAGTCGCACAGTGGAACGAGCACGCCAGGGGGGGATGGAGGATGGAAAGGAGGGCGGAGATCCGACCAAAATGGGTCTCAGCATCACGCGCAATGTCGGCGACTTGTTTAACAGAGAATCCGTCCGAACATACCGAGAGTTACGGGATGGATGCAAGACAACGTTGGGTCTTTTTGGAACGGCGGTGTTTTTTTCGGTCGACGCGGGTCGGCCTTCGTGACGAAGGTCGTTGCGGCCAGGGGAGATAGCGTCACGGCAGGGGGGGGGCGGAGGACGGTCGCGGAGAGGGGAGGTTTCGGGGCCCATCGGCCGGAGGCGGCATCGGGCTCCGAAGCGACGACCGCCCTGGGCCGATCGGCCGAGGGGTTCGATCGCGACTCGTCGGCCGGGGCGCTCTCTGGAGGAGCAGGGGCGGGCAGGTTAGAGTCGTCATTGAAAAACCACGGGGAGGTCCTCGCCTCGGGGCGCGTGGGGCGGCGTTGGTCAGCGGAGCGGGGCACCATCGATCGGGTGATCTCGGAGGACAACGGGGCCGGGCGCGTGTCATCGCTGAAGCACCCGGCGTGATTGCCGAAGGGGGCGGGCGGCACGCTCGCTCGGACACGATCGACCGCACTGAGACTGAGATCGAGGGAGAACGGGCAGTGACACCCGATCGAAGCCTGGGCCGGCGAGGGGGCTGGTCGGACCCGTCGGGATGGAGTCCCCGGGACGGCTCGGATCGCTTACGAAGGGGGAAGGCGGATGCGGCGCGGGCGGATCGGCAACGGGGCGGTTCTGGGGGGGATTGAGATGCCTCTGCTTCTTCTGGTGCTGACGATGCTGCTGGGAGGGGGGCCCATTGCGGAGGGGCAGGACGCCTTCCGGCCGCCGTCGCGGGCGGGCCTCGCCCCGGGAGCCGTCGACGTCCACTCGTGGGGGAATCCGCATCAGGTACGCGTCAGCGCGGTGAAGCTCGCGCTGGAGGTCGACTTCGAGGCGCATCGACTCGCCGGGACCGCCCGGCTGTCGATTGATCGCGCCCCTGATTGCCCCGAAGGGGCGGCGTTGTGGCTCGATACGAACGGGCTGGAGATTGAGCGCGTCCAGGGGGTGGTGGGGCTGGGCACCCTGGTCGATTTGCCCTTCGAGCTGGTGAGGACGGAGGTCCCGGAGGCGGAACGGACGCTCTTTCCCGAGGGGAACCGATCGGACGGGACGCCGATTCACGGGGTGCCCTTGGTGATCCAGGTCGGGGATCTGCTCGAGGTGATCGTGACGTACCGGACGGACCCGGCGGCCTCGGCCCTGCAATGGCTCGAACCCGAGCAGACGGCCGGGGGGAAGCTGCCGTTCCTCTTCTCGCAGAGCCAGGCGATTCACGCGCGATCGTGGATCCCGCTCCAGGATTCGCCCGGGGTGCGCGTCCTGTACGACGCGGAGATCCGGGTCGATCGTCCGGGCCTGAAGGCGGTGATGAGCGCGCTCGGGAATTTCGGCACGAATCCGACCCGGCCGGCCGACGACCCCGCGGAGCATGTCCCCTTCAGGTTCTCGATGCCGAGGCCGATCCCCCCCTACCTGATCGCCCTGGCGGTGGGCGACCTGGAGTTCCGGACGCTCGGGGAACGCTCGGGGGTGTATGCCGAGCCGGCCCTGATCGAGGCGGCGGCGTTCGAGTTCGCGGACACCGAGGCGATGATCGAGACGACCGAGGAGCGGTTCGGGCCGTATCGCTGGGGGCGGTATGATTTGCTCGTCCTGCCGCCGAGCTTCCCCTACGGCGGGATGGAGAATCCGCTGCTGACCTTCGCCACGCCGACCATCCTGGCCGGCGACCGCTCGCTCGTCTCGTTGGTGGCGCACGAGCTGGCGCATTCGTGGTCGGGGAACCTCGTGACTAATGCCACCTGGGACGACTTCTGGCTCAACGAGGGATTCACCTCGTACATCGAGCGGCGGATCGTCGAGGACGTGTACGGGCCGGATCTCGCCGCGATGGAAGACGTGCTCGCCCTGGCCGGGCTCCGTGCGACGCTCGACGAGCTGGATGAACGCGATCAGATTCTCAATATCGACCTCTGGGGCCGAGACCCGGACGACAATGTCACCTCCGTGCCGTACGACAAGGGGGCCTTGTTCCTCAGGACCCTGGAACAGGCCTTCGGCAGGGAGCGGTTTGATGCGTTTCTCCGCGGGTACTTCGACCACTTCGCGTTCCAGAGCATCACGGCCGAGCAATTCGAAGATTACGTGATGAAGGAACTCGTGGCCGACGATCCCGAAGCGGCCGAGCAAGTCGATCTCCGCGCCTGGCTGGATGCCCCGGGGCTGCCCCCCATCCGGGAGCCGAAGTCTGATCGCTTGGCCGCGGTCGATCGTCAGGTGCAGTCGTGGGTCGATGGTGAAATCGAGGCGGACGAGTTGCAGGCGGAGGACTGGTCGACCCAGGAATGGCTGCACTTCCTCGGGGCCTTGCCGAGGGACCTGGCCGTCGATCGCGTGGCCGAGCTGGATCGGGCCTTGATGCTGACGCAGCGAGAGAACGCCGAGATCGCCTGTCAGTGGCTCGAGCTGGCGATTCGGACCGGCTACGGCGAGGCCGATGCCCGGCTCGATCGCTTCCTGACGACCATCGGCCGTCGGAAATTCCTCATGCCCCTGTACGGGGCGATGGTCGAGGCGGGGGAACTCGAACGCGCCCGGGTCATCTACGCGATGGCCCGACCGAAGTACCACCCGATCGCGGTGGAGTCGCTCGATCGCTTGCTCGGGACGCCGGATGATCGTTGAGTTGACGGGACCGGCCCTGGATCGCGAACACCTCTTGTCCTGGTAGACTGATCATGTCTGAACCCTTGATTCCCGCGACGGTGATCGGGAGCTGGTCGTTCCCCGGCTGGTACGAGGCGATCGTCGCCGAGATCGCCGCGCATCCGGATCGCTTCGGCCTGCTCGATCGCGAGGAAGCCGTGCGAGACGCCGTGCGCGTGGTGGTCGACGACCAGCTCCGGGCGGGGCTCGACCGGATCACCGACGGCGAGGTGCAGCGGGTCGACTTCAACCTCGGCTTCTATGATTTCCTGGAAGGGATCGAACCCTTGCCGACGGCCCGCCTCTGGGGGGCTCCGGCGCACGACCAGCGGAGCAAATATCGCTGCGTCGCGCCGCTCTCGGCCCCGAAGGGGCTGGGGACGGTCGAGGAGCTGCGCCGCTTCCGCCTCGTCACCGAGGCCCCGACGAAGATGCCCGTGCCCGGCCCGTTCACCCTGGCCGGCTGCATCAACGGTGGGGAGGTCTACCCCGACCGGATGGGGGTGACGGAGGCCCTCGTGCCGATCGTCAACGCCGAGCTGAAGGCGCTGGTGGCCGAGGGGGTGGACTTCCTCCAGCTCGACGAGCCGAGCTTCGCCTGCCATCCGGACAACCCGGAGGTGTTCCTCGACATCGTGGCCAGGACCGTCGAGGGGGTGGATGCGTACATCAGTATGCACATGTGCTTCGGCAACTACCGGGCGAGGGCCGTCGGCTGGCGGTCGTACCGGCCGCTCTTCCCGCACATCGGCAGGGCGAAGGTGAACCAGCTCGCCATGGAGTTCGCCAGCCGGGAGATGGCGGAGCTGGAGCTGCTGGCCGAGTTGCCGGAGTCGATGGACGTGGCGGTCGGCCTGGTGGACGTGAAGAATACGTGGATCGAGCCGAAGGAACTGGTGGCGGACCGGTTGCGGTCGGTCCTGAAGCATGTCGATGCCTCGCGCGTCTCGGTGACGCCCGATTGCGGCTTCTCGCAGACGGCCAGGCACGTGGCGGTGGGCAAGGCGAAGGCGATGGTCGAGGGGGTCCGCCTGGTTCGCCGCGAACTGGGCAAGGAGTAACTTAGACACTCGACGGGACACCCCGGCCGACGCAATAACGCAATCGAGCATGCCGATGTCTGAATTGATTCAGCCGAAGAAACGCGGGGCCGAGCTGGCCGCCGAGATCCGCGAGACGATCCCCGAGCCGGGGACGCTGGCCGTCTGGTGGCTCGGGCAGAGCGGGTTCCTGTACAAGTCGCGGTTCGGGACGTTGGTGATCGACCCGTATCTGTCCGAGTCGCTCACCGCGAAATATGCGAACACGGACAAACCTCACATCCGGATGACCGAGTGCCCGATCCGGGGGAACGAGTTGTCGGGGATCGACCTGGTGCTCGGGAGCCACAAGCACACCGACCACATCGACGGCGAGACGCTCTCGCCGCTGCTCGGGGCCAATCCGGCGGCGGAGCTGTGCGTGCCGGAGGCGCTCATCCATCACTGCGAGAAGCTGGGCCTGCCGAGCAAGCGGCTGGTGGGGCTGGATAACGGCTGGGAACACGAGCGGGCCGGGTTCACGGTCCGGGCCTTGCCGTCGGCCCACATGGACCTCGATACGGACACGTCGGGGCTCTGCCTGTACCTCGGGTTCGTGGTCGAGGTCGATGGCTTGAGGTTCTACCACAGCGGGGATTCGGTCGTTTACGATGGCCTGGTCGAGAACCTGGGGCCGGGGCCGTTCGACGCTTTCTTCCTGCCGATCAACGGCTGGGACCCGCGGCGGAAGGTGGCGGGGAACATGTCGGCCGAGGAGGCGGTGGAGCTGGCGAACCTGTGCCGCCCTCGGTTCCTGGTGCCGCATCATTACGACATGTTTACGTTCAACACCGTGCCCATCGGTGACTTTGAAGAGGCGGCGAAGGGGCTGACCGCCGGGGTCGAGCCGGTGGTGAAGCGGTGCGGCGAGCGCTGGGAGATCACGACGTGAGTGTCACCTTGGGGATCGATGTCGGCACCTCGGGCACGAAGACCCTCGCCGTCCGGGAGTCGGGGGAGATCGTCGCGAGCGCCTCGGCCGAGTATCCGTGCTCGTATCCGAAGCCGGGCTGGTCGGAGCAGGATCCGAAGCTCTGGTGGGACGCGACGATTGCCACCGTCCGCGAGGTGCTGGCGAAGGGGAATCTCAGGCCGGAGGACGTCTCGGGGATCGGCCTGAGCGGCCAGATGCACGGCTCGGTCTTCCTCGATGAACAGGGGGAGGTCGTCCGTCCGGCCTTGCTCTGGAACGATCAGCGCACCGGAGCCGAGAGCGCCGAGATCGAGGCGAAGGCCGGGGGCCGCGAGGCGCTCGTCCGGATGGTCGCCAACCGGGCGTTGACCGGCTTCACGGCGCCGAAAATCCTCTGGGTCCGTGCCCACGAGCCGAAGCACTGGGAGCGGGTCCGCACGGTCCTCTTGCCGAAGGATTACATCCGCTACAGGCTCTCGGGCACGTTCGCGACGGAGGTGAGCGACGCCTCGGGCACCTTGCTGCTCGACGTGGCGAACCGCAGGTGGAGCGACGAGCTGCTCGGGAAGCTCGACCTGGATCGCTCGCTCTTGCCCGATTGCTTCGAGAGCTTCGAGGTCTCGGCGCAGGTCAGTGCGAAGGGGGCCGAGGCGACGGGTTTGAAGCCGGGCACACCGATCGTCGGCGGTGGCGGCGATCAGCCGGCCGGGGCGGTCGGCAACGGGATCGTCCGGTCGGGCGCCGTCTCGGCGACGATGGGGACCTCGGGCGTCGTCTTCTGCCACACGGATGAAGCGGGCTTCGACCCGGAAGGACGCCTGCAACGCGGTTGCCACGCGGTGCCGGGGGCCTGGCACGTGATGGGGGTGGTCCTGGCGGCCGGCGGGGCCTTGCAGTGGTTCCGCAACGAGCTGGGCAAGGCGGAGGTGCTGGCGGCGAAGGAGCAGGGGGTCGATCCGTACTTCCTGCTGACCGATGAAGCCGCGACCGTGGGACCCGGCGCGGAAGGTTTATTCTTCCTGCCGTATCTGACGGGGGAACGGACGCCGCACTTCGATCCGAACGCCCGAGGAGGCTGGATCGGCCTGACCGTCCGGCATGGTCGCGCCCACCTGATCCGGTCGGTCATAGAAGGGGCGACCTACGCCATGCGCGACAGCCTGGAGCTGATCCGGGAGATGGGGGCGGCGATCACCCAGATTCGCCTCTCCGGCGGTGGCGCCCGCAACGCCCTCTGGCGGCAGATCCAGGCCGACATTTATGGTCAGGACGTATGCATGATCAATGCGAGCGAGGGGCCGGCCTTCGGGGTGGCCCTGCTGGCGATGGTGGGGACGGGGGCCTATGCCTCGGTGGCCGAGGCGTGCGACGCGACGATTCAGGTGGTCGAGACGACCCCGGTCGATCCCGCGACCAAGGCCTTGTACGACGCGGCCTACCCGATTTATCGCGGGCTGTACGGCGACCTGAAGGATCGCTTCGCCGCGATGGATGCCCTGGTCCGGGGCGCCTGACCCCTTCGCCCCGGAGTTGCGCAGATGCCCCGCCGCAAGCCCCGATCGGCCCCCCGGACTCGCAGCTCGACCGGGGGGAATGCTTCGCCGTCAACGCCATCCGCCTCACCGTCGCCTCCGTCGATGGAGGAGGGGGCCGGGCGATCGCTCCTCACGCGGCCGAGACTGGTCCTGATCGTCGGTCTGCTTCTGATCGTGCAGTGGTCGCTGGCGGTCATCAGCCTGCTGGGGGAAACCCCGACCGTGGATGAGGTGGTCCACCTGCCGGCCGGGGTGAGCTACTGGGAGATGGGGACCTTCCGGCTCTATCCGCACAATCCGCCCCTCATCAAGCTGCTGGCGGCCTTGCCGGTGTTGCAAGCCGGGCCCGAGACGGCCCCACTGTACCGAGAGGCCCGCTGGGGCTGGCCCGACGCGAACAAGGCGGCGTTTGCGCATGGGTTCATGCTGCTCAACGCGCCGAGGTTGTTCGAATTGATGGCACCCGCGCGGTTGATGATGCCGATTGCCGCCGTTATCGGAGGGTTGGTCATCTTCGACTGGTCGCGGAGGCTCTGGGGGCCCTGGGGAGGGTTGATCAGTCTGACGCTTTGGACCTTCTGCCCGAACATCCTGGCGCATACGCGGCTGATCACGACGGACGTCAGCGCGACGGTGATCGGATTCGCGGCGACCTATGCGTTCTGGCACTTCCTGAGGCGGCCGACGTGGGGCCTCGTCGTGGTGGCGGGGCTGTTGCTCGGGATCGCGCAACTGACCAAGTTCAGCCTGCTCCTGCTTTACGGGCTCTGGCCGTTGCTCTGGCTGATCCAGGAACTCACGCGAGGGGAACGGGCCGGGCGGGTGCGTCGGGTGGGGCGATCGGCGGTGCAAGGGGTGGCGATGGTCGCGTTAAGCGTTTTGGTCATCAATATCGGCTATGGCTTCGAGGGGACGGGGAAGAAGCTGGGGGATTTCGCGTTCACCTGCCAGACGTTGACGACGGAACGCGAGACGCCTCGGCCGTTGTTCCGGACCGATCCGACCCGCCAGGGGCCGGACCTGAAGGCGGGGGTGCTCCAGTTCCGCGAGAATCGGTTCCGGGGGACGCCGCTCGCATCGTTGCCGGTGCCGCTCCCGGAATACTACGTCTCCGGCTTCGACGACCAGAAGCTCGAAGCCGAGGGGGTTCCCGTCCGGGCGATGATGTTCGCCGATGATTGGATGAACGCCTCGATCCCGCCCGATGCCATCTCGGGCTATCCCGTGTTCCTCGACGGCGAGCTGAGCAACGAGAGCTGGTGGTATTACTACCTGATGACGCTCGTCTACAAGGTGCCGGAAGGGACCTGGGCGTTGCTGCTGCTGGCGATCGCGGTGATCCCGATGGCGAGTCGGAACCGGGCCGAGGCGGTGGACGAGGCGAGCATCTGGATCGTCCCGGCGGTGGTGCTCGGGGTGATGAGCTTCGGGACGAACATCGCGATCGGCTTGCGCTACGTCCTGCCGATCTTCCCGTATCTGTTCCTCGGGGCCGGACGGCTCGCCCCGTGGGCATCGGGGCTGCAAGGGGGGGCGCGGACGGCGGCGATCGCGGGCATCGGTGTCGGCTTGCTGGCGACGGCCTCGGCGGCCTTATTGATTCACCCGCACTATCTTGCCTATTTCAATTGGGTGTCGGGCGGGGCGAAACGGGGGTCGGAGCACCTGATCGACAGCAACCTCGACTGGGGCCAGGATCTCAAGGGTTTGCATGACTGGCTGGAGCTGAATGCGCCGGGGGAGCGGGTGGGGATTGCCTACTTCGGGCAGGTCAATCCGGAGGTGTTCAACATCCGGGCGCAGGTGGATGACCCGTCGATCGGGTCGGGGAGGCCGCTCGACTGGTTCTTGCCGCCGGTCCTGCCGGGGACGCTCCCCGAACGGCCGGGGCAGGATGCGGGGCCTCCGGAGCCGGGACTTTATGCCGTGAGCGCGTCGTTGATGCGGGGCTTGCCCTGGCGGGTCTACGCGCCGGATCGGTGGGCGCCGATGTCGGCCCGGCTCGGGGCGTTCCGGTACTTCGAATCGCTGGAGCCGATCGGGCAGATTGGCTACTCAATCCTCCTGTATCGGGTCACGCCCGCCGACGCGACTCGCCTGGCCAGTCGCTGGCAATCGGCGCCGGTTGAGCCGGGCATGCCGGCGAACCCCTCGATGGGCGACTGAAGGTGCTTGCGTCGGCCGATCGTGGGGTTTACAACCGAAGGCCTTGTCTGCTGTCGATGACGCGAGGCACCACCGACCGCTTTTTGAGCACAAAGGGGCCGGCGATGGTCCGTTCTTCGCCGTGCGACGGCCCCCGCTGGAGAGTGCGAGTTCCATGAGCGATCAGAATCTCGATTCCCGCGCCCGCAAGGCGCTTGACGACGGCGAGGGGATCCTCCGCCTCGCCCCGACCTGGGTCCCTCGGTCGTTCCTCATGCCGGGCGGGCGGTTGAAGCTGGCCCGCGAGGATCTCTATGCGCTGGGCACCCACCGGGGCGGCATCGACGAACGATGGTTCTCCTCGACGACCCCGGCGGCCAACGAGGGGGCCCCGCCGGATGAAGGGCTCTCGTACGTCGTGGCCGAGGGGGGGGACCGCTTCACCCTCCGCGACGCGATCGCGGCTCACGGCGCCGAGATGATCGGCAAGGAGTTGTGGGACAAGTACAAGAAGTGGCCGGTCTACTCGAAGTTCTTCGATAACCTCGGGCCGATCCCGCACCACATGCACCAGAACGCCGAGCAGGCGGCCAAGCTCGGTCTGGAAGGGAAGCCGGAGAGCTACTACTTCCCCCCGCAGCACAACTGGACCGGCAACAACTTCCCCTACACCTTCATGGGGCTCGAGCCGGGCACGACCAAGGCCGACATCAAGCGCTGCCTGGAACGGTGGAACGAGGGGGATAACGGCATCCTCGACTACTCGAAGGCCTACCGCCTGAAGCCGGGCACCGGCTGGCTCATGCCGTCGTGCGTCCTGCACGCCCCGGGGTCGCTGGTGACGTACGAGCCGCAGTGGGGGTCGGACGTCTTCGGCATGTATCAGTCGATGGTCGAAGGCCGCCGGGTCCCCTGGGAGCTGCTCGTCAAGGACGTGCCCCCCGAGTATCACCAGGACCTCGACTACCTGATCGATCAACTCGATTGGGAGCAGAACCTCGACGAGCACTTCAAGGACAACCACTACCTCGAGCCGGTCGTCCGCTCCGGGGGCCCCGGCCGAGGGTATGTCGATAAGTGGGTCGTCTATGGCCACATCAACGGCGAGCAGTGCTTCAGCGCCTGCGAGCTGACAATCGAGCCGGGCTACTCGACCAAGATCACCGACCCGGGGGCCTCGGGCCTGATCGTCACGCAGGGCAGCGGGACCATCGGCTCGCTGGAGGTCGATTGCCCGGTCTACATCCGTTACGGTGAGACGACCAAGGACGAGGTGTTCATCACCGCCAAGGCCGCCGCCGACGGCGTGACCTTCACCAACACCGGCAGCGAGCCGTTCGTCAGCCTCCGCTACTTCGGCCCGGACGTCCACAAGGACCTGCCGAAGGTCGGTGCGTACAGGGCGAGCTGAGCCGAATCTTCCTGGTGGAGTGATCGTCGATGGACGAGCCCCAGCCGCCCGAGATCGAGGACATCCTCGCCGAGTTGCAGGAGGATGCCCGAGGCCGAATCAAGGAGGAGCTGCTCCCCGGCGAGCGGCTCCTCTGGGCGGCTCGCAGCGAGCAGGACCCGTTCCGGGTATCGGGGTATGTCCTGAACCTGGTCTTGCTGCTGAGCTTCGCCGGCGGATCGGTCATCCTGTTCCGTCAGGTCGGACTGGCAGACCGAGCAGGTCCGCCCAGGAATGTCGATCTCCTGGTCGCGCTGGGGGTCGTCTGCGGGATTGCCGCGGTGATCTCCGGGATCTTCCTGCTGTCCTCGCTCAAAGGGGCGATCAACACCCGCTGGACCCGGTCGCAACACCTCTATGCCATCACGAACCGCCGGGTGATCCTGCGGACCCCGACGTTCGACCGGCAGGGCATCGAAGTGAGGGCCATCGACCTGCACACCGTGGGGAATATTCACCGGACCGAGTACCCGGGCCGGCTGGGGACCCTGACCTTCTCGGTGGAGGGCCCCGGCCCGAAACCGAGCGTCGTCGACCCGGAACACGGCGTGGTCGAGCCGTTCGACTCGTACCGCCTGGAGAAGATCCCGGACATCCGCCGCGTCGAACTCCTGCTCCGGCAGACCGCCGCCGAGTGCCGAGCACAGCGGGCCGACGCTCCCGCGCCGAGGGACCTTGCCTGATGGCCGCGACCACAACCACAACGACACCCTCGAACGCTCCCGCGAACGCCGCCGATCCCGGCCAGTTCGTCGAGCTGGTGGATATCGGCTGGGACCAATATGTGGCCATCTCCGAGGCGATCGGCGAGCGACCGAATCCGCGACTCATTTACTGCGACCGGAGATTGGAGATCGTGGTCACGTCGCGTCGGCATGATTGGTTCGCGGAACGACTGGGTCAGCTCGTCGTCGCGGTCGCATCCGGATGCGGCATTCGATGGGAAGATGCCGGAACTGCGACCTATCGGCGGGCTGACGAGGAAGTCGGCGTCGAGGGTGACAAGACGTTTTACCTCGGGCCACACGCCGAGCAAATGAAGGGGGCGGTGGACATCGACCTGGACTCGCAGCCGCCGCCCGACCTGGCGATCGAGGTCGAGGTGTCGCACTCGGCGAATCAGGCGTTGAAGGTCTGGGGGAGGCTGGGCGTGCCGGAGGTTTGGCGGTTCGACCCGCTCAGGGACCGGGTGACCTTCTGGAGGCGGAAGGACGACGGGACCTACGAGGCGATCGACCGGAGCCGGGGCTTGCCCGCGCTGACCCCGGCCGATGTCCTCGAACAACTCAAGCTGGCTGATGCGATCGGGGCGGGGGAGTGGTTCGCCCGGCTGAACGACTGGGTCCGCGACGTGATCCGCCCCCGACCCGATCAGGCTCGGTGAGCAGGCCGAATCGACCTCGACTGGATCGAAACATCCGTATGGGCTTTGCCCGAAACCTCGAAGGAAGGTCACATGAGCAACGGCCACACGAACACGTTCCCGAAGCTGCACAACGCCGCCTGGCCCGGGGTCGTCGGCAAGGGGGGGGAGGGGAACGACCCGCCGATCGAGCTGGATACCCTGCTCGACCTGACCGCCGCGGCCGAGGTCGACGGGGTCAAGTTCGACGGCGTCGACCTGTTTCTGTTCGCGCCTCATGTGGACATCGACGCCGGTGACGACGAATTGAAGGCCCTGGCCGACAGGGTCCGGTCCCGAAACCTGGTGATCGGCTCGGTGGTCGCACCCGTCTGGCCGCCGACCGGCGGCGGGCCTGCGCACGATCCGGGCGAGGGGCGGGAGAAGTTCCTGACCCAGGTGCGCAAGGCGTGCGGCATCGCGAAGAAACTGAAGGAACTGGGCGTCCGTCCGTACGGCGTGGTCCGGATCGACTCGGCGTGCTCCCCCGCCGACTGGGCCGCCGACCCGGAGACGAACCAGGCGAACATCGCCGAGACCTTCAAGCAGGCCGCCGCGATCGCCCGCGACCACGGCGAACGGCTCGCCGCCGAGGGGGAAATCTGCTGGGGAGGGATGCACTCCTGGAAGACCATGGTCGACCTGCTCGAACGGGTGGGCGAGCCGGAGACGGTCGGCTTCCAGGCCGACATGGCCCACACGTTGCTTTATACGTTGGGTGAGAACGCCCCGGATGACCGGATCCTGCCCGGGGATTTCGCCTGGGGCGATCGCGACGCGCTCGACTCGGCCCTGAAGACCCTGACCGATGCATTGCGTCCCTGGACGATCGATTTCCACGTCGCCCAGAACGACGCCACCGTCTTCGGCTCCGGGACCCACGACCACACCGGCCGCCACTGCCTGCCGAACGACCCGAACGGGAAGCTCGACATCCCGCACCACGCCGGATTCTGGCTGCGGGACGCCGACGGCAACCTCACGAAGAAGTTCCAACATATCTGCTGGGACGGGTGCATGTTCCCGAACTCGGTGATGATGCAGCCCCAGACCTGGAAGGACATCCTCGCCAAGATGATCGCGGTGCGCGATCACCACGGCTGGCAGGGCTGAGCCGGGAGCGAATCGTCGACGACCGATCCCTCGTGAGCATACGGGAGCGCAATTGTGACCGATCGATCCTCGCTCGTTGCGGCCTTCGCCCTGGGGGCGTTGGTCTCGGCCGCCGCAATCTGGTCCGCTCGGCCTGGCGTCGCCCAGCCGCGGCCCGAGGCGGCGGTTGAGGCGGGCGAGCCCGGTCGGTACCGGATGGCGATCAGCGACTCTGGTACCAGTGTCTTCGTCATTGACAGCGCAACCGGACAATGCTGGCGAAACTCCGGCACTGGTTGGGGCGACTTCGGCTCTCCGATCAACGGCCGGGACTGAGCCGATCGGTCCGATCGGGACCGGTCGCCGACCAGACCTCTGGACGGAAACGCACTTGGACGGGTGGGCATCGCGACCGCTCACCACCTTCCTTCTCGTCGGCAGGTGAATCCCACCCGACGCACATCATCATTCGATCAGGTGTCACATGGCCTCGAAGAAAGAACTCCGCATCGGTATCATCGGCTACGGCTTCATGGGCCGGACGCATTCGAACGCGTACAAGCAGGTTCCCCAGTTCTTCGACCCCCCCCTGAAGCCTGTGTTGAAGGCCGTCTGCGGGCGGGACGAGAACAATGCGAAGGCCTTCGCCGAGCGCTGGGGCTACGAGTCGATCGAGACCGACTGGCGCAAGCTCATCGCCCGGGATGACATCGACGCGATCGACATCTGCACGCCGAACAATACGCACGCCGAGATCGCCATCGCCGCCGCCGAGGCCGGCAAGATGGTCCTCTGCGAGAAGCCCCTGGCCATGGACCTGAAGCAGGGGCAAGAGATGGTCGATGCCATCGAGAAGTCCGGCGTGCCCAACACCGTCTGGTACAACTACCGGCGTGTCCCGGCGGTGAGCCTGGCCAAGCAACTGATCGACGAAGGGCGACTCGGCAAGATCTTCCACTACCGGGCCAACTTCCTTCAGGACTGGACCATCTCGGCCGACCTGCCGCAGGGCGGTGCGGCGCTCTGGCGGCTCGACGCCGCCGCCGCGGGTTCGGGTGTCACCGGCGACCTGCTCGCCCACTGCATCGACACGGCGATCTGGCTCAACGGGAAGATCACCGACGTCTCGGCGATGACGGAGACGTTCATCAAGGAGCGCAAGCATAGCCTCACAGGAAAGGTCGAGAAGGTCGGCATCGACGACGCGTGCTCGTTCCTCTGCCATTTCGAGAACGGTTCGCTCGGCCTGTTCGAGTCGACCCGCTACGCCCGGGGGCACAAGGCACTCTACACCCTCGAGATCAACGGCGAGCACGCCTCGATCCGGTGGGACCTGCACGACCTGCACCGCCTCGAATACTTCGACCACCGCGACGATTCCCTCGTCCGGGGCTGGCGATCGGTCCACATCACCGACGGCGACATGCCCTACATGAAGCACTGGTGGGTCCCCGGCCTGCAGATCGGCTATGAGCACACCTTCATCCACCAGTTCGCCGACTTCCTCGACTGCGCCGCCCAGGGCAAGCCCTGCCCCCCGACCTTCCGCGACGCCCTGGCCACCCAGGCCGTCTGCGATGCCGTGCTCGACTCGGCCGAGCAGCGGAAGTGGGAGGACGTGGTGCCGGTCTGATCCCCGACGCATCTGGCCGCAAGTTCATATCTCATGACTGACAGGAACCCCGAGGGAAACGACCACGATGAAGATCGGGATGAACCTCTTGCTCTGGGCCGATACCGTCACGCCCGAGCATGACCCCCTGCTCGAAGAACTCAAGGCGATGGGCTTCGACGGCGTCGAGATCCCGATCTTCAACGGGGCCGACACGGCGCCTTACGAGCGGCTCGGGAAGCGGTTGAAGGAGATCGGCCTGGGGGCGACGGCCGTCACGGTGATGTCGCCTCAGGCCAATCCCATTGCGCTCGATGAAGGCGTCCGCAAGGCGGCGGTTGAGCACCTCGACGGCGTACTCGCCTGCTGCGCCGCGGCCGGGGCTGAGGTGCTCTGCGGGCCGATTCACTCGGCCCTGGGGCACTTCTCGGGGGCGGCGCCGACGGAAGAGGAATTCAAGCTCGGCGTCGACACCCTGCAGAAGGCCGCCGAGAAGGCGCAGGGGCATGGGGTCTTGCTCGCCTGCGAATACCTCAATCGGTTCGAGAACTACTTCCTGACGACCGCCGAGCAGACGGCGAAGTTCGTCGATGCCGTGGGGCATCCGTCGTGCGGGATGATGTACGACAGTTTCCACGCGCACATCGAGGAGAAGTCGCAGAAGGCGGCGATCGGCTCCTGCGGCAAGAGGATCATCCACGCCCACGTCTCCGAGAACGACCGGGGGACGCCCGGCACCGGGCAGGTGGACTGGGACGGCTATTTCTCGGGACTTAAGGACGTCGGCTTCGACCGCTGGTATACGATCGAGGCCTTCGGCCGGGCCTTGCCCGCCCTGGCCGCCGCCACCCGCGTCTGGCGCGACCTGTTCCCCGACCCGATGGGCCTCTGCCGCGAGGGGCTCGCGTTCATCAAGCAGCGGACAGGGGCCTGACGCCTCGGGAGGCGTTTCCTTCCTCCTCGGACCGTTCAAACGTGCTGAACGCTGTGCCCGGCCAGGAGGAGGGAGGCGATTGCGTGATCGAAACGTCGATCGGGCACGAGGATGAAATCGGTCTCGAAGGTCGAGATCACGAAGATGTTCACGCCTTCCTCGGCCAGGGGATCGGCAATCGATGCGAGGACGCCCGTCATCTCGAAGGGCAGGGGGCCTTCGACCTCCAGGAGGCGCCAGCCTCGCTCTGCCCTGACCTCCGGCGGCACGCAATCCGTCGGGCAGACGATCGAGAGCTCGGCGGGGGTTCGGGTCAACGAGACGAGCCCGGCGGGCTGGTCGACCGCCCACGAAGGGGTCGGCGCATCGGGTCCGAGCCGGGCGACGGTATACTCGCCGGGGTGGACCACCAGGGACAGCCGGGATGGCGTTGGCGTCACAACGGTTCCGCTCCGCGGACCTCGGACGGTCAGGCGTCCCGGAGTTCCGCCCGAAGGAGGCCGAGCGGCGCGGCCACGGCCGCCTGCCAGATCGGGAAAAAGCCGAAGATCCAGAGCCCGAAGAAGGCATTGCCGAGCCCGAAGACGATCGGGAGCATGAACAGGAGACCGATGGCCGTTCCGGCGCCCACCATCGCCCCGAGAAGGCCGGGGCGATCGAACCGCCCGAGGGCCGCGAGCAGGCCGACGCCGGCGACCAGGGCGGAGGTCACTCCGGCAGCGACCACGGAGAGATACCCTGTGCTCTCGGCCGCGACGATGCCGGAGACGTGTGCCATCCCGCCCGTCGCGGCTGCCAGAAGGGCCCTCGGCCACCATGCGCGGACCAGGCCCCGGAAGGGGATCACGGAGGCGATCCCGAACGGGATTCCGGGCAGCACGAGCGCCTCAATCACGGTCGTCCTGCCGGTCGGATCCAATCGGAAGGCCGCGTAGTGGAGGGCGATCGCCAGGAAACCGGCGAGGCCCCCCCAGGCGGAGAGCACGAGCACATCCGGGATCGGGCTGGGAAGGCTGGGGAGTTCCAGGGTCTTCGGCGCGTTGACGTCGTCGATGCGGCTCATGATGGCCCCGATGCTCAGGCCCCGACGGCCTTCTTGCGGTCCTTGGCGGAGCGATCGGCACGCTTGCGGTCCTCCTCGCGGAGGACCTTCTTGCGGAGCCGGATCTGGGAGGGGGTGACCTCGACGAGTTCGTCATCCTCGATGTATTCGAGGGCGATCTCGAGGGTCAGCTCGCGGGGCGGCTTGAGCAGGATGTTCTTGTCGGAGCCGGAGGCCCGCATGTTGGTGAGCTTCTTCTCCTTGCTCGGATTGACGACGAGGTCGTTGTCCCGGGCGTGCTCGGCGACGATCATCCCTTCGTAAACCTCGTCGCCGGGGGCGACGAACATCACCCCGCGCTGCTGGAGGCCGTCGAGGGCGAACGCGATCGCCTGCCCCCGGCAGTTGCTGATCATCACGCCGTTCGGGCGGCGGGGGATGTCGCCGCGGAACGGGCGGAACTCGTGGAAGTTGTGGTGCATGATCGCCTCGCCCTGGGTGGCGCTCAGCAACCGGGTGCGGAGGCCGAGCAGGCCGCGGGCGGGGATGACGAATTCCATGTGGGCGTAGGTGCCCTTCAGGTCCATGTTCAGGAGTTCGCCCCGGCGGTTGCCGACGAGTTCCATGGCCGGGCCGCGGTGCTCCTGGGGGACGTCGATGACGAGGTACTCGTACGGCTCGTGCTTGACGCCGTCGATCATCTTGGTGACGACCTCGGGCTTGCCGACGGACAGCTCGTACCCCTCGCGACGCATCGTCTCGATGAGGACGGAGAGGTGGAGCAGGCCGCGGCCGGAGACCATGAACGAGTCGCGGTCCTCGGTCGGCTCGACGCGGAGAGCGACGTTCGATTGCAGCTCGCGGTCGAGGCGGTCCTTCAGGTGGCGGGAGGTGAGGTATTCCCCCTCGCCGGTCAACGGGGAGTCGTTGATGGTGAAGAACATGCTCAGGGTCGGCTCGTCGACCTCGATCCGGGGCAGGGGGGTCGGGTCGTCGGCCGAGGCGATCGTGTCGCCGATGTCGACCGCCGGCAGCCCGACCAGGGCGACGAGGTCGCCGGCCGAGGCCGATTCGACCTCGACCCGGCCGAGCTTGTCGAAGACGAGCACCTGATTGACCGTGCTCGGCAAGACCTTCTCGCCGGCCTTCACGAGCGAGGCCGATTGGCCTTTCTTGACCGTCCCGGAGGCGATCCGGCCGATGGCGATGCGGCCGACGTACTCGGAGAAGTCGAGCGTCGTGCAGAGCATCTTCAAGGGGCCGTCGGGGTTGACCTCGGGGCCGGGGATCTTCTCGACGATCAGGTCGAGCAGGGGGCGGATGTCGCCCGATCGGGCCTCGGGGTCGTGCGAGGCGTAGCCGGACCGGCCCGAGGCATAAAGGTAGGGGAAGTCGAGCTGCAGGTCATCGGCCCCCAGCTCGATGAAGGCTTCGAAGACCTCGTCGAGCACTTCGAGCGGTCGGGCGTCGGGGCGGTCGATCTTGTTGACGACGACGATCGGCCGGAGCTTGTTGGCGAACGCCTTGCGCAGGACGAACTTGGTCTGCGGCATCGGCCCTTCGAACGAGTCGACCAGCAGGAGGCAGCCGTCGGCCATCTGGAGGGTGCGCTCGACCTCGCCGCCGAAGTCGGCGTGGCCGGGCGTATCGATGATATTGATTTTCGTTGCGCCGTAGCCGATGGCGATATTCTTGGCGAGAATCGTGATGCCTCGCTCGCGCTCGAGATCGTTCGAGTCGAGGATGCAGTCGCCCATGAGCTGGTTCTCGCGGAACGAGCCCGACTGGCGGAGCATGGCATCGACGAGGGTGGTCTTCCCGTGGTCGACGTGGGCGATGATCGCTACGTTTCGGATGTCGTCGCGTCGGGTCATGTTCGTGGAAATCTTCCGGAGGGGGGCTGGGTCGACGGTCGGGAGGGTTGCGAGGCGAGACGTGGAATTGGCGCGTGCATTCCCACAATACGGTTTCCCTCGGTCTCCCGACAAGGCCGACCGGATGGGCTTTGTTCACCTCGGGCCGAGGAACGGGTCGATTCGGCGGGTTGAGCGAATTTGCAGGAAGCATCCCGGGAGCGATCCGAAGGGGGCTGCACGGTCGCCTACAATGTCGCCAAGCACGGCCGGGGCCGGGAAATACCCTGGTTTCGGGCCCTCGAGTGTCAAGGGTCGATCCGAAGGGGGATCGGCCTCCGGCAGGCTTTTCAATCCAATCGATCCTTCATTCCTTCGAGCCGAGGAGTTCCCGTGATCGAGGTCGCACGCCCCGCCCCGGTCATTGATTGGCTCGCGCCGCCGAGCGATCGTGATCGGATCGATCGGTCGCTTCAGGAGTTCCTCGCCGAGTCTCGGCGAAGGCATCTCGGCAACACGCATCTGTCGAGCTTGTACGAGCGGATGTGCCAATGTGTTCTGAACGGGGGGAAGCGGATCCGCCCTCGGCTCTGCCTGGCGAGCTACCGGATCCTGTCGGGGGGCGAGGAGCCCCCGCCGCGGCCGGTCTGGCAGGTCGCCGGCAGCCTCGAAATCTTCCACGCCTTCATGCTGGTCCACGACGATCTGATCGACGAGAGCGTCGTTCGGCGCGACCAGAATGCCTTGCACGAAGCCCTGCGGAAGGAGCACGACCGGCCCGAATCGGACCGGGCACGTAAAGTTGGCCGCGATCTGGCCCTGCTCGGCGGAGACTTGATGTTCGCCCTCGGGATGCGGATGGTCAGCCGGTCGGGGATCGACCCGGAGGTCGCGCCCCAGATCCAGGCGCTGCTCTCCGACATGCTGCTCGAGACGGGCCTGGGCGAAGCCCTCGACGTCCTGTACGACGATCGCCCGCTCGATCGCATGACCGAAGGCCAGATCGTCGACGCCTACATCCGGAAGACGGCCCGCTACAGCATCTCCGGCCCCCTGGTCCTGGGCGCGATCCTCGCCCGGGCGCCTCGATCCGTCTCGAGGGCGCTGGATCGGTACGGCGACCTGCTGGGCCTGGGATATCAGATCCGCAATGACCTCGACGCGATGGCCGTCGGGCCCGACGCGGACGATCACCCCGACCTCGACGGTGCGAAGCGAACCTTCCTGCTCTGGACGGCTTACCAGCGGCTTGCCCCGGCCGGTCGGCGGGAACTGGAGCAGACGCTCCCTTGCTCGCCGACTCGGGAGCGTCGCCGCCGACTCGATGCCTTGATCCGCGAAAGCGGCGCGATCGAGGCCTGCGAGGATCGCCTGCGAATGCTCCAGGAGGAGGCCCACGCCACGCTGCTCGACTCTCCGCTGGACCCGCTCCAACGACGATCGTTCCTGGCGCTGGTGGACTTGCTGCCCGGGGGAGTCTCGAACCCTTCCCCCGACGCGGTCGCGGGCTGACGGCGGCAATGACGCTTCATGACATGGCGGGCCGTGGGTTCGGCGTGTCGTTCGAATTCGTGTTGATGAGGCCGGGCCGTCGTCGCCCTCAGGTCGAGGTGTTTCCGAGATGAGCATGGGAGTGGCTACCTCGTTTGACCCGGACACGACCCCGACGGGGCTCGGTGACGGCGAAGGGGCTCGGCCGAAGGCGGTCGTGATCGGCAGCGGGTTCGGCGGCCTGGCCGCGGCGATTCGCTTGCAGGCGAAGGGGTACGCCACGACCATCCTCGAGATGCGCGACAAGCCGGGCGGGCGGGCCTATGTGTTCGAGGACGAGGGCTTCGTCTTCGACGCCGGCCCGACCATCATCACCGTGCCGTTCATCTTCGACGAGCTTGCCGAGGTCGCCGGCAAACGGCTGAGCGATTACGTCTCGATCGTCCCGTGCGACCCTTACTATCGCATCTATTTTCACGACGGGATGACGTTCGACTACGTCGGCGATCCCGAGCGGTTCGAGGCGGAGATCCGCAAGTTCAACCCCGCGGACGTCGAGGGTTATCGTCGGTTCGCCGACTACACCCGTCGCGTGTTCGACCGGGCCTTCACCGACCTGGCCCACCACTCGTTTCACAGCGTCTGGGAGATGGCCAAGGTCGCCCCCGACCTGATCAAGCTGCGGGCCGAGGTGCCGGTGTACCGCCGCGTCTCGCAGTTCATCCAGGACCCTCGCCTGCGGATCGCCCTGTCGTTCGAGCCGCTGCTGATCGGGGGCAATCCGCTGCGATCCTCGTCGATCTACGCGATGATCCACTATCTCGAAAAGACCTGGGGCGTCCACTTCGCGATGGGGGGGACCGGGGCGCTGGTCAACGGCCTGGTCCGGATGTTCCGGGACATCGGCGGGACGGTCGAGTTGAACGCCCGGGTCGAGGAGATCGAGGTCGAGAACGGCCACGCCCGGCGGGTCCGGCTGGCCGACGGCCGCCGATTCGAGGCAGACGTGGTGGTCTCCAACGGCGACGTCGCGAACACCTACCGCAAGCTGATCCGCCCCGAGCACCGCCGCAAGTGGACCGATCGGCGGCTCGAACGGATGCGATACGCCATGAGCCTGTTCGTGATCTACTTCGGCACGGATCGGACGTACGAGCACCTGCCGCACCATTCGATCCTCCTCGGGCCTCGCTACGAAGGGCTCCTGCGGGACATCTTCGACCGCAAGATCGTGGCCGACGACTTCTCGCTCTACCTCCACGCCCCGACGCGGACCGACCCGAGCCTGGCACCGCCCGGCTGCGAGGGGTTCTACGTGCTCAGCCCCGTCCCTCACCTCGGCGGCGGACAGGATTGGGACGCGATCAAGGACGAGTACGCCGACCGCATCCTCGGCTCGATGGAGCAGGACCACCTCTTGCCGGACGTCCGGAAACACCTCGTGACCCGTCGGATCTTCACGCCGAAGGATTTCGAGACGCAGCTCGACGCCTTCATGGGGACGGCCTTCCAGTTCGAGCCGGTCCTGACGCAATCGGCCTGGTTCCGTCCGCATAACAAGAGTGAGGATGTCGAGGGCCTCTATTTCGTCGGGGCCGGGACCCACCCGGGGGCGGGGCTCCCCGGGGTCGTCAGCAGTGCCAAGGTGCTCGACCACTGGATTCCGCCGGTCAACCGCTCGGTCTAGGTTGGGAGCTGTCGATGGGATCGAGCGTGACCGGCCCGCGAGAACTGGCAATCGGACGACGGCGCTGCCGTCGCATCACCCGACACCACGCCAAGACGTTCTTCTTCGCCTCGCACTGCCTGCCCCGGGCGGTCCGCCGACATTCCTACGCGGTGTATGGCTTCTGCCGGTGGGCCGACAACGCGGTGGATGAGGCGGCGGACCTCGCCGATGCCACGAGGCGGCTCGATCATGTCCGGGCCGTCCTGGCGTTGGCGTATGCGGACGATCCGGCCCCCTCGGGAGTGCTGGCGTTCCGGGAGACGTTGCGCGATCGGGCGATCCCTCGACAGCTTTTCGACGACCTGCTGGACGGGATGGCGATGGACCTGACCGAAGATCGCTACCCGGACTATCCGGCGCTCGACCTCTATTGCTATCGCGTTGCCGGCGTCGTCGGGTTGATGATGACGCACGTATTCGGGTATCGTGACGACTGCTGCCTGCCTCATGCGCTCGCACTTGGCCGGGCGATGCAACTGACCAACATCCTCCGAGATATCCGCGAAGATCGCGAACGGGGCCGCGTTTACCTGCCGCAGGATGAGCTGGCCCGGTTTGGCGTCTCCGAGGAGCAGTTGGCCGAACAGCGTGTTGATGACTCGTTTCGGGCCTTCATGCGGTTCCAGATTGATCGGGCCAGGCGGGCCTATGCCGAATCCGAACAGGGGATCCCGTTCCTGATCGGCGCGGCCAGTCGCCTGACGGTCCGGGTGATGGGACGGCTTTATGGCGGCATCCTCGACGAGATCGAGCGACTCGATTACGACGTCTTGCAGACCCGAGCCCACGTCTCGACACCCCGGAAACTCCGGCTGCTGGCCGACTGCCAGCGCGAGACGATGAGCGAGAGTTGGCGACGCTCCTGGAGCTGAGAGTACCAACCGTGTCCGTCATCACCCCGTCTCCCCGCCCGACCCCCCCCGATCCGGCCCTCGATCCCGATCGCTTCTTCAACCTGCAGACCCCCGGCTCGCAGGAGTGGTGGTATTTCGACGCGATCAGCGAGGACGGCGAGGATGCGCTGGTCGTGATCTTCTTCGCCGGCTTGCCGTTCAATCCGGCGTATGGCACGGCGGCCAGGCGCCATCTTGCGAACCCGGGGAACGCCCCGGCCCCCCATCCGCTCGATCATTGCGGGGTGGCCTTCAGCTGGTATCGACCCCGCGGGGCGAGCGTGAAGCGCAGGGGGAGGGGGAACCCCGGCCATCGGGCCCAGGCCTACGCGCTGAACGGTCATCGACGCGAGGACTTCTCCCACGACGCCGAGCCGTTCCGCCTGACGATCGGCGGCTCTCGGGTGGAGCGCGACGCCGAGGGCTACCGGATCAGGGTCGAGGCCCCCGACTGGGATCCGACCCGGAGGATCCAGGCCGACCTGCGTTTTCGGCCCGCGGCCGGGACCGAGCCGTTCGAGGTCAATCTGGGCGGCGAGGGCTCCCCGCACCACTGGATCCTGGCCGCGGCCGATTGCCGGGTCGAGGGCTCGCTGGCGATCGATGGGCCGGGAGGCGCGTCGATGACCTTCCGAGGTCGGGGTTACCACGACCACAACGCCGGGGCCGAAGAACTCTCGATGGCCATGACCAGATGGCAGTGGGGCCGGGTCCACGACGAGGACCGGGCCGAGATTTACTACATCGCCCAGCCCAGGAAGGGGCCGGCGCACTCCCTCTGGATTTCCTGCCGGGACGGCAAGCCTGAACTGATCCGGGACCAACCCGACGTCACCGTCTCCCAGCGCTGGAACAACTGGTTCTTCACCCCCTACCACGGCGCCATGACCTTCAAGGACGGCGAGGGGCAGCGGTTGCAACGCTGGATCGACCACGCGGTCGATTCGGGGCCGTTCTATCAGCGCTGGCTTGCCGAGTTCCGGGGGCCCGGGTTCCGGTCGAACCGGCTCGGGATCGCCGAGCAGCTCGATACCGCCAAGCTGAACCATCCGCTCTACAACTGGATGGTCCCGTACCGGCTGAAGCATCCCGCCCGGTCGTCATCGGGCGGATGACAGGCGGGTGTCGCGTCCTGGCGGGGAATTCCGACTGACTGCTCGAGCACCCAGCGATGGGAGGCGGGGCCGAGGATCGCTCTCGGCCCCGCGGCAGCGTAACGGATTTCGAGAGCCAGATTGAGGTGGCATCGATGCTGGTACTGGGTCGCAAGCCGTCCGAGCGCATCCTGATCGGAAGCGAGTTGCGGATTACCGTGATCAGCCTGGAGGGGAAGCAGGTCCGCCTCGGGATCGAGGCTCCCGCCGATGTCGGGATCGTCCGCGAGGAAGTGGTCCTGAAAGATCGCCGCGCCGTCGCCGTGAACCAGGAACAGGCCAGGCCGTCAAGCTCCCCTTGAGCGGCCTGGCCGGTGCACTCGGAGGGCGGTCAGAACGCGACCGCGGAGCCTCCACCGGCTCCCGAGCCCGAGGCACCCCCCACCTGATCGGGTCGCCCGCTGAACCGAGAGGCGGCACGTTGACCCACCGCGAAGGTGCCGAGCGTCAGATCCACCGGGTTGGGGCTGGCCGTGGGCGCCTCTCCCGAGGGGAATTCCCAGATGAGCGCGGCCTCGTAGGAGGCGTCCCCCGACTCTTCCTTGTAGAAGTACAGGTGGATGAGCTGGAGGTTGCGGTCGGTCAGCGTCAGCCGCTCGAACGTGATCGTCGGGGCTACGTCGTTCCGGGGCCAGACGGTCTTGTTCACCGGTTCCAGGGCGGCGGAGGCGATGTCGGGGCCGTAGACCTGGGCCAGGACGTTGATCACATCGGTCCGGAAGTCTCCCCTGGGCGCCCGGGCCGGTTGTTCGGGGTCGGGCGGTTCCTGGGAATCGCGACGGGCGAGGATGTGCAGCTTCGAGTTCGCCTCGGCGGACTGGGGGCTGAAACTGGCCGCGACCTCGAAGGCGTCGGGATTCAAGGCGATCAGCTCGAACTCGGGCTGCTGGGCCATCCCCTGCGGGACGCGCAGGTAGATGGAGTTCTCCGCAAATTCACCCTGAGCCGCGCTATAGAGCTGCTGATTGAGGATGATGTCGTCCTTCAGGCGACCCTGGGTCGCTTCAAGCCTGGCCTCGTAGCTGGTATAGCCGCAGCCGAGGACCGGGAGCGAAAGGACGGCGAACGTTGCGAGGGCCGGGAGGCGTCTCATTCGGGACCTCTGCGGGTGGTCGCAGGAGTGGGGGGCCGATCGGGACGGCGGCCCCCAGGGAGGATGATGTCGCGTTGCGAATGAATGGTCGAGCGTTTCGGCCCGGCTGTCAAGAGACTGGCGCGACATGAGGCGTGCACGACCAGAGGACCCGGCGGAACGGGATCGTCTCGACGCCCCCATCCTCGTCGTCGGCGCCCGACGGCACGATCACCGGCTCGAAGGCGGGATTCTCGGCCCGGAGCAGGACCACCTGGCCGGCGACCTGGAGCCACCGGATCATCACCCGGTCCTCGATCCGGGCCGCCACCAGCGACCCATTCAGGACCTCGGGAGGCTCGGGACGCTCCGCGATCCCCACCACCGCGCCGTCGGCCAGGACGGGCATCATGGCCGTCCCCTTGACCTTCAGGCAGTGGAAATTCCGAGACTTGTCCAGCCATTCACGCTTCATCGGCAGGGTCTTGAACGCGGCCCGGTCGGCCTGCTCGTCCCCGTCCCCTCCCACGTCCTCGACGTGGACGAGGACCTGGTCGGCTTGCTGGTCCAGCTCGATCCCGCGAGAGACCAGCGGCCGAGACGCCAGGGTGCCTTCGCCCCGATGCTCGAGGATCGAAAGCACCTGACGGAGCAGGTCGGCCACGGAGCCGGTCGGCTCCGGGCCCGAGAGCCGGTCGCTCGCCATCGGCCGGCCGCGCCGGAGTTTGGCACCCTCGCCGTGCAGAAGCCACCGGGGCTCGACGTCCGTCAGCTCGATGAATCGCAGCAGGACCTCTGAGGGGACCGTGACCCCTGTCTCGTAGTTGTACCAGGTCCGAATGGGCAAGTTCAGCCTCCGGGCCAGCTCGGGACCGCCCCGATCTCCGTACTGCTCGGTTCGGATTTCTTTCAATCGATTGGCCAGTTCACACTTCGTGCGAACGACCTCTGGAGAACTCTTGCAGCGTGCCATCGGTGCAGATTCCTCCTCCCCGGGAGACATCTTGGGTGAAACACGTCAAGTGACTCCCTCACGACGGGACGGGTGCCAAACTTGGTTGAAGAACCTTAGTATAGCAATCGGTAAAGGTAAAGCAAAGCGAGAAACGCAATGATGCATTGTTGCATCATTGGCCCCGGTTCGTCCTCTGTCGCAATCCGACGATCGTCGCTCGATCCTTCGCCACCCTCGCGTCCCCGGGATCCCTGGAGGGTGTCAGGGGGGGGGCCCATGTGCTGGGTTCGGGGCATGACCCGCCGACGGGGACGGTTGGCGGCCGGCGCCGGCTGTCGGCGTTCAGACTGCCACGATCAAGGCCGCGAGGCCGGGCATGGTCGGGGAAATCGGGCGGCGTGTGTCGTCACCGACGGTCGTCTTCGTCGATCTCGATGCCCATCAGGAACTCGGCGATGGCCTCGTCGGCACCCTCGTCCTCCCCGCTCGATTCGCGTTCAGGCTCCTTCTTCGGGGCCGCAGGTTTGGGGGCAGGGGCCTTGGCGGCCGTGTTCGCCGGTGGCTTCGGCGAGGGTTTGGCGGCGGGGGCGGCGGGGGCGGCCGGTTCGGGCTTCGGTGGGGCGGCCTTCGCGGCGGGCTTCGGTGGGTCGTCGTCGTCACCGATGACGAATTCGAGCACGTCGTCGTCGTCGAGGGCGATCGGCGCCTCGACGGGTTCGGGCACGGCCGTGTCGGACGCCTTGACCCCCGCCCCGGAGCCCGAGGCGATCTCTCGGGCCTCGACCGCGGAGCTGGCACCGGAGGTCAGGGACTCGATCCGGAACTCGATGGGGCCGACCATGAGCACGTCGCCGGGCTCGAGGACCCGCTGCTCCTCGATCCGCTTGCCGTTGACGAACGTCCCGTTGGCGCTGCCGAGATCCTTGACGAGGAGCAGGCCCTTCTTCTCGAAGAGCTGGCAATGCTTGCGGCTCACCTGCGACGACCGCAGGGTCAACTCGCATCCATCCTGGCGGCCGATGGTCGTGACGCCATCCACCAGGCGGAGAGTCTTCGCGGCGCTTCGACCTTTGAGGACGACGAGCTGGTAATCCATGTGACACACCTCAGCGTCGAGAGCACAGGGGTCGATTCCCCCCAGCTCACGGCAATCCGAGCCCCAAAGACTCTTTTCGCGGTTTTCGGTAAGGGTTTCCCCTATCAAAGGATAACACCCGATTGGAGCGGGGGGCAATCCCGGCTGAGGCGCCAATCGCTTCCTCCCCTTCGGAAAGTTTTCGGGGGTTGACCCCTTGCTTTTGGCCGGATGGCTTGGGTATAGTGCTCGTGTCCTGCTGATGCGGGGCACACAATTCGAGTCCGATCGGCCTCACCTGCCGATCTGCGACACGGGCGGGAGTAGCTCAGGGGTAGAGCACCACGTTGCCAACGTGGTTGTCGTGGGTTCAAATCCCATCTCCCGCTCCTTTTTTTATTGATCGCACCATCACCGACCCCCGGGCTGGCGGCCGACGCTCGAGCAGATCGGGTTGGACGGGGTATCCCGGATTTGCCCCCAGCCCACTCGAATGCCTCAGCGGAAGGATCGTCCTCGATGAGCACCGGGGAGAATGAGCGCGACGAACTCCAGACCGATGCCCCCGTCGCCGATGAGGCCGAGGGCGCTCAGGATGCGGACGCTTCCAAGCGTCGGCTGAATCTGGATGTTCAGATTACCGACGCCGGGCCGTGCAAGAAGCACCTGAAGATTGCGGTCCCGCGCTCGGATATTGACCAGCAGTTCGAAGAGTCGCTGGGAACCTTCCGCCGCGAGGCCCTGGTTCCCGGGTTCCGTCCGGGCAAGGCCCCGACGCAGCTCGTTCAGCGCCGCTATCGCAAGGAAGTGGCCGGCCAGGTCAAGTCCGCCTTGCTGATGGCCTGCATGGAGCAGCTCGACGAAGAGCACAAGCTCAACCCGATCACGCAGCCGGACTTCGATTTCGACGCCCTCGAAATCCCCGAAGACGGGCCGATGGAGTTCGAGCTCGAGGTCGAGGTCCAGCCCGAGTTCGAGACGCCTGAATACAAGAATCTGGTCGTGAAGCGTCCCGTGCGGAAGATCGCCGACGCGGACGTCGACCGCCAGTACCAGGGCTTCCTCGAACGGTACGCTCAGGTCGTGCCGAAGCTCGAAGGCGGGGCCGACCCCGGCGACTTCGTCGTGGCCGATCTGGCGTTCCAGAATGAGGGGCAGACCCTCAACGAGGTCAAGGAAGTCCAGTTCCGGCTGCAGCCGCAGCTCCGATTCCAGGATGGCGTCATCCCCGACCTGGCCACCGCCCTGGCGGGGGTCAAGCCGGGTGAATCGCGATCGACCAAGGCCGAGATCGGCACCTCCTCGCCCGACGCCGCCTTGCGAGGCAAGACCGTTGACGTGACCATCCAGGTCCACGACCTCAAGACCATCCGGCTTCCCGAGACAGATCAGGCCTTCTTCCAGGGCATCGGCTTCGACAACGAGGCGGATTTGAAGGATGCCCTGCGGTCGGTCCTGGAACGTCGGGGGGAATTTCAGGCCCGTCAGGCTGTTCGTCGCCAGATCGTCGAGCAATTGATCGAGCGGTGCCCGTTCGACCTGCCGACCGACCTGGTCAAGCGGCAGGAAGTCTCGACGCTGCGGCGACTCGTCAGCGAGATGCGCGAGGCTGGCTACAGTGATTCCGAACTCCGGGCCCGCGAGGCCGAGATTCGGGCCAATGCTCACGACGTCACCCTGAGGAACTTGAAAGAGTTCTTCCTGCTCTCGAAGATCGCCGACGCCGAGGAGATCAAGGTCGAGGATGACGACCTGGCGGAGGAAATCAGCCTGATCGCCATGCGGTCGGACGAGACGCCGCGTCGCGTCCGGTCTCGCCTTGAGAAGGAAGGCCAGCTCGACAACCTGGCGACCCAGATCCTCGAACGCAAGGCGATCGATCGGATCCTGGAATACATCACCGTTGAGCTGGAGGAAGTCTCGACTCCCGAAGAGGAGCCGGACGCCGACACCCTCGATGAAACGGCCCTGCCCGCGTCGTCCGAGGAGGCCGAAGCGGCCTCGGAGGCTGCGGAAGGATCGTCCGAGCAGAAATGACCGGATGCTCCTCGGGCGGTTCGCGTGCTCGACCGGCCGCCCGAGGGCCAGACTGTCTGAGCGGATCACCTTCGCATGTTCGGGGGTCTGCGGTCCGTCTTGGTCGCTGCCCCTGGTCGACCTGCCATCGGGCCTGAGGGCCTGGTGGCCGGCTTCGCCCTCGGCACCGATCGGACCCGCCCCACGATCCGTCCGAACCGACCCGAGGACCACGTCCCATGATCTTCGACCGCGTTCCCTTCGACGCCGACCCCATGGCGCCTGTCCTGCAGCGCAACCGGAACTACGCCAGCCAGCGTCAGATGACGCTGAGCGACTTGCTGCTGGAAAACCGGATCGTTTTCCTCGAAGGCCCCATCAACGACGGGATCGCCAACATCACGGTCATGAAGTTCTTGTACCTCCAGTACGAGAACCGGTCGCAGGGGATCAGCTTCTACATCAACAGCCCCGGCGGCTCGGTGACGGCGACGATGGCCATCTACGACACGATGCAGTTCATCGACTGCCCGGTGGCGACCTATTGCATCGGCATGGCGGCCTCCGGCGCCGCGGTCTTGCTGGCGGGCGGGACCAAGGGGAAGCGCTACGCCTTGCCGCACTCGAAGGTGATGATTCACCAGCCTTACGGGCAGGTCGGCGGCCAGATCTCGGACATCGAGATTCAGGCTCGAGAGATCATCGACACGAAGCGAGAGATCAACGAGATCCTCTCGAAGCACACCGGCCAGCCGTTCGAGGTGGTCGCGCGAGACACCGAGCGAGACCGTTACCTCAAGGCCCTTGAGGCCCGAGATTACGGCATCGTCGATCATGTGGTGGGTCACATTCCCAAAGATGAGTCGAAGAAGGGCGAGCCCTCGAAGTGAGTTGACGGGGGGAGGGCAGTCGGCGGTCGGCAGGAGGCGTATTGCAGGTTCGACCGTCGTCCTGTCGGTCCCGAATCGCGTCTCAATTCCCGCCCCGATCCGCCGATGAACCCTCCGCCTCCTGCCGCTCGAGTCGCCCAAGGAGCCCGACCGATGCCTTTGATCCCGATCGTGATCGAGCGTTCCGGCCGCGAAGAGCGGGCGATGGACATTTACTCCCGCCTGCTCCAGGACCGGATCATCATCCTCGGCACGGCGATCGACGACACCGTGGCCAACCTCGTCGTCGCTCAGATGCTCGTGCTCGCCCACCAGGATGATAAGGCCGACATCCACCTCTACATCAACAGTCCGGGTGGGAGCGTCACGGCCGGCATGGCGATCTATGATACCATGCAATACGTTCCGTGCGACGTGGCCACCTACTGCATGGGCCAGGCCGCGAGCATGGGCTCGCTCTTGCTCGCGGCCGGCGCCGCCGGCAAGCGGAACGCCCTGCCGCACGGGCGGATCATGATCCACCAGCCCTTGGCCGGCATGGAAGGCACGGCGACGGACATCGAGATCCATGCCCAGGAATTCTTCCGCATGAAGCGGCAGCTCAACGAGATTTACCAGAAGCACACCGGCCAGACGCTCGAAAATCTCGAAAACGACACCGATCGCGACCGATTCATGTCCCCGCAGGAGGCCAAGGATTACGGCCTGGTGGACAACGTGCTCGACCGAGAGATGCCGATCCCCCCTCGGAATCCCGAGGCGATCTGACCGGCTCGCTTATCTGACCGGCTCGCTTAAGTGACCTCTCCTCGCCGGAATCCCTTGCTCGAAGCAACACGAAGATGCCCCGGGGGAATCGTCGATTCTTCCGGGGCTCTTTCTTCGTATCAACTCCGCTGAGCGAGTCGGGCCAGGTCGTCGAGGATCGGCCCGTTGGCTTCGGGGAAGGTCAAACCCGGCAATTCCTCGACCGGAACCCATCGAAAGCCGGAATCGGCCGAGGGGTCGGCGGAGGGGTCGGCCGCTTCGGCGTCGAAGTAGTGCAACTCGACGAAGCCATGCGGATAGCGGTGCGAAACCACTCGGCGGCAGGTGCCGAGGATGACCGTCAGGCCGGTTTCCTCCTCGCATTCCCGGGCCGCGGCCTGTCCGGGAGATTCCCCGGGCTCGCACTTGCCGCCCGGGAATTCCCAGACGCCGGGCATCGGCGAGCCGGGCAGGGGGGGGCGGCGCCGGATCAGGTACGCGCCCCCGCGTCGGATCAGGCCGATCCCGACGCGGATCGGATCGCCGTCCTGGGATGTCGCCATCGGAATCTCGCGAGGGATCAGGCCGGAGCCTGCTGTTCCAGGGCCTTCTCGAAGGCGTGACCGGGCGACCCCATCGCGTGATAGCCACAGTCGACGTGCAGGATTTCCCCCGAGATGCCCCGGGCCAGATCGGAGAGCAGGAACATGCCCGAGGAGCCGACCTCCTCCCGCGTCACGTTCCGCTGCATGGGAGCGATGGCCTCGTACAGGCCGGACAGCTTGTCGAAGTCGCCCACCGCCGAGGCCGCCAGCGTCTTCACCGGGCCGGCCGAGACGGCGTTGACCCGGATGTTCTTCGGGCCGAGATCATAAGCGAGGTACTTCACCGAGGCGTCGAGCGCCGCCTTGCAGACGCCCATCAGGTTGTAGCCGGGGACGACCTTCTCGCCTCCGTAGTACGTCATGGTGACGATCGAGCCGCCGTCCGGCATCAGCTCGGCGGCATGTCGGGCGACGCTGACCAGCGAGTAGACGCTGATGTCCATGGCCAGCTTGAACCCGTCTCGGCTGGCCTGCACGAACGGGGACTTGAGGTCCTCGATCGGCGCGAACGCGATCGAGTGCAAGACGAAGTCGAGGGAGCCGAAGGTCTCCTTCGCCTTCGCGAAGGCCGCGGCCACGTCCTCATCCTTCTGCACGTCGCAGGGGACCAGTAGCTTCGGGCCAATCGGGTCGATCGCCTTCCGGACCCGTCGTTCCATCTTGTCGCCCGGCAGGTGCGTGAAGCCGAGCTCGGCCCCCTCGGCGGCGAGCTTTTCCGTGATCGACCAGGCGATACTGTAGTCGTTGGCGACACCCAGGATCATGCCCTTCTTGCCCGAGAACAACCCCATCGCCAGATCCCCTGCTTCGGTGTTCGATTCGGGGTCCGCGGCCCGATGAGCCATCGGCCTGCCCGGCTGCCGGGCACGCTGCGATTCTCAGGGCGAACGGCCGGAATCGTGGAGGTCGCGACATCGGTCGCCGCGAGCACAACGTTTGATCGCAAAGCATAACGCTTCGGGGCGATTCGCTCAACGCGCAGCGCCATCGGGAGATTCGGGCGGTCCGGGAGTCCGGCGGTCGATCCGCAACGCGACCGAGTTCAGGTCGGCCTCCAGGGCCGTCCGGGCCTGGTTCAGCGCAAGCTGGGTGGCCGCCCCCACGGCCAGACCAAGCTGCTGGGCCTGGGGGTCGCTCCGGCCGAGTCCGAAGCCTTGCAGCAGCCGCATGGCGGCCTGGACCTGCGGATCCTCCGCCAGGCGTCGGCCGTCCTGGGCTGGGACGTCGGCCGATCGGACCTCGGCCCGTCTGCGAGTCCCCGTCTCCCAACGACCCGGCCCGGTCCGGATCAGGAGAATCGCCTCGACCGCGACCCGCTCGAATCCGGGCGAGAGGTGCAGCACGGTCACCACCACCCCGATCCGGCCTGACCGCTCGATCCGATCCAGGTACGGTTTGATCGGGTCGACGGCCGGCCTGTCGCCGAGGAGTTGCCCCGCAATGTTGCCGACCGCGTCGGCCATCTGCGACGGATCGAGGGGCTTGCCCGGTCCGGGTTCGGGCAGCACGAGGTCGCCAAAGCGAATGAGCCGCAGGTCGGCATCGGTCAGCGCCTCGGTCGAGGCCCGCCGGGCAAGCCAGCGGCGATCTCGCTCGGCCGGCACGGGCAAAAGGTCGTCGATCGGGGCCGGATCGCTCGCTCCCTGGGCGAACCCCCGATCCTGCAGGCCCGCCCGGAGGCGATCTTCGGTCATCGATTCGACCGCCTCGAAGCCGGCTCGCCACCCTTGCCGGAGCATCCGTCGGCGGTGCTCGGGCTGCTCGTCGATGCTTGCGACCTCCCTTCGAGGAACCGAGACGACCATGAGTGGGAATGGTTGCTCGTCCTCCGGCCGATCGAGCCGTGACAGCTCGGCGTCGATCCACGAGCGAATCGGGTCCGCCCGGCCCTCGTCGGCGACTCGACGCTCAAGACGCCATTGCCCGAGCCGTCGAACCCGGGCCTCCTGAGCCTGTCGGCGAGCGCGGCGGTCCCGATCGGACCACGCTTCGGCCCGATCGGGGAGATGCTCCTCGACCCAGGACCGCCGGACGACCACCTCAACCTCGGCGGAGGGGCCCGGCCGGACCTGACCGAGGAGGATCGTCCCGTCACGCAAGACAACCCGGTCGGCCACGCGATCCCCCGCATCGTCCGGAGTCAAGGGGCCCTGGATCGGAGCCAGGGCGAGGAAGAGGGCAGGGAAGACGGCTGTCATCATCGGGCCTCGGTCGACGGTTGAGTGGTAGCCACGCCGTGAGCGATCGGCGCGCCCACCATGACGGGAACAGTCATTGCAAGTGCCGTGCGCACTCTCGACGAGGGAGGACGAATGCGGCTGTCTCCATGGGTTTTTCGGCGCCTGTCACTCCTCGCACCACCCCGAGGTGATCGGGACGGGAACGCGCGGGGTCGGGGATGCGGCACGCCTCATTGCGTGCAAGTCTAACCGCGTGGAGATGAATCGACAAGCGTCGATTGTTGCCGGATGAGACGCTCAAGCACGTCGGATACCAGGGGGATACGCTTGCGTTCCTTCGCCAGGCGATCCGATACTTGATGGTCGTCACTCGTCTCGCACCTTGACGAGGATCGTCTGCGTTTCGGGGATGGCCCGTTCCGTCGCGGATGCGGACTCGCAATCGACGGCTCGCGAACCTGGGGAAATCTCATGGCCCGTATTCGTTGGGTTCCGGAATCTGCGGCCACCGGCCCCCTTGCCGAGGCGTATCGCGATTGGCAGGCCGCGAACCCGCGGCGCTCGGAGATTCCGGCGATCTTGAAATGCTTCAGCCTGCGGCCCGATTTCTTTCGGGACGTGGTCGCGTTCTCCGATCGCCTCCACTTCTCCGAGGGCCACTTAACGCGCCGGATCAAGGAGATGATCGCCACGTATGTATCGGCCCTGAATCAATGCCCTTACTGAACGGGTTCTCATGCGTTTTTCCTGCAGTTGCAGGAATCCGACCCGACCGTCCACGAGCACCTGGCCAGGGCCGACCTCGACGCCGCCCCCATCCCCCGAGTCGAATACGCGCTGCTTCGGTTCGTCGAGACCATCACCAGGCACGCCTACCGCGTGACCGACGAGCAAGTGTCGCAATTGCGCGACATGGGATGGACCGACGAGCAACTGGCGGAATGCGTGTACATCGCCGCGCTGTTCGCCTTCTTCAACCGCGTGGCCGACGCCTTCGGGCTGGACGACCCGAACTATTTCCAGGCTCCTCCCCCCCGGGGCGGAGAACCTCTCGCTGCCGAACCCCCCGAGGAAGGCACCTGATGTGATCCAAGCGGATGCGGATGTCGACCTCAACCCCCTGGGAGATCGGGCGTGGCTGGCCCGATTCCCGTCGGATGCCCGGGCCGCGTCGTGGGCTGAGGCGGTCCGCCGCCGCTCCTGGGCGGGAGCGGTCGAGGTGGTCGTCGCCTATCACGCGGTGGCCGTCCTGATCGATCCGTCGAAGGTCGATCCCGAAACGATCGAACCACTGCTCCGGCAAGTGCGCCCGACCGAGATCTCTCCCCGGATCGGCCGCGAATTCCGCGTGCCGGTCGCCTACGAGGGGGAGGACCTGGTCGAGATTTCAGCCACGATCGGTCGTCCCATCGGGGAAATCATCGCTGCTCATTCCGGCATCACCTATTCGGTCCGGGCCATCGGCTTCCTGCCCGGGTTCCCGTATCTGGGAGAGCTTGCCGAAGCCCTGGCCGGTCTGTCGAGGCGGCCGACCCCCCGGACGAGCGTCCCGGCCGGGTCCGTGGCGATCGCGGGGCGGCAGACGTGCATCTATCCCGAAGCCTCACCGGGGGGCTGGCACCTGATCGGGCAGACGCCCCTGGTCCTGGCCGACCTGGCAAGCGGGTTCCTACCCCTGGCCACGGGCGACCGGGTGCGATTCGAGCCGATCGGCCGGCGCCGGTTCCAGGAACTCCAGGGGTGCCGCCTCGGCGAGGTCTGACAATTGGCTTGATGAATGGGAATCGGATGCTGTCGAGAGATTTTGGTGATCCTCGTGATGGAGTGTTCGCCGTGAGCGAGATCCCTCCCGTCCCGCGTCGGACGATCGACCTCAATGCCGACCTCGGCGAGGGGTTCCCGGACGACGAGGCGTTGCTCGATCGCATCAGCTCGGCCGGGATTGCCTGCGGTGGCCATGCCGGAGACCGGACAATCTGCCTGAGGACGATGGAGCTGGCCAGGGGCAAGGGGGTCGTCATCGGGGCTCATCCAGGATACCCGGATCGCGAGGGATTCGGCCGTCGAGAACGGCACGTGACCGCTCAGGACGTGACTCAAATTGTCGAGGAGCAACTCGCGAGGCTCGTCTCTTGGGCCGCCGAGGTCGACGCCTGCGTGAGGTTCGTGAAACCGCACGGAGCACTCTATCATCAGGCCCAGCGAGAGCCTGAACTGGCCAGGGGGTTGGTCATGGCGGTCATCGATCGGGGCTTGCCGGTCCTGGGGTTGCCCGGAGGGGCCCTCGAACGCGAGGTCCTTCTGGCCGGCCTGACGTTCATTCCCGAAGGCTTCGCCGACCGCCGATATCGGCCCGATGGTTCGCTCGTGCCTCGATCGGAGCCGGGGGCCCTGATCGACGACCCGAGCGAATCCGAGCGACAGGCCCTCGCGTTGATCGACCGGGGGCTTCGAACCCTCTGTCTTCACGGAGATGACCCGAGGGCGCTGGCGAAGGCCGATCGCTTGCGGACGGCGCTCGGTCGTGCGGGGATCCTCATGCGGAGCTTCGCGGGAGACGTGCAAGTGTGAGCGAGTCAGGTGGCGTGATTTCCCAAGCCTTGACCGTCCTCCGCGCAGGCGCAAGTTCGACCGTGCAGGATCTGGGGCGGCCCGGCGGCCGATCGCGGGGCGTCCCGCTGGGAGGTGCGTTCGATCGCTCCGCGCACGAACTCGCCAACGCCCTGGTGGGGAACGATCCCGAAGCGGCGTCGGTCGAGCTGACCCTCATGGGCGGCACGTTCCGCGCCGAGGCTCCGCTGGCGTTGGCCCTCGCCGGAGCACCCATGCCGGCCGTCAGGCAACGCCCCGACGGGGTCCGGGAGCGTTTCGAGGTTCCCATCGCCTTCGGGCTTGAGCCGGGCGACCTTCTCGAGCTGGGAGGGACCGCGACCGGGGTCCGGACGTATCTCGCCGTCCGGGGTGGCTGGCGGACGCCCCCGGTCCTGGGCTCCCGATCGACCGAGCGCGTCCTGCGGGCGGGCGACTGCTTGCCCGCGATCCCGAGCCGCTCGGCGGTGCGTCGGATCGACCCGAGCTTGGTCCCCCGCATCGATCCCGACGTCCTCATCCGGATCATGCCCGGGCCGGACATCTCGCTCGTCCGGGACGATTGCTGGCATCGCCACGCTTACACGGTGACGAGGGAAAGTAACCGGATGGGGGTACGGCTCGACGGCCCTTTGATCGAGGTTTCGGGACCTCCCGATCGCCTCTCCGTGCCGGTGACTCCCGGCGCGGTCCAGGTTTCGGGGGGCCGCTTGATCGTCCTGGGGGTGGCGTGCGGCACGATGGGAGGCTACCCGTGGGTGGCCCATGTCGCGTCGTGCGACCTCGATCGGCTGGCGCAGGCCAGGCCAGGCCGGGAGCTCCGATTCCGGTGGGTCGACGTGGGCGAGGCCAGGAGGCTCGATCGCGCGGGGCGGCGACGCCGCGAGCGACGCAACCTCACCATCGCGACGCTGGCCCGTGATGCAGAGGTGTAACGACTTCGCGCGCGGAGGATCCTTCGCATTCCGGCCCGGAAAGGGCTGGAACTCGGAACGGGAGTTGAAACCGAGCTTGCCCGAACCGACGGAATCGGTAAGCTCTCGGGTCGATCCAGTCTCCGGACATCGGTCTTGTGCGGGTCTCGGTCAAGAGGCACCCGGACCGATCCTTCGGTCGTCTCGTAGCTCGGCAAGGACGCCACGATGCTCACGGTGGCCCCGATCTGGCGCGTCGCGGCGCTGATGATTCCGCTGGCCTCTCTGGTCGGTTGCGACTGGTTGCCGGTCCGTCGCCGCATCGATCCGGCGCTGTATCCGGTGCCGGCCCGGCCCGACCCGGCCTTGATCCGAGGTCAACGGAAGCTGTCGCCCGTCCATCCGGAATCGACTCCGCGTCCGACCTCGCTCGCGGGGATGCCCGCCGACCGGCCGGTTGCCGCCTTGCCGGAGCTGGTTCCCATGTCGCCCGAGGAGGTGTTTGGCCCTCCCGACCCCACCCCGATGCTCGACGCCGCGCTCGTCCGGGCCCAGGCCGTCGAGACGGCGGTCTTCGACGGCGAATCGGGCGGAGTGCCCGCGTCGGGAGAGTCGACGCCGGCGCCATCGGTGCCTGGGTTGGACGATCCATTCTCGGGGTCGATGGCCGCCGAGCCTGCCCAGGGAACGCCGGCGGAAGCGACCCCCGGGCCTGCTCCGACCGAGACCGTCGAGGTCCCGCCCATTCCCAGCACCGAACCCGAATCGCGAGCACATTCGGACGCGATCGGGCCCGATCCGGGGCCTGACTCCTTCGACCCAACGGTGCCGGGCACACCGATCGAAACCGAGGACTCGCCCTCGCCCGAGGCTGGTCCCGAGGATCAAGACGTGGCCTCGTCGGAGCACCTGCCGGGAGCGACGGGCGGGCAAACCGTACCTTCGGCAGCCAAGGCCGAGGCGGTCGATGCTCGTGATCAACTCCTGAACCGGGTGGCCATCGCCCAGGCTCAGGGACGAGGAGATGACCCAGGATTGTGGCAGACCGTGATGCTCCTGCTCGCCGAGTCGGAGTCGGGACCGGAAGCGGACGCGCCGCCGGTTGACGACGAACCTGCCGCGGATCACGGCCCCGCGTTCCGGATCGCTCGCATCGCCTTTTGCCGCGAGGTGCTGGGATTCGACCGGATCAAACCCGTCGATCCGGAAGCACTCGAAGCGGGCGAGAAGGTCTTGATTTATGCGGAAGTCGAAGGGGTCCACTACCTTCCCGAAGCCGACGGCCACATCTCGCGGCTTTCCACGACGCTCGAAATTCTCGACGATGGGGGCCTGCGGCCGCTCTGGACCGATGTCTTGCCGGTCGAGGATCGTTGTAGCCGGCCGCGTCACGATTATTTCGTCGGCTATCGACTGGCGCTGCCCGAGTCACTCCCTCCGGGGCCGTATCGACTTCGCGTGTCGCAGCACGACCTGCTCTCGGGCCATGAGGACGCTGCCGAAACACCGTTCGTGATTCGCTGACTCGCCTATCCCCGGAGGAGTCGCAGCGCATTGCCCCGCGTGATCGCCTGGAGGATGGCGGGAGGAGGCGCGGACTCGCGGAGTTTCAAGACCGCCGATTCGGGCACGAAGAACGGCGCATGCGTCCCGAAGTGGATGCGATCGGCACCGAGGTTTTCGACCAGGCGATCGACCGCTCCGACGCCTTCCATGGAGGCGATCTCGATCGAGATGGACCCTGAACCGAGCACCCGTTTCGGTGTCAGCCCGAGCAACCGGCCCGCATTAAGCAGCATGAGGCGAAGCTGGGGCATCCGAGACGCGATCGCGATGACCGGATCGAGATTGACCGGGGTCAGCTCAAGTCGCGGGTGTTTCGTCCGGGGGTCTTCCATCTGGACGGCGACCTGGACGATCAGCGATCGGGAGGCCGCGGCCGCCAGCAACGCGGAGACGACGGGATCGCCGAGTTCGTATCCGTGAATGTCGGGATGCAGCCGGATGCCCGGCATCCGGTGGACCTCGTGACATCGCCTGAGGTCCTCGGCCCAGTCGGGGAGCGTGGGATTGATCGCCCCGATCGGGAGGAAGAGGCCGTCTCCCGATCGCTCGCAGGTTTCCGCGAGGCGGGCGTTGACCGCGGCGATGTCTCGGTGCAAGAGGGCGTCGAGATGACCCGCCCAGGCGCGTTCGATCCCGAGCGCTCGGAGTCGTCGGGCAAGGGCGTGCGGGTCGTCGAGCGGGAGGCGTCGGAACGGCCAGTGGCCGAGCGAAACGTTGGTGTCGATCACGGGTGAAGCCCCTTGGCCGCGAGGATCGGACGCAGCAATCGCCTGAGATTCCCGCCGAAGATGGCCCGGCGGTCCTCCTCGGCCAGCTCGGCGCCGAGCACCTTGGCCAGTTGCGAGGCGAAGCTGCGCCCCCCCGCGTCGCTGCCGTACAAGACGCGATCGGCCCCCAGCTCGCGCACCGCCATTTCCACGAACCCGGCGGTCGGGTCCGACCCGGCAAGGTCGATGAAGATCTTCGGATGATCGCGCACCATCCTGATGCCGCGTTCCCAGTCTCCTCCCGTGTGGCCGCAGACCAGGGGCGTGTCCGGGAACCGTCGGGAAAGCGTGACCAGGTCCTCGGGCGACGACTCCCCCGGGAGGTTCCCCCCGGCCTTGAGCCAGGTGTGCTGGAAGGTCAGGGCGTTCAGCTCATGCGTGAGACTGATGATGGGATCGATCGCCGGGTCGGAGCAGCGGCGTGCGACCCAGAGCTTGATCCCGACCATCGGCCCGTCGCGCACGCACCGATTGATCTCGTCGAGGCTGGTCTCGACATGCGCCGGGCTGACGTAGGCAAGCCCCAACGCGCGATCATTCCAATGCGTCAGGGCCTCAAGCACCTGGTCATTCTGGCGTCTGAGGTCGTCGGCCGCCGGGTCCGTCGCCCACGGGAAGCCCATGAAGACGAGGATCCGCTCGATCCCCATCCGGTCGGCGAACGCGATCAACCGGGCCATGCGCTCGCTCGGCGTGCGGCCCTCGACGCCCGAGAGGTGGCAGTGCAGATCCCAGACGCGGTAGGGGGTCGGATCTGTCGCAGCCGTGCCCTGATCCGTCGCGGTGCGAGCTCGCATCGAATCGCCTCCGTTCGTCCGAGGTCAGAGGGCCTGCAGTCGGAGCAGGAACGCGATGAGGTCGGCCATCTCGGCCGGGGTGATCTCCTTCTCCAGGCCTTCGGGCATCAGCGATCGGCCGGTCGAGGAGAGCTCCTCGATGTCGAGCCGCAGGAGCGTTTCCTGCTCCCCGCCGGGACGGATCAGCGTGAGCGACGCGGCCGATTCGGACTCGATCATGCCCGACGTGACGCGGCCGTCCCGCAGGGCCACGACGTACTCGATCGCATCGGGAGCCACTTCCCGGTTCGGGTCGAGGATGTGGGTGAGCAACTCATCGGGGGTTCTTCGGGCGACCGAGACGAGGTTCGGGCCGACCGCGTGCCCGGCGTCCCCCAGGCGGTGGCAGGTGGCACACGTCCGGTCGAAGACCGACCGACCCGGCCCTGCATCGCCCGGGGTCGCCAGCGCTTCGAGGTAGCGGCTCAGGACCTCCGGGCCCGGGCCTCCCTGCGTCTGATCGAAGTGCCGGGCGGCGCGGTCACGGACCGATTCGACCCTGCTCCTCAGCAAGGCGGAACGACTCGCCTGGGGAATCTGACCGGCGGGGACCTGCCCGGCCTCGATCGCATCGACAAGTGCCTCGGCCCACGACGGACGAGCGATGAGCGCGGAGAGGATCGCGGCCCGCACGCTCGGCGTCGCGGCGTCCCATTCGGAGAGGAGCAGGGGGGCCACCCCGGGTTCATCCCCGAACCGGGCCAGCGTGGCCACGGCGGCGAGACGAACCTCGACCGGCTGATCCGGCCCGATCAGGGGGGGGAGCAGCGCCGCGGCCTCCTCGAACGGTCGATGAGCGACCAGCGAGACGGCAAGCACCCGGTCCGCCGCATCGGCCCCGCGATCCGTCAGCGCCCGGCGCGACGCGGCAAGCCAGTCCCCCAGCATGCTCGTCGCGTCACCCGTCACCTCCAACGCAAACAGGCCGGACCCGCGACGGATCAGGCCGTCGCCGAGCCTCATGGCGATCTGAGCCTGTTCCTTCGCGTCAGGAGCGGGCGATCGGGCCAGGATTTCCAACGCCCGTGCCGCGTCCTGATCGGTCAGCCCCGCCCCGATGGCGAAGGCAAGCGGGTCGAGCATCGCCCGGAGCGCCGAGACCGACCCCGGCCAGGGTTCGCGGAGCAGGGCCTCGAACATCCCCATCGGTTGCGCCCCGGCCGACGCGAGGAGGGCCGACCGCATCCACGGATCGTCATGGTCGCGACGAGCGATGCGAGCCAGGCTTGCCGGGACCGCGGGATCGTCGATCCCACCCAGCGCCAGGGCGTGGCGGAATCGCACCCGGGCATCGGCCTGGTCGCCGAGGTAAAGCACGAACGACCGCAGCTCCCCCGATCCCTCCAATCGAGTGGCGGCAATCGCCAGGAGATGTTCTCGCACGCGAGCTGCGTCATCGTGTTCCACTGCGAAGGCGGCCATGAGCGACTCATCGTCGAGTGCTCCCAGCCCTTCGAGCGACCAGAGGGCATGGACCCGGCCCAACGCCGAGGTCCCCCGGAGGAGCATCCGTTTCAACGGGGCGATCGCATCGGCATCGTGCCGCTCGAAGATCAGGCGATGGGCGGTCTCGCGATGCCAGGCGTTGGGATGTGCGAGCAGCGCGACGAGGTCGGCCGTGGCGGATGCGTCCAGATCCGGGGCCGGTCGGGCCTCGAAGTCGGCAGGGACGAGCCGGTAGATGCGTCCTCGGTCCTCTCCGCTCCGTAGGTCAAGCCGGTCGCGGATGTCGTCGGGAATCGACCAGGGATGCTCGATCGTCTCCCGGTACATGTCGAGGACCAGCAGCGACCCGTCCGGGGCGTTGACGAAGTTGACGGGCCGGAACCAGGTGTCGGTCGAGGCCACCGCTTCGGCCCCCTCCTCGGCTCGGCTGGCGGAGAAGGTGATGCCCTGCGGTTGGACGGCCATGCGGTGGATCAGGTTGTTCGCCACCTCACCCAGGATCAGGTTCCCCCGATACGATTCCGAGAAGGCGTCTCCACGCAACACGGTGATCCCGCTGGAGGAGGTCAGGTAGCCCGCCCCGACCAGCTCGCTCCGGGGCAGTTCCTTCCCGACCTCGACCCATCGCCTCGCCCGCAGCTCGCGCCAGGGTTCGGCGGGGCTGATCCGGTGCATGATGATGGTGTCGCCCGCCTCCGCCGCGTCGTGCAAGGGCGTCGGCAAGGGGAGCAGCGGATTCCTGGCCAGGTCGCGGTCGGGCAAGACGACGTGTTGCGCGGGGTTGCGGATGTTGCAGAGGAAGCGATTGCCCCAGTCGTCGAACGTGTTGCCGAAGCGTGCGCCGCCGCTGATGGGTTCGAACGCGAGCGATCGGGGGTCGAATCGGAAATCGCTGCGGAGCAGGGGGATCGTCTCGGCCTCGCCCTCGGGAAGCTCTGCCCGGCGGATCTGGCCGCCGTTGCTGGAGCCGGCCCCGTAGATCCGGTGGTCAAGGCCCCAGATCAGGTTGTTCATGACCGCTTGAATGTTGTATTTCCGGAAGCCGGTGAAAATGCGCTCGCGGACGTCGGCCCGATGGTCGCCGTCGGTGTCCTCCAGGTACCACAGGTCTGGCGTGGCCGCGACGAAGATTCCCCCCTTCCAGGGCGCGATCCCGGTCGGCCACGAAAGCCCCTCGGCGAACAGGTGCGATTCGTCGAAGACGCCGTCGCCGTCCCGATCGATCAGCAGCCGCACCCGACCGATCGGCGGGTCGCCGGTGTTGTCCTGGAACGGTTGGTCGTTCTCCTGGTCGACGTGCGGATAATCGGCCATCTCCGCGACGAAGAGCCGCCCCTGGGAGTCGAACGCCCCTGCCACGGGGTCAAGAACCATCGGCTCGGCCGCGAGCAACTCCATCCGCAGCCCGCCGCTCGTCCGGAAGGAGGCGAGCGCCTCCTCCGGTTCCAGCGCTTCGAAGCGGGGGAGCGGCTCCGCCCCGGGGCACGGCTCGTCCGCGATCACCGGGACCTGCCAGACCAACACGCAGACGACACACAGGCTCAGCCAGGGACGATTCACCGCAGCTCCTCGGAACGTATCAGGGGGGTGATTTTTGAGAGAATCGTGGCGTATTCGGGGGTCGATCAGTTGGCAAGCGGTTGCGTGCTCCGCAGGTACGCGAACAGGTCGCGCACCTGTTGGTCGGTCATCGCGTCGAGCAGCCCGGTCGGCATCACCGATTGGGGGACACCCTTGAACTCCTCCAGCTCCTCGCGAAGCAGGACCTCGTTCCGGCCGTCGGCCCCCCGCAGGACGACGACGCGGTCGTCCTCGGCCACCAGGAAACCGGTCGCGATGCGGCCGTCGAGCAGCAGGGCGAGATAGGTTTCGTATCCCTCCCGGATCTCCGCGTTCGGGTCGACCACCGCGACGAGCATGGATCGCAGGTCGTCGCGCTGATAGCTCGTGAGGACCGGGCCGACATCGCCCCCTTCGTCGAACAGCGTGTGACACTTGCCGCAGTGCTCGACGTACAGCTCCTTGCCGGTGTACGGGTTGCCGGTCCCCGAGGCGATCATCCGTTCGAGCCGTTCCAGTTCCCCCCGGAATTGCTCGGCCGACGCGCCCCCGATCTCCCCCCAGACCTCCCGCACCGACGCGGCCAGGTCCGGATCGTCCAGCAGGAGAATCGACCGGGCGGTCGATTCCGAGACGAGGTCCCGATTGACGGAGCCCGATGCCATCGCTTCGAGCAATGCCGAGGCAAAACCGCGGCGGCCGGCCAGCACGGCCTGGGCGGCCTCTCGGGCCTCGGTCGGCAACGCGTCATGCAACGCGATCAGCGTCTCGGGGATTTCCGGGGTGTCGAAGGGCCTCAAGGCCGAGATCGCGGCGGCCCGGATCGTGTCAGGGCCCTCGGCCGAGGCGAGGGCTAGCAGGGTCGGCAACCCTCGACGGTCGCGAATCTCGCCAATGGTCCGGATCAATTCCAGGCGAAGGGCCCGCTCCGCGTCGGGGGCGGCCATGATCCGCAGGGCCTCGGCCACCGCGTCGTCGTCTCCCTGGCGGACGCGGAGCGGCAGCGAGCCGCCCCCCGAGGCCGCGATGGCCTGCACGAGCCGATCGGGCAAGACGGAGAGCGACCGCCCCTCGAAGGCCGCCTCGAACCCCTTCATCAGGGTTTCGGCATGGGTCCTGTTCGGGGATCGTTCCAGCAAGATTGCGCAGGCGATCAGGTCGGCCCGCGTGCCGGCCTGGGCGAAGCGACGCATCAGGCGATCGGTGAGCGTCTGGGCGACGATCGCCTCGTCCCAGAGGCCGGCGTCCTCGAATAGCGTCAGGACGGCGTTCGGATCCTCGCCGACCTTCGCCTCGATGGCCCACCAGAGCAGGAGCGGCAGGTGCGGGTCGGTGGCGTCCTCGGCTCGCGTCAGCAGGGCCCGGACGATCGGCAAGGCCTGGCCCGCCGGCAGGCGGCGGGCGGAGCAGGCGAGCTGGCTGCGGACCTCGACATACGGCTCCCGGGCCGCCAGCCCCGCGAGCGCCTCGGCCACGTCGTCGCCGACCTCGAAATCTTCGCACAGGAGGCGCACCGTCCAGGCCCGCACGTAAGGGTCGGGATGGTCGATCAGGGCGATTCCGGTGGCCTCGTCGAGCCCCCCGCAGAGGTTCAATGCCCAGAGCAATTCGAGGGAGCGGTCCTCGGCCTGCCCCGCTCGCAACTGCGATCGGAGGCCGGGGATCAACGATTCATCCTTCCGATCGCCGAGGATGCGCAGGGCCTCGCGACGGAACCAGCGGTTCGGGTGGTCGAGAATGCCGATCAGCTCTTCACCCGACAGCCCCGCCAGATTGAACGGGACGCTCGGCCCGGCCTCGCCGGGGAACCGTCCGGGGGGGGCGTCGGCGGCCCGGAGGCGGTAGACCCGGCCGTTCGTCTTGTCGACCCGGCCCGCGTAATGGCTGCTGTGGTCGATGCGCTGCTCGTACATGTCGGAGATGTAGAGGGCACCGTCGGGGCCGAGCGTGATCGCAACCGGCCGGAACCAGGGATCCTCCGTCGCCAGCGGGCGATCGAGGTCCTTCGACTGGAAGGTCGAGCCATCGGGCGTGACCTCGCTCATCACGATCTGCCCCTGGAGCGGCTCGACCCCGAACAGCTTCCCACGATACGGGTCGGGCAAGGCCCCTCCCTCGGCGAACACGAAGTTGTGCGTGAAGCGGGGGACGCTGTGGTGCGCCATCGGCAGGAAGTAGCCGAAGGTGTAGGGGTTCGAGAGGGCCCCGTGCTTGGTGAACCCTTTCTGGTAGTAGCCCCCCTGGACGTAGTGGAACCCCCTCGTGTCGCCGCCGTTGTGACCGGAGTAAACCCGACCCCTGGCATCGATCTCGACCCCGTGCGTGTTGCCCCCGCCCTCGGCGAAGATCTCGTAACGCTTCAATTCGGGATGGTAGCGCCAGATGAGCTGGCCCATCGAGTGGACGATGGCGTCGTCCGGTTCCCCGGGGCGTCGAATCCGGCCGGTGACGGTGCTCCCCTGCGCCCCGTAGAGCCAGCCGTCGGGTCCCCAGCAGAGGTTGCTGGCGATCGAGTGGCTGTCTTCCAGCCCGAAGCCCTCCAGGTGGACTTCCGGGTCGCCGTCGGGCACGTCGTCGCCGTCTCGATCGGGGTAGAACAGCAGGTAAGGGGGATTCAGCACCCAGACCCCTCCGCGTCCCCGGGCGATCGAGGTGGCGAGGTTTAGGTTGTCGAGGAAGGTGGAGTGCCGATCATACTGGCCGTCGCCGTCCGTATCTTCGTGGATGGAGATGCGGTCGATGCCCGGCGTTCCGTGCGGGGGGGGCTGGGGGGTGCGGTCGTAGACGGTCCTCAGGAACTTGTCCCGGCTGACCATCGTCAGGCCGGCCGGCTCGGGATACTGGCGATACTCGACCACCCACATGCGTCCCCGCTCGTCGAACGAGACCTGGAGCGGCTGCGCGATGATCGGATCGGCCACGGCCAGATCGACCTCAAGCCCCTCGGCCACCGCGAAGGCGTCGCGGGCGGCCTCGGGGGAGAGCGGTGCCGTGTCTCCCTCGCGAAGGCGGAGGTAGGTGTCGAGGTCGTCGAACCGATCGACGCGATCGTACGAGGCGTCGCCGCTCGACACGGGGCCGAGCGCCCAGGAAGGATCATCGCCGGCCCGGTATTCCCACGGGCCTTCCATCTTGATCCCCTCGCCCTCCTCGGCGTCGAAGAGCGTGGGGGCGGCCACCGCGAAGTTGCTCCGGCCGTCGGAGTAGTAGACCCGGACGGCGATCACGTTCGCCTCGCCGGCTCGGATCACCCCCTCGGGGAGGCGGTATCGGCCGGATTCCCCCAGGCCGCTCCGATAATTCGGCGGGAAGGTCCCCGCGGCCCCGACCTGCACCCCGTTGACGAAGGCCGCCCGGGCGTCGTCGACCGGCTCGACGTGGAGTTCGAGCGACCGACCTGCCCAGTCGTCCGGGACCAGCACCGAGGCGCGATACCAGGCGAACCCGTCGCGGCCCGAGTTGGTCCCCTCGGCCGGCCGCACCCGGGGCGGTTCCTTCCAGGTGTCGGGGATCGGGACCGTTCGCCATTCGTCGGGCGCAGGCGCATCGGCCTGCGGGGTCGGCCCTGCCTCGACCAGGGCGATCGCGCCCAGGACCGCGATCGCAGTACCGGCGAACCACCCAAGCACTCCTCGTCGTCGCTGCATCGCTGATCCATCCCCGGCCTGTCGTCCCCGGACGCAATCCAACGCTCGAGGCTCGCCGTCCGACGAGCCTCCGTGTTGAACAATCGAGGGTAGGGGATGGATCGCCCGTTGAAAAGAGGCAGGCCACGGGAGAATGCCCCCAAGGCCGCAAGCGGGCTGTCGAGAGTCCTGGTGGCCAGATTTCCACGAAACGAGGCCGTGCCCGGCTGCCGATCGGGCAGCCGGGCACGGCCTTTTTGTTCCGCAGGATGATCCCTGATCCTGGGTCTAGCGTGGTTTCCGCCGTCGCCGATTCAGGGCGAACGAGCCTCCCACGGCGACCGCGGCCCAGAGGGCGAACGCGCCGGGCTCTGGGATCGGCACCTGGGGGCTCGGGCGGCCTCCCCCGAGGATCGGCCCCGGGACTTGCGGGGTCGTGGGGGGGATGATCGGGACCCCCGGATCGGTCGGGACCGTGACCGGCGGCATCGGGATCGGGCTCTGGTTGCGCACCAGGCGATCCCGCTCGAGCGCCGGGCCGATGAAGGGGTGGTTCCGATCGAATCGGGTCGGGTTCAGGTTTCGCCGCCACCGCAGGTAGTCGAGCGTGCTCGACTCCGCGAGCAGGCCCGAGACGTCGGGCACCAGCAGCACATCGAGGAATTGCGGGCGAGGGACGCGGGTCATCCCCTGTTCCAGGGCCCTGGCAAAGAAGGCCTCCTGCCGTTGGAAGGCCTGCGAGGAGAGGATCGACTCGCTCCGGAGCTGCACCGATTGAGCTCGGGCCGCGAGCATGTCTGCCCGCATCGTTCCTGCGTTTGGCGAGAGAAGCGCGTTCTGGGCTGCCGTCCGTGCCACGACGAGCTGGGCTCGATCCGAGATCGGACCGGCCCGAGCGGGCGTCGGGGCCAGGGCCAGGGTCAGCGCGGCGAGGATCGCCAGCCGACCAAGGCCGGGCAGCCATTCCAGCCGCCTCGAAATTCTGCGAGTCGTATCCATGACGAACCCACCAGTCTGGCTCCGGTCCAGTACGAATGCCGGTCGAGCACTATGCCAGATTTCCTTCCTGGCACAATGGGAATATCGGAGGTCGGGCCGCCGGGCTTGAAATGATCGGCCGGGTTGTCGCGGAGAGATGGAATGTTTGACGAATTCCGTCAACCCCAATTCCGACCGGGCCGAATCGCCACCCCGGGCGCGGGCGAGCCGGCCGCGCCGGGAATGGCCCGGGGCCCCGAGGACCGACGCCGGGCGCCGATGCCCCCCGGCCGTCGATGCGTCGGTTCGATTGCAAGGGGCCGACGCCGCCGGGTATCGTGAGGATCGACGGGGGAGTGGGCCACCCGCCCGAGTCCGGTGGGCCCGTTTCCTGATCGTTCTGCTCTGAATTGCCCCGCGACTCCCGAGGGTACACGATGTCCACGGCCACCGCTCCCAAGTTGACCTGCCCGACCCGCACTCAGATGTTCATCGGCGGATCCTGGTGCGACGCCGCCGAGGGCGGCCGCCTGGCCGTGATCAACCCGGCCGACGAGTCGACGATCGCCGAGGTCGCCTTCGGCGGCCGGGCCGACGCCGAGCGGGCCATCGACGCCGCCGCCAAGGCGCTGCCCGGCTGGCGGGCGAAGACCGCCTACGAGCGGGCCGAGTTCCTGAACAGGACGGCGGACTTGCTCCGCGAGCGGGCCGACGCGATCGCCCGGACCCTGACCCTCGAACAGGGCAAGCCCGTCCCCGAGGCCCGCGCCGAGGTCCTCCACACCGCCGCCACCTTCGACTGGTTCGCCGAGGAAGGGAAGCGGGCCTACGGCCGGATCATCCCCCCGACGATGGCCAACAAGCGGCACTTCGCCATCTCGCACCCGGTCGGCGTGGTCGGCACGATCACCCCCTGGAACTTCCCCCTGACCCTTCCGAGCCGGAAGCTCGCCCCGGCGCTCGCCGCGGGGTGCACGGTCGTCAGCCGGCCGGCCGACCAGACCCCGCTCTGCGTCGTCGCCCTGTTCGAGGTCCTCGAGGAAGTCGGCCTGCCCCCCGGGGTTGCGAACCTGGTGATGGGGGACGCCCCGGGGATCGCCGATGCCTTCTTCGCCCGGCCCGAGATCGGCAAGGTCAGCTTCACCGGCTCGACCCGGGTGGGCAAGGACCTGATCCGCAAGTCGGCCGACGGCGTCAAGCGCCTCAGCCTCGAACTGGGCGGGCATGCTCCCTTGATCGTTTTCGAAGACGCCGACGTCGAGCAGGTGGCCAAGGCCGCCGTCCTGGGCAAGTTCCGCAACAACGGGCAGGTCTGCATCGCCCCCTCGCGCTTTTATATCCACGAGAAGCTCTCGAAGCAGTTCACCGAGGTCGCCGTCGAGGAGACGAAGCGCCTGAAGCTCGGGCCGGGCTGGGAAGACGGCGTCACCGTCGGCCCCATGTTCGCCGAGCAAGGGCTGGCCAAGGCGATCGAGCTGATCGACGACGCGAAGGCTCGCGGGGCCTCCATCCTGGCCGGGGGCGGGAAATCGAGTCGCTTCGACAAGGGCTATTTCTTCGAGCCGACGATCCTCCACAACGTCGACGGCTCGATGCGGCTCATGACCGAGGAGCCGTTCTCCCCCGTCATGCCCCTGGTCGACTTCTCGAAGGTCGATGAGGTCATCCATGCCGCCAACGACACCCCCTATGGCCTGGCCGCCTACGTCTTCACCAACGACCTGACCATCGCCACGAGGATGGCCGAAGGGCTCGAAGCGGGGATCATCGGCATCAACGACCCCGTCCCCGCCACCCCCCAGGCCCCGTTCGGCGGCATGAAGCAATCGGGCCTCGGCCGGGAGCTGGGGATCGAGGGGCTCGAAGCCTACCTCGAGACCAAGTCCGTCTCGATCGGCCTGCGCGGCTGATCCAGCCCCATCGGGGCCGGACTCGTGCCGGCCCCGACTCGATGGCTCTCCCACGTTGTTCCCCGGGGATTTCCTTCCGATGAGTACCGCGACCGCCCCGCTCACTCCCCCGACCGCCCCCTCCAGCGCCGACGACCTGATCGCGATGCCCGACGACGACGTCCGTCGCGAGATCATCCGGGGAGAACTCCGAGAAACCCCCATGACCCGACGGAACAAGAATCACAGCCGAATCGAAGCCACGATCGTCAAACTCCTGGGTTACTGGCTCGACCAGCAACCCCTCCCCCGAGGCCGGGTGCACTGCGGCGAGGCCGGTTTCCGCATCCGTCGCGATCCCGAGACGTTCGTCGGGATCGACGTGGCCTACGTCTCCCCCGAGTTGATCGCCGCCGATGACCCCAGCCGCCCGTATTACGACGGCCCTCCCGTGCTCGCGGTCGAGGTGCTCTCCCCGTCCGACACGCACGGCGCCGTCGTCGAGAAAGTCCGCGCGTATCTCGACGCCGGCGTCGTCGCCTGGGAGGTCGACCCCGACTTCCGGACCATCCGGATCCATCGCCCCGGCCAGGCGCCGGTGATGCTCAACGTCGAGCACGAGCTGGCCGCCGATCCTTACCTGCCCGGCTTTCGCGTGTCCGTGGCGAGCGTCTTCGAGTGAGTGACCCCGTTCGGCATGAGGAGCGGCGGACGATGCGAGGCGGCCAGGGTTTGAACTCCGGATCATTCGGGGCTGCTCCCGTGCTGATCGTCGGTGCCGGCCCGGTCGGCCTGACACTGGCCGTCGCGTTGCGACGGCTCGGCGTCGCGTCCCGGATCATCGACGCCGGAAAAGGGCCGACCCCGGAAGGCGAATCGCGAGCCCTCGGCGTGCAGGCCCGGACGATGGAAGTGTTCGAGGCGCTCGGAATCGCCAGACCGCTGCTCGATCGCGGTCAACCGGTCCTCGGCGCGATTGCCTCCTGGGGCCGGCGTCCCCGGTTCGGCATCGAGCTGGAGTCGCTGGCCCCGGAGACGGCCTTCCCGTTCATCCTCTCGGTCCCTCAGGGGGTGACCGAACGCATCCTGATCGATCGGCTCGTTACGCTCGGAGGCCGGGTCGAATGGGAAACCTCCCTGACCGACCTCCGGCAAGGCGATGGCGAAGGTAATGTGCTCGCCTCGATCTCCTCACCCGAGGGTGAGCCGACCGAGGGACGCTTCGCCTGGCTCGTCGGCTGCGACGGTGCCCGGAGCACCGTGCGAAATCGGCTCGGGCTGCGGTTCGAAGGGGCCTCCTACCCCGAGCGATTCCTGCTGGCCGACGTGACCCTCGACTGGTCGATGCACCACGATCGCGCACACCTGATGATCGCCCCCGAAGGGCTCATCCCGGCCATCCCCCTGCCCGGAGCCCGGTCCTGGCGCCTGATCGACACGACCGATCGGCTCGACTCGGACGACCCGGCGGCCATCATCGGGCGATTCGCCCGCTTGCTCCGCGACCATGCCCCGGATCGCCGGGCCAGGCTGATCGAAGCCCATTGGACCTCGTCCTTTCGGGTGCATCGCCGGGCCGTCGATCGGCTCCGGGTCGGCCGGTGCTTCGTGGCCGGAGATGCGGCGCACATCCACAGCCCGGTCGGCGGCCAGGGGATGAACACCGGCGTCCAGGATGCGTTTAACCTGGCCTGGAAGCTTGCGCTGGTGGTTTCAGGACGGGCATCGGAGTCGCTGCTCGACTCCTACGATGCCGAGCGACGGCCGGTGGCCGAGTCGGTCCTCGCCGCGACCGACCGGGCGACCCGCCTGATCACGCTCCGCAATCCGATCGCTCGCCAGTCCCGCAACCTGGCCATTTCATTCGCGACCAGGCTGCCCGGCGTGCGTCGGCGACTGGCGAGGGGGGTGGCCGAACTGGCGATCTCCTACCGAGGCGGCCCCCTCTCGGTCGACGACGGCCCGGCCCGGCTCCGGGCCGGCGACCGCCTGCCCGATGTCCGTCTCGATGCCTCGGGCCGTTTGCACGACCTGACCCGAGGCCCCTGGTTCACCCTGCTCGTCTTGACCGGGACCAGGCCGCTCTCGGACGCCGCCTGGGACGAACTCCGAGCGTGCCTCGAACAGGTCACTCGGCTCCTCGGGGGACTCGTGGCGCCGATCGTGATCGTCGGATCCGATCCCCTGGCCGGGGTGTCCGCGCCGACCTTGATCGACGACCGCGAGGGCCGCCTCCATCGTCGTCTCGGCGTGTCCGGGCCGGAGCATCTGCTCATCCGACCCGATGGTTACGTCGGCCAACGCGCCCGATCGCTCGATCCCGCGAGGATCGTGGGATACATGCAGTCGGTTGTCGGGCTTGGGAAAACCGTTGGCGGTTGATCGCGTTGTGACCGGCCAGGCCCTCTCGTGCGTGGATTGCCGGCACCGGCGCTCATTCGTCAGGGTGGGCGAGATGGTAGAGGAGAATCCCGGCGGCCACGGCGACGTTGAGCGACTCGGCCCCGGCCCGCATCGGGATCGTGATCCGATGGTCGCATCGGGCAACCCAATCGGGAGAAAGTCCGTGGGCCTCCGAGCCCATCACAACGGCCAGCCGGTCGGGACGCCCGAAGCGTTGAAGCGGCTCGGCGTCGGGATCGGTCACGGTCGCCGCGAGCCGAAGCCCCTGGTCGCGTTGCCAGGTTTCAAGCCGATCGGCCAAATCATCGAGCACAATCACCGGCAGATCAAGAACGGTTCCCATCGACACCCGGAGCACCCTGCGCGAGAGCGGGTCGGGGCAAGTCGGCCCGACCAGCACGGCATCCACGCCGAAGACGTCGGCCGTGCGGACGATCGTCCCGAGGTTCTCCGGGTTGTGGACGACCGGACAGACGACCAGGGTCACGCGGTGCCTCGCGTGGTTGACGATCGAATCGGGATCGATCTGCGGCAGTCGGACCCCGACCGCCATGGCCCCCTGATGGAAGTTGAACCCAACAAGCGTGCTGATTTTCTTGTGATCGACCACGAACGCCGGCACCTCCTCGGGGATCCTCGGCCCGATCCGATCGGCGTGGCGATCGGACAGCAGGACCGACTCCATCGGATACCGGCTCTCGCGGAGCTGATCGACGAGCTTCTCCCCCTCGACCACGAACCGGGGCAGATGCCTCGTCTCATTGGTCGCCTTCAGGTGGCGATAGGAAACAAGGCGAGGGTCGTCCAGGTCGTCGAGGGGGATCAGGGGCATCGGTCGTCGGCCGTTTCACGAAGAAGGTGCGATCTGAAGGAAATAAGCATGCGAGCAAATGCTCAGAAGCTCGATTCCGACTTCCACCAGTCCGGCCCGTCTCCCAAAATTGAGGCGTTCAGCTCCAGCAGTTGCTCGGTCATTTGCCGGTATCGTTCCGGCTCCTGCGCGGAGAGGTCGGTCGTCTCCCCCAGATCCTCCTGCACGTTGAACAGGAGGAACCGGGTCAGATTCACGTTCCCCACGACTTTCCAGTCGCCGATCCGCATGGCAACCCGGCTGTCGGGGCTGGAGATGTGCGTCCGCCAGTAGAGCGGGATCGGGCGATCGACCGGCTTCCCCGCGAAGGCCGGGATCATGCTCACGCCGTCGATCACCCGGTCATCGGGCAGGGGGATGCCGACGATCTCGCAGATCGTGCTGAAGATGTCGGAGCCCACCACCGGCACGTCGCTGACCGATCCCGCTTCGATCCTCCCGGGCCAGCGGACGATGCCGGGGACGCGGATCCCCCCTTCGAAGTCGTCGCGCTTGCGGCCCCGCAGCCCCCCGGTCGACCCCTGGTTCCGGTTGCGTTGCGATTCGGGATGGGCGGGATCCCCCAGACCGTCCCCCTCCGGGCCGTTGTCGGACGTGAAGAAGACGATGGTCGAGTCGGTCAACCCCTGGCGGTCGAGCTCCGCCATCACCATCCCGAACGCATGATCGAGCTGGGTGACGTTTCCGTGATGCTGGAGGACCCCGGGGTCGTCGGTCTGGTCCTCGTAACGGGCCATGAAGCGCGGGTCCGACTCGATCGGCAAGTGCGGCTCATGCGTCCAGACCTGGAGATAGAATGGCGCATCGGGATCGCGATGGTCGCGGAGCCACTCGATCCCCTCCTCGGCCACCAGGACGGCCGAGAACCCGTCGAGCTGCCCGGCCGGTTCGCCGTTGCGGACGAAGTTCTCGGGATTCTTGTGCGTCGGCGCGGCGTTGTTCTGGGTGGCGAACCAGTAATCGAAGCCGTGGTCGTCCGGCTGGGGCTGTTCGGGGGCATTGAACATCCCGTTCAGGTGCCACTTGCCCACATGACAGGTCTCGTACCCTTGCCCCTTGAGCAGGCGGGCGATGGTGATTTCCGAAGGACGGAGATGCACCTGGTGCCCCTCCGGGATCCATCGGAAGACCCCGTTGCGATAGGGGGTGCGTCCCGTCAGGATGGCCGACCGCGACGGCGAGCAGACCCCGCAGGCCGCATAGCACTGCGTAAACCGGACCCCTTGCTCGGCGAACCGGTCGAGGTTGGGCGTCTCGATCATCGGATGACCGTAGCAGCCCAGGTCTCCCCAGCCGAGGTCGTCGGCCAGGAACACCACGATGTTCGGAGGCCGTTCGTCCTGGCCCGCGACCGGAGCCCCCCAACCCAAGCCAATCCCAAGCAGCAGAAAGACCGGCGGAATCGCGTTGCGAAACATGTGCATCTCCTTCACGGGGTGTCGCGGCGGACGCTGACGAAGTAGGCCCCCCGCGATCCCTCGGGGCCTTCGAACCACGTCTGCAGGGCGGCCGGGCCGGCCTCCAATTCCGTCCGGAAGGCCACGACCACGTCTTCCGGGCCGACAGGGAGCGACGCCTCGAACTCCCCGATCTTCAGCCTCGCGTCGTGCGCCATCGGCCCGGGGCCGTCGTTGATGGGCCTCGGCTCCCGTTCCGGCCACCGGCGCAATTCGATCGTATAAACCCCGGCCCGATCGACCTCGATCTCCCAGCGACCGTTGCGCACCAGGCCCTCGCGGATCATCGTCTGGTTCCACGGCGGATCCTCATCCGAGCCGGTCCAGTCGTGGCAGGTCAATCGGCTCGGGTTCTCCGCCTCGGAGCCGACGACAATCCGGGCCACCCGATCGTGGTTCCGGGACACATCGTCCCACCACTCATCGTAGATCGATCTCAATGAGGCGACCGTCTCGGGCTGTCCGGCGGCCAGGTCTTCGCTTTGGCCGGGGTCCTCGCCGATCGCGTACAGCTCCGACCCGTTCACGAGCCGCCAATCCTCGGTCATGACCGCGCACTGGCGGTACTTCTGCGGCACATCAACCCGCTGCGACTCGACCACGATGGCCCGTTCCGGCCATTCGATCGCCTCGCCCCGGAGCAGGGGGGCGAGGCTCCGGCCGTCGAAGGCGACCCCGTCCGGACGTTCCAGGCCGCACAGCTCGATCAACGTCGGCAACAGGTCCAGGTGCGCCGACAGTTGCGGCACATCCTTCCCGCCGCCGATGCCCCCGCGAGGCCACCTCACGAAGCAAGGGACCCGGTGCCCTCCGTCGTACGGGCTTCCTTTCCGGCCCCGCATCCCCGCGTTGTAGCCGAGGTCGCCCCGCACCCCGGCCGCGGTGCCGTTGTCGGTCATGAAGACGACGATCGTGTTCTCACTCAGCCCGCGGTCATCCATCGCCGCGAGTAACCGACCGACATTCTCATCAATGTTCGTGATCATCCCATAAAAGGCCGCGTTGGGGACGTCCGGGTTGTCGGAATAGCGGGCCTCGTAAGCCTCGGGGACCAGATACGGTGCGTGCGGCGCATTGGTGGCGAGATAGCAGAAAAACGGCTCCGGCGATTCGCCCCGTTCCGCGAGAAACCGGATCGCCGCGTCAAACCAGACGTCGGTGCAGTAGCCGAAGGTCGGCCGAGGCGATCCGTGTTCGAGGAACACATCATCAAAATAATCGTTTCCCCAGGCATCGGGCGTCTGGCCGACCCCGCCTCCGCCATGAATCAAGGATTGCGAGAATCCGAAATCTTGAGGCCGAGACGGGTAGTTATCTCCCAGGTGCCACTTGCCGAAGATCCCCGTCGCGTAGCCGGATCGGGCGAAGACCTCGGCCATGCCTGTCTCGTCTCGGTGGAGGATTGATCGCCCCCGGATCGTGTGCCACACTCCGACCCGTCCCGAATACCGCCCGGTCATCAGGGCCGATCGCGTGGGGGAGCAGGTGGGATCGACATGAAAATCGGTCAATCGCACGCTCTCGGCATGCAAGGCATCGAGATTCGGGGTCTGGATGATCGTGTTCCCATGGCAGGCCAGGTCGCCGTACCCCTGGTCGTCGGTCATGATCAGCACGACATTCGGCCGTCGATCGGGCGCTGCGTCCTGCCCCCGGGCGGTCGGGCCGACCGCGAGCAGGGTCGCCGCCACGACCCCGAGCGTCGTCCCTCCGATCCCCCGCAAACGGTTGCGATTCAATCGGTCCATCATGCTTGCTCCCGCGTCCGATTGCGTCTGAACCTCTGGACCCGTCAGCCAGACGACCTCGTGGAGTCCCGCCCCGGGCGGAGTATAATAGGCGATCACCGAGGCCGTCCACCGGCCAACGTCCGGGCGTGAGTCCATCCGACTCCACGTCTCCTCTCCTCTCCGAAATCAACACACCGCGAGACGAACACCATGAGAGCGACCGCCTTGATCTGGTCTGTGATGGCCCTGGCGACGCTGGCGTCGCCGCCGGTAACCACCCCTCGGGCAATCGCCCAGGCCGAAGCCCCAGAGCGGTTGATGCTCGAGAAGGGGGACCGGATCGTCCTGATCGGCAACACCCTGGCCGAGCGGATGCAGTACTTCGGCCACTGGGAGACCCTCCTCCACAGCCGATTCCCCGAGCTGGAGCTGGTGGTCCGGAATCTCGGCTGGTCCGCCGACGAATTGACCCTCCGCCCCCGCTCGCAGGACTTCCAGGACCACGGCCACACCCTGCAGGACCACAAGCCCGACGTGGTGATCGCCGCCTTCGGCTACAACGAGTCGTTCGCCGGCCCGGAAGGCCTGGACGGCTTCCGTCGCGACCTGGAGGCGTTCATCGATGAGACGACCTCCACCGCCTACAATGGCGAAGCGCCGCCGACGCTCGTGCTGCTCTCCCCCATCGCCCACGAGGACCTCGGCTCGCGGACCCTCCCCGACGGCTCGGCCAACAACGAGAACCTCGCCCTCTACACCGAGGCCATGGCCGACGTCGCCCGCTCCAAGGGGGTCCTGTTCATCGACCTCTTCCATCCGACCCGCGAACAGTACGAAGGGGACGACGAGCCCTGGACCTTCAACGGGGTCCATTTGACCGAAGACGGCGAACGCAAGCTCGCCCCGATCCTCGACGAGGCCCTCTTCGGCCCCCGCCCCGGCCCGGATTCGATCGCCGCCGACCTGGACGCGCTCCGCGCCGAGGTCCAGGAAAAGAACAAGCAATTCTTCTATGACCATCGCGCGGTCAACGGCTTCTACATCTACGGCGGCCGCAAGGAGCCCTTCGGCGTCGTCAATTTCCCGGCCGAATTCGCCAAGCTCCGCAAGATGATCGAGGTCCGCGACGGCCGCATCTGGGAAGCCGCCCGCGGCAACGAGCTCCCCGACGAGATCGACGACTCCGGCACCGGCGAGTTCGTCGAAATCGAGAGCAACGTCCAGGGACCCATCAAGATCACCTCCCCCGAGGAGGCGCTGGAGAGCTTCACCCTGCCCGAAGGGTTCGAGATCAATCTCTTCGCCTCCGAGCAGGATTTCCCCGACCTGAAAAACCCCTGTCAGTTCGCCTTCGATGCCAAGGGACGCCTCTGGGTCACGACCATGGAGTCGTACCCGATGTACCTGCCCGGCAAGCCCGTCGACGACAAGGTCCTGATCCTCGAAGACACCGACGGCGACGGCAAGGCCGACAAACAAACCATCTTCGCACGGGGCTTGCACATCCCGACCGGGATCGAACTCGGAGACGGCGGAGCCTATGTCGCCCAGCAACCCAATCTGGCGTTCATCAAGGACACCGACGGCGACGACATCGCCGACGACTACTCCTACCGCCTCCACGGCTTCGACTCGGCCGACTCGCACCACTCGATCAGCGCCTTCACCTGGGGGCCGGACGGCGCCCTCTACTTCCAGGAAGGCACGTTCCACCACTCGCAGATCGAGACCCCTCACGGCCCGACCCGCGTCAAGAACGCCGGCGTCTTCCGCTACGAGCCCTTGACCGAGAAGCTCGACATCTTCGTCTCCTACCCGTTCGCCAACCCCTGGGGCCACTACTTCGACCGCTGGGGCCAGAACTTCGTGGCCGACGCCTCCGGCGGCGCGAACTACTACGGCACCGCCTTCTCCGGCGACGTCGATTACCCGCGCAAGCATCCGAGGCTCGAAGAGTTCCTCGTCAAGCAGTGGCGGCCGACCTCCGGTTGCGAGATCGTCTCCAGCCGCAATTTCCCCGACGACTGGCAGGGGAACTACCTGCTCAACAACTGCATCGGCTTCCACGGCGTCCTCAATTACACGATGCGCGAGGAAGACTCCGGCTTCGCCGCCGACCCGGCCGAGCCGCTCGTGCGGTCGACCGACACCAACTTCCGGCCGGTCGACCTCGAATTCGGCCCCGACGGCGCGCTCTACCTCGTCGACTGGTTCAACCCCCTGATCGGCCACATGCAGCACTCGATCCGCGACCCGAACCGCGACGCCGTCCACGGCCGGATCTGGCGGATCCACTACACCGGCAAGCCCCTCGTCGAGCCTGCAAAGATCGCCGGCGAGCCGATCCCCGCCTTGCTCGACCTGTTCAAGGAATACGAGGACCGCACCCGCTACCGCGCCCGGATCGAGCTGCGGACCCGAGACACCGACGAGGTCATGTCCGCCCTCGATACCTGGGTCGCCAACCTCGACCAGGACGACCCCGAGTACTGGCGACACATGCTCGAAGCCCTCTGGGTCCACCAGCAGCACGACGTCGTCGATCAGGACTTCCTGCAAACCCTCCTGACCTGCCCCGAGCCGAAGACCCGCGCCGCCGCCACCCGGGTGCTCGGCTACTGGCGCGACCGGCTCGACGACCCGCTCGCCTTGCTCCAGCAGCAGGTCAACGACGATCACCCCCGCGTCCGGCTCGAAGCCGTCCGCGCCCTCAGCTTCTTCGAGGGTGACGACGCCCTTCGCGCCCAGGAGATCGCGCTCGAATCGCTCCTGCACCCCCAGGATTACTACCTGGAGTACACCCTGAACGAGACGAACGCGACCCTCAGCGAACGCATCCTGAATCTCACCGCCGGGGAGTGACCCTTCGTCACTGCATCGCCCCTCCCTTCACCCGCTCCCCCGCTTGCTGGGGAGCGGGTGTCCGAAGGCCGGGTGATTGGGGCTGTGACTCGAACGCCACGGCTCGCGACCCGGCCGAGGGACCCTTCACCCCGGCCCTCTCCCCGTGAACGGGGAGAGGGTGCAATCTCCGACCCTCACCCCCATTTGGGGGAGAGGGTGGCCGCAGGCCGGGTGAGGGGGCCCCGTCCGAACGCCATGCCTTGCAATCCGACCGGCTCCCCTTCATCTCCGCCTGCTCGCGGGGAGCGGGTGACGGCGCAAACCCCACGCGACCCGCTCCGTCCCCGGTCCCCGACCACCAGCCCCGCCCGACCGCCCCTCGCGTTGAACCACCCTCGAAGCCCGACCGAGGTCTCCCGATGATCCCGACTGTTTCGCCGCCCCCCGAACGAGCGACGTTCCGGCATGTTTCGATGATCGCGGCCCTGATGCTCCTGCCCAGTCTCCCGGTCGCCGTGCATGCCCAGGACCAGGAAAGCGCGATGGTCCGGATGCTCCGGAGCGGCCGGGTCCCCGACGATCGCCAGGGCACGCTCATCACCCTGATCGGCCGCCAGGGGTCTGCCACCGACCTCGGCTTCCTGCTCGAACTGGCCACCGATCCGGAATTCGCGTCCGACGCCAATCGCCGCCTCGCCCTCGATGCCCTCTCCCAGGCCGCCCGCAACCGCAGCGTCTCCCCCGAGGGCGACCGCTCCCGGATCGCCGCCCTGATCCAGGGGGACTCCGCGCCCGACGATGACGAGGCCCGGCTGTCGGCCATCCGGCTCGCCGGCGCCTGGAAGGTCGAGCAGGCGAGCGACGCCCTCGCCGCCATCGCCTCCAGCCCCGACGAATCCCAGGCCCTGCGCGAGGCGTCGCTCAACGCCCTGGCCGAGATCGGAGGCCCCGCCAGCCGGAAGGCGATCGAATCGCTCGCGAGCCCCGAACAGCCGGCGTCCGTCCGCGTGCCGGCGATCGCCGCCCTGGTCAGCCTCGATGTCGATGCCGCCGCCGAGCGGGCCGTCGCGACCCTGGCCGACGGGATCGGCGACCTCGACGACGTCGCCCCCCTGATGACCGCCTTCCTCGACCGCCAGGTCGGCCCCGAACGGCTCGCCGCCGAGATCCGCGAGCGAGGGCTCGCCGCCGACCCGGCCAAGCTCGCCCTGCGCTACCTCTACTCCGTCGGCCGGACCGACGCCCCGCTCGTCTCCGCCCTGAGCGACGCCGCCGGCATCCTCGCCGACCCCGAGCCGATGTCCGAGGCCGAGATGCAGCGATTCATCGCCGACGTCCGCGAGCACGGCGACCCCGGGCGCGGCGAACGCATCTTCCGCCGCGAGGACGTCAACTGCACCAAGTGCCACGCCCTCAGCGGGGCCGGCGGCAACGTCGGCCCCGACCTCAGCGCGATCGGCGCGAGCTCCCCCCCCGATTACCTCACCCGGTCGATCATCACCCCCGAGGAGGCCGTGAAGGAGGAGTACGGGGTCAAGACCGTCCTGACGATCGACGGGCAGATCTTCCAGGGGGTCGTCAAGGAGTCGAGCGCCGAACGCCTCGTCCTCCGCGAGGCGACCGGGGTGGACCGCGTCATCCCCGTCGACGACATCGAGGACGAGAAGTCGGGCGGCTCGCTCATGCCGGCCGGCCTGGTCAACTTCCTGACCCGCGACGAATTCGTCGACCTCGTCGCCTTCCTCGACCAGCTCGGCAAGCCCGGCCCGTACGCCATCCGGGCCACCCCCTCGATCCAGCGATGGGGCGTCCTCCCCTGGCCCGACGCCGGCTCCGAACTCGATCCCGACACCACCGCCTCGACCGACGTGGCCGAGCTTCCGCCCTCGATCGCGTCGGCCGACCCCGCCGACTGGCGACCGATCTACGGGATGACCGGCGGCACCCTGCCGCTCGACGAAGTGACCCGGATGGCCGACGCCCCCACGGTCGCCCTCCGCGGCGAGGTCGACGTGACCCGGCCCGGCGCCCTCACCTTCGCGTTCGACTCTGCCGAAGGGCTCACCCTCTGGCTCGACGGCCAGCCGATCGACGCGGCCGACGGCGTCTCGGCCGAGCTCGACCCCGGCCGCCATGCCCTCATCCTCCGGGTCGATACCGAGGAACGTGACGCCGACGGGATCATGGTCGAGGTCACCCGATCCCCCGGCTCCCGGGCCGATTTCACCGTCGTCGGCGGCCCCTGAGCGACGAACCCTTCCTCTCGGGTCGCTCCCAATCGGGCGAGCCGGGCCCGCACCCGCCCGGCTCGCCGACCGACTTCCGCTTGCCCGATCGACCGACTCGGCTACAATCCGAGGCCGTTTCGGAGCAGACGCGACGCGAACTCACGGAGGATTCGCCGGTGAGCGGGCGCAAACGCCGAATCCTGGCGCTCATCGTCCTCGCGGCCCTCTGCGGGGTGGCGATCGACCGTCGGCACGAGGTCTTCGAGAAGCGGGTGGCCGTGATCGCCCCCGGCCAACTGGTGCGGGGGGCCTGGCAACGCTCCTGGCCCTTGCGGCGGCTGATCGACCGCGAAGGGGTCCGCACGATCGTCACCCTCACGGCGATCAACACGCACGACCCGAAGTACGTCATGCAGCGCAAGGTCGTCGACCGGGCCGGCATCGACTGGGTCATCGTCCCCATGCGGGGCTCGACCGCCACGATCGACCAGCTCGCCGAGACCGCCGACCTGCTGGCCGACCCCGATCGGCAGCCGGTCTTCTTCCACTGCGTCGCCGGCCATCACCGGACGAACCTCGCCCTGGCCGCCTACCGGATCCGACACGACGGCTGGTCTGCCGAGCGGGCCTGGTCCGAACTCTTGCAATTTCCCTGGACGCGGGCCGAGGCCGACGCCGACGATCTCCGCCTGATCGAGGCCTTCGCCGCGGCCCACCGCGGCCGGGGCAAGGAGTCTCACGATGTCCCGGAACCGGATGGTGCGCCCGATCGCCCGAACCCTGGCGATCCTGACGGTCTCGCTCGTCATCCCGATCGGCTGGCGATGGACGATGGGCAACGTCGGCACCGTTGAACCGGGGTCGATCTACCGATCGGCCCAGCTCGATGCCGACACCCTCTCCCGGCTCATCCGGGCCAAGGGGATCCGGACGGTCCTCAACCTCCGGGGGCCGAACCCCGACTCGTGGTGGTATCTCCCCGAGCGCGAGGCGACGCTCGACGCCGGGGCCACCCTGGTGGACGTGCCCCTCTCGTCCGACTACTGGCTGACCCCCGAGCAGGCCGACGAGTTGATCACGCTGCTCGACTCGGCCGAGCGTCCGCTCCTGATCCACTGCCAGTTCGGCGCCGAACGCACGGGGCTCGTCTCATCGATGGCCACCCTTCTCCGGCCGGGCAGCACCCTGGCCGAGGCCCGCTCCCAGTTCTCGCTCTATTATCTCTTTCTGCCACTGGAAGACGGGCTGGTGATGCAGGGGCACCTCCGGCAATATGAGCGATGGCTCGCCGCCGAAGGGCGCGAGCACCGGCCCGAGACCTTCCGCGAGTGGTTCGCCCGGTCCTACCGGCCGGGATCGCCGAACCGGTCGCTCTGGCCGTACAACCCGTACCCGCTCCAGGTCGTCACCCGGCCCTCGGATGCGGCGGCCCGCCACTGACGCGACCGATCCCTGGGAGCCCCGCACGATGCCGGAGAGTCACGAGATCGAGATCCGGGTCCGCTACGCCGAGACGGACCGGATGGGCCTGCTCCACCACGCCAACTATCTCGTCTACTTCGAGATGGGCCGGACCGAACTGCTCCGGAGCCGAGGGGTTTCGTACAAGGACGTGGAAGACTCGGGCTTCCTGCTGGTGCTCGTCGACCTCGGCTGCAAGTACAAACGCCCGGCCCGCTACGACGACGTGCTGACGCTCCGGACCTCCGTCGAGCGGGTCACCCACGTCAAGATCGTCCACCGCTACGAGTTGAGGCGCGCGGGCGAACTGCTGGCCGAGGGGCATTCCACCCTCGCCTGCATCGATCGCACGGGGCGCCCGCAGCCCTTGCCGCCCTTGCTCCGGGGGGGATCGCAGGCCGATCCGGCCTGAGCGATCGCCCTGCAATCGTCGCCCGGGCCAATCGAGGACGGCGATCAGGCCCCCTCGACCTCCTCGCCGAAGAAGGTCTCGGCCTCCTTGACCACCGAGGCATAGACCGCCTCCGCCTCGGCCTCGCTCAGGCCGACCAGGATGCGAGCCTGGTCGAGCTTGCGCCGTTCCCGCTCGGAGAAGACCCGATCGGCCACCGCCCGGCGCACGAGCAGCGCGAATTCCTCCCGCATCAGGTGCCCCATCCAGGCGTCGTCGAACCCCTTGGCTCGCCCTTCCCGCACGAGCTGTTCCCAGCGCGGCTCGGAATCCGGCAGCTCGTCCAGGATGTGCTTGAGCTTCCGGAGCCACTGGGCCCGGTCGTAATCCAGCGACGTCCCCTCGGCGGAGTACCGGGGGACCTGATCGTTGGCCACGTCGGCCTCCACCAGCCCCCACGCCTCGAGCAGTTTCGCCCGGGAGCGGTCATCGAGGGTCGAGGCCCGATCTCGGGCGCCGTGAAGTCGGTCAAACAGTCCCATCTCCGTTGCCCCCATCTTCAAGGCCGGGGCCGCCGTCCAAGGTCCGCGCCCCCGACCGTTTTTGGAATTCGACCGATCATCCCGCCCGCGCGGTCCGACCAGGATCGCTCAGGTCCGCACGAGTATACGGCCTCTCGCAAGCTCGGGCGCCTCGCTCGACCCGTCGACGTCGTGGGAGTCGCAGCCCGAGCACCCGCGCACAGCCCGCTCTCTCCAGCGATTCGCGCTCCCAATCGGCAAAATTCTCGGGAAAACACGTTGAATAAGCGTTCAACATCACCGATAATGCCATGCACGACACTCCCTGACCAGCCCTCCCTCCCCCGCGCTTGCTGCCCGACGCGTGCCTCATCCCGCCGGTTTGGTCCCCACCCCGATGGTCCCGAGGTCTTGCCAGTCTCATGAGTTATCGGCACCGACCGCCCCTGCTCGTCACCGCCGCGCTGTTCACCCTGCTGTTCGCCTTGCCGGCGGTTCGAGCCGACGATGACCCGGCTGCCGTGTCCGACGCGTACCGAGACCGCATCGTCCCGCTGCTGAAGACCTACTGCTATTCGTGCCACAGCAACGACAAGCAGGAGGCCGGCCTGAATCTGGAAGCCTATCCCGACGTGGACTCGATCGTGAAGGATCGCGCCCAGTGGGAGAATATCCAGTATTTCATCGAAGACGGCGACATGCCCCCGGTCGACGTCGAGCCGAGGCCCCTGGAGGAGGAGGCCCGGGAGCTGACCGAGTGGATCGAGGCCACGCTCTCGCAGATCGACTGCAACCTCGTCGAGCCGGGCAGCGTCACCCTCCGGCGCCTCAATCGGGCCGAGTACAACTTCACGATCCAGGACCTGCTCGGCCTCGACTTCCAGCCGGCCGACGACTTCCCGGCCGACGACGTCGGCTACGGCTTCGACAACATCGGCGACGTCCTGACGCTCGACCCCTTGCTCCTGGAGAAGTACCTCGCCGCCGCCGAGGAGATCAGCCGACGCGCCATCGACGCCGCCGGGCCCGGCCCCGGCAAGACGATCCTCTATTACAACCGCCTGATCCGGGACAAGGGGGCCGAGTCGCTCGGCGACGACCAGATCCTCGCCTCCAACGGCGAGCTGACCATCGAGCACGCTTTCCCCAGCGACGGGCGCTACATCCTGAAGGTCCGCGCCTACGGCCACCAGGCCGGGCCCGAGCCGGTGAGGATGGCCATCCGGATCGACGGCGAGACCGTCGAGGAGTTCGACGTCGAGGCGGAGGATCGGCACAAGACCTACACCGTCCCCCACGCCGTCTCGGCCGGGACGAGGCGCTTTTCCGTCGCCTTCCTGAACGACTACTACAGGCCCGACGCCGAAGATCCGGACGAGCGGGGCGACCGCAACCTGATCATCAACCGCCTCGAAGTCCAGGGGCCGACCGACCCGGTCGCCTCGAAGGATCTCGCCAAGCTCCCCGACGAGGCCGGCGGGGACGACTATCAGGGCGTCGGCCGCATCCTCGCCACCCACGGCGAGGTTGCCTTCGAGCACGACTTCGAACGCGACGGCGAGTACCGCGTCCGGGTCCGAGCCTTCGGCCAGCAGGCCGGCCCCGATCCCGTCCGGATGGGCATCAAGATCGACGGCGAGACCATCGACGTGGCCGACGTCACCGCGACCGAGGACGAGCCGGGCACCTACGAGGCCCGCGTCCGCGTTTCCGAGGGGAATCGCCCGGTCGCCCTGGCATTCCTGAACGACTACTACAACACCGACCATCCCGACGAGAGCCTCCGGGGCGACCGCAACCTGATCCTCGGCCGCGTGGAGATCGTCGGGCCGGTCGAGTCGTACTATGCCGCCCTCCCGGAGTCGCACCGCCGGATCATCGCCGAGCCGGCCCTGAGCGGCTCGTACGAGCAGGTCGCCCGCAAGAGCATCCGCCGCTTCGCCAATCGCGCCTTCCGCCGCCCGGCCTCGGAGCATGAGGTCGAGCGGCTCATGGACCTCTTCCGCCTGGTCCGTCGCGACGGCGGGTCGTTCGAGGAGGCGATGCAACTGGCCGTGCAGGCGGTGCTCGTCTCCCCGCACTTCCTCTTCCGCGTCGAGTACGGGTCGGCCCCCGACCCCGACGCCCCCGAGGGGGGCCGCCCGCTGAGCGACTGGGAGCTGGCCTCCCGACTCTCCTACTTCCTCTGGTCGAGCATGCCCGACGAGGCCCTCTTCCGGGCCGCCTTCGAGGGCAAGCTCCGCGACCCGGCCGAGCTGCAGCGCCAGACGCTCCGCATGCTCGACGACCCGAAGGCGTCGCGCTTCATCGAGCGCTTCGCCGGCCAGTGGCTCCAGATCCAGAACCTGAGCACGGTCAACCCCGACCCCGGCCAGTTCCCCGACTTCGACGACCCGCTCCGCGAGGCCATGCGGCGCGAGACGGAATTGTTCTTCGAGGCCGTCGTCCGCGAGGACCGCAGCATCCTCGACCTGATCGACTCGGAGGAGACGTTCCTCAACGAACGCCTCGCCCGCCACTACGGCATCCCGGGCGTCGCCGGCGACGAGTTCCGCCGCGTCTCACTGCCCGCCGATTCGCCGCGGGGGGGCATCCTGACCCAGGCGAGCATCCTGACGATCACCTCGAACCCGACCCGGACCTCCCCCGTCAAGCGCGGCAAGTACATCCTCGACCAGATCCTCGGCACGCCTCCTCCTCCCCCCCCTCCCGACGTCCCCGAGCTGGAGGAAGGGCCCGAGCTGACCGGGACGCTCCGCGAGCGGATGCAGCAGCACAGCGCCAACCCGTCCTGCGCCTCCTGCCACAAGCGCATGGACCCGCTCGGCTTCGGCTTCGAGAACTTCGACGCCATCGGCCGCTGGCGCGATCAGGACGGCGGGGCCACCATCGACGCCTCGGGCACCCTGCCCGGCGGCGATTCCTTCAACGGGCCGGCCGACCTGAAGGCCCTGCTCACAACCCGGAGCGACGAGTTCGCCCGGACCCTGACCGAGAATCTCATGACCTACGCACTCGGGCGCGGGCTCGAGTACTTCGATCGATGCGCCGTTGACCGCATCCTGGCCGACCTGGACCGGCACGACTCCCGGTTCGGTCGCCTGGTCGTGGACATCGTCACGAGCGACGCCTTCCGCATGCGGAAGAACGAAGGAGGCGAAAACTAATCATGTTCTCCCTGTCTCGACGCACCGCCCTGAAGGGGCTCGGAACCGCGATGGCCCTGCCCTGGCTCGAGGCCATGGCCCCGGCCGCCGGCATCGCCTCCCGCCCCGGGGGCAAGGTCGCCCCGACCCGGATGGCGTTCCTCTACGTCCCCAACGGCGCCCACATGCAGGAGTGGACCCCCGAGCAGCTCGGGGCCGACTTCTCCCTGCCCCGCATCCTCATCCCTTTGAATCCGTACAAGCAGGATCTGCTCGTCCTCAGCGGCCTGGCCCAGGACATGGCCCGCGCCCACGGCAACGGCGGCGGCGACCACGCCCGGTCGATGGCCTGCTTCCTGACCGGGGTCCACCCGGTCAAGACCAACGGCGCCGACATCCGCGCCGGCGTCTCGGTCGACCAGGTGGCCGCCGCGGCGATGGGCTACCACACCCGCCTGCCGTCCCTGGAGCTGGGCATCGACCCCAGCGCCCAGTCGGGCAACTGCGACTCGGGCTATAGCTGCGCCTACTCGTCGAACATCTCCTGGCGGACCCCCACCCAGCCGGTCCCGAAGGAGATCAACCCGCGCCTGGTCTTCGAGCGTCTCTTCGGCAACGACGACGCCGAACAGCTCAGCGAGCGTCGCCGCCGCTACAACAAGAGCGTCCTCGACCTGGTGTCCGAGGACGCGAAGCATCTCCACAACCGCCTCGGCGTCAACGACCGCCGCAAGGTGGACGAGTACCTCGGCTCCGTCCGCGAGATCGAGCGCCGCCTCGTCGCGGCCGAGCAGAAGCGGATCGAGGAGGTCGAGCGCCCCGACGACATCGTCAAGCCCGAAGGGGTGCCGAAGGACAATCAGGATCACATCCGATTGATCCTCGACATGCTCGTCCTCGCCTTCCAGACCGACTCGACCCGCATCGCCACGATGGTCTTCGCCAACGAGGGGAGCAACAAGTCGTACAACTGGATCGACGTCCCCGACGGCCACCACTACCTCTCGCACCACCAGGGTGACGCCGAGAAGCAGGACAAGATCGCCCGGATCAACCTCTTCCACGTCGAGCAGCTCGCCTACTTCCTCGGCCGGCTCAAGGAGATCCCGGAAGGGGACGGCACCCTGCTCGATCACTCGATGATCCTCTACGGCTCCGGCATCGGCGACGGCAACCGCCACAACCACAACGAGCTCCCCCTCGTCCTTGCCGGCGGCGGCTGCGGGATGATCAAGACCGGCCGTCACGTCCGCTACGACGAGAACACCCCGCTGAACAATCTCTATCTCTCGATGCTCGACCGCATGGATACCCCCATCGACGAGCTGGGCGACAGCACCGGGCGGCTCGATCGGCTCGACGGCTGATCGCCCGAATCGCACTCGCCGCCGAATCCGCCCACGCGAACAGCCGGCCCCGGAGGAATCATCTCCGGGGCCGGCTGTTCGCATGATTCAGTCTCGATCGAGACGACCGGGCCGACGCCCCATCGCTCGCTCAGGTGTTCGGCTTCTTCTGCGCCGCGGCCAGGGGCCGGAGGACCGCGAGCATCGTGTTCAGGTGGGCCAGCCTCGGGCCGAAGCGATCGACGAAGTCGGACAGGGCGAAGTCGCCGTCCACGAGGTTCTCGTGGTATTCGGCCACGTAATCGGTCAGGTCTCGGATCAGGGTCGAGTGGACCTGTTCGAGCATCCCGAGCGACTGCTTGCAGGTGTCGAGCACGTCGCCGTGGCTCGACTGCCAGCGCTCCAGGTCGGCCATCTGCCGGGCCCGCTGTTCCCGGGCGACCTGGGTCGTCTCTCGGATCATCTCAAGCTGCTGGCGCTGGTTCTCGAGCATCTGGCGCTGAAGCTCGATGGTCTGCGACTGCAGGTTGACCATCAGGTTCAGCAACGCCACCGGGTCGTTACTGGCCGGGAGGCCGGGCGCCTGACCAGTCGGGGTGATGTCCATCCGGTACGTCCACGGTGGCGAATTTTGATTATTGCTCGAAGACACCCCAACCTCCTCAATCGTCGTTGGAATCGCGATCGATTTCGCCCGCGGGATGACCTGTCATCGGCGTTCCGGCCGTCGGACGATCATCCGGAGTCGTCGTTCCGAGAAGTATACGAGTGGGGACCAACTCGGGACAGGTCAACCCTTGGAATCAACACGATCGTCACGGCCGGCCGGGAGGCCGTATCCACCACGCGACGGCCGATCAGCCGAGGGCACCGAGCGCCTCGAACGAATCCGCCAACGCGTCGACGATGTCCCCGGCGATCAGCCCGACCTCCCCGCTGTGCGACCGCGCGATGTCGCCGGCCAGGCCATGGGCATGCACGCCCAGCACGCTGGCGTCGAACGGCGAGAGCCCCTGGCCGATCAGCGCGGCGATCACGCCGGTCAGCACGTCCCCCGAGCCTCCGGTGGCCATGCCCGGGTTCCCGGTCTTGTTGACGAAGAGCCGCCGGCCGTCGGTCACGATCGTCCCGTGCCCCTTCAACACGACCACCAGATGCTCAACCCCCGAGGCGAAGGCGACCGCCCTCGCCTCGCGATCGGCCTGGACCTCGTCCGCGGTCGCGCCGGTCATCCGGGCGAACTCGCCCGGGTGCGGGGTGACGACGATCGGCCGAGAGACCTTGCGCAGCACCTCGGGCGTCTCGACCAGGGCATTCAGGGCGTCGGCGTCGATGACCGCCGGTTTGTCCCCTTCCTCGGCGATCCAGCGGACCATCGCGTCGAGGCCCCGCGACCGGCCCAGCCCCGGGCCGATGGCCAGCACGTCGGCCGGGTCGATCAGGCGGCCCAGGGTCGGGGCGGCGGCGGGGAAGTCGATCAACCCTTCGCTGTCCTGCGGCAGGGGATAGGTCATGTAGCTCGGCTCGAAGGTCGCCACCACCGGCTGCACCTCCGACGGCGAGGCGACCCGCACCAGGCCCGCCCCCGACCGCAATGCCGCGGCCCCCACCAGCCCGGCCGCCCCGGCCATGCCCCGACCGCCGGCGACGACCAGCACATGGCCGAACTGCCCCTTGTGCGCCTCGCTCGATCGCTTGGGGAGGCTGGGGACGCTCGTAACTCGTTCCACGTCAACGCTCATGCGTGAGCTCTCCGATCCTCGTTCGGCCCGCCGGGGGCGGGTTGCTGCGGCCCATCCGGCGGGTTGATCCCGTCGCTCGGCGATCGGCCGAGCCGCGCCAGGGCCGCTCGACGGGCGATCAAGGCGGCCACGTGACCGCCGTTGAAGCCCGCGTCGATGTTCACCGTCACCACGTTCGACGAGCAGCTATTGAGCATCCCCAGCAGCGACGCCAGGCCGCCGAAGTGCGCGCCGTAGCCGACGCTCGTCGGCACGCCGATGATCGGGCAGTCGGTCAGGCCGCCCAGGACGCTCGGCAGGGCCGCCTCCATGCCGGCGACGGCGATCAGCACGTCGGCCCCCTGCAGCTCGTTGAGCCGGCCGAGCAGGCGGTGGATGCCCGCCACGCCGACGTCGGAAATCAATGCCACGTCGCAGTTCCAGGCCTCGGCCGTCACCCTCGCCTCCTCGGCGACGGGCAGGTCGCTCGTCCCCCCGGTCACGATCCGGACCACCCCCAGTTGATCCGGCTCCGGCCCGTTCCGTCGGATCCGGAAGGTGCGGCCGATGGCGTTGTGTTCCCCCTCGGGGAAGGTGCGCTTCAGGTGCTCGGCGGCGTCGGGGGCCACCCGGGTCACCAGGCAGCCTTCCCCCTGGCGGATCATGACCCGGAGAATCCCCTCAATGTGCTCGGCCGTCTTGTTCTGGCCGAAGACGACCTCCGGGAATCCGCAACGCAGGCGGCGATGGTGGTCGATCGTGGCGTATTCGCCCACCTTCTCGAACGGCGAGGGCCAACGGATCTTGCGCTCGGCCTCCTCGGGGGAAACGGCCCCCGATCGGACCCCGTCGAGCAGCGTCTTCAGGTCGTGCGCGTCCATCACTCTCGTCGCCTTCTGGCCCAATTCGGTCCACCGGCCCGACCTTCGGGCAGGGCGGTCGGGGTGCCGAGACCGCGTCGGAGGGGGTCGAGTCGTCCTGGATCCCGTTGTATCCGGACGGCCGATCGGTTGACAACCGGCCGACGGCCGGGGGAGGGGTGGTCGGCCCGCTCCTTGCCCGGACATGATAAGATACACAATCACGGACAAGGTTCGACGATCTTTCCCGTCTCGACCTCAAGAGATCACGCTCGATCATCGTTCGCCCTTCCGTCGTCCCGGCCCGAACGGAGGCACCGGATGACCCCGGAGCACCGCGAAGACGCCCAGCGCGTCGATCCCCTCGGCTCGTCCCCGGCCCGTGAGTCCAACACGTCGGCCGGACACGCATCGGCCCCGCCCTCGCCCCGATCCAGCACGGCCTCGGCCGTGAAGGCCGGCGCCTCGCGGTTGCGCCGGTCGATCACCCCCCTGGTCCGGCTCAAGGGGCGGCGGACGATCCTCGACACGCCCGAGGAGGAGGCCGAGCGCAGGCCGATCCTCGAGACCTTGCTGGTCGGCTGGACCGGGTCGGTCATCGTCCACGCGGCGCTGGTCGCCTTGCTCCTGCTCCTCGTCTTCCTCCTTCCCCAGGAAAAGCCGAGGGTCGCCTTCGAGACCGAGGTCGGCTCGCCCCTCGGCGACGAGGACGGCCTCGACCGGATCGGCGGCTTCGACGACGAGCTTCCCCTCGAACTCGAATCCGACCCGACCGAGCTGGCCCCCGACCCCCTCTTGCCCGAACTCTTCACCGGGATCGACCTGAACACCGATCGCGTCCAGTCCGACCCGAACCGCTCCGAGGTCGGCGGCTCGACCGGCCTCGGCGGCGGCGAATTCGGCACCGCCCGGTTCGGCGAGGGTCTGGAGACGATCCAGGGGATCGAGGTCAAGGTCGGCGACCCGCAGTTCACCCTGATCTGGGACACGGCCGCCGACATCGACCTGCACGTCGTCGAGCCCGGCGGCTCGCACATCTACTGGGCGCAGCGCCAGGGCAAGAAGGGGGGCGAGCTCGACGTCGACGACACCGACGGCTTCGGCCCCGAGAACATCTACTGGCTTGACCCCGACACCCGGGACGGCGAGAAAGTCAAGGGGCAGGGGCCTCCCGGCGTCTACCACTGGTACGTCCTCTACTACGGCCCCCCCGGGGGCTTCGGCGGCAAGGTCGTCCCGACCCGATGGAAGGTCCGCGTCAAGCACGCGGGAGAGGTCTCGGTTTACGAAGGCACCCTCCGCCGGGTCAACCAGCGCAGCGACGTCCGCAGCCTCCGCGTCGGCCCGGCCGACGGTCCCTGAGGCCCCGCCCCCGGACATCCGATCGTTCACGCACTCGGCAACACCACACGAAGGGACGACGATGGTGACGACCTCCCGCCGCCAATTCCTCCAGGCCGGGCTCGGCCTGAGCGCCGCCTCGGGCCTCGGCTTGCCGACCCTCTCCGCCCAGGAACCGGGCGACCGGCCCGAGCAGGCCGACTCGGCCCGCGTCCTGAACCCGAAGGCTCGCGTCCCCCTGAGCTTCATCATCGACGACTCGACCTGCCTGGTGAACCTCGCCCACTTCTGCATCCCCCAGTTCGCCGAGGTCTTCCCCGACCAGTACCGCCAGCCCTGGCAAGAACTCCCCCGCGAGATCCCCGACTCCTTCGTCCGGTCGTTCGGCGAGTGGTGCCACGAGCACGGGGTGAAGGGGAAGTACAGCATCGTCCCCTATCCGGCCTGCGTCGGCTGGATCGACCGCGAGATGCCCGGCTGGTCGCGCCGGCAACTGGAGGAGAGCCTCGAGCTGGTCCGCACCCTCATGATGCCCGACTGGGACATCCACCCCGAGATGATCACCCACACCTGGGCCATCAACACCAAAACCGGCCGCCCGTTCGAGGAACGCTCCGAACGCTTCATGGAGAACTGGGGCTTCAGCGTCGGCAAGTCGGTCGACGAGCTGACCGATTACTTCGCCTATGCCCTCCGACTGCTCAAGAACGTCGACTTGCCGTGCGAAGGGGTCACGACCCCGGGCGGCTTCGGCTCTCGGGTCCTTCCCGAGCTGTCGCAGGCCACCTTCGAATCGGTCCGAGACGTCTTCGGCGCCGAGATCCCGCACTACTTCCGCCACCTCTATACCGACGGCCGCAGCGTCGCCCCCCGGGTCGAGTACGCCTCGGGCCTCGACGGCGACGACCCGCGTTGCGTCGTCTCGATCATCGGCTGCACCGGCGACTGGTTCGGCGGCTGGGACGGCCTGACCCCCGGCTCGGTCGACCAGTTCATCACCGAGGACCTCGAGGGCGGCCGCCTCCCCGAGGTCATCGACCGCGGCGAACCGGCCGTCCTCGTCTGCCACTGGCCGGGCATCTACTACAACGGCGAGGAGCTGGGCTTCACCATCTTCAAGGAGATCGTCGCCCGCCTGAACGCCGCCTACGACAACCTGCTCTGGATGAAGAACAGCGAGATCGCCCGCTACTGGGCCGCCCGAGAACTCACCACCCTCTCCGCCGACGCCGATCACCTCTCCCTCCGCGCCCCCTATGCCTGCCCGGCCTTCACGGTCGAGGTCGACGGCCCCCGCTCGGGAATCCCGACCCTCCAGCACGCCGACGGCACCTCCACCCCGCTGCGAGAAGTCCGCGGGCCGCTCCAACTCGACTCCGGCACCTGGTGTCGGACACCCGAGGGCGTGATTGCCTGCTTCGACCTGACGAAAGGTGCGTCCTCCCTTTCCTGGAAGGCCGACGCCTGATCCCCGGCCGAGACCCTTCGCCCTCGGGCTGATCCGGAGCGAAGGGAATTGGCCGATCGACGGGCGGATCACCGCTTTGTGTAACCGTCTTGCATCGGTCGGCCGATCACGAGCGGACTCCGGAGGGCCGGGGGCACGTCTTGAGGGACACCGTCATGGCCGAGATCCAGGGCCCGGAGGAGTCTCGCGCGGACCGCGCCGAACCGAATGTCCGAGATTCAAGGGCGTTCGGCGAATACCGCGACTACCTGCTGGCGCTGGCCCGCGTTCAGGTTTCGGTCGATCTCCGGGCCCGGATTGACCTCTCTGACCTGGTCCAGGAGACCCTCTGCGAGGCCCTCCGAGACCTGCCACGGCATCGGGGCCGAAACCGAGCCGAGATGATGGGCTGGCTCCGTAGCCTGCTCCGGTTCAACCTGATCGACCGCCTTCGCAGGCTCCATCTGGAGCGGCGGGTCGTGTCCTTCGACGGTGACCTGGACCGGACCTCCCACGGGATGATCGGCGTGATGCGGGCCAGCCGGTCGGCCCCGGAGGCGCGGGCCGCTCGCGAGGAGGACGCACTCGCGCTGGCCGGCCTCCTCGCCCAGCTCTCCCCGCCGCAGGCCGAGGCGATCGTCTTGAAGCATTGCCAGGGGATGTCGGTCGCGGAGATCAGTCGGCACATGAACCGGACCCCCGACGCGGTCGGGGGGCTGCTCCGGCATGGCATGCGGAGGCTCCGCGACTTGATGCCCCGGGAGGCTTGAATGATGAGCCGGCACGAGAGCCGAGAGGCTGTCGACCGCGAGGAGCAGGTCAACCTCGCCATCTACGACTACCACGAGGCCATCGACCGCGGCGAGTCGCCCGACCCCGACGAGTGGGCGGGCCGCCACGCCGACATCGCTTCCGAACTCCGGGCCTACTTCGAGGACCTCTCGCGGTTCGGACTGCTTGGCCCGTCGAGGCTCGAACCCTCCCCGGACGACACGATGACGCTGGGAGGGATGGACTCCGGGCATCCCGGACCCCTCACGAGGGCCGCCGCCCTCCGTCCCGGCGACCTCCTGGGCGATTACGTCCTGCTCGAAACCCTCGGCGAAGGGGGGCAGGGAGTCGTTTGGAAGGCCAGGGTCCAGAACGCTCACGAGATCGTCGTGGCGTTGAAGACCCTCCGGGGGCCGACCTCGGGCGAATTGGTCTCCGCCGACCGCCTCCGGGCCGACGCCCGCGCGATCGCCCGGATGAGGCACGAGAACATCATCCGCACGTCCTACTTCGGCGAGGACCGCGGGCGCTGGTTCTTCGTCATGGAACTGATGGAAGGCGGCACGGTCGCCGATCGGCTCGCCTCCTACGCGGCCGACCCGCGCTCGGCGGCCGAGCTTGTGGAGAAGGTGGCACGGGCGATCCACCACGCCCACACCCGCAACCCCGGCGTGCTGCACCTCGACCTCAAGCCGGGCAACATCCTGCTGACCGCCGACGGCCAACCCAGGGTCACCGACTTCGGGCTCTCGGTGCGGATCGAAGCGATGGGACCCCCGAGCCGGGCACCGGGATTCGAGGACCCGATCGAGCCGGACGCCGCCGACGATCGTTCGGCCACGTTCGAGCGCGCCGGGATCGTCGGGACGCTCCCGTACCTGTCCCCGGAGATGGCCGGCGGCCGCTGGTCGGAGATCTCGACCGCCTCCGACATCTACGGCCTGGGCGCGATTCTCTACGCCATGCTCACCGGCCGGGAGCCGTTCCGCGGTCGAGACGCGGGGGAGACGCTCGCCCTCGTCGTCCAGGGCGACCTGACGCCCCCTCGCACGCTCAACCCAGCGGTCGACCGCGAACTGGAGGCCGTCTGCCTGAAGTGCCTCGACCGCGACCCCGGCCGCCGTTATGGCTCGGCCGACGCGATGGCGAACGATCTGTCCCGGTGGCTCGACCGCCGTCCGACCCTGGCCGGCGGCAGGCCGTCGGCGATCCGGGAGGCCCGCTTCTGGGCCCGGCGTCATCCGCTCGGGCTGGCCTCGGCGGGCCTCGTCGTCCTCCTCCTGTGGTTGGCCGTCCTGGCGATCCGGACGGGCGAACTCCGGGCGGAGAACACACGGCAGGCGATCCAGTTGGCCCGGGTCGTCGACCGGGAGCTCCGACTGATCCGCCGCGCAACGATGTTACTCGCGGGCGACCCGAGACTCCGGGAAGCCGTCGAGTCGTTCCCGTCGCCGGCCCAGCACGAGCAGCAGCGGCAGGCCATCGAGGCGTTCCTCCGGACGGCCATCGAGGTGGAAAACCTGTTCGGGATCGCGGGGGAGAACCCGTTCGTCAACGTCTTCGTGCTCGATGCTGATGGGGTCCTCAGGGCCGACACGCTTGTCGGGAGCAGCTCCGTCGGCAAACGCTTCCACGTCCGAGATTACTACCGGACCTTCTTTGATGCCGGTTCTGCCCGGTCGGAGAACGACGCCTACGTGGCCCGATCGTTCTTCTCGGTGAAGGACCGCCAATACAAGATCGCGGTTTCGACCCCGATCTGGGGGGAGGCTGACATGTTGCTGGGCCTCCTGGTCGCCAATTTCACCATCGGCCCGCGCCTGATCGACGTGGACATGCGGACGGAGGCCGGCGAGGCCGTCGTCCTCTGTCCGATCGACCGATCTGACCCGCTTCGAGGGCTCGGCGACCCGCACCCACCCTGGCCCTATCTCGCCGTACTCGATCGGCGCTACGACCGCGGCTCCCGGAATCCCTTGCCCCCGGTCGGACTGTCCCAGCTCCCCGATTTCCAGGGTAACCCCGATCTCGACCACGCCACGGCAGGCCCCTGGGGCGGTCGGCTCGTCGATTATCACCGCGTCGGCCAGACCCACCTGATCGTCAAACTCTCCCGTCAATGCCCCTGGCCGCTCTCGTGGTTGCCGAAAATTCTCTGACGAGCCGCGCCCGATCATCGACCTTCGATCGGCTTGGACCTCCAGTGAGGGCTCATCGACGAGCCCCGACCGTTTCGGTCCCTGGAGGTTTTCACAATGACCGAGGACCAGACACAGCTTTGGGAACGCATCACGGCCTTCCCGCTTGACGATCCGGGTTCCGACCTCACCTTCACGCAACGCCTGGCGAGGGAGAATCGTTGGAGCCTCGCTCACGCCCGTCGCGTCGTCTTCGAATACCGCCGCTTCCTCTTCCTGGCGATGGAGGCCGGCCATCCGGTCACGCCGTCCGATCAGGTCGATCAGCCCTGGCACCTCCACCTGACCTACACCCGGAGCTACTGGGACGACCTCTGCCGCAACGTCCTCGGCCGGCCCTTGCACCACGGGCCGACCCGGGGCGGCGCGCAGGAGTCGGCGAAGTTCCACGCTTGGTACGGCCGCACCCTCGACTCGTACCGCCGCCTGTTCGGCTCGGAGCCTCCGAGCGACATCTGGCCGCCGGCCGCCGATCGGTTCGGACGCGACCTGCACTTCGCCCGGGTCAACACCGCGACCCACTGGGTCCTCCCTCGCCCGGCCACGATCCTCCACAACCTGGTCGGGTTCTTTCGTTGCAGAGTCGAGGGGGCTGGTCCCGCAATCCTTCGGTGGACGCACTCGGTGCGACGTTTTGCCTCGTTGCCGGGCCTGGCGACCCTGACCGTGATGTCGATCGTCCTGGCCGGTTGCGGAAGGGATTGGGCGCCTGCCCCGCCTCGCGCGATCGACCTGGCGGGCATGTCCGGCTGGGAGTTTCTCAAGCTGTTCGTCCTCCTGACGCTCGGGGCAATCGTTGGTTCGGTCCTGTTGAGGCAAGGGATCAAATTCTGGCTAGGATCGCTCGCGGTTTCGGAACTCGACGAGCCCTCCCAACCCCCCAGCGACCCCGAAAAGCTTGACCCGTATGCCCTGATCTTGCTGGCTCGGGGGCCCGACCGGACCGCGCCGGTGCAGGCTGCAATCGCCCGACTGGTTGACGAAGGGCAACTGACCTTTGATGAAGACACGAAGCGGCTCTCGGTCAGCCCGTCCAAGGTCGACCGTCCGCTGCACCCGATCGAGCAGGCGGTGCTTGACGCGGTGCAGGAGCAGTCTTCCTCAACGAACTGGAAGCTCGTGAAGGCCGCGGCCCGATCAGGGGTTGTGCGGAAGAGTGAGGATTGGCTTCGCGCGCTCGGCTGGCTTCAGTCGTCCGGCCATGCCGTGATCATGCGGCTTGTCCCTCTCCTGCCGCTGGTTGCCGTATTCCTGCTGGGCCTCTGGCGAATCCACCTGGGACACCAGAGGGAGCAACCCGTTGGGTTCCTGGTGCTGCTCTGCATTGCCCTGTTCGTCGCCGCAGCGGTTCACCTTGTCGTCAAGCCCTGGCGGACGTCGAGTGGCAATGCTGTCGTCAACGCCCTGGGCCACCAGAGGGAGCAGATCGTGAACGACCCGCCGATGCCGTCTGATCCACGGTTCCCCGTAGCCTTCGTCCTACTGGGCATAAACGCCTTGCCAGGGGAGGGGGTGTTGGCAGCGCTCCGACAGGAAATCGTTCCGCCGCCCTCCGAAGGAGATGGCGGGTGCGGTGGTGACGGCGGGTGTGGAGGTTGCGGCGGTTGCGGGGGCTGTGGGGGCTGTGGTGGCTAATCGACACTGATGGGACCGGCCGAGCGGTGCTTCAGGCGAAGTCATCTCGACGATGGAACCGTGCTTTGCCATTCGCGACTGGCGGTGTGTGGTTCGGGCGAGCAAGCCCCTACAAGCGCAAACGCCCCACGGAAGCCGAGACTTCCGGGGGCGTCGCTGCGATTCGATCTGGTGGATGGGACGGATGGGGCAACAGTCCCACCAAACAGCCGAGACGTTACTGCGCGACATAGCCGGTCGGCACGAGCGCCGGCTGCGGCACGACCGGGCTCGGCTGCGTGGCAACCTGCGGCACGGCGGGGGCCTCGGGGACGGTGTTCGTCGCGGTCAGGGTTGCCGGATTGGGGACCGGCTCGGTCGGATCGCGCTGGACCACCACACGCATCCAGCCGGTCGGGTGCAGATCCGAGACGTCCGCGATCAGGAACCCCTGCAGCTCGTTGAGCGGCACGGGGGCATCGACGTTCTGCCCCTGGAGCCGGCCGGCCAGGACGCCGAGCGCCCCCGATCGGTTCAGGAGGCCGAGGTCCTGCGTGTCTCCCTCCTCATTGCCGACGGTCACGACCGTCGTGCCGGTGCCGCCGTAGGTCACGCTGGCGATCTCACCCTTCACCCGGACCGACTTGCCGCCGTCCTCGGGGGTGATGTCGGCGTCGACCGTCAGCTCCACCTCTTCCAGGATGAACCGCAGGACCCTCGGGCTGCCGCCGAAGCCGAACAGGCCGCCCTGCTGCCCGAAATTCTCGGGGGCGGGGACCTCGATCGTCACCCCTCGCAGGAACGTCACCAGCCTGCCCTGGGCGTCGACCGCGAAGGCAGGGGGGTGTTCCGGCTTGGTGACGCGCAGGGCGATCGCCTCCGGGTCGTCGGTCTGCTCCCGGATCTCGGCGATCGCGTCGAGCAGATCCTGGTACGACCCGTTCGGGATCATCTCGATCCCCTCGTCGATCGGCGCGTCCCCTTCGGGGGGGATCACCTTGATCAAAAGGGTCTCGACGTCCTTCACCTGCTCGGTCTGATAGAACCCGGCGGCCAGGTTCGTCAGGGTCGAGTTCAGGTGCACGTCGACGGTCAGGCCGTTTTCCGGCTGGGCGAATTCGGGGGGCTTCGGGAAATCGGCCCCGATCTGCGGCCCGGCGTCGGCGGCCCACTGCAGGACCCCCGAGACGTACGCCGCCCAGGGGGCCGACGTGAGGCTCAACTGCGTGACCGCGAAGTCCTCGAACCGCAGGGTCCGGTTGCCGACCAGGTACTGCCGGATCATCGCGTTCTGCCGGGCGGTCTCCTCGGCCGTCTTGATCGCGGCCAGCTCCTGGGTGCCGCTCGCCGTCTCGGCCTGGATCTGCGGCATCGCCTGCTGCTGGACCTCCGAGAGGATCCGCTGCTGGTCGAAGCCGATCAGGCCGGCGATCCCCCGCATCAGGCCCGGCCCGAAGCCCGGCTGCGGCGTCAGGCCGAACGCCGCCGAGACGTTCGGCGCGTTCTGCGGATAGACGACCAGCCCGTCGGGCGTCAGGATCGCCGTGGCGGTCACGTGGTTCGCGTTGTAAATCGTCGCGCCGAACTGGTACATGTTCGCCGCCTGCCTCCCCTGCGGGTCCGAGGCGACCTGCTGCTGGAAGTCGCTCACCGGCGTGGTGCTGTGGCTCCACTGGCCGTTGTAGAAGGCGATGCCGTCGTTGCTGTGCATCAGACCGAATCCGGTCCGATACCCCGGCTGCACGTAGGAGGTCTGGCCTCGGAAGTAGATGACCTCAGGGTTGACGATCTGCTGATTCAAGAACGGCGAGAGGATGTTCGGGTCGGCCGTGATCTGGACGTTCGGCGTGTCGATCATCGCGTGCAAGGCGCCCGCCAGCTCGCCGGCCGGGGCCCACGGGTAGTTCGACTGGGTCCACCGCAGCGAGGCCAGCCCGCCCCGCAACTTCCTCGCGGCATTGAGCCGCTCCGAGACCGACTCGGCCGTCTCGTAGTCGCGGATCGCCGCGTTGAGCCGGTCGACGTAGGTCGTCCACTTCGTCTTCAGGACCGACTCCCGATCCTCCGTCTCCGCTTCGGAGCCGTCCTCCGGGGCGTCTGCCTGCCCCTCCTCATCCTCCAGGACCTCTCCCGGCAGCTCGGCCACCGCCTGTTCCAGCGATTCGAGCGTCCGGGCCACCGAAAGCCTCGGTTCGAGCCACTGGCCCAGGCTCTCGGCCACCCGGTTCGACGGTCCCCAGTTCTTGGCCGTCAGGGCGTCTCGCATCCGTCCGAGCCGTTCCAGGTGCTCCCGGCGCTCGGTGGCCGTCTCGGCCGTCGCCTGGGCGCCCAGGACCTCGGTCACGGCACTGAAGAAGGTGTTCCAGTTCTCCACGTTCTCGGGCGATTGCTGTTCTCCCGAGAGTGTTTGCTTGGCCTCGTCGATTCTGCTGAGAACCTGTTGATACGACGACGTGGCCGGAGCCGCGCCGAGCATCACGAGCAAGCCCAGGCCGAGAAGCCCGGCCGTTCCGATCCGCGTTCGAGCCCATCGCATCGCGTCGTGTTCCTCCCTCGATTGCGGGTCTTCTTAATGGTCCCAGGCAGTGCGGCGTCTCGCGAAGCTGGACCGCCTGGGGAATTCTCGATGATCGTGCAGCAAATTGTGAGCCCAGACCAGGGGGTTTCGGCAAATTCGGGGAGATTTAAGGGGTTGGACGCCCCCCTTGGTCCTCGTGTTACAATAAAGGCCGGGTCGCGGTTCGGCCGGGAATCGGAGCGGATTCGCGAGCGAACCGGGGCCCGGTCCGCCCTCCCTTTGTGCTTGCCGAGATCCTCTCCAAGGGCCTGCGATGCTCGAACTCGAACGCCGACCCGCATCGGACTCGATCCGGGTCACTCGGTGGCCAATCCGATGCCAACGGTCTGCCCTCGTCCTCGCCCTGCCGGTGCTCGCGATCACGACGGCGATCGCCGGATGCGGGGCAGGGGAGTCGGTTTCGGTCCCCGATGCCACCGAGAATGCATCGCCCGCGGTGGCCGAACCGACTCCCTTTGATGCGTCCGGAACGGCCGACCGCCAGACGACCGCCGCCAATCCGATGATCCCCCAGGAGCCGAGCCCCTTCCGATTCACCGAGATCGCCTCGGAGGCCGGGATCGACTTCGTCCACGTCTCGGGCATGACCGACGAGCGGCACTATCCGTCGGCCAACGCCTCGGGCGTGGCCATCTTCGACGCCGACGGCGACGGCCTGATGGACCTCTACTTCGCCTCGTGCACCTACCTGCCGCTCGGCTCGTCCGAGGAAGGGCGGAATCGCCTCTATCGGAACAACGGCGACGGCACCTTCTCCGACATCACCGAGGCGTCGGGCCTGGGCTTCCACGGCTTCTGCCACGGGATCGTCGTGGCCGACTTCAACAACAACGGCCTGCCCGACGTCTTCCTCGCCTGCTACGGCCCGAACCGGATGTACCGCAACAACGGCGACGGCACCTTCACCGACGTCAGCGCCGAGGCCGGCATCGAGAACATGGGCCGCACCGTCATCGACCGCGAGACCGACGCCACAGGCAAGACCGTCGAGCGCGAGCGCCCGCTCATCAACTGGGCGTCGGGCGGGGCCGTGCTCGATTACGACAACGACGGCGACCTCGACCTCTACGTCGCGATCCACGGCGACTGGCGATTGCCCGAGGACGACAAGTGGTGCGGCTTCGAGGAGCGCGGCATCCGCCTCTACTGCTCCCCCCGCCAGATCCGGACCGTCAAGCACGTCTTCTACCGGAACAACGGCGACGGTACCTTCACCGACGTGACCGACGAGGTCGGCCTGGGGCGGTCCGACGGGCACGGCTTCGGCGTCGTCGCGGCCGACCTGAACAACGACTCCCTGATCGACCTGTACGTCGCCAACGACCAGAACCCGAACTTCCTTTTCCTGAACAACGGCGACGGCACCTTCACCGACACGACCGAGACCTCGGGCGCCGCCTTCGACATCAACGGCATGGCCCAGTCGGGCATGGGGGTCGACGCCGAGGACATCGACGGCGACGGCCTGCCCGAGCTGTTCGTGACCAACTTCCAGAACGAGTACAACACCCTCTATCGCAACACCGGCGACGGGTTCTTCACCGACATGACGCCGTTCTACGGCCTCTCGCAGGACAGCCGCCCCTGGGTCGGCTGGGGCTGTGCCCTGGCCGATTTCGACTCCGACGGCTGGCCCGATTGCTTCGTCACGAACGGTCACGTCGATGCCAACCACCCCGATTTCGAATATCCCGAGCCGCCGCTCTTGCTGCGCAACGTCGCCCTGGGCGACGACCCGAACAGCCGACGCTTCCGCCTCGCCACCCGAGAGGTCGGCCCCTACTTCGATGCCAAGCACGTCGGCCGCGGGGCCGCCTTCGGCGACCTCGACGACGACGGGGACCTTGATATCGTCGTCCTGCACAAGGATGATCGGCCCGCGGTCCTCCGCAACGACACGCCGAGCGACGGCCGCCACTGGATCCGACTCGATCTGACCGGCACCCGGAGCAATCGCGACGCGATCGGCGCCATCATCACCATCGAGGCCGGCGGCCTGACCCTCCACCGCCAGCGGAAGTCGGGCACGAGCATGCTCTCCTCGAACGACCCCCGCGTCCTCGTCGGCCTCGGCCCGGCCGACCGCATCGACCGCCTGTCGATCCGCTGGCCCTCCGGCGCCGAGACCGTCCTGGAAGACGTCGAGGTCGACCAGACGCTCCCCATCACCGAGCCGGAAGCCTGACCCTCCTGGCGAATCACGAGTGCAAACAAAGACAATGCAGTATTGAAGCCACGGATGAAACACGGATAAGAGAAAATGATCATGAGAGGGATTGCGCGGTTGAAATGTTCAGGCTGAGCATTCCGGACCGATCAATCCGGGCGATCATTCGAATTTCATCTCGTTTCTTCTCGATCTCCCATCCGTGTTTCATCCCTGGCTAAACTTCCCTGAATTCCGATTGACGTCCGACCGCCCCGGAATCCCCTCCCATGCGCGACATCTCCATCGCCACCGCCCAGTTCGAGCACCGCGACGGTGACAAGGCCGCCAACCTCTCCCGCATCCGTGCCCTGACTCGCCGCGCCGCCTCGCAAGGGGCCGAGGTGGTCTGCTTCCACGAATGCGCGATTTCCGGCTATACCTTCCTTCAGTCGCTCGATCGCGACGGCCTGGCCGCGCTGGCGGAGCCGGTCCCCGATGGCCCCTCGGTCGCCGCCCTCATCGAGATCGCCCGCGAATCCCGCCTCGTCGTCATGGCCGGCCTGGTCGAGATCGACGCCGAGGGCCGCCTGTTCAACAGCTACGCGGTGGTCTCCCCCGACGGCTTCCTCGCCTGCCATCGGAAATTGCATGTGTTCATCAGCCCGTACCTCTCGCCGGGGCCGGGCTACACGGTCTTCGACCACGACGGCGTCCGCTTCGGCGTCCTGACCTGCTACGACAACAACCTCCCCGAGAACGCACGGGCCACCACCCTGCTCGGCGCCGAGGTCATCGTCGCCCCGCACGTCACCGGCTGCCTCCCCTCGACCATGCCCGGCCGCGGCTCGGTCGATCGCTCCCTTTGGGAGAACCGCCACCGCGACCCCTCCCGCCTCCGCCTCGAATTCCGGGGGCCGAAGGCCCGCGGCTGGCTGATGCGGTGGCTCCCCGCCCGAGCCTGGGAGAACGGCGTCTTCTACGTCTTCTCGAACCCGATCGGCGTCGACGGCGACACGATCAAGCCCGGCCTGGCGATGATCCTCGACCCCCACGGCGAGATCCTCGCCGAATGCCACGCCCTCGGCGACGACCTCGCCGTCGCCCTCCTCACCGCCGAGACCTTCGAGGCCGCCTCCGGCCGCCGCTACCTCAACGCCCGCCGCCCCGAACTCTACGAGCCGATCACCCGCCCCCACCCCCCCGGCCACCAGCCCATCACCAAGCCCGGCTGGTCCCTCTCTTACGACTCCTCACCCCCCTCTTAATCCTCCTCCCCCCGTCTCTGCCCGCGATCTCCTCTCCTTGCTCCGAGGCCCCCATGCCCCCGCCCGACCTCAACGGCCTCCGCTGCATCGTCCTCGGCTCGACCTCCGGCATCGGCCGCGCCACCGCCCTGAGCCTCGCGTCGTCGGGCGCCGATGTCATCATCCACGGCCGCCGATCGAGCGAGGCCGCCGAGTCCGTCGCCGCCGAGTGCCTCCGCCTCGGCTCGGCCCGCTCCGCCGTGCTCATGGCCGACCTCGCAGACCGCGACGCCGGCGATCGGCTCGTCGATCGCGCCTGGGACCTCTGGGGAGACGACGGCCTCGACGCCTGGCTCCACCTCGCCGGCGCCGACACCCTGACCGGCCCCGGCGCTTCGCTCGACTTCGACGCCAAGCTCGACCTCCTCTGGACCGTCGACGTCGCCTCCACCCTCCGCCTCTGCCGCCGGGTCGGCTCGTTGATGAAGGCCCGAGGCCGCGGCGTCATCCTCACGATGGGCTGGGACCAGGCCGAGACCGGCATGGAAGGGGACTCGGGCGAGCTCTTCGCCGCCACCAAGGGGGCGATCATGTGCCTCTCCCGATCCCTCTCCCTCAGCCTCGCCCCCGAGGTCCGCGTCAACTGCCTCGCCCCGGGATGGATCAAGACATCGTGGGGCGAGCAGGCGTCCGACGACTGGCAAGCCCGCGCCGTCTCCGAGGCCCCGCTCCACCGCTGGGGCACCCCCGACGACGTCGCCCAGGTCGCCCGATTCCTCGTCAGCCCCGACGCCGAATTCCTCACCGGCCAGACCTTCCGCGTCAACGGCGGGGCCATCCGCTAACAGAGGACCGATCCATGATTCCTCGCATGCCGATAACCTTGATCCTGCTCGCCGTTCCGTTCTCCCTCGGCGCCTCGATCAAGGCCGACGAGCCCCCCGACCCCACCCCCGCCGAGGCCGAGGCGGCGCTCCATGCCGCCGTCACCTTCTTCACCGAGCAGGTCGCCTCGCACGGGGCCTACGTCTGGCGGACCAGCTCCGACCTGGCCGACCGCCGGGGCGAGGGGGTCGCCTCCCCGACGATGGCCTGGGTCCAGCCCCCCGGCACCCCGAGCGTCGGCGAGGCCCTGCTCGACGCCTACCTCGACACCGATGATCCCCTCCTGCTCGACGCCGCCCTTGCCGCCGCCCACGCCCTCTGCCTCGGCCAGATGCACTCCGGCGGCTGGTACTACTCGATCGAGTTCGACCCCGCCGAACGCCCGGCCTTCGACTACCGCGACAACCCCGATCGCCCCGCCAAACCCTCGCGCAGCCGGCGCATGACCACCCTCGACGACGACACGACCCAGGCCTCGCTCCGCTTCCTCATCCGGATGGACGAGGCCCTCGACTTCGCCGACCCCCGCATCCACGACGCCGCCCGCTACGGCCTCGACGCCCTGATCGCCGCCCAGCATCCCAACGGCGCCTGGTACGTCTGGTGGGAGTCCTTCCCGCAGCCCCTCTCGGAGGACGACTACCCGATCCTCCCCGCCTCCTACCCCGAGACCTGGCCCCGCGAGTGGCCGAACACCTGGCAGGGGCGTTACGTCACCAACGACGACCTCATGCCCGACGTGATCGACACCCTGCTGCTCGCCCACCGCACCTACGACGACCCCCGCTACCTTTCCGCCGCCCGCCGCGCCGGCGACTTCCTCATCCTCGCCCAGATGCCCGACCCCCAGCCCGCCTGGGCCCAGCAGTACAACGTGGCCATGCACCCCGAATGGTCCCGCAAGTTCGAGCCCCCCGCCATCAGCGGCGGCGAGTCCCAGGGCATCCTCCAGGCCCTCATGCGGCTCGCCCGCGCCTCGGGCGACCCGAAATACCTCGAACCGATCCCGAAGGCCCTCGACTACCTCCGACGCTCCCGGCTCCCCGACGGCCGCCTCGCCCGCTTCTACGAGCTCCGCACCAACCGCCCGCTCTACTTCACGAACGATTATCGGCTCACCTATTCCAGTGACGACATGCCGACCCATTACGGCTTCATCGTCGGATCTCGCCTCGACCGCATCGCCTCCGACTACGACCGCCTCCGCAAGGCTCCGGATCTCCGCCCCGCGCCCCCCGGACCCTCGTCCCCGATCCTCACCCCCGCGCTCTCCCGATCCGCCCGCGACGTCATCGACGCCCTCGACGACCGCGGCGCCTGGGTCGACCGCAGCGAGAAAGGAGCCGCGACCATCCAATCGGCCACCTTCTCCCGCAACCTCCGCGTCCTCTCCCGCTTCCTCGCCGCCGCGAAGGACCGTTGACGGCGACGGCGTGCCGTGGCGTCGGCCCCCCCTCGCACCCGGGGCACGGCAGGTCCGGGGCGCGCCCCGATTCGCCCGCCGCGATCCTGCACGGGTGGCATCATCGTAGCCCCCAGTCAGGCAATGATTTGTCTCGCCCCTCAGGGATGAAATGGGGACCAATCGTTTGTATCTCTTGAAGTTTCCTTGTGCATTCGATAGAATGAAGTATTGTGCCGCGGGCCGTCTGCCCTGCCCTCCCTGCATGCGCCTCTCCCAGGGGGGCGGCGGCCCCGATCGGGCGGAGCGTCGCGACAGCGATTCCACCTTCCCCCGCCCCGATCCGGCCCTCCCGCGGCGAGACTCCCCCCCATTGCCCGTTACGAAGAGACGATGATCTTCACCACATCCCGCACGATCCGATCGCTGGCCCTCGTGTTCCTCGGCGCGATTGTTGCCGGCTGCTCCGGGGGCGACGAGCTCCCCCGCCAGCCGGTCTCCGGGACCATCCGCCTCGGCGGATCCCCCTTGCCCTCGGGCTTCATCAACTTCGAACCCGCGGCCGGCCAGGCCACCGGCGGGGGCGCGGTGATCACGGACGGCTCCTACAGCCTGCCCCGGGACACCGGGCTCGTCCCCGGCGCGTATCGGATCTCCATCTCCTCCCCCTCCAATGCCGGCGGGCCCGGCGGCGACGCCCCGGGCTCGGCGGGCAGCATGATGCAAGAGGCGATCCCGGCCCGCTACAACTCCCAGTCCGAGCTGACCGCCGAGGTCACCGACGGCGGGGACAACACCTTCGATTTCGACCTCGAGCCCTGATCGCCCGCGGCCGGATCCCCTCCCTCATCCCTCCGCCATCGGCGGGCCCGCGGCCATCTCGGGCCGTCGACGACGGGCCGGCTGCGATCGACGTCCCCATCTTCCTCCTCCATATTCCCCGGAACGAAATCACAGGAAATGAACATGACTTCACAGAGACGAGCGTTCACGCTGATCGAATTGCTGGTGGTCATCGCCATCATCGGCGTCCTGATCGCCCTGCTGCTGCCGGCCGTGCAGAGCGCCCGAGAGGCCGCCCGCCGCGCCCAGTGCACCAACAACCTGAAGCAGCTCGGCCTGGCGATGCACAACTACCACGACACCCAGGGCAGCCTGCCCCCGGGCGTCAAGGGGTGCTGCTGGGGGACCTGGGTGGCCTTCGCCCTGCCCTACCTCGAGCAGCAGAACCTGTACAACGCCTTCAACTTCGACGGCAACAACGTCATCGGCGGCGACGCCGACGCCCCCCTCCGCTACGTCGGGGCGTCCAACATCACCGTCACCTCCGCCCGGGTCGCCGCCTACATGTGCCCGAGCGACGGCAACGAGTCGCGGGCCGGCTACGGGGCCCTCGGCCTGCAGGTCGCCTCGCATAACTACGTTGTCAACTTCGGCAACACCAGCATCCAGCAGAACCCGATCGTCTTCGCCGGCACGACCATCCCGTTCGCCGGCGCCCCGTTCGGCGACATCGGCTCCCCCCAGCCCGACATCCCGACCGGCGCCCTGCAGGGCGGCGTGAGGAGCACCCAGAACTTCTCCGCCATCCGCGACGGCCTGAGCAACACCCTGCTCACCTCCGAGGTCCGGATCGGCCAGACCGGCACGTCCGTCGACCTCCGGGGCTTCACCTGGTGGGCCTACGCCGCCGGCTTCACCGGGTCGCTCGGCCCGAACAGCACCTCGCCCGACCTGATGCAATCGCAGGGCTACTGCAATTACCCGGACGGCAACAATCCTCCCTGCACCGCCGGGACCGCCGAGACCGGCGTCCAGATCGGCGTCCGCAGCTACCACCCCGGCGGCGTCAACGTCGGCCTGGCCGACGGCAGCGTCAAGTTCGTCAAGAACTCGATCGACCTGAACATCTGGCGGGCCGTCTCCTCCACCCGAGGCGGCGAGGTCGTCAGCGCCGACCAGTTCTGATCTCATGACGCCCGGGGCGGCCCCAGGTCGCCCCGGCCCGCTTTACGTCACCGATTGGCCCGGACACCCTCACACTCACCAGGGGGCGTCCGGGCCATTCGCGCGCATTCGCGGTGAAGGGCAAGAGAACGGGGTTGCCTCCGGTCGCGAGCGGACGACAATCGATCAAGGCTTCCGACGGTCGGCGTAGCCTGAACGAGCACCGCTTTCTTGACCCGATCGAGGCGACGATGATGACCCGGCCCGCGCCCGAATCCGACGCCGCCGCCCCCGTCAGCCGCCGCAACGTCATGAGAATCGGCCGAGCAACGCTCGCCCTCGCCGGCCTCACAGCCCTCCTCAGCCCGTTGAGCATGGGCCGGCGTGTCAGGTCGTTCCAAAGCAGCGCGGCGAAGTATGCGGCGATGGAGAAGGCGTGTTCCGAGGCTCTTGCGAGGAATGAGCAAGAGTTCGCCAGGTGGAAGCGGGCCGAGCGAGGACTCCTCTCGGAGGGGGATGCCGAATCGGCCTTCATGTCCAGCCAACGGGCCGCCTGGTCCTCGGGAGCGATCGAGTGGTCGAGGGAGCTGGGCTCCTTCGCCGGGCTCATGAGGCGGAAATACCAGAGGGCTGCTCGGCGGCCCTGGGAGCCCGTCCCCGCCGACCCTCCCGAACCACCCATCGAATATCCGAACGAGAGGCATGCCCCGCCGGAACTCGTGTGGGCCCCTGCCGGTGACCACCAGTGCAGGGAGGCGATTGTCGGGCTGGCGACCGCTCGTCGCGATGCGTACGTCGCGAGGGTCCGCTCCGAGCAGGCATCGTGACGAGCGTCCCCGGCCCGGGGTACGCGCCACCCGTGATGGGGAGCCGAACCTCCTCCAACCCGATGTCGATGATGAGCCGGGAACGTCGACCATCCAGGCGGCGAACATCCGGGAGAGAGTCGCCGGTATGAAGCCAGCCGGTTGGCGAGTAGCCGGGCGCCTCGACGCGGAAATGCCAGAGCGGCGAAGCCACCTCGAAGGTGTCCTCCAACATGCTCCTCGTGCCGAAGCAGGTGCATCCCTGGCAACGTCGCCGAGCCTGGCCCCCCGTGTCCGTGATCAAGGTGAACCCGGCATCAGCCTCGCCGCAGCATTCCGAGGCGATCTCGGGCAGGACCCGGATGGTCGCCCTCTCGACGGGGCGGCCGGTGTTCGTGCCGCTGACCGAGAAGATCAGTTCCAGGTCGGTTGAGCCCACCCATCGCTCCTCGGTGAGCAGGGCGAACCCCGCCGCAATCACCACGGCCACACCGACGCCAACGGCCGCGACCTGTCTCCCCCGCATCATATCGGGCTCCTCCGGGTGGCCCGGACAACGTGTTGTCCGGGCGGCGTAGCCGCAAGAGGCGTCGTTCAAGCCACCCGACGGGCACACCGACGCTCCGCCCTTGCTCGTAGTATCGAGCAGAACTCCAGGCCCAATCGCACGGCCGGGCAACCAGTCCTGCCCGTACCGGATTCAAATGCAAGTAGGACAACTTCTCCTCGAACTTGTGGTCCGAGTAGAGATTGAAATCATAATACCGCGGCTGCCAGACCGGCTCTGACTGGTCGATGCTCCCGGCGTATCCTGTCATCGCTTCGCTCAGGAATCGCTTGATCTGTACGGAACTGCGCTGCTTCCACTGTTTCATGAAGTGCGAAAGCTGGTCATCCTCCGGGAACCAGAGGATCGCGTGAACGTGATCGGGCATGACGACGAATCCGACACACCGGCCCTCCTGTAACGCCAGTTGCGAATTCAAGACACCGAGGACGATTCGTTTCGCCCGGTCATGGTCAAGGACCCGTCGGCGCCGATAACACGAGAACGTCACGAAATGCGCCTGACGATCTCGATCGTAAATGCGCCGGGAGGTCATGCGCGCCTACGACTGGCCCATCGGGTCCTCAAGCCTCTTGTCGCTTCGCGACCCGGACAACAGGAGTTGTCCGGGCCACCCGCCACTCGCCGATGAGTGTGAATCGAGGGTCAGGTGATCGTGCGGACCAGTTCCCTCCACCGATCTTCGAGGAAGGCCGAATACGCCAGCGGACCGAGCCCGAGGCAGCCGAGTGAGAAGCCGTCATTCACCTCGACCAGATGGGTCCCGCCGGACGCTGCGATGCCGAAGTCGATCCCATACGCAACCGGCGCCTCCCCGGCATAGTCCTCGACCGCCCCCCGAATGACGGAGACATCGGGAGAGCGGAGCGGGTCTCCCTTGTAGTGCCCGACGCCGATGACCTCGCCGCGGCGGACGAAGTACCTCCACTCGGAGACGAACGGGAAGGGCTCCGAGGCCCAGAGCTTCATCTCGCCCGGCCATTTTGCCGTGCGGATCAGGTCGCGGAAGGCCGAGACGACGTAACCGGTGAATGCCTTATCTTGCTCGACCGGCTTGACGAACACCGGCACGCCGGGGCTGTCGATCCGGGAGCGCACTTCCGCCCAGGTCGTCTGCCAGATCCTCCGGCCGAGGTATCCCCTCAAGCGGATCGGGTAGTCGAGCGGCATCGTCTCGATGCCGATCCGTTGCAACGCCCGCCGCACGTACCGGACCGATCCGACCGTGATCGTGCCCGGATCGACCGTCGCGACCCCCGAGTCCATCTGCTCCCAGTCGAAGAAGCTGATCTCGAAGCCCCGCTCGTCGAACCCCTGCCAGGCGTTGAAGCCGTTCGCGTTGACGAACTCCCCCCGCTCCTTCTGGATGATGACGCTCCACATCGGAGAATTCGCCCCGTATCCTGCCCCGTCCTCCCGCCTCGGTCAGGTTGGCCGGCCCACCCGCCGGGTGCCCGATCACCACGCCAGGTTCAACGTTACGCACACGAGCAACGGCAGGCCGATCGCCAGCGCGCACAGGACCGCCCCCGCGACCGACAGCATCACGCCCCGTCGCCGGGCCTTTCGCTGCTCCATCACGACGCCCGCCGCCCCGAGGCCGATCCCGACCAGGACCATCACCACGCAGGTGTTCGAGGGGACCTCGATCGTCTTCCCCTCAAAGGTCTTCACCCGCCTGGCAGTCATCTCGTTCGTCAACACGCTCCGCGAGTAATCGACATCGCTGACCTCCAGGATCGGATACGGCACGGTCCAGCCCGGCACCGGCCTATCGAGCAACCCCGACACCGCCACGAACAGGACGAACGAGCCGATCGCCAGCGACAGGACGCCCAACATCAGCGACCCCATCCCCACCTGAAGTCGACCCTGCTCCCTCCTCTTCCGCTCGTCACGCTCCCGGATCGCCCGAATCAGGTCGGCCGACGGCAGCGATTGCCCTCGACGGTCCTCGTTCATCCGTTGCTCCTCGACACGTCCGCTGGGCGGCCCGGACAACTCGTTGTCCGGGCGGCGTAGCCGCAAGAGGCGTCGTTCAAGCCACCCGACGGGCACACCGACGCTCCGCCCTTGCTCGCAGGATCGAGCAGAACTCCAGGCCCAATCGCACGGCCGGGCCACCCGCCGATTATGGCTTGCCCTGGCTCGCCTGAGAGAGTTCGTTGGGTTGCGGAGCCCGCTTGACTTGCTCGACGGCGATGTACGCAATCCGGTCTGGGGTGATTGTCCGAGGGTCGAGCGAGAACACGGCCGACCGCATGTGATTGGTCTTGGTGCCCAATCCGTTGACGACCCCATCATGCTCGGGGAGGTACCGTCTCCCCTCGGCATCGAAGACCACGACGCGGAAGTCCGGGGCATTCATCTCCAAGCCCCCCGGACCAGCGAGGATGCAGTGGATGCGCAACACCTCACCGTCGGAATCGACGACGGAATAGCCTGAGATGAGCAACTCCTTTCTGCCAACGCCCCAGGTCTGGCCAAGCCGGAACGCCGAAGGCAGGAACAAATCCCAACCAGGTTCCCTGGCGAACTCCGGGCGTCGATTGGGCACTTCCCTCAGCGTCTCCGTGACCTGCACCTGTTGCACGAGGGTGGACGCCAGCAACGCAAGTGTGATCGTCGTCATGAATTTCTCCGGCATGTTCGAGTCAAAGACAAGTCTGTCATCGGCATCGCGGATCGCCGATTGAAGGTCGACGGAGCGGCCCTCCCTGTCCTTCAATCACCAAGCCGGGCGCCGCCAGAAAACCGATTGGCGCCGGACCCGAGCCGCCTACATCATCACGGAACGACGCGATCTGGCATGATCGGATGGATTGGCGATCTTCACCCAATCGCCACGTACCGTCAAGGTCCTAGCAAAGGACCGTTGACGATCCTCCCCGGTCGGGTGCGACAATCGAGACATGCCCGACGACGCTCGCCCCCGCATCCTGTTCGTCACCGGCCGCCTGGCGGAGTTCGCGCTCCGGCAGGTGCTCGATGACCTTGCGCCGAGGGCGGAGATCAGGGCCGAGGTCGCCGTGTTGCCGATCACCGTCGCGGCCCTGATGCCGCCGAAGTGGATCGCCAGGCACCTGCAAGTCCCCGAGGGGGTCGATCGCGTCATCCTGCCGGGCATGTGCAAGGGGGACCTGGCCCCGGTGGTCGAGAAGGCGGCACCCGTGCCCGTCGAGCGCGGCCCGGACGACCTGCGCGACCTGCCGCGCGCCTTCGGCCTCGACACCCCGAAGGCCGACGGCTACGGCGCCTTCGACATCGAGATCCTCGCCGAGATCAACCACGCCCCGACCCTCCCGATCGACGAGTTACTTACCCAGGCCGACCGCTTCCGCGCCGAGGGGGCCGACCGGATCGACCTCGGCTGCGACCCCGGAGGCCCCTGGCTCGGCGTCGGCGAGGCGGTGGCCGCGCTCCGGGAACAGGGCCACCGCGTCTCGGTCGATAGCTTCGACCCCGTCGAGGTCGAGCACGCCGTCGCCGCCGGGGCCGACCTGGTCCTGAGCGTCAACGGGTCGAACCGCGAGCGGGCCCGCGACTGGGGCGTCGAGGTCGTCGCCATCCCCGATCAGGTCGGCACGCTCGACGGGCTGGACGCATCGGTCGATTTCCTGACGAAGCACGGCATCCCCTTCCGGCTCGACCCGATCATCGAGCCCATCGGCTTCGGCTTCGCCGCCTCGCTCGGCCGCTACCTCGAAACCCGACGCCGGTATCCTGACGCCGAAATCATGATGGGCATCGGCAACCTGACCGAGCTGACCGACGTCGATTCGAGCGGAATGAATGTCGCCCTCATCGGCTTCTGCCAGGAACTCCGCGTCGGCTCCGTCCTGACCACCGCCGTCATCAACTGGGCGCGATCGTCCGTCCGGGAGATCGACCTGGCCCGCCGACTTTCCTATCATGCGGTGACGAACAAGACCCTGCCGAAACACCTGGAGCCAAACCTGGTGACGCTCCGCGACCCGAAGGTCCCCGCCTTCGGCCCCGAGACGCTCCGGGAACTCCAGCGCCGCATCAAGGACCCGAACTGGCGCATCTTCGCCGAGGACGGCATGATCTACGCCCTCAATCATCAGCACTTCCTCTCCGATCCCGACCCCTTCGCCCTCTTCGACCTCATGGGGGTCGATGAGCCGTCGCACGCCTTCTACCTCGGCTACGAGCTGGCCAAGGCGAAGACCGCCCTGACCCTCGGCAAGCACTACCGCCAGGACCAGGCCCTCGACTGGGGATTCCTGACCGAGCCGGAGGTCAGCGCCGTCGAGCGCCGCAAGTGGGAACGCGAACACCGCCGCCGCCGTGACGAGGGCGGGGCAGGGGGGCTCGGCTCGTGATCCTCGAAGGCATCGTCACCACCCTCGGCCCCGACGGCTCGCTCAACATCGCCCCGATGGGGCCGATCGTCGAGTCCCCCGCGCTCGACCGCTTCACCCTCCGCCCCTACACGACCTCGACCACCTACCGCAATCTGAAGGCCCTCGGCGAAGGGGTCCTCCACGTCACCGACGACGTCCTGATGATCGCCCAGGGCGCGATCGGCCGGATTGACGACGCCCCGACCCGCCCGGCCGACGTCGTCAACGGCCGGATCCTCACGGACAGTTGCCGCTACGTCGAGTTCCGCGTCACCCAGCTCGACGACCAGGAGGAACGCACCACCATCCATTGCGAAGCCGTCGCCCGAGGGACCCTCCGCGACTTCTTCGGCCTCAACCGCGCCAAGCATGCCGTCGTCGAGGCCGCCATCCTCGCCACCCGGACCGACTTCCTCCCCTTGCCCGAGATCCTGGAGCAGTACGACCGCCTCTCCACGCTCATCGCCAAGACCGCCGGACCCCAGGAGTCCGGAGCCTTCTGCCTTTTGCAATCCCATCTTCATGTGATCGCCCGTCGCCGCGGCGTGCCGATCCCCGGCTATTCCAAGGTGGTCTCTCCCCCGGCCGTCCGCATCCGGACCCCCGGCCGCCTGCATTTCGGCCCGCTCGCCTGGGGGCCGGAGGCCGGCCGCCGGTTCGGCGGCGTCGGCCTGATGATCGAGCAGCCCGGCGTCGAGCTGCGCGCCCAGCGGAGCGGCGACTGGGCGATCACCGGCATGATGGGCCAGCGCCCCCGCGTCTCCGACTTCTCCTCCCGCGTCCTCTTCCAGCTCGCCCGCAAGATGGACCGCGCCCGGGCGATGGCCACCCACCTCCACCTGGACCGCGCCATCCCCGAGCACGTCGGCCTCGGCTCCGGCACCCAGCTCGGCCTGGCGATCGCCCAGGCCATCACCCTGCTCAATGGCAGCGGAGAGCTTCCCGTCCAGCGGCTCGCCCAGCTCTCCGGCCGGGGGGCGCGCTCGGGGATCGGCATCCATGGATTCGAACGCGGCGGCCTGATCGTCGACGGCGGCCACCGCGCCCCCGGCTCGGTCCCCCCCCTCGTCGCCCACGCCGATTTCCCCGACGACTGGGCCGTGCTCGTCGCCATCCCGACCGCCCCCCCCGGCCTGCACGGCGAGGCCGAGCGCCTCGCCTTCCGCGACTTGCCCCCCATGCCCGACTCCCTCTCCGATCGCCTCTGCCGCCTCGTCCTGCTCGGCCTGCTCCCCGCCGTCGCCGAGCGCGACCTCCCCGCCTTCGGCGCCGCGTTGGTCGAGCTGCAATCCCACGTCGGCGACTGGTTCGCCCCCGCCCAGGGCGGCGGCCGCTTCGCCTGCCCCGAGGTCGCCGAACTCGCCCGCTTCCTCACCGATCGCGGCCTCCACGGCGTAGGCCAGAGTTCCTGGGGCCCCGCCCTCTACGCCTTCGACGACGGCCCCCCCGACCGCCGCGATGCCCTGCTCGCCGAACTCCGCGACCGCTTCTCCCTCCGCCCCTCCCGCTGCTTCTGGACCCGCGCCTCCGCCTCCGGCTCCTCCTGGGAACCCATCGACCTCGTCCCCCCCGAGACCCTCGCCTCCGGCCATTGATCCATCCCGCTCATGCTTCTCCCGCAGGGCCTTTCCAACCCTCGACCCCGCGTGCGGGGGAGAGCGGCTCGGCAAGTCCCCGTGATCAAACGAGTCGATTTCCGACCCTCGCCCCCGCTCGCGGGGGAGAGGGTGGCCGCAGGCCGGGTGAGAGGGTCGCCGGCCCAACCGTATTGCGAGGGGCACACGCGAATCGCCTTGAAACGGGACCTCCCACTCCTTGCTCGTCCCCTCGACTCCCGCTATCGTCTCCATTGAATCAACCCAACGGCATCCGACTCTCGACGGCTCACTGCCTACTGCCCTCAAGGCCCCCCATGCCTCTCACCCTTTCCTGGACTGGCTCCACCACCCTCCCCGTCACCTCCGACGCCCTCCGGGCCGATCGCCTGGCCGGCCTCGCCCCTCCCGAAGCCGCCGCGCTCCCCGCCCGCATCGGCAACCAACCCGCCACCCTCGGCGACCTGTTCCGCATCGCCGGAGACACCGCCGGCGGCCCCCACCGCCTCGAAGGCGATCTCCGCCACGTCCGAGGCATCGGCTTGGGCATGTCCTCCGGCTCCCTCCTCATCGAAGGGGATGTCGGCCCGTACCTCGGCGCCGCGATGACCGGCGGCGCGATCACCCTCAATGGCTCCGCCTCCTCCTGGGCCGGGGCCGAGATGCGTGGCGGGACGTTGCACATCCGCGGCTCGGCCGGCGACTACCTCGGCGCCGCCGAGCCCGGCAGCCGTCGCGGCATGCGAGACGGCCTGATCCTCGTCGAAGGTCCCGTCGGCTCCGAGGCCGGCCTTGCCATGCGCCGCGGCCTGATCGCCGTCACCGGCCCGAGCGGCCCCGGACTCGGACGCGGGATGATCGCCGGGACGATCCTCTCGCTCGGCCCCGTCGCTCGCCTGGCCGGCTCGGGGATGAAGCGGGGGACCCTCGCCCTGGTCGACCCCGGACCCGACTTCGAACCCCTCGCCACCTTCGCCCCCTCGGGCCGCTACCGCTTCCCCTTCCTGGCGGTCTATCTGCGGACCCTCCGCGATCGCGGGTTCCCGATCCCCGCTGGCCTGGAATCCGCCGCCTTCGATCGGTACAACGGGGATCTACTCGACGGCGGCCAAGGGGAGATCCTCACCCTCGCCGCCGGCTGACGCCTTCGCCCCGACCCCGACCCAGCCCCCGGACGCCCGATGAACCTCAACGCCCGAGCCGCCCGACTGGCCGACCGCCTCGTCTCCCTGGCCGACGAACGCCGGGTCCGCGTGGTCGACGTCCCCGGGGGCGGCCGGGTCGTCGATTGCGGCGTCGAGGCCCCGGGCGGCCTCCTCGCCGGGCTCGACCTCGCCCGCATCTGCATGGCCGACCTCGCCGAGATCACCCTCACTCCCGGCGACGTCGGCGACTTCGGCACCCCGGTCGTCCAGGTCGCCACCGATCACCCCGTCGCCGCCTGCCTCGCCAGCCAGTACGCCGGCTGGCAGCTCGCCCTCGACTCCTTCTTCGCCATGGGCTCCGGCCCCATGCGAGCCGCCTGGGGACATGAAGACGTCTTCAATATCATCGGATGTTGCGAAGATGCCGAGCACGTCGTCGGCGTCCTCGAAGGCCGGACCCTGCCCGGCGCCGACATCGTCGCCCACGTCGCCCGGGCCTGCCGAGTCGCCCCGTCGGCCGTCACCCTGCTCATCGCCCCGACCGCCAGCCTCGCCGGCGGCGTCCAGGTCGTCGCGCGATCGGTCGAGACCTGCTTGCACAAGCTCCACGAGCTGAAATTCGACCTCTCCCGGATCGTCTCCGGCTTCGGAACCGCCCCGCTCCCCCCCGTCGCCGCCGACGACCTGAAGGCGATCGGCCGGACCAACGACGCCATCCTCTACGGCGCCCGCGTCGTGCTCGATGTCCGGGGCGACGACGACTCCCTCCACGCGATCGGCCCGAAGGTCCCGTCCTCCTCCTCGCGCGACCACGGCGAGCCCTTCGCCGACATCTTCGCCCGCTACAAGCACGACTTCTACGCCGTCGATCCCCACCTGTTCAGCCCCGCCGAGGTCGTCTTCCGCAACCTCCAGACCGGCCGCTCCTTCGCCTTCGGCCGCCTCGCACCCGACGTGCTCGCCCGCTCCTTCGGCACCGAGGGCGCCTGACCCGCCCATGCCCCCGCACCTCGTCGCCCTCGCCTCCGGCACCGGCTGGCATGTCCAGGATCTCATCCGAGCATCCCAGCACGTCGGTTGCCGCTTCGATCCCCTCCCGTTCCCGGCGCTCACGGCCCGGCTCGGCGACGGCCCCGCCCGCATCGTGGCCCGCGGCGTCAACCTGCTCGACGTCGACGGCGTGCTCGTCCGCATGATGCCCCCCGGCTCGCTGGAGCAGGTCGTCTACCGGATGGACGCCCTGCATCGGCTCGAAGCCCGCGGCATCCCCGTGCTGAACCCGCCTCGGGCCGTCGAGGCCGCCGTCGACAAGTACCTCTCCCTCGCCCAGCTCGACGCCGCCGGCCTGCCCGTGCCCCACACCTGGGTCGGCGAGTCCGCCCGAGACGCCATGGACGCCTTCCACGCCCTCGGCGGCGACGTCGTCCTCAAGCCCCTCTTCGGGGCCGAGGGCCGCGGCCTCGCCCGCCTCTCCGACCCCGACCTCGCGCTGAGGGCCTTCCGCGCCATGGAACGGATCGACGCCGTCCTCTATGTGCAACGCCACATCCCGAACGACGGCCACGACCTCCGCGTCTTCGTCCTGAACGGCCGGGCCCTGGGCGTGATCCGCCGCACCGCCCCAGCAGGCCAGTGGCGGACCAACGTCTCCCTCGGCGGCCGGGCCGTGGCGATCCCCCTCGACGCCGAAACCGAACGCCTCGCCCTCCGCGCCGCCCGGGCCGTCGGCGCCCGCATGGCCGGGGTCGACCTGCTGCCCGATTCACAATCCGGCCGCCTCGTCGTCCTCGAAGTCAACGCCGTCCCCGGCTGGAGGGCCTTCTCGGCGGCGACCGGCATCGACGTGGCCGCCAGCATCCTCGACGACCTGTCCCGGTGGCATCCATGATCAAGGATCTCTCCCGATTCGGCTTCGACCCCGCCTTCCTCGCCTGCCTGCTCGAATCCACGGCCCGCAAGCCGGGCAACGTCCATCCCGGCCGTGCGTTTGCCGACGCCCACTACCTCGACTTCGCCCTCTCCGCCAGCAACCTCGCCTTCCGGCTCGACCCGGATCGCATCCGAGAGTTCGGCGTCGGCTGGGTCGTTCGCACCGCCGTTCAAGAGTCACACGCCCTCGTCGGCCACAACACCAACCTCGGCATGATCCTCCTGCTCACCCCCCTGGCCGGAGTGCGCCGCAAGGCCGGGGGGCTGCGCAAGGGGGTCGGCCGCATCCTCGACGCCCTCACCATCGACGACGCCCGGGCGGTTTACGAGGCCATCCGCATCGCCCGGCCCGGCGGCCTCGGCTCGGTCCCCGAACACGACGTGGCCGACGAGCCCACCATCACCCTCCGCGAGGCCATGTGCCTGGCCGCCCCCCACGACGCCATCGCCCGCCAGTACGCGACCGGCTATGCCGACGTCTTCGATCTCGCCCTCCCCGCCCTCCGCGACGCCCTCCGCGCCGGCCGCCCCCTCGAAACCGCCATCGTCCTCACCCACCTCACCCTCATGGCCGAGCGCCCCGACACCCTGATCGCCCGCAAGTGCGGCCCGAGCGTCGCGCACGAGTCCGCCCGACGGGCCATCGCCGTGCTCGCCTCCGCCTGGCCCGATGCGCCCGATTCGATCGGCGAGATTCGATCCTTCGATGCCTGGCTCCGGGCCGACGGCCACTCCCGCAACCCCGGCGCGACGGCCGACCTCATCGCCGCCACCTTGTACGTCGCCCTCTGCGACGGGACAATCGATTTCCCCCGCCACCTGTCCCGCCCCGGATGGGACGCGGGCGACGTGCTCTGAATTCCCGTGTGTTCCCTCCTAAAAAAACATCCCCATGTCAGCGAACCTGTACACCGTCCGCGTCACCAAGGACGACCTCGTCTTCAGCGCCGGCCACTTCATCACCTTCAACGGCGACGTCTGCGAACGCATCCACGGCCACAACTGGCGCGTCGCCGTCGAGGTCGACGGTCCGCTCGACGAGAACCATTATGTTTTCGACTTCATCGCCCTGCGCGACCTGACGAAGGCCCTCGTCCTCGAACTCGATCACCGCATGCTCCTGCCCGACCGCAGCCCCTTCATCACCGTCTCCGACGACGGCCCGAACCTCGTCTGCCGCTACCGAGACCGCTACTGGAGCTTCCCCCGCGACGAGTGCGTCCTGCTCCCCGTCCCCAACACCACGACCGAGCTGATCGCCGCCTACCTCGGCTCCCGCCTCCGCGACGCCCTCACCGACCGCGGCCTCGCCCTCCCCCCGGCCATGCGCGTCTCGGTCGAGGAGAACTTCGGCCAGTGGGCCACCGCGCACTGGAGCCGTCCCGACTCCTCGACCGATTGAAGGACCTTGGGTCCGAATGCGCCGCAATCCTCAAGCGGGCGAACAGTCCTGACGTCTCAGGGCCGGCCCATCCCCCGCGCTCACGACCGAGAGCTCAACGGGTCCGATTCCGCCACCTCGGTCGAGCCCACGACCGGACGCGGCGCCTCCCGCGGTTCCTCCACGTCCTCGCCGAACCCCTCGGTCACGTCGTCCATCCGCCCCAGGCATTGATTGAACGTGTGCAGGGTCGCCAGCACGAGGCCCGCCGCCACCCCGAGATAGGCGGCAATCCAGAAGAACATCCAGAACGTCTGGCTCGCGAACACGCGCGGCGGCCCTTCGTCCGCGATCAGGGCATTGTAGACGCCGATGCCGATGAACGGGCTGCCCGCCGCCAGGCCCATCCCGAAGTTCCCATTGCCGTTTCCAAACGTGATCATGGCCAGGAACGGCCATGCGATCGCCATGGCGATGTAGAGCCCCGTGGTCAACCCCACCGCCTTCCCCAGCCGCTCGGTCCAGGTGGCCAGGGCCAGGCCGAGGCTCGTGATGGCCGCCCCGTAGGCCAGGATCAGCGCGGCCAGCAACGCCACCGCCCAGTACTTCCCCGTGAAGGTCGATTGCGCCAGGGCCACCCCGATCGGGAAAATCAAGAGGGGCGGCACCGATCGGAACGCCCCGCACCACTTCCCCCACACGACCGATCGGGTCGAGATCGGCGTGACCAGCAAGACGTCCAGGCTCCCGCGCTGACGCTCCTCCGCGAGGCTCGTCGCCGCCGAGACGCTCAACAGCAACAACCCCAGCGACACCTGCACCACGTTGACGAACACGCCGATCCCCGTCCCCCACCGCTGCCCGTTCAGCGCCAGCACGATGGCGAACATGCTGAATCCGCCGCAAAACAACACGTAAAGGCCCCAGGAGATCAGCGTCATCCGCGTCGGTCGTTTCCGCTGGCATTCGCGCCAGTACACGGGGTTCCGGTCGAGCGAGGGGGCCGGCATCAGCCGCCGCCACCACCGCAAGGCCCCCGAGGCCCCCGGCACCACCCTCGTAAACCCCTCCGACGCGATCGCCCCGGCCAGCCGCTCCCGGAGCGACTGCCGACGCCGCACGCCCCCTCCCTCCCCCTTGCCGAGCTGCCCGATCACCACCGGCCGGATCCGCCAGATCGACACGCCCATCAGGCCCGCCGACGCGGTCAGGCCCAGGCAGAGGAACCCCAGGTGGGTCCGGAACGTCACCGGGCGCATCATCGGCATCGATTCGATGGTCGAGAGCACCAGGAAGACCGGATTGTAGCGGAGGAGTTCCATGAAGATGTTCATCTGAGACCAACGCCACCTCGTCGGGATCAGCTCATACAGGCCCAGGCTGATCGGCGCGGCCATCAGGTACAGGATGCCGAACACATACGTCATGATCAGCACTTCATGCGTCTTCTTCCCCCAGATCGACAGCGTCAACGCCAGCGAACACCCGAAGATCGCCACGGCCAGGATCACCAGCAGCGAGCCGATCAGCCCCACCGGGTCGATCCCGCCGAACAGCGTCCCGATCGCCAGCACCGGGGCCGCGCAGAGGATCAGGCCCAGCACCGGGACCAGTCGCGCCCCCAGCTTCCCCAGCACGATCTCCGCGTCCGACAGGTCGCTCGCGAACAGCAGCGTCAGGTTCCCCCTCGCCTTGTCCAGGCAGATCGCCCCGGCCGTCGCGGCCGGCCCCGCCAGGCCCACCAGGCCGAGCAACAGCATCGCCGTCGTCCCGAAGAAGCCCTGGCCCACCTGCGCCTGCTGCCGGATCGTCAACTCCGCCGGGCCAACCCCCGGCGGCCTCGATTCCAACCAGACCAGGGTCATGGACCCCAGCAACAGCATCACCGTCAGCGACCGCATCCCGTACGTCTGCCAGCGCCTCGCGGTCATCAGCCACTCGAACGCGAAGACCGGCCCCAAGCCGATTCGACCCGCCATGTCCCGGCCTCCTTCCCGTCGCCACGCACTGCCGATCGCGATCGGCCCTCGTCAACGAATTCGCACCGATTGACGGAATCTTCACCCGGTCCCGACGAAGATCCCCGATGGCCCGCGCCGGATCCCCCCCCCACGGTCGATCCCGCCCCCTCGGCGCCGCTCACGACCGCGCTCCGGCCATCAGCAGCCGGCGAATCGCGGCCACGGCCAGCCCCCCCACCCCCGCGTAGATTCCCAGCAGCACCAGGCCGACGCTGCTGATCCGGCTGTCCACGCCGAAGTGCATCTGCCCCCAGAGGAAGACGGTCAGCGACTCCATCCCCGCCGGCGTCACCAGGTTCGTGATCGGCAGCTCCCCCATCGCCAGCACGAAGGCAACCAGCCAGGCCCCCGCGATCCCCCGCCGCGTCATCGGCACGGCCACCCGGCACACCCTCCCCCAGGGGCCCCAACCGTCGACCTCGGCCGATTCCAGGACGGCCGCCGGGACCCCCCTGACGGCCGGCCAGAGCACCAGCACCGCGAACGGCAACGCCCGCAACACCGCGCCGATCACCACGATCCCGATCGTATCATAAAGGATCGGCACATGCAGATAGGAAAGCTTCAGGGCCATCCCCGCCACCGGCCCCGGCAGGGCGAGCATCAGGGCCAGCAGGGCGACGACCACCCCCCTCCAGACGCCCCGGGCCCGCAGTTGCCACGCCAGGGCCCAGGCCAGGATGACGCTCGCCGTCGCCCCCAGGGCCGCCACCATCCCGGTCTGAACCACCGGCTCGCGCACCTCGGCCATCGCGTACGAGAGCGATTCGCCCAGCCCCTCCACCGACCACCCCGGCGCAATCCCCCGCGATGCGTCCCCACCAATCCGACCCGCTCGCCAGACCAATGCCGCCAGCGGAGGCCCGAACAGGGCGGCCGTCACCCCCCCCACCAGGCCGCCGACCGGCCACCGCCACCGGCCCAGCGCCCAGGCCCCGGCCGATCGCGTGCCGCTCGCCAGGCGCAAGGATTCAAGCCCCTCCGTAACCCTCGATGCCAGAACCATCGCCGCCATCAAGGCCAGGGTGGGCGGCACCGCCACCAACGCCACCGCCCACGGAGGTCTCCCCAGGCCATATTGCACATACGCTTCCTCGGCGTAGGTGCGCACCAAGAGCAGGTCGGTCACGGTCATGTCGCCGCTCGTCAACACCGCCACCAGCAGCGCCGCCCCGGCAACGGCCCCGGCCGACCGCCGCAGCGTCACCCCCACCGCGACCCGCCAGAGCGGCAGGTCGAGCCGGGCCGATTCCTCCAGCTCCGGCTCGACCCCTTTCAACCCGATCCCGGTCAGGAGGACCACCCAGGGCACCCCCGCCGCCGCATGCACGAAGCCCGCCCCGGCCCAGCCTTCCAGCATCGGCCGAAGCCCGAACGCCTGCTGATATCCGGCGTTCCCGAAACCACCCACCCATCCGGCCGCGTACAGCGGCATCGGCACGAAGATGGCCAGTGCCATCATGCCCAGCACCGCCGCCCGCCCGGGGACGTCGGCACGGAACAGGGCAAGGGCCATCGGAATCCCGACCGCCAACGACCCCAGCACCGCCCCGCCGACCACCCGCAGCGTCTCCACCGCGGGGCCGGCCACCAGGCCCGCCTCCCGTCCGAACGCCGCCGCGTCGATCAGGCCCGACGAGGTCGACGGCCCGGCCTCCCCGCCCAGGGCGAGCCTCATCGTGGCCGCCAGCGGCCAGACGACGATGATCCCCAGCGCGGCCCCGGTCGCGACGCGGCCCATCCCGGCGGCGCCGATCATCCTCGAAGCCCCGCCTCGTCCATCAGTCGGCTCGTCGCCTCGTACGCCTCGCGCACCCAGTCCAGGATCCTGTCCGGCTCGGGCGAGTACTCCAGCTCGATCGAAATCGTCGCGTCAGGAATGTTCAATTCCTTGATCGCCTTCAGATACCCGTCGAACTCGACCACCCCCCGGCCGGGGGGCAGGTCGCCGTGGATCTTACCGTCACAGTCCGAAATATGAACGTGCGCCACGCGTCCCGACAGCTCGATGATCCGATCCGCCGGCTCTCCCGAAAGGACCAGGTGCGAGATGTCCAGGTTCGCCTTCACCGCCGGGTGGTCGACCTCGTCCAGGAAGCGGACCATCCCGCCGATGTCCCGCACGAGCGAGAGGTCGAACGGCTCCAGCTCCAAAGCGATTTCCAGGTCCAGATCCTCGGCATACTCCCCCAGGGCCCTGACCTGCTGCACGCCGGTCGCCCATTGCTCCTCGGGCGGGATCACCTGCTTCTGCCAGATGTACTCGCCGAGCACGAGTAGCAGGTTCCTGGCCTCGAATTCATAGGCCATATCCAGATATTTGCGGCATCGATCGAGATGAAAGCGTTGCACGCTCGGGTTGAAGTCGATCAGGCCGACCGCCACGCACGGCACGCTGACGATCGGCAGCCCGAGCTTGTCGCAGGCGTCCTTGATCAGCTTGCGCTCCCGCACGTCGATGTCGAGCGGGTCGGCGAAGATGTCGATGCAATCGAACCCGATCTCCTTGGTCTTCTGGATGCCGAAGGCCGTCTCCCGACCCGCCTGGGCCCAGGCGGAGTTGATCAACCCGAGATTCATGACCGTCCTCCTCGTCTCCAGCGCTGTCCGACAACCACCCGCTTGCAACCGGATCACGACCACGAATCGACGAGCGGCGATCCCGCGTGACGGCCCCGCGATACGGCTCCATGGTGCCGCCCGACGGGCCTCCGGTCCAGCCCTCGCCCCTCCGGATTCCTCCGGGCCGCCAGGCCGAGCGTGTTGCCTTCTCCCCGCCGGCGCGGAATACTCGCGAGCAGGCAACAGCATCGAGCAGCTTCATCTCGGTCTTTCTTCGTCGTGTTCCGACTCGATCGACGGAGGTCCCATGACGATGCGACGAGACCCGCGGCGACGGGGCCAGACGCTCCTCCTCCTGGCCGCCATGCTCCCCCCCTCGCTCTCCTGCCGAGAGCCGTCTCCCGACCCCCAGGCCGCTCGAAATCCCCCGGACGCCGCCGGGGGAGCCGACACCCTCCGCCCCCCACCGGCCATCGACCCGGAGGCACCTCTCCCCCCGCCTCCCGACCCCGTCACGCCCGACGAGGGAGGCCCCGGGCCGCTCACCCTCGATCAGATCGACCTGGAGGGCCTCCCCGCCGACGAGCTGTTCGCCCTCGTCCCTCGCCTCGACTCCCTCGACGATCAGCGGGCGGTCCTCGAAGCCGTCATTCGCCGCTGGCCCGACCATCATCAGGCCCTGGTCATGCTCATGGAGGTCACTCAGAGCCTCGGGGTCAACCTCGCCATTCAGGAGGGTCGGCGGGCCGAGAGTTTCCCCTATCTGAACCGATCGGCCGAGGTCGCTCGCATGCTCATGGCACATGATGAACCCTTGACCGAAAGCCAACAAGCTTATGTGGGCATTGTCTTCTATAATGAAGCCTGCAATCATGCGCTCGAAGGAGACAGTTCGCTCGCCATCGATTCACTTCGCCAGGCACTCGAACTTGGATTTCGTGATCCGATTCTCTGGGACGACCCCGAGCTGGATTCCCTCCGCGATCGCGACGACTTCCGTCAGCTCCTCGACCAGTACCGCGGGCAGGTCGCTGCCCCCGAGGCCGACGCCGAAGCTCGGCCGCTTCCCGAGGACAATTGAACGGGGCCAGCCTCGCTGGTCGGCCGTGACCCTGGGGGCCGGTCAGCGGACCTCGACCGTCGATTGGAAGCCGGGAGGCATCGGCAGCCGTTCCAGCCCTCGACGCAGGGCCAGGCGTTGCCAGGGACGCGCCGCCTCGGCCCGGATGTGGACGCGAGGCCCGACGATCAGCAATTCCACCGAGGCGAGCCGGTCGGCCTCCCGTCGGATGATCATCTGCTCTAGCCGTCGTTTGAGGGCCTCCGGGGCGCCCGGGTCCTCCGCATCGAGCTCGAACGCCGGGGCGGCCGGCTCCGGCCGGCTCGCGGGCCTCGGGGAGGGTCGATCCGCCCGGCGGCCGAAGAGCCTCCCGAACAGCCCCGGGCGTTCCCGGACGACCGGTCCCGACCCGCCCGATCCCCGCGCCCGATCGGATTGCCCCGACCGCTCCGGGCCGTCCGTGTCGGCGATCGCCCGGCCCGGACCGGGGGGGAGGAAGGGATTCAAGGTCTCGGAACCGATCGACTCGGTGCCGATCGGAGGGGCGATCGTGGGTGCGATCGGGGCCTCGATGGTCTCGGCGGGGTCGCCCGGGGCCCGGGCACCCAGCGGGGGCCGGACCTGGATCGCATCCGCGACCACCCGTGCCGCCGGCCGGTCCCGCCGCGGCGCGGGCTCCGCCGGTATCGAGGGCGGCCGGCCGGCAGCCCTCGGGATGCTGCCCGGCTCGGCCCCGTGCGTCGCGCCGGCCATCGGTCCCGGCGGCGTCGGGAACGGGATCGGGGGCGCCTCATGGACCTCCCCGGAACGGACCTCGGCCGGGGGTCGCACGACCACCCCGAGTCCCTCCTGGGCGGTCGCGACGCCCTGGAGCCCTCCCAGGATCGCCGCCAGTGTCGAGACCGCTGGCCATCGACGCATGATCGTCACCTTTGCGACAATTCGACCCGATCGACGGGCCTTCCCGATCGCGTCCCGATCAGGAGTAAGGGTCGGTCGGCGGCCCGGCGCCGGTCGAGCGGGGATCGCCGGGGGCGTCCCCCGCGGGGACCGGTCGCGCGGGCTGCCCGGATCGCATCCGCGAATCCGAACAGACGGGTCAAGACGTGTTGGTAAGCTGAGAGAGAGGGGCGTTCGCTCGTGAAACGCAATCGTGCCCGATCGGCCATCGTCACCGGGGCCTCCAGCGGCATCGGTGCCGCCCTGGCCCGGCAACTGGCGGGGCAGGGGGTCCGGGTCGGCCTGACGGCCCGCCGGCTCGATCGCCTGGAGGGCCTGGCCGAGTCGATCCGGGCCGCCGGCGGCGAGGCGGCCGTGGCCCCGGCCGACGCCGCCGACCGCCGGGCGACGGCCGGGGCGATCGCCCGGCTCGAACGCGAGCTGGGGCCGATCGACCTCCTGATCGCCAACGCCGGGCTGGGCCGCAGCTCTCCGGCCGTCGGCTTCTCGGCCGAGGTGGTCGAGGAGGTCGTCCGCGTCAACCTGATCGGGGCCGCCGCGGCGATCGAGGGCGTCTTGCCGGGGATGCTCGCCCGGGGTCACGGGCAGATCGTCGGCATCAGCAGCCTGGCCGGATTCCGCGGGTTGCCCGGGTCGAGTGCCTATTGCGCCAGCAAGGCGGGCCTCTCGACCCTGCTCGAAGGGCTCCGGCCCGACCTCAGGCGGCGAGGGGTCCTGGTCACGGTCGTCCACCCCGGCTTCGTGCGGACCCCGATGACCGAGGCATCGCGCCATGTGCAGCCCTGGATGATGGACGCCGATCGCGCGGCCGCCATCATCCTCAAGGGCATCGCCCGGGGCCGCCGCCGGGTCGATTTCCCGGCGCCGACCCTGGCCTTGATGCGCCTGGTCCGTTTCCTGCCCGGCTCGGTTTACGACCGGCTCGCCCCCCGAGTGCTCTCGACCTGAGGGGGGGGAGGAGGGGCCCGCGAGTGGCCGGGCCTCGGTCGCCGTCGCTCTTGCCGAGGGTCAGAAACCGGGAGGGCAGCCGACGATGATCTGCCTCAGCTCGCCGAAGATGCCGACCGGGACGCCGATGAACGCGGCGGAGGCGAGCCGGTGGGCCGGGTTCGGCTTGGCCGATTGGTAGTATTCGACGGGCTTGCGGAGCATCGGATGCCGGTCGACGAAGGTCGCCCGGCCGGGTTGCGTGACCATCGGGTCGTTCAGTGCCGGGTCGATCGACCCGAGGGAGGGGTCCATCACGACCGATTGGTTGCGGATGAACTCCTTGCGCTGACAACCCGTGGACAGGGCCGCCAGCAGGGCGATGAGCACGACCCATCTCGCTCGTGTCGACATGGGATCCTTCCTCCTTTGGGCGCAAGCGCATGGGGCAACCGCTTGGCTGCCGAAGACGCTGCCCGAGGAAGTCTGACACCCGATCGGGCGAGGGGCCAATCGGCTCGGGGGCCCGGGGAGGGCGGACCTGCGTCTGATTCGGATTGTGCGGGTTCGACGGGTGCTTGGAATCCATGGACCGACTCATGACGGCCCTCCGATCCCTTCGAGCAGCAGGATCGTCCAGAAGGGGCGGCCGTCCCCGGCGGTCGCGTAGCCGATCCCGGCCCGGTCGAATGGCCCGAGCAGGTTGTCACGCTGCCCGGCCGACCCGGTCAGGGCGCGGAGCACCTCCTCCGGACCCGGATTGCCCGAGGCGACGCTCTGCGCGAGCCTGCGATAAGAGACGCCCGCCTCCCGGATCCGATCGACGAGCGACGGGCCGGGCGGCTTGAGCGAACCGGCCTCGGCCATCGCCTCGGCATGGCTGCGGGCAATCTGCTGGAGCGTGTCATCAAGGGCGAGGGGGTCGCGGCCCTCGTCGGAGCGGAGGGCGTTGATCTGTTCGAGCAACCCCTCGGCGGCCTCGGCGGGGTCGAGCCGGGGGATCGGGGTGGCGAAGACGACGCACCAGTAGGGGCGTCCGTCGTCGTCCTCGGCGCGGGCGGCCCCCAGTTCCTCGAAGTCGCCGAGGATGTTGCGCCGGTGCCCGGGGCTGTCCATCCAGCCGGTCATGACCTCCTCGGCCGTCTCCTGGCCGGCGGCGACGTTCTCGCCGACGGACTGATAGGGGTAGCCGACCCGCGTGATGCGATCGGCCGGGGACGAGCCGTCGACGCCCTTGTGGCGGATCTTGCCCAACTCGATCATCCCCGCCACCTGGGCCTCCGCGGCCCGGCTCAGGGTCGGCGAGAGGGAGAGCGGGGGCAGGTCGCGCTCGGCCCGCAGCGCGTTGTGCCGATCGAGCAGGTCCCGGGTGATGGGGTCGGGCGGGTCGGTCTCGTCGAGGGGGACCGGCGGGACGGCGGGGGGCCGACTCGGGATCGACCGCAAGGCCCCTTGACCCTGGCTCTGGCAGCCGGGGAGGCCGACGACCCAGCCCCAGGCCAGGCCGATCAGGACCAGTTGCGCCGATCGTCTCGGAATCACCCTTGGAATCGAAGGGGGCATCGGGGTCGGTCCTCCGGATCAGTTCGGCCGGGAGCTGGGTAGGGTCGGGGATGAAGGATCATGTCGAGGGGCCAGGGGGATCGATCTTCTGAAGGGCCTGGAATCGGTCAAGCCCGATCGGTCGGCCTCGGGGCAGGGTCGATCAGACTCAACTGGGCGGCCGAGCGGTCCGCGTCGTATACTGCCTTTTGAATCGGTCCGAGCCGGGTCGGGTGGCCCCCCTCAAAGCGCGTCGAAGCGAGGCAATCATGCCGGGCAGTCGGATCGGGCCGTTTGTGGCGATCGACCTGGAGACGACCGGACTGATCCCGGGGGTCGATCGGATCGTCGAGGTCGGCGCCGTGCGGTTCGAGGCCGACGGGACGGTCCGGGATCGGTTCGCCCGGCTGGTCCACCCCGGGCGGCCGATGAGTCCGGCGGCCGAGCGGATCCACGGCATCTCCGACGCGATGCTGGCCGACGCCGAGCCGAGGGAGGTGGTCCTGCCCGCCTTCTTCGATTGGCTGATGGGGGATCGGCCGCATCGGGTTTTGGCCCATCATGCGCGGTTCGACGCCGGATTCCTGGGCAACGAGCTGGCGGCGATGGGGCGGCCGATGCCGGGGGTCGAGGTCACCGATACCCTGTCGCTCGCCCGCTGTCGCCTGCCGAAGGCCGCGAGCCACCGGCTCGACGCGGTCGCCGAGCTGCTGGGCCTCTCGGCCGGGCCGGCGCACCGGGCGTTGGCCGATTGCGAGCGGGTCAGGGGGCTCTGGGTGGCGCTCGACGGCGAGGCGGGGCCTCATGTCCGCTACCCGATCGCCGACCCGGTGCGGGAGCAGTTGATTCCGTGCGGCTGGGAAGGGTTGTCGGAGGCGATTGCGGCCGGGCATCGGTTGGTGATCCGCTACGAAGGGGGTTCGCGAGGGAGCGGGCCGAGGGAGATCACCCCCCGGCGCTTGATCCACAAGGGGGGGGCGGCCTACCTGGTGGCCTTCTGCCATCTGGAGCGGTTCGAGAAGGCGTTCCGCCTGGATCGGGTGGTGTCGTTCGATCGGATCGAGTCGGCGAGGCCGGTGGCATAACGGCCGAGAGGGGCCGACGAAGGGGGCCGTCGGGGCGGGTCCGTCTCAAGCCCGCTTGATGATCCGACTTCCGGCGGATAAGGTAGTGCTCCTGGGGCTGTGCCGGCCGATTCCAACGGGAACGGGTCGCGATCTCGGCCCAATCCGGATCGACGGTCGGCCGGCCGACGATCGATCGGTGACCTACCGAACTGCTGTCGAGGCTCGCATGACCACCGCCTTTCTCCTGATCCTGCTGGGTGTGTTCGCCCGGCTCAATCCCGAGCATCTCCACAACTTCGTGCCGCTGGGGGCGATTGCCCTGTATGCCGGGGCCAGGCTGTCGCGGCGTTATGCGCTGGCCGTGCCGCTGGTCATCATGGTGGCGACCGACCTGGTGATCGACCTGGTCTACTACCCGCAGTTCCGCCGCGGGCCGCTCGACCCGAGCCGGCTGGCGGTCTATGGCTCGTATCTGGCCATCGTCTTGCTCGGCCGCTGGACCAGCCGCGACGCGAAGTTCGCGACGCCGGTGGGGATGACGGTCGTCGGCTCCCTGCTGTTCTTCATGGTGACGAACTTCGCGGTCTGGGCCTCGGGCGTCTCGCTGCAGCCGGGCACGTTTGCCGGCCTGATCGCCTGCTACGGCGACGCGGTCCCGTTCTACCGGGCGACCCTGGTGGCCGACCTGAGCGGCGCGGTGGTCCTGTTCGGCCTGGATGCGGTGCTCCGGCCGGTGATCGAGGCCCGGCAGGTCGCGGCGGCCGAGGCCAGGTGAGCCGGGTCGTGGAACCCGGATCGCTGGCGATCGGTCCGGGGCCGGGCCTGCTCGTCAGCGTCCGGTCGGCGGCCGAGGCGATCGAGGCGGTCCGGGGCGGGGCTTCGGTCGTGGATGTCAAGGAGCCGGGCCGAGGTCCGCTCGGCTGCGCCGACGTGAGCGTCTGGCGAGCCGTCCGGGAGGCGGTGCCGCCGGACGTGCCGGTGAGCGTGGCGCTGGGAGAACTGCGGGAGTGGGTCGCGGGCCGTCCGCTTCCTTCCTCGCAGGCGTTCGAGGGGATCGCCTTCCGCAAGGTGGGGCTGTCGGGGATGGCCCGGCTCGACTGGGAGCGGGCCTGGGATCGGCTCCGAGGGGCGTTCGGTCCGGGTCCGCCCTGGATCGCCGTCGCCTACCTCGACGCCGATCGGGCCGACGCGCCAGACTGGCTCGCGGTCCGGGACGTCGCCCTGACCGTGCCGGAGTGTGCCGGAGTGTTGCTCGACACCTGGGACAAGACGCAACCGGCCCCGGTTGTCGCGATCGACCCCGCCGGGTTCGAGCCGATCCGTCGGGCCGGGCGTCGGATCGCGCTGGCGGGGGGGCTGGACGCGGCGGCGATCGGGCGGCTTGGTGGGCTGCGTCCCGATCTGTTCGGCGTCCGGGGGGCCGCCTGCGCCGGGGGGGAGCGGGGCGGGGCGATCGAGCGGGACCGGGTGCGCGGGTTGGTCGAGGCGATTCGGAAAACGGATCGCGATTGAGCCTGGCTCGTTTGCGACCCCTTCGAAGTACGTGAGAGGGTCGGGCGAGGACGGCGGTCCAACCTTTTGCGATCCGGACGGGGACCCCCTCACCCGGCCTGACGGCCACCCTCTCCCCCAAAGGGGGCGAGGGGCGGAGTTTGTCCCCCTCTCCCCGACCGCGGGGAGAGGGCCGGGGTGAGGGGTCCCTGGCGAGATCGCAAGGACTGGCGAGCCGGCCAACTGCCCCAGGAGGGGGCGTGGGTGAAGCGCACGGGGCGACAAGCGTCGCATCGGCCGCCGATTCTCTAGCCCGGGAGCGGGAGAAGCGGGTTGAGTTAGCCGGAAGGATCGTCGGGGAGGTCGTCGAGGACGGGGAGGCCGGGGGGGTAGGGGCCGTCGGCGGGGTCGAAGGGGCCGCAGAGCCCTTCGGCGTCGCAGGCGCGACAGGCGGCGATGTCGGCGCGGGTGAGGCCGGGATACCAGGTCATCAGCTCGTCCTCGGACTTGCCGTCGGCGAGCCAGGCGGCGACGTCCTCGACCTCGCGGCGGAGGCGGAGGATGACGGGCCATTCCTCGCTCATGCTGCGGACGAGCGCGATGTGCTTGCGCCAGTTGGTTGAGGCGTCGGCGATCTCCTCGGGGGTCGATTCGGGGGGAGCGGGAGAAGCCGTCATCGGCTCGGGGGCGGGATCCGTGGGAGCGGCCGAGGATCGACGTTTCGAAGTGCTTGGCGAGGGGTTTGAGGCGGCCTTTTGTTGCGCCTCCAGGTGACGGCGGAGATCCTTGCAGGCGGAGCGGTAGTTGCGTTCGGCGAGGCTCTGGAAGCGGCACCAGTCGGGGCCGGGGATCTCCCCCTTCGGCTCCAGCTTGGCGGCGGTCCGGAGGCGGACGGCGGCGAGGACGATCGTCTCGGCGTGGAGCCGGGCGAGGGTGTCGTCGGCGCCGAACTGGCCGAGCCAGGCGGCGATGAGGGCGTCGAACTGCTCGTCGCCGGCGTCCCGGAGCATCAGGAGGCCCATCGGGACGAGGGCCGCCGGGATGCCTGTCAGGCTGGTCGGGGCGGAGGAGCGATCGGGAGCGGGGTCGGACGGAGGGGGCGCGGGTCGGCAATCCATGGGAAGGGCTCGGGGCCGCTTTGGGCCGGTCGGACGTCGCGAGTTCGGGCGCAAAATCCCAAGAAAACGCTCATCTAGCCCGAGGCGAGCCGCTTCCGGTCGGCCGGTGGTCCTTCCCTCCCCGACCCGGCGCACATCGCCGGATCACGGGACGCTCCGCGAGGATGCAGGGGCGAACAGGTCCGCGCTGCATCCGTCTTACGTATTACTGTCGTGAGAACGGGGCGGCGTAGTCACAAAAATCGGGAAATTTTGCCGAAGAGGTCCGAACGGTGTCGGAACGGCCGACTTGTTCGGGGGGCGTGTCGGGGCGTACGCTTTGAAGACAGGTCGAGGCCCGGGGGGCGCCGATCGTTGGTTTTGTTCGAGAATGACGACGCGCAACCAGGAGACTCCGAGCGATGCTGATGGGCCGTCCCGATACGACGCCGTACGACCTGCGATTCCGGTTGCTCGGCGTCCCGGTCCGAATCCACCCGGCCTTCTGGGTCGTGGGCCTGATGCTCGGGTTCGACCAGTCCGACCCGAAGCGGACGTTGGTGTGGGTGGCGGTGCTGTTCGTGTCGATCCTCTGGCACGAGATGGGGCACGCGATGGCCGCCGTCTGGAACGGCCTGAGGCCGAATGTGGTGCTCTACTGGATGGGGGGCCTGTGCTTCAGCGAGCGCGACCGGCTGGGGCTGGGGGGGAACGTCGCGGTGATCCTCGGCGGGCCGGGGGCGGGGTTCGTGCTGGGGATCCTGACGGTGATGATCAGCGCGGGGGTCGGGGGGCTGACCCTGGAGGATAACCTGGCGCTCTTCGGGCTGGGATCGGGCAGCGTGAGGGAAGCCTTGTTCAAGTTTAACGATCCCTACGTGTTCAGCTTCTATTACAGCATGCTCTTCTTCAACTTCGGCTGGACGCTGGTGAACCTGCTGCCGGTCTGGAGCCTCGACGGGGGGCAGTTCCTGGCGCAGGTGTTGACCAGTCGGCACCCGTACCGGGGGATGCAGCAGACCTACACGGTGGGGATGATCACGGCCGGGGCGGTGGCGTTGTGGGCCTTCTCGGCCGAGCAGACGTTCCTGGCGATCTTCTTCGCCCTGTTCGCGTTCTCGAATTACCAGGGGCGGCGGGCGTTGCAGCAGCAAGGGGGATACGGGTCGTTCGACGTGGACCGGGGCGACTGGTGGAAGCGGGGGCGGTGACGAGCACGATGGGATGGGTGCTGGCGGGCGGGGCGGTGGCCGTCGGGGTGCTGGTGGTCGTCTGGCTGGCCCGATCGGGAAGGCTCGGGGGCGGCGATTTCGTCATCCGGCTGGGGCCGGGGGATCGGGTCGAGGTGTCGGGGAGGGTGCCGCGGTCGAAGGTGCCGGGGATCGTCGGGTTCTTCCGGGACCAGGCCGGAGGGGTGCCGCGGGGTCGGATCGTGGGGACGTTCGGTCCGGGGGGGACGCCCCGGCTCCGGTTCTCGGGCGCGATCGACCCGGCCCTGAGGCAACGGGCACGGAATTTCCTGATCGAACACCTGCGGTAGGACGTCGCGCCCTTCCAATCGCGGCCCGATTATTCGAGAATCGACCGTCTTGACGCCTGCGCCTTGATCCCGGCGCCCCGATTGTTTGAAAGTATTGCGACGATGAGCAAACGCAAGTCGAAGTCGACCGCCAAAGCCAAGCCCGAAGCGAACCCGAACCCCGAGGAGGCTCCCGTCCAGGGGCGCGACCTGGTCTTGCCCGAGTTGGAGGAGCAGGGGCCGCCGTTGCCGAACCGGCTGCCGCTCTTGCCGCTGCGCGCCGACGTCGTCTTCCCGCAGACGGTGGTCCCGCTCGTCGTCAATCGGCCGGCGGGGATGAGGCTGATCGACGACGTCCACGGCTCGACCGGCGACCGGTTGATCGGGCTGGTCACCCAGCGCTCGCCGGACGTCGAGGAGCCGGGGTTCGACGACCTGTACGACACGATCTGCGTCGGCTCGGTCCTGAAGATGCTGAAGTTCCCGGACGGATCGACCCGGATCGTCTGCCAGGGGCTCGGCCGAGCCCGATTGACGAAGCTCGACCGGACCGAGCCGTATCTGGTGGGGCACGTCGAGCCGCTGGAAGAAACGGTCGACGAAGGGGAGGAGCTGGATGCCCTGGTGCACCTGGTCAACGGCCTCTTCAACCGCCTGAGCGACAACGTGCCCGAGGAGCTTCAGGTCGCGGCCATGAACACCCGGGACCCGGCCCGCCTGGCCGACCTGCTGGGGTCAAGCCTGCCGTTCTCGGTCGAGGAAAAGCTGGAGATGCTGGCCGAGCTGGACGTGAAGTCTCGCCTGATGCTGCTCGGCCAGTACCTGACGCGGCACCTGAACGTGATGGAGCTGTCGACCAAGATCCAGGCGCAGGTCGGCTCGGAGATCACGAGGGCGCAGCGCGAGCATTTCCTCCGCCAGCAACTGAAGGCGATCCAGGAAGAGCTGGGCGAGATGGAGCCGGAGGCGGCCGAGGCCCGCGAGCTGGAGCGGAAGATCCGCCGCGCCAAGCTGCCGCCCGAGGCCCGCGCCGAGGCCCGCCGCGAGATCGACCGCCTGGCCGGCATGCACCCCAGCTCGGCCGAATACTCGATCGTGCGCACGTATGTCGATTGGTTGGCGAGCCTGCCCTGGGCGAAGGCGAGCAAGGACCACCTCGACCTGAAGCACGCCCGGACGGTGCTGGACGAGGACCACTTCGACCTGGAGAAGATCAAGGAGCGGATCCTCGAATACCTGGCCGTCCGGAAGCTGAAGAAGGACATGAAGGGGCCGATCCTCTGCTTCGTCGGCCCGCCGGGGACGGGGAAGACGAGCCTCGGCCGGTCGATCGCCCGGGCGATGGGGCGCGAGTTCGTCCGGATCAGCCTGGGGGGCGTGCACGACGAGGCCGAGATCCGGGGGCACCGGCGGACGTATGTCGCGGCGATGCCGGGGCGGATCATCCAGGGCTTGCGCAAGGCGGGCACGAATAATCCGGTGTTCATGCTGGACGAGGTCGACAAGCTCGGGGCCGACTTCCGGGGGGACCCCTCGGCCGCCCTGCTGGAGGTGCTCGACCCGGAGCAGAACGCGACCTTCCGCGACAACTACCTCGACATCGATTTCGACCTGTCGCGGATCATGTTCATCGCCACGGCGAACATGCTGGAGACGATCCCCGGCCCGTTGCTCGACCGCATGGAGGTGCTGGAATTGCCGGGGTATGCCGAGGAGGAGAAGATCCTCATCGCGCAGCGCTTCCTCATCCCCAAGCAGCTCGAAAGCCACGGGTTGACGGCGAAGCAACTGACGATCGGTGACGACGCCGTGCGCCGGGTGATCGCCGATTACACGCGAGAGGCCGGCCTGCGGAACCTGGAGCGGGAGCTGGCCGCGATTTGCCGGAAGGTGGCCCGCAAGCGTGCCGAAGGATCGAAGACGAGCACGAGCGTCGGGGCGGACGACGTGCCGACGTACCTCGGCCCGCCGAAGCACTTCCGCGAGGTGGCCGCGCGGACCGGGGTGCCCGGCGTGGCCACCGGCCTGGCCTGGACGCCGACCGGCGGCGAGATCCTGTTCATCGAGGCCAGCGGGATGCCGGGCAAGGGCTCGTTCACCCTGACCGGCTTGCTGGGGGAGTCGATGAAGGAGAGCGCCCACGCGGCGATGAGCTACCTGAAGTCGCACACGAAGGCGCTGGGGATCGACCCGGCCCGGTTTGCGAAGACGGATATTCATATCCACGTGCCCGCCGGGGCCGTGCCGAAGGACGGGCCGTCGGCGGGGGTGGCGATCGCCGCTGCCTTGATCAGCCTGTTCCGGGACGAGCCGATCCGCCGCGACCTGGCGATGACCGGTGAGCTGACCCTGACCGGGCGGGTCCTGCCCGTCGGCGGGGTGAAGGAGAAGGTGCTCGGGGCGCGTCGGGCGGGGATCAAGACGGTCCTGATCCCGCGCTACAACGAGAAAGATCTGATCGATCTGTCGGAGGAGGTCCGCAGCGACCTGACCTTCCGGAGCGTGGAGTCGCTCGACGACGTGGTGGCGGCGCTGTTCACCGGATCGGGGTCGAAGGCGAGCGGGAGGAAGTCGGGCGCCTCGAAATCGGCCAGTCCGCCCCGATCGAAGGGGGCGGGGCCCTCGCGCCGGGCGTCGCGCTAGGTCTGCGTTCTTGCCTTTTTTCCCGGGCGAGCGGGGCCGGGCGTGGCGGGGGACGATCGTCGGGCGAGTCCGGGCGCCGGCCTTGAGGCGAGCCGGAGCCGGGTCGGGATCGCGAAGGGGCAACGGTTGATGGAGAACGATCCTTCGGTCGGTGTGGCGAGCGCGGTCCTGGCGGTGGTGGTGATCGGGATCGCCTTCCTGCTCACCTGGCGGCAGCGGCTGGAGTCGCGTCGGCCTCGGAATCTGAGTGACGAGGCTGATGCGCGCTACTTCGCCCGGCAGGATCGGCGGCGGTACCGGGGGGCGGTCCTGCTGGCGCTGCTCGGCCTGGGGATCGGCGTGGGGGGGAACATCGACATCCGGGCCGGCCAGTCGGAGCGGATCGCCTTCGTCGCCGTCTGGGTGATCGTCTTGCTCCTGGTCTTGCAGACGCTCGTGCTGGCGTTCCTCGACCTGTGGTCGACCCGCCGCTACGCCGATCGTCAGCGCCGGAAGCTGGCCGAGGAGCGTCGGCAGACCCTGGAGCGGGAGATCGAGGCGGTGAGGGAGACGTTCCGCCGCTCCCGGTCGCAGAAGAACGGCAAGCACAAGCGGACCTGAACCGGGCCACCGGCGGTCCGGTCCGGGTCTTGGCGATGTGTCGTCCCGGGGGATCGCCCCCGGCTGGGGCGGGGCCGCGCCGAGCGTCCGCGCCCCTCGGCCTTGACCGCGACGGCGGTGTCAGTAGGTCAGGGCGATCAGGGCGAGGATCAACGCGAAGAGGTTCAGGCCGGCCCCGACGAGCACCGGGACCGGGCAGATCAGGCTTCGCAGGTGCGCCGCCAGCCAGCCGGCCAGGGCGATGGCGAGGCCGATGAGGGCCGGGCTGAAGGGGGGGATCCAGGCCTCGGCGGCCTGGCCCACCTCGCCGAGATTCTGGGCGTAGATCGACCTGGCCTGGAGCAGGATCAGGTCGAACCCGTAAATCACCACCAGGATGATTCCGAGGATCGAGGAGGTCTGGCCCAGGATCCAGGAGACGTAACTGATGCGAGTGGCAGGGTCGGGTTCGTTCATGATTGGCTCCATCCCCGGCGTCGTTTCGGGTGCTCTCTTCCAATGGTACGTTTCGGTGTCAGGTTCGGAGAAGCGTTGCCGGCCAATCGACCTGTCGCGTGATGACGATTTCCTCCGCGAGGCTGTTCGCCGGTCGGGCTCGATTGTGGGGGCAAATCGGCCGGAAATAATGGAGGCGATCGGGCGGCGATCGCGTCAAGTAGCGTGCTCGTCTGGGTTTGCGGGTGAGGTGGTGCGGCCCCGGGGGGACGAGGAGGGGGGCGTCCTTCGCCTCGGCCCGGGGAGGAGTGTCGGGCGTCTCGGCCGAGGCGGTCGGGGCCGACGTTCCGACCGATTGTCGCAACTCGGGCCCGGCCATCGCCAGGGGGCCGTCGCCGGAATCGGGGGCGGGGCGCCCAGCCGACCGGCCCGATCGGGGCGGGGCGGCCGGCCGGCCTGCCGCCGAGGAGCACGGCCAAGGGGCGGCGGTCCGTCCTCGATCCGGGGGAGTCGACATCCGCGTCCCGATCCTGAGGACCGGGGGCGGGATGGGGACACGCCGAGAAATTTGTTTTGGCCCCCGATGGTTGATCATTGTATAACCAACGGTGAACGATCGCCCGGTCGGGCATCTCTGCCCGATCGAGATGCGAGAATGCGAGCAAGCTCGGCGTTCCCCCCCCCGCCGATCGTCCTGGGATGGGTTAAAGAGGTTCCCAGGATGCGCCGACTGCGATTGCGACAGCGATTGGATTGAGATTCCTCCGAGCTTCGACCGCCGAATCGAGCGATGCAGGAGACCGCCGTGATGAGACCTTGGTACGGGTTCCCGACGACGACCGCGGTCCTGATGGCCCTGCTCTGGACCGGTCCCGCAACGGCCGACGACGCCGAGTCCCCGGCCGATGCGGCCGGAGCGATCGCGGAGGAGAAGGTCAGCTATCACGAGCAGATCCGGCCGATCTTCGAGGCGAATTGCCAGGGGTGCCACCAGCCGGCGAAGGCCGGCGGCAAGTTCGTGATGACCGAGTTCGAGAGGCTGCTCGCCGGGGGGGAATCGACCCTGCCGGCGATCGTGCCGGGAGATCCGGTCGAGAGCTACCTGATCGACCAGATCACGCCGACGAACGGCGAGGCCCTGATGCCCCAGGACGCCCCGCCGTTGCTCGATGCCGAAATCGCCCTCATTCGCCGGTGGATCGCCGAAGGGGCGATCGACGACACGCCGGTCAACGCCCGATCGACGTTTAGTGCCGAGAATCCCCCGGTCTATGTTCGTCCGCCGGTGATCGCGTCGATGGACGTCTCGCCCGACGGGACGACGATCGCCGTGGCCGGGTTCCATGAGGTCCTGCTGCTGTCGGCCGAGACGCTGGAGCGGACGGGCCGGCTGATCGGCCTGTCCGAGCGGATCGAGTCGGTCGCCTTCTCGCCGGACGGCTCGAAGCTGGCCGTCACCGGCGGCAACCCGGGGCGGCTGGGCGAGGTGCAGATCTGGGACGTGGCCTCGGGCCGGTTGATCCGATCGGTCCCGGTGACGTACGACACGGTCTACGGCGCGAGCTGGTCGCCGGACGGGTCGAAGATCGCCTTCGGCTGCGCCGACAATTCGGTCCGGGCGATCGACGCCGAGACGGGCGAGCAGGTGCTCTTCCTGCTGGCCCACGAGGACTGGGCGCTCGACACGGTCTTCTCGGCCGAGGGGACGCACCTGATCTCGGTCGGCCGGGACATGGCGGTGAAGCTGACCGAGGTCGAGACGCAGCGGTTCGTGGACAACATCACCTCGATCACCCCCGGGGCCCTGAAGGGCGGGGTCAATGCCGTGGCCCGGCACCCGAGCCGGGATGAGATCGTCGTCGGCGGCTCGGACGGCGTGCCGAAGCTCTACCGGGTCGAACGCCTGACGAAGCGGGTGATCGGCGACGACGGCAACCTGATCCGCGAGTTCCCGGCGATGAAGGGGCGGATCTTCTCGGTGGCCGTCAGCCCCGACGGCTCGATGATCGCCGCGGCCAGCGCGCTCGACGGCCAGGGGGAGGTGGCCGTCTTCTCGTACGACTTCGACACGACCTTGCCGGACGAGATCAAGGCGATCAACGAGAAGGTCGTCACCACCCGATCGGCCGAGGAGGCCCAGAAGCTCGACGCCTACCATAAAGAAGGGGTCCGCGAGATCGCCCGCCTGAGCGTGCCCGAGACCGGCCTCTATGCGATCACGTTCGGGGCCGACGGGCACCTGCTGGCGTCCGGCGGCGACGGGATCATCCGGGTGATCGACCCGGCGGCGGGCACGGTGATCGATCAGGTCTCGCCCGCCCCGCTCGAAGAAGGATCGGCCGAGGTGGCCGAGGCCGGCAAGCCGGTCCGCCCGAAGCGTGTGGCCGTGGACGAGTCGACCGAGGTGGCCGAGGCCGACCGCCTGCCCGAAGGAGCCGAACTGGTCGACCTGGCCGTCACACCCAGCGAGATCCGCCTGGTCAACCTGTTCGATTCGGTCCAGATCGTCGTCAGCGGCACCCTGGCCGGCGGCGCGGTGGTGGACCTGACCCGGACGGCCGACCTGAGCCTGTCGAGCCCGGTGGCCGAGGTCGCCCGGTCCGGCTTCGTCACGCCGAGGGCCGACGGCAACGGCACGCTGGAGGTCTCGATCGCCGGCAAGACGGCGAAGGTCCCGGTGATCGTCGAGGGGCTGTCGCGGCCGTTCGAGGTCGATTTCGTCAGGGACGTGAACCCGGTGCTCTCGCGGCTCGGCTGCAATCAGGGGACCTGCCACGGGGCCCAGGACGGGAAGAACGGGTTCAAGCTCTCGCTCCGGGGGTACGACCCGATCTTCGACATCCGATCGCTGACCGACGACCACGCCGCGCGGCGGGTCAACCTGGCCTCGCCCGACGACAGCCTGATGCTGCTCAAGCCGACCGGGGGCGTCGCCCACGTCGGCGGGGTCTTGATGGACACCGAGGAGCCGAACTACCGGATCCTCCGCGACTGGATCGCCTCGGGGGCGACGCTCGACCTGGAGACGCCCAAGGTTGCGAGCATCGAGGTCCAGCCGGCGAACGCCATCATCGATCGGATCGGGGGCCGCCAGCAGATCCGGGTGGTGGCGACCTACGCCGACGGGGCCGTCCGTGACGTGACCCAGTACGCCTTCATCGAGAGCGGCAACACCGAGGTGGCCGAGGCCGGCGACCGCGGCCTGGTTTCCGCCATCCGACGCGGCGAGGCGCCGATTCTTGCCCGATTCGAAGGGGCCTATGCCGCCACGACGTTGACGGTCATGGGGGATCGGAGCGGCTTCGCCTGGGTCGAGCCGGAGACGTACAACTCGATCGATGACCTGGTGGCCCGCAAGTGGGAGCGGATGAAGATCCTCCCGTCGGATCTGTGCACCGATGCCGAGTTCCTCCGCCGGGCCCATCTCGACCTGACCGGCCTGCCGCCGTCGAGCGAGCAGGTGACCGCCTTCCTGGCCGACACGAGGCCGAGCCGGGAGAAGCGCGAGGCTTTGGTCGATGGGCTGATCGGTTCGGAGGCGTTCGTCGAGTACTGGACGAACAAGTGGGCCGACCTGCTCCAGGTCAACGCGAAGTTCCTGGCTCCCGAGGGGGCGCGGGCCTTCCGCAGTTGGATCCGGGAGGAGGTCGCGGCGAATACGCCGTACGACCAGTTCGTGCGGGAGATCATCACCGCGAGCGGCTCGAACCGGGAGAACCCGCCGGCGTCGTACTACAAGATCCTCCGCACCCCGGAGGAGACGATGGAGAACACGACGCACCTGTTCCTCGGCATCCGCTTCAACTGCAACAAGTGCCACGACCACCCGTTCGAACGCTGGACGCAGGACCAGTACTACGAGACGTCGGCCTTCTTCGCCCAGGTAGCCCTGGCGACCGACCCGGAGAGCGGCGATCGCCGCATCGGCGGCTCGGCCGTCGAGGGGGCCAAGCCGCTGTTCGAGATCGTCAGCGACACCTCGCAATCGGAGGTGATCCACGAGCGGACCGGAAACCCGACGCCGCCGGCCTTCCCGTACGAGACCGACTACGACGCTCCCGAGGATGCCCCGCGGCGGGTGGAGCTGGCCGCCTGGATCACGTCGCCCGACAACGAGTACTTCGCCCGCAGCTACGCCAACCGCATCTGGGGCTACCTGATGGGGGTCGGCCTGATCGAGCCGCTCGACGACATCCGCGCGGGCAACCCGCCGACGAACCCCGAGCTGCTCGACTACCTGACCGACGAGTTCGTCTCCAGCGGGTTCGACGTGCGGCACCTCATCCGGCTGATCGCCACCTCGCGGACGTATCAGCTCTCGGTCGAGACGAACGAGTGGAACGCCGACGACACGATCAACTACGCCAGCGCCCGGCCGAAACGCCTGCCGGCCGAGGTCCTGTACGACGCGATCTACAAGGTGGCCGGCTCGACGCCGAACATCCCCGGCGTGCCCGAGGGGACCCGGGCCGCCGCCTTGCCCGACTCGGGGATCGACCTGCCGAGCGGCTTCCTGACCACCTTCGGCCGCCCCGTCCGCGAGTCGGCCTGCGAGTGCGAACGCTCGGACGACCTGCAACTCGGGCCGATCATGGCCCTGGTCAGCGGGCCGACGGTGGCCGAGGCGATCGGCGATTCGAACAACGCGATCGCCGGCTTGGTGAAAGAAGAGGGCGGGAACGCCTCGCTCATCAACGAGCTGTTCCTCCGCGTCCTCAACCGGCCGGCGAGCGTGGGCGAGATCGACGCCTGCCTGGAGGTCTTCGACGAGATCGGCGCGGATCATCAGGAACTGGTCGCCGCGCTGGCGCAACGCGAGGCCGAGGTCGCCGCCCTGACCCCCCAGTGGGAGAAGAAACGCGAGGAGGCCATCGCCGCCGCCCGCGAGGAGCTGGCCTCGTATGAGGAGGAGATCGCCCCTCGAATCGCCGAGCAGGAACAGGAGCGCGAGCAGAAGATTGCCTCGGCGAAGGCGGACCTGGAAAACTACGCCGCCAACGACCTGCCCGCGATGATTCGCTCGTGGGCGGCCGAGCGGGCCGAGACGCTCGTGGCCTGGGAAAGCCTGGAGGCACGCCGGTTGACGGCCTCGAACGGCTCGACCCTGGAGCAGCGGGACGACCGCTCGATCGTGGCCTCGGGCGACAAGAAGGGGCAGGGGGTCTATACGATCGTGGCCGAGACGGAGCAGACCGGCCTGACCGCGCTCCGGCTCGAAGTCTTGACCGACGAGTCGTTGCCCCGAAAGGGGCCGGGCCGGGCCTCAGACGGCAACTTCGTCCTCAACGAGATCGAGGTGTACGCCGCCCCGCTCACCGACCCGACCCGGGTGAAGAAGCTCTCGCTGGTCAACCCGCTCGCCGACTTCAGCCAGGAGAACCTGCCGGTCGCCGCGGCCGTGGACGGCAACGACAAGGACCCGGCGCAGGGGTGGGCCGTCTCGCCGGCCTCGGGGGTGCCCCACTGGGCCACCTTCCAGCTGGCCGAGCCGCTCGATCACCCCGGCGGCACCCTCCTGACCATCAAGATGGTGCAGAATTTCCAGTCGAGCGAGCATTCCCTCGGCCGATTCCGGCTGGCCCTCAGTGCCCAGGAATCGCCGGTGGGCGTGAGCCTGCCCGACGAGTTCGCGGCCCTGGTTGCCGCCGGCGAGTCCTCGTGGACCGACGAGCAACGGGAGTCGGTCGTGGCCTACTTCAAGGCCATCGATCAGCCGTACCGACAGAAACAGCAGGCCCTGGCGCAGGCCGAGCAGCCCTTGCCCGAGGATCCGAAGCTCGTGCAGCTTCGCCAGCGCCTGGCCGAGGCGGAGCAGCCGCTCCCGGAAGACCCGACCCTGGTCCGGCTCCGGACCGACCTGGCGATGAGTACCAACCAGCTCGAATCGCGTCGGCTGACGGCGGCCCAGGACATCGCCTGGGCGCTGATCAACAGCCCGGCGTTCCTGTTCAATCATTGATCGCGTGGCGAAATGGGAGGGGGAAACGATCGACGGGTGCCCGGGTCGGGACGTGCTCGACCCTTGATCCGGTGCGATTCCCCCCTCCTTGACGGCTCGTAGGACCGATCCCCCGAACCGCCCATCGAAAGGCAGGACCGCGATGCTGTTCGTTCCCGGACCCAGCGGCAAGGACCTCTGCGACGACCATCTCGGCGCGACCCGCCGCGACATCCTCCGCGTCGGCGCCTCGGGCCTGTTCGGCCTGTCGCTCGGCTCGATGCTCCAGATGCAGGCGGCCTCGGCCAACGACGCCGGACGCCTGACGGGCGGCCCCGGCTGGGGCAAGGCCAAGAGCGTGATTTTGGTCTACCTGCAAGGCGGGCCGAGCCACCTGGACCTCTGGGACCCGAAGGACGACGCCCCGGAGAAGGTCCGGAGCGCCTTCAAGTCGATCCCGACGAACGTGCCGGGGATCAACGTCACCGAGATCCTGCCGCAGATGGCCCAGATCGCGGATAAGTACACCTTCATCCGCTCGATGAGCTACACGCCCAACGGCCTGTTCAACCACACGGCCGCGATCTACCAGATGATGACCGGCTACACGACCGACAAGGTCAGCCCGTCCGGCCAGCTCGAACCGCCGAGCCCGAAGGACTTCCCGAACTTCGGCTCGAATATCATCCGGATCCAGCCGCCGACGGTGCCGATGCTGCCGTTCGTGATGCTGCCCCGGCCGTTGCAGGAGTCGAACGTCGTCGGCAAGGGGGGGACCGCCGGGTTCCTCGGCAAGGCGTTCGACCCGTACACCCTCTACCCCGAGGGTGACGACATGGACATGGAGAAGATGAGCCGGATCAAGGTCGACGACCTCCAGCTCCGCCCCGAGGTCTTCGCCCTCCGCCTCCAGCGCCGGGCGAATCTCCGCGAGGCCCTGAATGACGCGATGCCGGTGCTGGACGAGTCCGTCTCGAACTACAACCTGAACGAGTACTACGACCGGGCGCTGAGCCTGGTCGTCTCGGGCAAGGCGCGCGAGGCGTTCGACCTGGCCCAGGAGAAGACCCCGCTGCGGGACCGCTACGGCCGCAACACGTTCGGCCAGAGCTGCCTGCTGGCGCGTCGGTTGGTCGAGGCCGGGACCCGCGTGGTGGAGGTCATCTGGCCGAAGGTGGCGAACAGCGACAACCACTCGTGGGACCATCACGTCGGGCTGACCGAGCGGATGAAGGACCAGTCGGGCCCGATGCTCGACCAGGGGCTCTCGGCCCTCATCACCGACCTGGACGAGCGGGGGATGCTCGACGATACGCTCGTGGTGGCGGTCGGCGAGTTCGGCCGCAGCCCGCAGAAGGGGGTGAGCACCTCCGGCAACGGCAACAGCGCCGACGGCCGCGACCACTGGCCGTACTGCTACACGGCGGTCATGGCCGGTGCCGGCATCCGTCGCGGCCACGTGCACGGGAAGTCGGACAAGACGGGGTCGTCCCCGGTCGACGACCCGGTCCACCCGAACGAGCTCCTGGCGACGATCTACCACACGTTCGGCATCGCCCCGGATACGATCGTCTATAACCACCTGAACCAGCCGAGAGAGCTGGTCAAGGGTGAGGCGGTCACGTCCCTCTTCGGCTGATCCTCCCCGATGGGGTCAGAGCCGGTCGACTTGCTCGAAGGCGCCTCCCGGGCGGACGTCCCTCCGCCCGGGAGGCGTTTTCGTTGTCCCATTGCGAGGATCGACGGCCGGGGAGTCGTCCGGCGGCGCTCCGGAATCCGCCGAATCTCGCGGGGCCGCCGGCGAATCGCTATCATGTCACCCGCGAGGGGCGATCTACGACCGCGGCGAACCGGAACGGGAACGGTGCCATCCATGAAAACCATCCGATCAGGCCTGCCGACAGGATGCTGCCCGAGGTGCAATGCGACGGAGATCAGGGTCCGTCCCCGGTCGTTCCTCCGCGGGAGGAGCGTGACCGTCGGCCATTGGGACGCGGCCCGGGTCGACGATTTCGTTTGCGTGACCTGCGGGTACATGGAAAGCTACGTCAAGGAGATCGACCTGGTCGCGTTCGAGAAGCACTGGGAGCCCCTCGATCAGGCGGAGCTTGTTTGATCCGCAGCCGCCCCGACCCCACCTCAAGGTTCGCCCCGCCGAGGGCCGCGAGCCGCCGAGCCGAGATACCCTTGCCGTGAAGATCAAGTGCCGACCCGAGGACTTCCGGGTCGAGGAATTGCCGACCGTGACCCCCGGCGACCGGGGACGATTCGTCCTGTATCGCCTGACCAAGCGGGGGATCGGCACGCCCGAGGCGATCGAGGCGATCCGACGCCGCTGGAACCTGCCGCCTGACGTGGTCCGCCACGGGGGGTTGAAGGACCGGCATGCGCTGACGATCCAGTACCTCTCGATCTTCAAGGGGCCGGAGCGGTCGTTGCACCAGGAGCAAATCGACCTGGAGCCGATCGGGAGGATCGACGAGCCGTATGGGCCGTCGTCGTTCCGGGGGAACCACTTCGGGATCGTCCTGCGCGACCTGTCGGACGACGAGGCGAGCCGGGCCCTGCGGGCGGCGACCGAGATCCCGCGCGACGGGATTCCGAACTACTTCGACGACCAGCGGTTCGGCTCGGTCGGGCCGAGCGGCGACTTCATCGGCCGGGCCTGGATCGCGGGGGATCACGAGCGGGCTTTGTGGCTCGCCCTGGCCGAGGAGAACGATTCGGACCGTCCCGGAGACGCCCGGCAGAAGGCGATCCTCCGCGAGTCCTGGGGCCGATGGCCGGAGGCGAAGGACGCGCTCGACCGTTCCCACATCCGGAGCATCGTGACCTATCTGGTCGACCACCCGACCGACTTCCGGGGGGCGTTCGCGAGGGTCAGGCGCGACCTGCGGTCGATCTACTTCTCGGCCTATCAGAGCCACCTGTGGAACCTGATCCTGGCCCGGTTCATCGAGCGGATTACCCGGCCGGATCAGCGGGTGTTGCACCCGTTCCGGACGGCGGACCTGCCGGTGCCGGTCGGGCTCGATCCGGAGCAGGTGGCCCGACTCGCTCAGGCCCGTTTGCCCTTGCCGGCGTCCCGGACGGTGCTCGGCTCGGATGAGGTGGCGGAGCTGGCCCGGTCGGTGGTGGCGGAGCAGGGCATGGCCTGGGAGGATCTCCGCGTCAAGCATCTGAAGGACGTCTTCCTGTCGAAAGGGGACCGGGCGGCCCTGTTCCGGGCCGGTCAGTGGTCGCAGTCGGAGCTGAGTGACGACGAGCTGTACCGGGGGCGCAAGGCCCTGGAGCTGGAATTCGAGCTGCCGCGCGGGGCGTATGCGACCCTGATCGTCAAGCGTCTGACCGATGCCGCGGGCGGGGAAACGGCTCCATCGTGAGCGACGGGCTCTCGCCCACGCGGCAAAGTCTGAACGAGTCGAGACAGGGTGTTTCGATGGTCCCCGTGGTTTTGTTTGAGGACAACCATTGCCTCGCGCTGAACAAGCCGAGCGGGATGCCCACGCAGGGGGACGAGTCGGGGGCGGAATCCCTGGTCGACTGGGCGCGGGAGGATCTGCGCGTCCGGTACCAGAAGCCGGGGAACGTGTTCGTCGGCCTGGTGCATCGGCTCGATCGGCCGGTGTCGGGGGTGGTCCTGCTCGGCAAGACGAGCAAGGGGGCGAGCCGCCTCTCGGCCCAGTTCCGCGAGGAGACGGTCGAGAAGGTGTACTGGGCGATCGTCGAGGGGAGCCCGGACGCGGAGGAGGGGACGTGGACCGATCGGCTCGTCAAGGACGAGTCAAGGAACGTCGTGCGGGTGGGGGCAGGCGGGAAGGAAGCGGTGCTGGCCTTCCGCGTGCTGGAGCGCTGGCGGGGTCGATCGTGGCTGGAAGTCAGGCCGGTCAGCGGCAGGAGCCATCAGATCCGGGTGCAACTGGCGTCTCGAAGGCTGCGGATCGTGGGGGATTTGAAGTACGGGGCTTCGGGCCGGATCCCGGCGAGCGACGGCGGGCACCGGATCGCCCTGCATGCGCGGTCGATCGGGTTCAGGCATCCGACGACGGCGGCAGAGACGCGGGTCGTCGCGCCGGTCCCGTCAGACTGGCCCGGACCTTCGTCCTGAAGCCGGTCGGCAGGTTCGAGGAGCCCCAGTAGGCCAGCGGGATGGCCAAAATCGTGAGGAAGAGCGCGGCGTACGGTCCCCAGCTCTTGGGGTCGACGGGGGCCGGCTCAGGCCTGGCGAACGGGTCCTCGAAGACCTCGGCGATCGAGGTCTCGGCGCCCTTGGGGGCGGCCGGTTCGGGTTCGATCGGTGGGTCGGCGGGGTCGGCGGCGGTGGCGATGGCGTGGGTCGAGGCGTCCGCGACGGCGGCGGGGAGGTCGGTTGCGGGAGCGGGATCGGCGATCGCGGGGGAGGGTTCGGTCGGTGACAGCTCGATCTCGACGTCGAAGCCGGTTTCGACCATCAAGGGGGGGATCTCGGGCTCGGGCTGGGCGACGGCGGCGACGGGCTGGCCGTTGAGGAAGGCCTGCGCGGCGATCATCAAGGAAGGGGAGATGGGGGCGATGCGTTCGGCGTCGCGTCGGGCCCGCTCGGAATCGGTGCGGTCGACCTTGATCCGGTGGATGTACCAGAGGGCCGCGGCGGCCGAGCCGTCGGCGTCGCAGAAGAAGAGCGGCCGGGCCGATTCGAGGGCGATTTCCTCCTCGAACCGGCCGACGAGCGTGGAATCGATGATCCCCGGGGTCATGGGCAGGAGGACGTGCCGCAGGCCGAGGCGGTTGCTGGCGGCGAAGTCGGCCGGCCGGATCTGGTCGACCGGACGCAGGTCGAGCACGGTCCGGTAGCCGTGGTCGGCCAGCCAGGCCCACCCCGAATCCTCCGGGATGGACCCGCCGGCGAGCAGCGGGGCGACGCTGTAAAACGCCCGAATCCCCGAGGCCGCGCCGGTGTCCGGCAGCGACTCGGGGATCACCTGGGCCGTCGGCTCGGAGACCGCCGGGGGGTCGGGGGGCGGCCCGATCGGGTCGGTCGGGGTCGGGAGATCCGGCTCGGCGACCGGTGGGGGGGCCGGGTCGGGCAGCGCCTCGGGCTCGGGCCCGTCGGGGACCGGCCCCTCGAACGGCGGGGGCATCGGCTCGACGACGGCCGGGGGCGAGACGTCGTGATCCGCCGGCAAGGGGTCGGCCTCGCCCGCCTCGGCCACGGCGGGAGGACTCTCCGGCTCGGGCTCGGCCGCCGGGACGACGGCCGGAGGGCTCGGATCGGGCATCGGCTCGACCGGGGCCGGCTCGGGCATCGGCTCGACGGCGGGGGCGACCGGGGCCGGCTCGGCGACGACCGCGGGGGGAGGGGGGGCGAGATCCTCCGCGGCCCCCCGATCGATGCTCTCGGGGGCCGGGAGGCGGTCGATCACCCGCAGACTCTCGCTGGAGTCGCCCGGGCGGGTAGTCGAGGGGGAGGGGGCCCGACCCGGCTCGGGAGCCGGGTCGAAGCCGAAGCGAGGCCGGGCCTCATCGCTGCTCCGTCTTGCCATGCGATCGGCGAACGAGTCGCCGGTCGAGGTCGGAGAGGAGGAGGAGGCCCGATCGATCGGACGGCCCCCGATCGTGCGATCCGCGCTGGCCCTCGGATTCGAGGAGCCCTGCGGGGCCCGCCCCGAGGGGGAGGGCTCGGGCAGGGGTTCCAGCTCCAGGGCGTCGTCGGGAGGGCGGACCGACGTGGGGGGTGTCGTCAATGCCGGGTCGGCCGGCACGAGGGTCGAGCCCAGCGGGGGGCTCGAATTGATGATGGCGGGTTCGCCGGGCAGGACCTCGACTCCGGGAGCCGAATCAAGGATGATCGGCGGCTCCTCGTAGACGACCCTCCCGCGATTGCGGTTGAACAGGCCACCGCCGCTGCCGATCCTGCTCAAGGGGCCGCAGCCGACGCAGTTCCGGAACGGGTTGATCGACTGGAGGGACTGGCATCCCTCCACGCTGATCGCCGCCAGGGCCATGAGGATCAGGGCGAGGCGAGGCGACGCCCGGCGGGCGGGCGGGCCCGTCGATGCGCTTCGCACGGTCTTCATCGGGGATTCCTCCAGGGAGTTCGGGACCCGGCCCGTCGCGTGCCCGGACGGCCGTCCCGGGCCGGGACGGCCGGGCGGAGATCCGGGGACCGATTCGGATGCCGGACGACCGGAGTCGTCGGGGTCGAGACGCCGACATCGAAGAGGGGAGTCTCCGGGGCCGACGGCCCCGGCTTGCCGTCGCGCCGCGCATCGAAGGCTCGGGTGGAGGAATGCTCAAGAGGAGGCATGAATTCGCTCGCGGCGGTCGGATCAACGACGGAAGGCGGCAAGAGCCCCGCCAATCGACGAGGCGGCGACGCCCTGCCGATCCCCACCGGGGCCGGGCGGTCGGACCGCCGGGCTCGGTGGCAAATCGGAGCGTCACGGAACCATATCCGATGGCCGCATGGTTGCCAGTCATCTGCACCGATTTCTAAAATGACCCCATCACTACCCCGGGCGCGATCGGTCCGACCGGCGCAATCCCCCTGACCCCATCCCCCGACGCCATGCCTGCCGACGGACCCGATCCCGAGCCGACTCCCCGCCGATCGTCCCGGACCCGCCTCGGATTCCTCGCCGTCGGGCTGTTCGCCCTGGCGAGCTTCGGGTACCGGCTGGCCGACGAGCCGAGCTTCATCGACGAGTGGGCGTATGTCTCCCAGGGCTACTTCGGGCCGCTCTGGTGGGAAGGACGCTGGGACGACCCGGCCTGGCTCGAATACCCGGCGATCGACCTCCCCCCGCTGCCGAAGTACCTGATCGGCGCCATGATCGGGCTGGGGGGCCGGCCGATGCCCGACCGGGCCGATGCCTTCGCCTGGTACAACAACACGGCGACGACGTTCGGCGGGATGGACCTGCTCGTCTGGACCCGGTGGCCGACCGTGGTGCTCGGGGCCGTCGGCTGCGTGGCGTTGGCGGCGATCGGGGCGATGGGCTTCGGCACTCGGGCGGGATTGCTGGCGGGGGTCGTGCTGGCGATCAACCCGCTCTACCGGATGCACGCCCGGCGGGCGATGTCGGACGTGCCCACCGAGGCCTTGATGCTGCTGGCCCTGGCGGTGGCGCTCTGGGCCTGGCGCGAGATGATGGCGGGGGATCGTCGTGGGCGGGCCTTTATAACGATGATCATCGGGGCCGGATGCCTGGCGGGGCTGGCCGCGCTGGCGAAGCTGAGCGGCGGCCTGGCGACGATGACCCTGGTGGCCTGGGCGGCGTTGGCGGTGGCGGTGCCGGGGGTGAGCGTCGGTCGCAAGGGGTTGGTGGTGGGGTCGATCCTCCTGGCGGGCCTGGTCGCCTACGGGACCTTCATCGTCGGCAACCCCGTGTTGACGGCCAGGCCGGAGGTGCCCCGGGGGACGCCCGAGGGGACGGCGAACCTGGCCGCGCGAGGTCTGGTCGGCCGGACCCTGGCGGTGATGGAGCATCGGTCGGACGTCTCGCGGGGGGCGAGGGAGCATCCAGTGTTCAAGGAGCAGGGGTATCCGGTGGACGGCCCCGGGGCGAAGCTCGCCGTGGTCGGCGTGCAGGGGTTCGGGCGCTTCGGGCCGCTCGGGCCGAGGGCGACCGACTCGATCGTGCGGTACGACTGGCGGCAGGACTGGGGGGCCTTGCTCTGGGGGCCCTTGGTCCTGGCGGGGGGATTGTGGTCGATCCGGGCCGGGCGTCGGCAGCTCCGCAAGGGAGACGCGCCGACGGCCTGGGCGGTTTTGGTCCAGTTTGCCGTTGCGTTGGCGACGGTGACGGCGTTCATCCCGATGGCCTGGGATCGCTATATGCTGCCGATCCAGTCGGGGGCGGCCCTGCTGGGGGCGGCGGCGGTGTCGGGGGGGCTGGGGCTGTTCTGGCGAGGCAACCGCTCGGGGGATGAGACGCGTGGCTGATCGCGGCGGATTCCCAGGCTGGTCGGCCCGGGATCGGGTCGTGACGCCGATCGGCGTGGCCCTGATCCTGTTCGCCAGCTTCGCCTTCTTCTGGCAGGCCCGCGACTGGAACAGCGCGAGCCGATTGATGCTGGCCTACGCCCTGGTCGATCAGGGGACGATCCGGCTCGACGACTACCGTGTGCAGACGAACGACATCGCCCGGATCGACGATCGTTACTATACCGACAAGCAGCCGGGTTACTCCCTGGTGGCGACGATCCCCTACGCGATCGCCAAGGTGGCGTTCGGCGTCCCCGACCACCCGATCGGCGGGCCTGCCCTGCGGCACTGGCCGGGGGATTACTGGGCGACCCTCGGCACGGCGGGCCTGGCGACGGCGATCGGCGCGGCGGTGCTGGTGCTGCTGGCCGGTCGGGTCGGGTGCGGCCCGAGGGCGTCGGCGCTGGTGGGGCTCTCCTACGGCCTGGCGACCCCGGCCTATGCGTATGCGACGATGAGCTACGGCCATCAACTGGCGGCGGCCTGCCTGCTGGGGGCGTTGGCCCTGATCGACCGCCCGGGAGCCCGGGGTCCGTCCTGGGGGATGCTCCTGGCGGGCTGCCTGGCGAGTTATGCGTCGGTGGTCGAGCTGTCGGTCGGGCCGATCTCGGCGATCCTCGCCGGGTTCGTGCTGGCGAAAGTGCTGAGCAAGGGCTTGCCGGTGAAGGGCCTCGGGATGTTCGCGGTCGGGGCGGCGGGGCCGACCCTGGTCCTGATGGGATACAACCTGTCGGCGTTCGGGTCCCCGTTCGACATCGGCTACGCCCACCACGCGACCGAGCAGTTCGCGCAGGTGCATTCGGAGGACAACCCGCTCGGCCTGCGGTCGCCCGACTGGAGCCGGGCGGTCCCGTTGCTCTGGGGGCGGTATCGAGGGCTTTTCTTCTACGCCCCCATCCTGCTGCTGGCCGTCCCGGGGTGGTTCGCCCTGATGGCCCGGAAGCGGTGGGGGCTGGGTCTGGTGGCGCTGCTGGCAAGCCTTGCGGTGTTCTTGATCAATGTGAGCTACCCGGAATGGACCGGCGGATGGTCGACCGGGCCGAGGCTGCTGGTGCCGCTCCTGCCGTTCGGGATGATCGGCGTGGCGGGGCTGCTGGCGGCCGGGGGCCGATGGGCCTCGATCCCCGCGGCGCTGCTGGCGACGGCGGGCGGGGTGGTGATCCTTTTGTTCCAGGGGGTCGGGGCGCAGTTGCCGCAGGACGTGACCGATCCGATCACGCAGATCGTCCTGCCGCACTGGCTTGGCGAGCCAGTTGCACCGTGGTGGATCGGCGGGCGCTTCACCCGTACGATCGTCTCGGAAGGGTGGCCGGATTGGGTCGGCCGCCTCGACTCGGGGCGCCAGTGGCTCCAGTTCGTGCCGCTGGTGCTCGGCCAGGTGGTCGCGATTGCGGCCCTGATGGCGGCCCTGGGGCGAGGTGCCCGACGCGGCCCGACGCCCTGAGATCCGCCCCGCAACGGCCGGGAGGGCGGCCGGGGCGATCCTTTCGTTCGCACCCGGCGCCTCCGGTGATCCTCAACCATGCGCTACATTGCCCTTGCCGCCGATTATGACGGGACCCTCGCCGCCCACGGCGCGATCGACGAGCAGACGGAGGCCGCCCTGGTGCGGCTCAAGTCCTCGGGCCGGCGACTGATCATGGTGACGGGCCGGGAGCTGGATGAGCTGCTCCAGGTCTGCCCGCAGGTCGGGCTGTTCGATTGCGTCGTGGCCGAGAACGGGGGGTTGATCTACGACCCGAAGATCCGCGAGATTTCGTTGCTCGCCGACCCGCCGCCGAGGGAATTCGTCGACCGGCTCACGGGGCGAGGCGTCCTGCCGCTGGGGGTCGGCCGGGTGATCGTGGCCACCTGGGAGCCGCATCAGCAGGCGGTCGTCGAGACGATTCGCGAGATGGGCCTGGAACTCCAGGTGATCTTCAACAAGCAGGCCGTGATGATCCTGCCGAGCGGCGTGAACAAGGCCAGCGGCCTGCGCGAGGCGCTCCGCAGGCTCGGCCTCTCGCCGCGCAACGTGGTGTCGGTTGGGGACGCGGAGAACGACCACGCGATGCTCCGCCTGACCGAGTGCGGGGTCGCCGTCGCGAATGCGATCGACTCGCTCAAGGAACATGCCGACTGGACCGCCTCTGCACCCCGGGGGGCGGGGGTCTGCCAGCTCGTCGACCGGCTGCTCGACGACGACCTGGCGAGCCTGGAGCCGATGTTGACGCGGCATCAGATCCCGCTCGGCCGCGACCGGGAGGACGAGGAGGAGACGGTCCGGTTCCCCCCGTTCGGGTTGAACATCCTGATCGCGGGGACCTCGGGCAGCGGCAAGTCGACGCTGGTCACCGGCGTCCTGGAACGCCTCGCCGAGCGGGGGTATCAGGCCTGCATCGTCGACCCGGAGGGGGACTACACCACCTTCCCGGGGGCGATCGTGCTCGGCGGCGCGGAGGCCCCCCCGCCGCTGGACGAGGTGGAGGACGTGCTCGATCACCCCGACGAGACGGTGGTGGTCAACCTGATCGGCCTCTCGATGCCCCATCGGCCGGAATTCTTCGAGGGGTTGATGCCGAGGCTCCAGGAGCTCCGGGCGCGGACGTGCCGGCCGCACTGGGTCGTGATCGACGAGGCGCATCACCTGCTGCCCCGGGAGCGGCACCCGACCACGCTGCCGCTCGACCTCCGGGGGGCCCTGTTCATCACCGTGCATCCGGAGAGTGTCGCCCCGGAGGTCCTGGCGACGGTCGAGGAGGTCTGGGCCGTCGGCGAGGCCCCGGGGGAGACGCTCGCCCGGTTCGCGGCGTCGATCGGGGCGCCCCCGCCGCGATGCGAGGGGGATGAGACGCTCGCCCCGGGCGAGTGCCTGGTCTGGTCGAGGCGTCCCGGGGCGGGGCCTCCTCGCGTCGTGCGGAGCCTGCCGGCGCGCTCCGAGCGTCGTCGCCATTCGCGGAAGTACGCGATCGGGGAGCTGGAACCCCGCCTATGCTTCTACTTCCGAGGCCCTGATGGTCGGCTCAACCTTCGAGCGCAGAACCTCTGGATGTTCCTTCAGATCGGCGAAGGGGTCGATGAGGAGACCTGGCTGCATCACCTGCGCAACGGCGACTATGCCTCCTGGTTCCGGGGCGCGTTGAAGGATCAGGGCCTGGCGGACGAGGCCCGGGCCATCGCCGATCGGGTCGGCTCGGATGCGGCCGAGGGCCGGGCGGCCCTGCGGGCGGCCGTCGCCCGGCATTACATGCTGCCGACCTGAGAGAGGGCCCCCTCGCGAGCCGCCTCGCTCCAGTCGTTCGACAGCAGGCCGAGCGCGACGAGATAGAGGTCCTCGGGGCAGGTGGGCTGGAATTCGAGCCGCAGGCGGAGCTGATCCGGCCGGTCGGGGATCGGCTCTCGGCCGACGACGCGGGCCCTGGCCCCGCCGGAGAGGCTCGGGCCGACGATGCAGAACCAGGCGTCCATCTGCTCGGACGGCCCGTCCGGGCAGATGATGGCGGCCCCGGTGCGGCTGATGTCGAGCAGCAGCGCGCCGAGCGTCTGGAAGACCTCGCCGTCCCACCAGCCGAGCCAGATCCGGTCCTCGACGGCCTCGAACCGCGTGGCCCGGCGCCGGTCCATGCCGCTGTATGGGGCCTCGGGCGTTGATCGGTCGGCGTCCTGGTTCGTCAGCAGGCGAATCCCCATCGTTTCCACCCTTTCTCCTCAGGTCGGTCCCGAGTCACACCATCGTGTCGTGCTCAAAAACAAAGGGGGGGACGCGAGCCGTCGTGTCGACCGGCAGTCCCTCCTGCACTCATCCCAACACTAGGTCGAGGCGGGGGGGACTGCCAGGAAACAACACGAGATATGCTCGCCCGAAGCAACAGCGCGACACGAACGCATGGGTGGGAGCGTAGGGACGTTTTCCGCGGTCAGGGCATGGCGAAGAGGTGGATCAGGCCGTCCGAGGCGGCCACGGCCAGGCGACGGCCGTCGGGGCTGAAGGCCAGGCCGGACGCCCGGGTGTTGGGGGCGACCTCCTGCCGGGACACGGGCCCCTCGGCCTCCGGATCCCAGATGAGAATCTGGCCGCTGTAGCCGACGGAAGCGAGCCGAGCGCCGTCGGGCGACCAGGCCAGCGCGTAGACGTCGTCGGAGTGGCCCTTGAGCACGCGGCGGGCCGATCCGTCCTCGACGTTCCAGAGGCGGATCGTCTTGTCGACCGAGCCGCTGGCCAGGGTCGAGCCGTCGGGGCTGAAGGCGATGCAGTAGACGGCGGCCTCGTGCCCTTCGGCCTTCAAGGGCTCGGCGGCCTCGTCGGAGGTCCAGAACTTGATCAGGTGGTCGTCCCCGGCCGAGGCGAGCAGGTCGGCCGTCGGGTGGAAGGCGACGGCATAGACGATCGCCGCGTGGGCCTCGGCGATGGTCCGGGTCGCCTCTCCCGATTCGACGTCCCAGAGCCGGACGGACTTGTCGGCCCCGGCCGAGGCGAGGCGACGGCCGTCGGGGGCGAAGGCGACGGCGTAGACCTGGCCTTCGTGCCCGGTCATCGTGGCCGAGGGCTCGGCCGGGGGCTCGGCGTCCGGTGCGGGCATCGGCCAGACCTTGGCGAGCTTGTCCTGGCCCCCGGTGGCGACCTTCGAGCCGTCGGGGCTGATGGCGACGCAGAGGACGAGGTCGTCGTGCGCGTCGACCAGCGAGCGTTGTTCGAAGGTTTCGGCGTCCCAGATCCGCAGGGTCTTGTCGAAGCCGACGGACAGCAGGCTCTTGCCGTCCGGGCTCCAGCAGACGGCGTAGGGTTGCTCCTCGTGGCCTTGCAGCGTGCCGGCCGGTTCGGCCTGGCGGCCGAGGGCGGGGCCGGCCGGCGCCAGGGCGATCAGGAGGGGGAGGAGACGGCGGAGGGGTCTCATCATCGTGAGGTTCCGGGATCGGTTCGGGGAGGATCGGTTCGGGGAGGGCCGATCGGGGGGCCGCGCCGGGGCTCCCCGGCCGGAGGGAAACGGGGGGCAGGCGAGGCGGATCGCGCCCGCCCCCGGCCGGTGACGATCGCCCCCGACCGGGTATCCGGACGGCTGTCCGCCCGGGCCGAACATAGACGGGCCGACGCGGCAACGCAACGGATCGCCCCGGCAAGTGGCCGGGAATCGTGGCCTCGCCGCTCGCCCCGGCCGGCGGGGCCGATCGAGATCGTGAAGAGGAATAAAAGGGGAGTCCCCGCAACACCCGGCGCGAACCCGGCTGACGAGGACGCGGCGAGGTGCTAAAATCGACCGTCAACGCAGGGTCTGCCCGGAGACCCTCCATGCCGGGGTTGCTCTCGATCTCCCATCGAACGGGTTCGCCGCTCATGCCCGATTGCGAATCGCTCGACCTGTCCCGCGGGACCCGTGACGCGGCCCATTGGCATCGAGGAGGCCCGGATCTTCCGGCCGAAGGCGCCCGATCGGGCAGGGGGGGCCTTCGGCGCGGCGAGCCGGGCCCCGATGCCGCGCGACCCCCCGAGGGGACGAAGGTGGCCCGGGCCCGAGGGGTGGCCGCATCGAGCTACGAGCCGCCCTTGTCGGCGATCGGGCCGCTTTTCCTGCGACGCCTGGAGCGGATCCACCCGCCTTCCGTCGATTTCGTGCTCGACATCAACCCGAGGGCGACGGCCAGGGTGCTCGGGGGCTATTACCGCCGCCGCCGCCTGATCCGGATCTACACGCATGACAGGGAGTCGGGGCGGCGATCCCTGGAGGAGTTGTTCGATACGTTCCTGCACGAGGTCGCCCACCACCTCGAATACACCGAGCCCCGGCGCTTCAACGCCTGGGCCTGCGAGCGCGTCCCCGGCACGATGCACAGCGACCTGTTCTGGCGGATCCTCGGCGAGCTGAAGACCCGATGGGCCGAGCTCCAGGCGCGATCGGCCGGGGCGATCTGAGCGAGGCGGCGGGAGATCGACGGGCGAGGCCCGGGGCTCAGCTCCCCGGCGCCGGCTCGATGAAGCAGTCGAGCGGCCCCTTGGAGATGCTCATGCGGGGGTCGGGGCCGTACGAGAGCACCTGATCGCGCTTCAGCTCGGCCAGTTCCTTGTGCGTGGTCAGGACGACCGCGCGGCCGGTCAGGTGGATCCGCCAGGTCAGTTCCTGGGCCCTGGCCAGGGAGTGGCGGAAGATCTTGCAGAGCAGCTCGATGACGTAGTCGAACGTGTGCTCCTCGTCGTTGAGGATGATCACGTTGTAGGGCGGCTGGCGCCGGGTCTCGGTCTCGCCCTCGGCGGCTTTCTGCGGCTTCGGAGCGGTCGTGGTCGTGACGATCGGCTCGGCCACGGACGTGTCGCCCGGGTGTTCGTGGTCGAATTCACTCATCCCTGACGGCTCCGGGAGCACCTGGAAAACACGGAAGGGCGTTTGGACGGATCGAACATGACCTGATTAGAATAGTCTCCGGCAACCGCCCCTGTGTAGCGCAAATTCGCCAACCCGGCCCGCCCGAGCACCTTTGATGGCCCAGAAGATCACCTCCGGCCTCGCCCTCCGACAGCTTCAGCAGGCGCAACAGGCCATGAAGAAGGTCCGCAAAGGACTGGTTCAGATTCGCGAGGCCGACCCGGCCGACCGCCCGCAACTGGCCGAGACCCTCTTGAAGGCCGGCTGGGAAACCCTGAACCGGACCTATCGCGACCTGGCCGCCATCCCTCTCGACGCCGCGACCGAGGAGGTCATGCTGCGGCAGATCGCCGTGCAGCGCTACGCCACCGCCCTGCTCGTCCGGCTGCGCCGCCTCGTCCGCAACGACCTGGAGGGGCTGGGAGGCCCGGACGACGACGAGGAGTGATGGGGCCCCTCGCCGGCCTGTCATGATCAGGATGGGGACCGACCCGGGCCCGCCGCTCGAGGCCGGTTGACGGGGCGGACGACCGAGACGCATTGATCTTCAACGGATGCGAGCGACGATGGCGGACGATCGGGTGAGCGTGGCGGACAATCGGAAACCGATCGCGGCGCCGTCGCGGGCCCTGGAGCCGGAGGCGAACCTGCCGACGGTCCGGGTCCGTTCCCCGGGCCTGCATACGTTCATTTTCAAGAAGATGGTCGTCGGGCCCGAGCCCGGACCGAAGCCGAACGACGGCGACCTCGTCCGGGTGATCGACCGGGACGGCGTCCCGCTCGGGTTCGGCCTCTGGAACGCCCGGTCGCAGATCCCGGTCCGCCTGATCGCCCGGGGGACCACCCCGCCGGATACCGGCTTCTGGGCGGCGAAGATCGCGGAGGCGGTCTCGCTCCGTCGCGACCTGCTCGGGATCGAGGCGATCAGCGATGCCTACCGGGTGGTCCATGCCGAGGGGGACGGGCTCTCGGGCCTGATCGTCGACCGGTTCGCCGACGTGCTCTCGGCCGAGGTCTTCAGCCTGGGGGTCTACCAGCGCATCGGCCCCTTGATGGAGCAACTGCGGTCGGCGACCGGGACGGCGCATTACCGCGTCCACGTCGATCAGCGGATCGCCCAGGCCGAGGCGTTCGCCGGGCGCCCGGTCATCAGCGAGGAGGCCCCGGAGAAGGTCGAGATCCGAGAGAACGGCATCCGCTATCGGGTCAAGTTCGAAGGGGGCCACAAGACCGGCTTCTTCTGCGACCAGCGCGACAACCGCCGCGACCTGACCCGGTTTTGCCGCGACCGGAACGTGCTGGACGTCTGTTGCTACTCGGGGGGCTTCGGCCTCTCGGCGTTGGTCCAGGGCGGGGCGAAAGAAGTGACGGGGGTCGACCTCGACGAGAAGGCCGTCGCGATGGCCCGCGAGAACGCGAACCTCAATCAGGTCCGCATGGGCCTCGTCCATGCCGACGCCTTCGGCTACATGCGGCAGATGGGGCTCAACGGCAAGGACTTCGGCGTGGTCGTGCTCGACCCGCCGAAGCTCATCGGCTCTCGACTCGAAATGGACGAGGGGCGGAAGAAGTACCTCGACCTGAACACCCTGGCCCTCGGGCTCGTCGAGCCGGGCGGCCTGCTGCTGACCTGTTCCTGCTCCGGATTGCTGCCGGCCGAGGAATTCCTGGGCATCCTGCGCTCGGCCGGCCGTCGGGCGGGTCGATCGGCGCGCATTCTGGCCGTGACCGGGGCGTCGGCCGATCATCCGGTCGGGCTGGAGGCGCCGGAAGGGGCGTATCTGAAGGCCGCCTGGCTGCTCGTCGGCGATCGCGCCGAGGAACCGCCCCCGACGCCGACCGAGTCGGCCCCGCCGGGGGACTGAGCCGCGACCGTCGCGGGTTCCGGGCCGCACGGCCTTCACGGATCTCCGGGGGAGAGGGTCGAGTTCGATCCTCGACTCGTGTACGCTTGGGGATCGTCCGGGGATCGAGGGAACACAGGCCGTCGGAAAGGGGCCGGTCGCGTGGCGAGTCTGACCGTCGAGAATTACGTCAAGACGATCTATCTGATCGCCTCCCGGGAGGTCCCCGATCGGATCGTGGCCACGGGAGAGCTGGCGCAGGCGCTCAACGTCTCGCCGGGCACCGTGACGGGCATGCTCAAGACCCTCTCCGAGGCGGGCCTGGCCTCGTACACCCCTTACGAAGGGGTCCGGCTCTCGCCGCAGGGGGAGCGCCTGGCCTTGAAGGTCTTGCGACGCCATCGGTTGCTCGAACTCTTCCTCGTCCAGACCCTGAACATGCACTGGGACGAGGTGCATGAGGAGGCCGAGCACATGGAGCACGCCGTCTCGGAGTCCTTGATCGACCGCATCGACGCCTACCTGAACCACCCCTCCGTCGACCCGCACGGCGACCCGATCCCGAGGGCCGACGGCTCGCTCGACCTGCCGAGCGGCCGGCCGTTGAACGACCTCGACGCCTCGGAGCGGTTCCGGGTCGCCCGGGTGGTCGACCAGGACCCGACCTTCCTCCGCTACCTGACGGATTGCGGCCTCGACCTCGGGGCCGAGGGCGAGGTGGCCGAGAACCGGAGCGAGTCGGGGGCGATGGTCGTGCGGGTCGGGGATCATCGCGTCGCCCTGGGGCGAGACGCGGCGGGGAAGGTGATCGTGACCGGCATCTCATGACATCGGCCGACCCGGCCGGTGGATGCCTGGTCTGGTCGAATGCCGATCGAATTCCCTTTTCAACGACGGAGTGCGGGCGCCATGGCGATGACCGATTGGAGCGGGGCCGAGTCTCGTCAATTCCGTGTCATGCAAGCGGACAAGGTGGTGAGGTCGACCGCGACCACGGCGGGGGTCTTGCCCAGGGCCATCGCCCTGGCGATCGATTACGTCATCCTGCTCGCCGCCTGCGCCGGCCTGAACGGCCTGCTCGAATTGACCCGATGGGAGCCGGTCACGGTCCGGACGGTGGGGGCCTTGCTCTCGTTCGCCCTGATCGTCCTCTACTTCGCGACCCTGGAGAGCGGCAGCCGACAGGCGACGCTGGGGAAGCTCGCCCTGGGCCTGAAGGTGACGACCGATGACGACCGGCGCCTCTCGTTCCCCCGGGCACTCGGGCGATTCTTCGCCAGGCTGCTCTCGCTGCTCCCGTTCGGCGTGGGGTTCGTCATGGCCGCGTTCACCGAGCAACACCGGGCGTTGCACGACCTGATCGCCGGGACGCTCGTGGTCCGATCGCGCTGATCACCGCCGCACCCTCGCCCCCCGCCTTCAGACGCAGGCGGCCAGGCGGCGCTCCGATCGGAAGCTCATGCCGTACTGCCCGCGTCGGGCCGCCCCCACGATCTCCGGGGCACCGACCCACGAGGCGGTATCCTGCGGCCGGGGCCCGGGGACGATCAGCATGGGCAGCCCGATCGCGTTGCGCTGCACCTGCGAGCCGCGGGGGACGTGGACCTCGTACAGCGTCTTGCCGTGCCGGAGCTGGAGGATCATCGTCGACTCCGAGCTGGAAAAGGGCGGGGGGCCGGCCTGCTCCCAGGCCGGCCGAGGGGCTACAATGGGACCGTCGGGTCGAGCGGACCAACGTCGTCCCTCCCGAACCGACCCGAGGCGAACGATCGCGGGCCGGCGGGAGGGCGGACTTCCTCGCCGCCAGGCCCTTGATTCGTTGCATCCATGACAGCTACGCCGGATGCCTTTGGAGCGTGACACCGTGCAGTCGATCACCGCTCGTCGGGAGTACCGGCTCGGATCCTTGACCGAGTCCGAGGTCGATCCCGACCCGATCCGCCAGTTCGCTTCCTGGTTCGGCGACGCCGAGCGCGCCGAGCTGGACGAGCCGTACGCGATGACCCTGGCCACCGCCTCGGCCGAGGGGAGGCCCTCGGCCCGGATCGTGCTGCTCCGGGGGGTCGATGCGCGAGGGTTTCGCTTCTTCACCAACTACCGGAGCCGCAAGGGGCGCGACCTGGAGGCCAATCCGTTCGGGTCGTTGCTCTTCGATTGGCACGAGATCGAGCGGCAGGTCCGGATCGAGGGGCGGGTGGAGCGGCTCGCGGACGAGGAGTCCGACGCCTACTTCCGGCAGCGGCCGACCGAGACGAAGCTCGGGGCCTGGGCCTCGGATCAGAGCGCGGTCGTCAGCGACCGCCGCATCCTCGAGGCGAGGTTCCAGGAGGCCGCCGATCGCTTCGGCGAGGACGTGCCCCGGCCTCCCCACTGGGGGGGGTATCTCCTGGTGCCCGACGAGTTCGAGTTCTGGCAGGGGCGGCCCGGCCGCCTGCACGACCGCATCCGGTACGTCCCGGGCGCACGCGGCTGGACGATCGAGCGGCTCTCTCCCTGAGTCGACCGCCGGGCGGGCCCGATCGCAGGGCCGGGACGGACCGACGGTGATCGGGTCGCGGTGGCGGGTCCCGACGGATCGTCCCCGCGACCCGGACCGGATCAATTCGAGGGAGGAACGATCATGACTTGCCGATGTTCCCCCGCGTCAAGTGGCGGTGGCGGCCCGGCGCAGGGCGACGACCTGAGGGTGGAGTTGGCCGAGCTGGGCGTGAGGGTCAAGGAGCTGAACGAGGAGCTTCGCGAGCTCGTCCTGTCCTTCGAGAAGCTGCGGCATCGGGTCGAGGCCGTTGAACACCGGATCGCCAACCCGGAATGAGCCAGGAGAGGACGCGCCGCCACGGCCAAGGGCCCTGCGAGACGACCGATGGGATCGGTTCGTCCCGCAGGGCCATCGTCGTCGTCCGCGATGAGGGGACCGGGGCCGCGATCGGCCGATGATCGCCGCCGAATCAGCGCACCCGAGCCTTGAACGAGACCGACCCCTCTTCGCCGGGCATGACCGGCTCGGGGAGATCCCAGCGCAGTTCGACCGAGCCGGTCTGGTTCTCGGCGGCCGTGAAGATGGCGCCGTCCGGCCCCCGGGCGCTGTCGGGTTCGTACTCGAAGCGGGGCAGCAGGCTGTCGACGATCGAGACGGAATGGATCGGGACGTTGCCCATGTTCCGCCATCGGATCGTGAAGGTGACGACCTGGCCGGGCTCGGCCACGTCGGTGTCGGTCTCCTTGTTGACCGCCAGGCCGGGCAGGTCGGGCGGGGTCTCGACGCCGGCCAGCTCGCCCGGGCCTCGGGAGACGATCGTCTGGCTGGCCCCCTGGATGACCCCCGTGATGACCGGCCCCTCGGCGGTCTTGATGCCCAGGGGAGGGGTGGCCCGCCGGCTGATCCTCGGCCCCTGCTCGTTCACGGAGACCTGGGGGCCCTGGACCAGTTCCTCCTGGTCGAGGGCCACCACGTCGGTCAGGCCGTTGAGGACCCGGACCTCGATGTGCGTGATCGGAGGGGTCCGGCCTTCCATGGCCGAGGCGCGGCGCCGGTCTCGGACCGCGTTGGCCGACAGGTTCTGGGTCATCCGCGAGGGGGGGCGGACGGTCGCCTCCTGCATCTGGCGGGTCAGGGCCTCGGCCCCCCTCGGCACGGTGATCAGGCGATTCTCGTTGACGCCGATGCTCGTGCGGACCGCGGCGAAGCGGGGGGCGTAGATGCAGACCGTGTTGGTCGGCAGGACGCGGGGCTTCGACCCGGCATTGAACCGGATCATCGCGTCCCTCGGCTCGACGCCGACGACCTGGCCGTCGGCCCCGATCCCGGCCTTGTTCTGGTGGTCGCCGCCGTCGCAGAGGTATTCGTCGCCCGGGAACACGGGATTGGGCGCGAGGCCGAACGAGGCGGGGGGGCAGGTCGGCACGCCGCAGCAGACGCCTTCGGTCGCCTCGAACGGGCAGGGGCCGACGCCCAGGTGGGCCGCGCCGAAGCCGCCGAGCGGCTCTCCCGAGACCGGGGTCCGGCCGCCGAGGCGGACGATCGCCATGACCCGCCCGAGCGCACCGGCGACCCGGAGCGGCTCCTCGCCGGGGCCGAGGGTGGTGACGGGGATCTGATCCTTGGGGATCGACAGGGGGAGGGCCTGGTCGGGGGATTCGAGGTAGACGATCTGCGTGACCAGGCGGCCCGATTCGGCCACGTCGATCAGGTCTTCCTGGCTGAAGATCACCCGGATCGGGAACCGGGTCGGGTCGATGTCGGCCGGGCGGTGCAGGTGGCCGACGACCTCGACGACCGGGAAGACCTCGGCCCCGGGCTGGTTCGGCAGGTTCGTCAGGCGGAGTCGGTAGCCGACGCCGACCTGGAGGCCGACGGTCAGGCCGTGGATGGCGGGGTCGTCGTTCGGGTCGGACAGGACCATCGGCGCGGGTTCGAGCACCTCGATCCCCATGCCCAATGGGCCCGAGAGGCGGACGACCTGGATCTGTGGGGGCAACGTCGGCCCGCCCGGCGCCGGAGCCTCTCCCACGACGGCAACCCCGGCGGTCGGGTCGTCTGGCACGACCTGCCGGGCCTGGGCCGCTCCGACGGCCAGTCCCACCGAGATGGACAGCAGCAGGGCCGCCGTCAACGCCCAGCCGGTCCGTCCTGCTCGCGACATGGGTCTGTCCCTCCCTCATCCTTTTGGGTACGTGAAGCGAAGCGGCGGTGGAGCACTTCGGAAACGGTCATGAGCCTGGTCGGATCGGGAATCGGACCTGAGGCTCACGGGGCCCGACCCGTCCGCAGCGATGCCCTCGCATGGCCGGGCGAACCGGGTGCGACGAGAGTTCAGCCGCATCGGCGAGCGGCCCCCGGGACGCGCCATCACCCCGGCGGGGCCGGACGGCGGCTCCCGCGGGGCTCTGGCGACGGTTGACGACCCGGACGGCTGGTCGACCAGGTCGGCCGGATCGGGTCACCCGATCACGGGAGCTCGGGCAGGCTCCCGGTGAACGGGGACGGCGAGGCCGGCTGCGGCAGGGGAGGGACCGGCATCGAGGCCGGCGACACCGAGGGCTCGGCCACCGGCGGGATGAAGGTCGACGGCGAGGTGCCCTCGATGGGCACTTCCTCGACCGGCGGGGCGATCGCATCCAACGCCGGCGACGGGGGGGCCGGCGGCGGGGTCATCGTGCCGGGCTCCCCGTAGATCACCTCGCCCGGGGCGTACCCGTCGGCGGCCGGGGCCGCGACGCCGCCGGAGCCGCCGGGGGGCATCTCCAGGTCGATCGCCCCGACGCGGATGACCATGAGGATGGTCCCGCGCTTGTCGGCCTCGAGGACCGGATTGACGCCGGGCTCGAGCCGTGTCGAGACGAGGGTCTCGGCACCGTAGAGCCCGGAAATGGCCAGTTCCTGGAACTTCGGATCGGGCAGGTAGACCACCTTGGTCACGAAGTTGCCGGCCCGGACCTGGTCGAAGTCCTCCTGGGTGAACTGGACCGGGATCGGGTTGTGGGTCAGGTAGTCGTCGGTCTGCGGCGACGAGGGGGCGACCTCGATCGTCGGATAGAGCGTCAGGCCGGGGTTGTCGGCAATGTTGGTGAGCTTCAACCGATAGATGAAGCCCTGCCGGAAGTTGTAGCGCGCCGGCACGGTCAGTTGCGGCGGCAGGTAGACCGGCGAGCCGTCCGGCCCGGCGGTCTGCCAGCTGATCTCCATGTTCGCCGGATCGACGAAGAAGACCTGGCTGGTCGTATTGGCGAACATCCGATTGGCCCCGAACCCGGCACCCGAGAGGGCCGGGTCGGCCGGCGGGGCCATGATCGGTCCAGAAGCGGGCGGCGGCCCATGACGGACCACGTGGGGCCGGAACAGGCTCGTCAGGGCGTGCGGTTTCCCGGGCCCGTCGAACATCCCGCCGGTCCCGGTCGCTGCCGCCGCCAACATCAGCACTCCGAGCGTCTTCATCCTGAATTGACCTCCCGCCCCCTCGACGCGATGATACCCTGGGGTCGATCGCCGGCCCGCCCGAACCACGAGGGGGCGGGGCGGTTGATCGGGGTCATCGGACGACGGGGGTGAATGCCTTCCTCCTCGGGCTGACCGCAGACCGACTCGGCCTTTGTTAAGGCCAGGTCGCTCGCCGGTCGCGGCGCGGCCGACGGCCAGGGGACCGCGAGCCAACCGGCCTCGGGCATCCCTGCCTTCGACCGATCGGCCGATACCCGAGCATCGGGCGATCGGCGATCGCCCAATCCTCGAAGTCCCGCGCACGGCCGTCTCCGTCCCTGGAAACGAACCGAGTCGGGGCGATCCCGCCGGACTTGCCGCGTCCGGCGCCTGGCGATAAGATCGGACAGTCCTTTCCTGCCCTTGAGTAAAGAACGGCACGACCCGGCCATGTCCAACTTTCGTCTGCTGCTCCCCCTGCTCCTGGCTGCCCTCTTGCCGCTCCTGAGCCTGGCGCAGGATCCGACGTTCGCCCCGCCCCCGGTGCCTCCGGAACCGCCGACCGAGGCGGAACTGACGCTCGATGAGGCGCTGGCCAAGATCCATTCGCTCGAGAACGTCCGCGCCTCCGTCCGCCAGGAGGTCGACATGCTCGGCCAGGTGTTCACCATCGAGGGGGAATATGCCCGGTCGGGCCCCTACACGTTCAGCCTCGACCTGCAGGTCCAGGGGCTTCCCCAGGCCCAGGGGCGCATGCGGCAGGTGAGCGACGGGAACGTCCTCTGGGACGTCTCCCAGATCCTCGATCAGACCTATTACTACCGCCTCGCGCTGCCGACGATCCTGGAGCGGATCAACCAGGAGCCGTACGAGGCACTCCACCGGAACCACTTCATTCAGCAGCGTTTGGGGCTCTCCGGCCCTCACTGGCTGCTGGATGGATTGCGGCAGTCGGTCCGCTTCGACCGCCGCCTGGAAGGGGAGTGGGACGGCCGGCCCGTCTGGATCCTGCGCGGCAACTGGAAGGATATGAACGCCATGGGCCTGGCCCCCATGGCCTCGGTTCCGGCCTACATCCCGAGTGTCGTGGAACTGCAAATCGACAAGGAAACGGGCTGGCCGTATCAGGTCTTGATGCTCGGCAAGAAGCGGGCGATCGTCCGAGGGGCCAACACCCCGAAGGTCGATCCGGCCACCGGCCGTCCCCTCGGCAACGTGGCGGCGGACGACGAACCGCCGAGCCGTTTCCTGCTCACCTATACCGACGTCGATTTCGACCCGGAGTTCCAGACCGGCGAATTCTCGTTCAACGTGCCCGAGATGGCCCGAGACCGGGTGAGCGACCGCACCGAAGCCCTGATCGCCGAGGCCGAACAGTTCGCCCGGTTGATCGAGGCCGCCAACCTGCAGGCCGGTGGTGAAGGGGCGAGCGACCCGGGGGCGGTGCTGAAGGACGTCTTGCAAATTCCCCCGATCGGGAGCGAGCTGCCGCCCAGCCCTCCCGGTCAGCTCAATCGGCCGACCCCGCCGGGCAACTGAGCTGGGGGCCCCTCGCCTCTCCGAACCCCCAAGGCGACGGGATTCCGGCCTACCGGACTCGGCCCGGGCGTTCAGTCCGGGTCGAGGGGCCGACCGTCGGGCAGGAATGGCTGCAGCGGGCAGCGATCGCATCGGGGTTTCGACGCCTTGCAGAAGCGGGCGAGCGACTCGAACCAGGAGGCGAGCCGGGACATCTCGTCCGGGTCGTCCGACTGGGCCGCCCCTTCGATCACCTCTCGGGCCTCGGTCTCGTCGGCACCGGGGTCGATCCAGCCGTGCCGGATGAGGACCCGGTAGTCGGATCGGCTGATCGGAAAGGTCGGCCGGCGAAAGACTTCGAGCAAGACCTGGTTGGCCGTGGTCGGGCCGATCCCCCGGATCGACCGCAATTCCTCGCGAAGCGACTCGGTGTCGATCGCCGCGAGCGCCTCCATGCCACCGAGCCGGTCGACCCACGCGGCGACCCGGAGGATCAAGGGGACGACCCCGGCCGGCACCGCCCCGCGGGCGTCGCGGAGGAGGTCGGTCATCTCTTGGGGATCGACGGCTGCGAGCGCGGCGGGGTCGTCCGCCCAGCCTTCGCGGTCGATCGCCTCGATCGCCTGGTCGACGCGGAGGCCGCGTTGCGTCAGCAGAACCTGCCGAAGCAATGCGCGGAACGACTCGGCCGGGGGGCCCGCGGGCGAGTGCGCGCCCGTTGGCTCACCCCCGAAGGCGCGGAGGAGCGTCTGGGAGATGGCGTCGAACTCGGAGCGGAGCGAGGCCATCGGGCGGGCCTCCCTGGGCGTTGAGAAGCGGCCGAAGCAACGCAAAACGACCCGATCCGGTGCCGGATCAGGTCGTTCGGGATGGCAGGCAGGCTATCGGAAATCCTGAGAGACTCAGGACTTCGGGGCGTTCTTCAGCGCGTTGTATTCGCGCGTCAATCGGCTTTTGCGGCGGGCGGCCGTGTTCGGGTGCAGGACCCGTCGCACGCCGGCCCGGTCAAGCTTGGCGATGGTGAAGCGGAAATCGGCCTCGGCAGCCTCAAGATTCCCTTCGGAGGCGGCCGTCAGGGTCCGCTTCGTGTAGGTCTTGATGATCTTCTTGGCGATCCGGTTGCGCATCCGGCGCTTTTCGTTCTGGCGGAGGCGCTTCTTGGCGGATTCGGTATTGGGCATTGCTCGATCGGGTCCCGTCAGGCGGGGGGAGGAAATCGTCCGAATGGCCGGGGGCGGAGGTCGCCGAACGGGCGAGCCGTCACGCCGACCGGCAAAGCGTCGATTGTATCACGAAGACATCCGCTGGTTCAAGCTCCGGAGCCGCTGGGCCACGTCGAGATAGCCGAAGTTGTTGGCGGCGACCTCGTTGTAGTGGGTCTCGGCGTCGTCGAGGTTGCCCATCTGCTCGGCCACCCGGCCGAGGCGATAGTGCAGGTCGTTCAGGATCTCCTGATCCTCGGGGTCGGCGGCCTTCAGGGCCTCGGTGTAGCTGCGTTCGGCGAGCTTGGGGACGCCGGTGGCCTCGAACGAGGCCCCCGCCCCCATCAGGGCCTTGACCTTCAAGGCGGGGGAGGACCGGGCGGCCTGGAATTCGGCGATGGCCGCGTCGTGCTGGCCGGCCGCGGCGAGCCGGCGGGCCAGCTCGAAGCGGAGATGCAGGTCGTCGGGCCGGGTCTCGGCCCGGCGGCGGTACTCGGCCAGCTCGTAATCGGAGAGCTTGGCGTTGAATTTCCCGAGCTTCGACTGCGCCTCGGCATCGTCGGGATGGTCGCGGAGGCGGGCCTTGATCGCCTCGATGGCCTTGCGGAGCCGGGCGATCTGGATTTCGGCGTACGTGTCGCGGAGCAAGGGGTCGTCGGGCAGGGCCTTCAGGCCCCGGGCCAGCACGTCTCGCGCCTCGTCCAGGCGTTGCTGGAGCCGGTACTGGGAGGCCAGTTCGAGGTAGGGAGCGGGGCGGGACGGGTTCTCCTTGATGTCCCGCTCCATCCGCTCTTCGGGGCTCATGGCCTGCTTGCCGCGCAGGGCCTCGGCCTCCTCATCATCCTCGGGAGGGGTGGCGGCGGCGGGAGCGTTCTGGCGTCGACCCTGCTGGTTTAAGCTGCCTCCGTGGATGGTCTGGCTGGCGGAGAGGGCGTTGATCTGCCGGGCGGCCTCCTCGTCGCCGGGGGCCAGTTTCTTGATGCGTTCCCAGCAGAGGATGGCGCGGGGGAAGTCCTCGGCGAAGGCGTAGACGTGGGCCATGTGCTTCCAGAAGCCCACGTCGTCGGCCGCCTGGGTCTGGACCGATTCCAGGGCCCAGCGGGCCAGGGGGGGCGAGCCGAGCTGCTCGGCGGCCTCGGCCAGGTCGCGGCTGACGCCGACGTCCCAGGGGTTGTAGACGAACGCCTCCTCGCAGTGCTCGATCGCCTCGAGCCAGTGGCCACGCCCCTTGGAGGCCTTGATTCGGAGCCGGATCGGCTGGAGCTTGGCGCCGGCGAGCATCCCGACCTTCGACGGGTCGTTCTGGAATTTCTTCCGCATGGCGTTGCGCATCGCCTGGCGGAACTTCAGCTCCAGCGGGGCGATCTTCAGCGCGTTCTTGTACATGTCCATCGCGTATGGGAAGTTGCCACGGGCGGTGGCGTCATTCCCATAATTGAAGAACGACTCGGCCCGCTGGAGGTCCTTCTGATCGGGTTGCGGCGCGGATTCCATGGGAAACGCGACCCCCTGAGAGGGTGGGGCAGTCACTCGAATCGGTGCCGGACGCCACTGCGCGTCCGGATTCTCGGTCTGGTCGATCATACACGCTATCACAATGCCTTCGGCGGTCAACCATCGGCCCCCGGCATCAGACCTGCAGCCGGATCGCCCGGCTGAACCTTCAGAGAAGACGACGAGGGAGACTCCCGACCATGTCCACCGCCTCGATCCTGCGAGACGCGGGGTTAAGCGAATTGATTGCCGGTCCCCTTGAGACGCTCGCCCAGGGCTTCCAGTTCACCGAAGGCCCCCTCTGGCTGCCCGATGAAAGCTTGCTCTGGCAGGACATCGCGGCCGAGCGGACCTACCGACTCCCGCCGGGGGGAGGCCCTGCCGAGGTGCTCCGCGATCGGACCGGGGCCGCCAACGGGCAGACGTTCGGGCCCGACGGCCGCGTTTATTTCTGCGAGCAAAACGGGCGGCGGGTCTCTCGGATGAACCCGGACGGCTCGGGCGTGGAGACCGTCGTCGAGCGGTTCGAGGGCAATCGCCTCAACAGCCCGAACGACATCGTCTGCCGCGGCGACGGCCTGATGGTCTTCACCGACCCCCCCTACGGCGTTCCCAGCCCCGACCAGAAGGAATTGCCCTATCAAGCCGTCTTCTCCCTGACGACCGGGGGAGCCCTTCGGCCGATCGTTCACGAAGGCTTCGAGAAGCCGAACGGGCTGGCCTTCTCGCCCGACGAGCAGACGCTCTATGTCTGCGATACGGCGAAGTACCACATCCGCGCCTTCCGGATGACCGATTCCGGCCAGGTCGACCCGGCAAGCGACCGGGTCTTCGCCGCGATGGACCCCGAGGAGCAGGGGGGGCCCGACGGCCTGAAGGTCGACCGCGACGGCCGTCTCTACGTCGCCGTGGCTCAGGGGATCTGGGTCTATCGGCCCGATGGGGCCCTGCTGGGGATCCTCAGGACCCCGAAACGCCCCTCGAACCTGAACTGGTGGGGCCGCGAGGGAAACGCGCTGGCCATCACGGCGGTCGACTCGATCCACCGCGTCCGGCTGAATGTGAGGGGCGTGACCCCGCCGTTCTTACCGGCCTGATCGCGGGAATTCCCGGGCGATTCGAAGGGCTGGGGCCCCCGAGATGCCCCTCTGGCGCGCGACTCCGGAAAAAAACCGGCTGGTTTGCCGGCCGGCTTCGGATAAAATGACTGTTGACTCGGGACCAGATCGTCGCGCAACCGTCAGACGACCTCTCGATCGATCGGGCCGACCCGGCGGCCCGACTCTCCCCAACGACCCCCCGGTTTTGCACCGCCGGCGCCGGGATCGGCTGACCCTGGAGGGCCTTGTGGCCAAAGAGGAACCGTTACGGACCGAAGGGCGCATCGTCGAGGCGCTGCCCAACACGCAGTTCATGGTCGAGCTGGAGAACGGCCACCGTGTGCTGGCTCACATTGCAGGGAAGATGCGCAAGAACTTCATCCGCATCGTCCCCGGCGACCGGGTGACCGTCGAGATCACCCCGTACGACATCACCAAGGGTCGCATCGTCTATCGAGAGCGCTGATCCCCTCCTCGCCTTGCCGTGCAAGCGCGCCGGGCCCGCTCCGAACTTCCCGGATCGACTCCCACCGCTTGCCACCCCTCCAACCCGCGAACCCGACGCAACGGGCGCCCTCCCCCGACGCCCGCCGGGGACGCATTGTCGGCCCGCATCCAGGTCCACTGGGCCGGTGGTGGTGGACGACGGCCTTATCTTCGAAGTCGAGGCTGGTCAGGCGTCGTCCCAGCTCCCGAGCAGCCGCCTCAGAGAGACGAGCTGGCCGAGATGATAGGCGTTGTGGTCGGCCAGGAGCATGGCCTCCCGGGCGATCGACTGCCCGGTGCCCCAGGGAAGGGGGCGGAGCAGGTCGGTCTGCGGGTCGGCGACGAGGCCCCGCATGGCCTGAGCATCGGCCCGGAACGCCGAGGCCGAGCGGTCCCAGGCGAGGTCGTCCGGCGGGGCCGCCCGGCCGGGCCAGTAGTCGTCGGGCCACCGGAGCCGGGCGTGATCGGCCGATCGGCAGAAGTCGAGGATGTCTCGCTGGCAAATCCGGAGATGTTCCAGGAGTTCCCAGGGAGAATGGGGCAGGCCCTCGGCCCGAATGCCCCGGAGGGCCGGCTCGAGCCCGGCGATCGCCGATTCGAAGTCGAGGTGCGCCGCCCCGGCGTCGAGCAGTTCGAGCACGTGGGCACGCAGGATCGCGTCTCGGTCGTGCGGTTCCAAAGGGGAGTCGCTCCTCGAAGGGATCGGCGGGTCAGTACGGAACCCCCTTGTCCCGGGCGTCCTTCAGGGCCCGGGCGTACCACTCCAGCTCGCCCAGGAATTTCGAGGCCCTACGCGGCCAGGCCTCGTCCATCGGGGAGCCGTCCTCCGCGAAGGCATCCTGCACCTTCGGGATGGGCAGTAGTGAGGGGATGCTCGGCGTGCCCAGCTCGCAGAGCATCGCCCGGAGCTGCATGGCCGCCCGGACGCCGCCGAAGGGCCCGGCGGAGTAGCAGACGATCGCGGACGGGCGCCAGAACCATTCCTCCAGGAAGTGGTCCATCAGATTCGAGAGCGCCGGCGGGATCGAATGGTTGTATTCCCCGGAGACGACGATGAAGGCGTCGGCCGCCTTGATCTGGGTGGCGAGGCGTTCGAGCGCCTCGGGGGCCTCGCCGGCCGGATATTCCTTGTACATCCGGTCGAGCAGGGGGAGATCGACCACCTTCGGGTCGATCAGGGTGGACCGGTGGCCCCGGATCTGGCACATCGCGTCGATGAACCGGGCGGCCTTGATCCCCTGGCGATCGGACCGGACGGAACCGTACAGGACGAGCAGGTCGAGGCTCATGGATGGGTCCCTTCGGGCCGGTATTACGCGCCGAGATACTTGCGGAGCAGGGCCGTCGTCGAGGGATTGAACCCCTCGACCTGGGCCGATTCCTTGCGGGAGGCCGAGAGCTGGGAGCGCACTTGCTTGGCCAGGACCTTGCCCAGCTCGACCCCCCACTGGTCGAACGAGTTGATGCCCCAGAGGAACCCCTGGACGGCGGTCCGGTGCTCGTAGAGCGCCAGCAGCTTGCCGCAGGCCTCGGGGGTCAGCCAGCCATCGAGGAGCAGGACGTTCGACGGCCGGTTGCCTGGGAAGACCTTGTGCGGGACGAGCTCGGCGGGGACCCCCTCGGCCTCCACCTCCTCGGCCGTCTTGCCGACGGCCAGGGCGTCGGGTTGGGCGAAGAAGTTGGCCATCAATTCGTCATGATTGGAGACGGCTTCCCCCTCGACGCTCACCGGCGTCTGGCTCCGGGTGAAGCCGATGAAGTCGGCCGGGACGACACGCCCCTGGTGCAGGAGCTGATAGAAGCTGTGCTGCCCGTTCGTGCCCGGTTCGCCGAAGTCGACCTCGCCGGTCGGGTACGGTAACGCATGGCCGTCGAGCCCGACGCGCTTGCCGTTCGATTCCATGTCCACTTGCTGGATATGCGGGGCCAATTTCAGGAGCGCCTGGCAGTAGGGGAGCAGGGCGCGATCCGGGCGTTGCAGGAAGGTCGAGTTCCAGACGCCGAACAGCCCGAGCAAGGCCGGCAGGTTTCGCTCGAACGGGGTTTCGAGGAAATGCCGGTCGATCGCATGAGCACCCTCCAGGAACGGCTCGACGCGATCCATGCCGTATTGGAGCGCCAGCGGCACGACCCCGACGGCGCTGCAGACGCTGTAGCGGCCGCCGACCCAGTCCCAGAAGCCGAAGGCGTTCGCCGGGTCGATGCCGAAGTCCCTCACGCCGTCGAGATTGGTGCTGACGGCGACCATGTGTTTGGCCACGCTCTCGGGGCCGAGCGAGCCGACGAGCCATTGCCGGAGCGTCTTGGCGTTGAGCATCGTCTCGGCGGTCGTGAAGGTCTTGGAGACGATGACGACGAGGGTCGTCTCGGGATTCAGGCCTTCGAGGTTGCGGGCCACGTCGATCGGATCGACATTAGCCAGGAACCGGAGTCGGCGTCCCTGGGCGGCCTGGGCACAGTAGGGGTCGGTGCGGAGGGCCTCGTGGACGAACTCGGGGCCGAGGTAGCTGCCGCCGATGCCGATCGAGACGACGTCGGTCAGGGGTTTGCCGGTCGCCCCCTTCCACTCGCCCGATCGGACGCGGTCGCTGAACCCCCGGATCTTCTCCAGGACGGTGTGGACCTCGTCGACGACGTTCACGCCGTCCACGGTGATCGAGGCGCCTTGCGGCGCCCGCAGGGCGACGTGGAGGACCGCCCGATCCTCGGTCGTGTTGATCCGATCCCCGCGGAACATGGCCTCGATCTTTGCCCGAAGCTTCGCCTCCTCGGCCAGGTCGAGGAGCAATTTGACCGTCTCGGCCGTGGCGTTCTGCCGAGAAAAATCGAGGGTGATCCCCTCGGCCTCGGCGACCATCGCCCGGCAACGCCCTGGGTCGTTGAGCAGGTCGCGGAGGTGGTGCGAGGCGATCGCTTCGGCGTGCGAGGACAGGGTCTTCCAGGCGGTCGAGGCGGCGATGGACATGGTCGCATGGCTCCCGGGAGCCGATCGCCTGGCTCGGGCGATGGCGTTGCGGTGTCATTCGGATCGATTTGCCCAGCAAGGCTACGTCATCGACCGCCCGATTGCGATGGTGAAGCGGGAACAGGCCAGATGGCGGTTCAGGCCGGGCGAGGTGAGGTGACGATCGCGTTCGCCCAGGCCGCGTCCGGCTCCGAGAGGGGAGGGTAGGGGGACTTCTCGTAGTCGAGCCTTCGGAAAAACCGGGCGCGATCGATCAGGTCGTGCAGGGTGGTGTTGAGCGGGAGGGTCGGCTCGGCGTCGCCGGGGAGCAGGGGGATGGGGATGTCCGGCAGCGGGGCCCTGAGATTCCAGGCGAAGACCTGAGCCCGGGGGCGACCGACGCTTCGGCTGACGAGCACGCGGTAATGGCTCCGGATCAAGGGGGTCGTGGGGGTGGCCTCGCCGTCCCGGAGCAGGTCGATCTCGACGAGGTTCGTCTGCGTCTCCAGCACCTCGTCTCGCTTGGCGAGGTACGCCTCGCGCCCCCGCCCCCGTGACTTATTGCTCGGGGAGAGAACCTCCAGGACCGTCACCAGCAAATGCGACCTCGTGTCCCGGATCTCCAGGTAGGTTTCCTCGATCGCCTCCTCCCGGACGGGCAGATCAACCTCGACGACCTCCACCCCCGCCTCGACCGCCTGTGCCACCGCGACCCCTCCCCCACCTTCGGGAGGAGGCATCGGCGCATCGATTTGCCCCCGAGTGATCGCCAGGTCGGGCCGGGCTCCCCTCGGATCGTCGGCGGATGGGTAGAGGACCATTCGGCTCTCGACCCCGACGAAATATCGGGGGTCGACCATCGGCACCACCACATCGGCGATCGCGGCGATCAACCGATTATGCACGTCCGGCCAGATGGTCGGGTGTTCGAGCCAGGGGTCCATGCCGGGGAAGGGTGGCCTCATGAGATCGAGTGTACCAGGGATGACCGGGCGATCGCCACGAGAGGATTACGGTAGGGGGGACGAGTTGCCGTCGGACATCGAATGATGATGATGTTCGGCGAGTCGTCGCTCGCGATCGCGTTTCCTCCGTCGTTCGAGTGGACCAAGGACCAGGATCGTCAGTGCCAAAAGGGCCCCGGCCCCGATTACTTTCGCCGTTTCCAGGTCCGCGAACCGAGGGGCAAGTTGATGCAACGCGAGCAAGGCGCCGAGGCTCGCGACGACGACCAGGATGGGGATGAGCAGGATCAAGCCCACGCCGACGAGCATCAGCTTCGCCAGCATCGCGAAGCAGCCGATCGCCTCGCGGCGGTGGTCCTCGGGCATCGATCGCAGCCATCGGAGGGTTCCCGAGGGCGGGAACGACGCCGGGGCGGGCCAGACGGCCACGACGCCGACCGGCACGAAGGCCAGGATCATCCACGAGGACGACGGGGGGATGACATCGACGGCGATGACCTGGAACGAGGCCCCGGTGGCCGCGACGACGGGGAACAGGCGATCCCATCGGGATTGATTGTCGATCGCATCGGGAGAGGGGATCGGCTCGGGGCCGGTCTCGGTTCGAGGGAGCGGGAGTCCCCGGTCATCCAGCCCGGCGAGCGCCGCGAACCGGTCCCAGTCGCGCTGGATCGACGGGTCGAGTTCGCGCCGGAAGGCCGCGACGATGCGATCCGCCCGGGAGTAGGAATACGGGCTGAGGTCGATCGAGAGCTTCGCCCGTTCGGACCGCAGGCGCACGCTCGGGTACTTCCCGCCGCGCCAGGCGGCCTCTCGGATGTCGACCCACGGGAGAAATCGGGTGCGGAAGACACCCCGGACGGTGAGCCCGGCGCGATCGAAGACGAGGGCATGCCTCCGGAAGTGGGCGAGCATGCCCATGCCCATCAGGGTGAACCCGACGAGGAAGGAGATCAGGAAGCCGATGACCCAGACGCCATCCGGCCGCGCGGCCTGGACGGCGAACCCCTCGTTGGGATCGGTCAGGAGCCCGAAGGTCAGGAGGAGCATCATGAGGATCGTGGCCGACCCGAGGTTCCGGGAGACCCGGTTCGCGTGGAAGGCCTGGGAAGGCTGCTCGGGCGGCATGGGTCGGCTCTCGATCGGCCCCGGGAGTCCCCATCCTCAATGGTCGAGGAACGGGGCCGACGGGACAAGGGCCGGTCGGCGTCCGCGAGTGATCGAGGGTCTCAACCTCGGAAGGGTCGCGGACGCCACGAACGGCCCGAGGCGCCGTGCCGGTCGATCGCTCGTCAGGAGAACCTCGGGCGGTGGGGCGGGGCGCCGGGGAAGGTGGGCGGGGCGGGGCGAGGGAACGTGGCCTGGCGAGCCTCGGCGGCGCGCTGGAGTTGCCTGGCTTGCTGTTGCTGGAGTTGCTGGAACTGTCGGCGAGCCTGGGCGAGATTGGCCGAGTACTCGCGATGCGGCCGGTGGGCCGGGAGGGGAGTCGGCCGGTGGGCCGGGGCCGGCGTGGGCGCAGGCCGTCGCGAGGCGAGCGTCGGGCGAGCCTGCGCGGGGGCGGCGCCGCCGATCTGGACGGTCCGGGGCGGGGATTCGACGCGGTCGATCACGCCTCGGATCTCGACCGGTCCGGTCACGGGCCGGCCGTCTCGCCCGCGGCCGTTCCAGGTGGTCGTCACCTGGCGCGACTCGCCCGGTTGCAAGGTGACGAGGACGTGGGAGGTGGCGAGCGGGCCGCGCTGGTCGCTCAACCGCCAGAGTTCCCGCCCGCGCTGGGAGACGATCACGTCGTAGTTGCCCAAGGGGCCGGTATTGACCGGGGTGCTGCCGGCGACGGATTGAGTCAGGGTGAATGTGACCGGATCGCCCGGGGCGTAGCTGGGCCGGTCGGTCGCGATCGCGACGCGGGTCGTGGCCGGGCTGGGGGACTGGGGGGCGGGCCGGGCATTCTGGAACGACTGGTGGACGACCTCGGCCGCCTTGCCCGGCGGCAAGGGGTTCGCCACGCTGAGCATCTGGCGGGCTTCGAGCGATTCAAGCGCAGGGTGCGTCTTCGTCCGTCGGGCTCGGTGATGGGGGCGATTCATGATCGGCGCGACTCCTCGATGGGGGGAGGTCGGCGTCGAGCCTTCGGCCCGATCCCGACCGATTGAGAGGGAGGAGATCGAACGGCCGATTGTCCGGATCGGATCGGTCGTTCCTGTTGTCCTGGAATCGACCGGAAACCGGGAGGACTTGAACGTCCTGGGAGAAATGACGACGGGGGCCGCGATGCGCCTGGCATCACGACCCCCGGGGCAGGAATCCGGCGAGCGAACATTGCGTCCCGACTTGCAAGCGATCGGGACGCCGACGATCAGTGACGGAAGAGGAATTCCTTGGAGTTGATCAGGACCCAGCCGAGATCCTCGATCGCCTGGCGACGGTCCTCGGCCCCCTCGATGTGGGCGATGGCGGCGGTCTGCTCCGTCTCGGTCGGGGACCGTGAGAGGGCGACGGCGTAGAGTTCGTCGATGATCTCCTTCGCCGGCTTGTCCGACTGGGAGAGCAGGTGCATCCGGCCGCCGTCGGCTCGGAGCTTGTCGTGGACGGTGGATCCGCCGATCAATTGGAGGGCCTGCGAGAGGTTCGAGTCGCTCTCGCGTTCGCACTCGCAGGCGAGCTCGCGGGCCGGCCGGCCGAAGGTCTTGAGGAACGGGTGGTCCATCTGGCCGTCGGGGATCGAGATGGCCCGGGAATTCGCGGGCAGGCCGTTGAACGCCGTCGGCACGTCCGCCACGGTCGAGATGGCGTCGAGCAGGACCTCGGCCGAGAGGAGCTTGGTGACGGCGTGCGAGAAATAGACCTCGTCGTCGGCGTTCAGCTCGTTGCTCCGGGCGCTGAGGCGGTAGGTCCGGCTGTTGAGGATCGTGCGGGCCAGGTGCCGCAGGTCGAACCCGCTGGCGGCGAATTCGGCGGCCAGGCCGTCGAGCAGCTCGACGTTGGAGGCGGGATTCGAGTCGCGGAAATCATCGACCGGGTCGACGATCCCCTTGCCCATCAGGTGATACCAGATGCGGTTGGTCATGCTGCGGGCGAAGAAGTCATTCTCCTCGCTCGTGAGCCACTCGGCCAGCCGCTGCTGGCGGTCGGCGGAGGTCTGGGCCTGGTCGTAGACCGGGCCGCCGAGGGCCTTCGGGGGCATGACCTGGTTGGTCCGGGGCTGCCGGACGTCGCCGCCGTCGGCCGCGAAGATGACCTCCTCGTCCGGCTTCATGCCGGGCTTCTGCTTGACCCGGGCGAAGAAGGCGGCGAAGCCGTAATAGTCGTCCTGGGTCCAGCGCTCGAACGGGTGGTTGTGGCACTTGGCGCAGGAGATCCGGACGCCGAGGAAGAGCTGCGCGGTGGTCTCGACGGCCTCCTCCGGGGTCCGGCTGATCCGGTAGTAGTTGGCCGGCGGGTTGTCGAAGGTCGAGCCGTCGGCGGTCAACAGGTCGCGGACGAACCGGTCGATCGGGGCGTTCTGCTCCAGTTGCGACCGGATCCAGCGATGGAAGGCATAGGCCCCCTTCGACTTGATCAGCCGGGAATTCGACCGGAGGATGTCGGCGAACTTCAGGGCCCAGAACTCGTTGAATTCGGGGCGTTCGAGGAGCTCGTCGATCAGGGTCTCGTAGCGCGTCGGCGAGGGGTCTTCGAGGAAGGCGCGGGCTTCTTCGGGGGTCGGCATGACGCCGATCGTGTCGAGGTAGACGCGGCGGACGAATTCCTCGTCGGTGCAGGGCTCCGAGGGGGCGATCCGCATCCGGTTGAGCTTGGCGAAGACGGCGGCGTCGACCGGGTTATCCTGGGGCACATCCACCTCGGCGAAGCCGGGGACCTCGATCAGGTGGGTCAGGCGGACGACGGCGACCAGGTCGAGGTAGTGGGCGATGACGGCGACCTCGCCCCGCTTCTTGAACGAGACGAAGCCGGACGGGTCGACCTCGGCGATGTCGGTGTTCGACGAGTCGTAGTAGCAGATCGGGGTGACGTCGCGGACCGTGCCGTCGTCGTACCGGACCCGGGCGACGATCTGCTGGGACCGGGCGGGCTCGTTCAGGACGCGGTCGCCGGGGACGATCTCCAGGGCGACGGCCTTGGCACTCTGCGGGTCGTCCTTCACCCCCTCGGCGATCCAGTCGCGCAGGAACTCGAAGGTCTTGGTGTCGCGGAAGAGGCGGACCCCGCCCTCGTGGGCCAGTTCGCCGAGCGGCTTGCGGAGCAACATGCTGTTGTCCGGGTCGAACGGATCGACGCGGCGTCCGGCGATCTCACGGCTGAGGGTCTGGTAGTCCTCGTCGGGCAGGTAGCCGCGGAGGCTGAGGCGGAAGCCTCCCTTGCCGGTCGGCGTGCCGTGGCAGGCCCCCATGTTGCAACTGGCCTGGCTGAGGGCCGGCATCACGTCCTGCCGGAAGCTGACCGGGTGCGGTTCCGCCATCCGCTCGACGCGGACGGCCGTCTGGGCCTCGACGCTCCCGCCGGAGGCGACGATCCGGGCCTCGCCGTCGCCGACCGGCGTCACGCGCCCCCGGGCGTCGATGGTCGCGACCTCGGGATCGAGGCTGGTCCACCGGACGAGCCGCGTCAGGTCGCGGAGCGAGCCGTCGGGGTCGGTCGCCGTGGCGATCAACTGGGCCGAGGCGCGACGGCCGGAGAGCAGGACGTCGCCCGGGGCGATCTCCAGGCCCGAGGGAGAGCCGATCACGTCGGCCGGCGGAGCCTCGTCGGCCCGGGCGGCGAGCGGGCCGATCAGGGCCAGGGCGGCGACCATGGCAGGCGAAAGCCCCAGCAGAATCCGTCCCGGGTGGTGTCGTCGCAGCATAGATGGCTCCCGAAGTCTGCTATCGAACGTCGAGGCGGGACCACCCGGCGGGTCGGCGGGGGATCGAGGCCAGAACGGTCGTGGCCTCGATCGCGCTCGGGCGGCGAGACGCGCGTGGTCTCGGGAAGAAAGCGAGTTCAACGTACCTCAATCCCAGTGGCGGATTCAAGCAAAGTTCCAACAATTTTTTCCCGAGGCCGGGGAACGTGCCCCCGGCGACGGTCGTCGAAGGGGTGCGACGGCCGGGCGGACTTGCAGTCTCGGACGAGATCCCTACAATCGGAACGTGGAGCATTACCGACACACGTCGCCCCGATTGGCCGGTCCTGGCCGCCGCGCTTCTGGGGACGCATCCCCTGGATCGTCTCGCGGTGTGATAGACTGGTCTCGCAAGCGTCGTCGTGACACGCCGTCACCGAACGGTCGGCCCTCGGCCATGCCCGGATCCGGGCCCTCCTCGATCGCGACCCTCGCCGGTGGCGATCAGGGATCCCGGATCAATTCGAACGAAGGAGATCGGGTCGGATCGAGACAAGGAGGAGAGCGATGGGACCGATCGGGACGACGTCGGAGCAGAGGATCGGTCGGATGCTGGGCTATGGCCTCCCCGGCGCCTTTCTGGGCCTGGCCCTGGCCTGGATGCTGGGGGGCAACCCGGCTCGGGGGGTGCACGCGGAGACGGGATCGGCCTCCTCGGCCAACGGGCTGATGAGCCTCACCATCTCGGCCCCCGGGGATCCGGGCACCACCCGCCTGGTCCTGATTGATCCGCGAACTCAGGCGATGGCCGTGTACAAGATCGATGGCTTCAAAGGGGGTTCGATCAAGCTGGAGGCCGCTCGACAGTTCGGGTCCGATTTGAAGCTTTCGGAGTACAACAACCTGCCCCCGGAGGTTGCGGCGGTCGAGGCCATGGTCGCCGGCCCTCGTCCTCGGGGAAATTCCGGGCAATAATTCCAGGGGCTCGCGGCCGGGAACCGCCGACGCGACGCTCCTCCCCTCGGATCTCGGCACCGCCGACCACTACCGAATCGATTCGAAACGGCCGACCGGCCGAATGCGAAGCGAGGAGCACGTCCCAATGGCTCAGTTTTACACCCTGGAAGAGGCCGCCCAGGCCCTCGGCATGAATGCCGAGGAATTGAAGCAGAAGGCCCAGCATCGCGAGGTGCGGGCCTTCCTCGACAGCGGCTCGTGGCGCTTCCGCGTCTCGGACATCGACGAACTGGCCCGCCGGCGAGGGATGGGCAGCGACCCCGAGCTGTCCCTCTCGGATCTCGAACTGCCGACCGATCAGACCGGCGATCAGACGAACGAGTCGGACGTGGCCGATGACTCGGTCTTCCAGCTCGGCGTGGCGCGGTCGGACCTCGACCCGGCCTCGATGGAGTCCGTCCCGTCCCAGGAGTCGGGGTCGGACGCCGACATCCTGCTGGACGACACCTCGCTGCCGATGGGCGGCGGCTCCAGCTCTCACATCCTGGGGATGGACACGCCCGGCAAGCAACCGAGCGATTCCGACGTCCGCCTGGTCCCCGAAGGGCCCAAGGGGGCGAGCGATTCCGACGTCCAGCTCTCGGGCGAGATCAATGTCGTCCCCCCGCTGACCCCCGGCGATTCCGACGTGACCCTGGTCCACGAGAACACCCAGGAGTCGTTCGAGCCGTTCGGCGCGTCCGACTTCGCCGACGATGACGACTCTGGGGGGTTCGACGCCGTGGCCGAAGGCGGATCCAGCGACGAGACGACCCTGCGTCCCAGCCCGATCGGGTCGTCCGGCGAGATCCGAGCCGAAGGCGAAGGGGACCGTGTCAACGAGGAAGATGACAGCGATTTCGAGCTGACCCCCTCGAGCGTCATCAACGCCCTCGAGCCGGAATCGGGCAGCGATTTCGAGCTGACGGCCCTCGACGCCAGCGACGAGTTCGAATCGGCCGCCCCCCGGCCGAGCGACTCGGACGTGACCGGGGCCGAACCCTCCTCCTCCGGCGTCAACCTCGGCCGGCCGAGCGACTCGGGGATCAACCTGCAGCAGGTCGGCGGCCTCTCCGGGGATGCCGAATCGATCGAGCTGGCCCCGATCGAGGACGAGGACGCGCAGCAGAAGCGGCCCGCCGCGTCGAAGCCCGCCCCTCGGCCCGCCGCCGAGCGTCCCGACCCGGGCGCGACGGCCATGCCCGGCCTCGGGGCCGCCGGCGACCCCTCGGCCACGGCCTTGCCGATCCGCGACCAGGGGCAGAAGGACATCTTCGAGGACACCGACTTCGAGGTCGATGCCCTCGACAGCGGCGAAGACGCGACCATGCAGATCGACGCCAACAGCGACTTCGACCTCGACGAGAGCGATTCGGCCTCCGAGGTCTTCGCGCTCGATGAGGAGGATGTCGACCAGAGTGCCGCCACCGCCCTCGGGCCGGCCATCGCCGCCGAGGACGCCCTGAGCGGCTCGATGGATGCCGAGGTGTCCGACTCCGAGGAGATGGAAGGCGTCGGCTGGGACGAGGAGCTTGAGCCCGCCGGCGCCGCCGCGGCGGCCACCGCCGCCCCCGCCGCCGGCCGCAAGGCGGGCGGGAGCGCCCTGCTGACCGACGCCGGCGGCCCCCCCTGGGGCGGCATCTGGGTCGGCGTCCTCGGCGTGACCACCGTCCTGATGATGCTGCTGGCCTTCATCACGATGGACGTCGTCCGGAACCTCAACAGCTACCAGAGCGACACCCCCGTCGCCTCTGGCCTGGTCAACGTCATCGTCGGAGAGAACTGACCCTCTCCCCCCGCGATGGGGGGATGTTTCCGGGGCACGCCGTTGCTGGCCAGGCCCTCCGGCCCCATTTTCGGGCCGGAGGGCCTGTTGCTCGAACCCGAAGACCTTTGCTTGACGCAACCTCCGGAAACGCATCATAATCGACCGTTCGGAGAGCGGTTCGATTTCTCTCGCCGTTTCGACTCGATCCGAGCCAAGGAGTTTCACACCTATGCGCACGATCTTCTCCGCACTCTGCGGCGTCTTGATCTGTTCCGCCTCATTCGCGAACGAGGCGGTGCAGGTGCGCGGCAATTACCTCGAAGCCCGAACCGCCGACGTCTTCACCGGCCCTTGCTTCTCGAACGCCGAAGTGTTCATCGTCGGGGATCGAGCCGTCATGGCCTGGAAGGTGACGGAAGGCTCCTGGGAGGGGGTTGACCTGACCGGCCTGACCGTCGCCGCCGCGGTCCGGGGGACCTCGACCTTCTCCGAGGACCGTCCGGAGCAGGCGCTCGCCGTCATGATCGTCGACGAGCGGGCCGACGAGCGGCAGCGCGCCGCCCTGGTCCAGATGGCCCAGCGCCTGGGGGGCACCCGACTGGGCCAGGTGGTCGACGTGAAGGCCTCGGCGATCGACCTGGACGTGGACGAGCATTGCCACACGGAAGCCCACGGCCCCGAGCACAAGAACCACCTGATGCCGATCGCCCCCCCGGCCCGCTTCGCGGCCGAGGGCCTGGCCGAGATCTCGACCCGGCCGCTGGGCGGCGATGATTGCGTCTGCGGCAACGAGGTGATCGCCTATCAGCCCCTGTCCGAAGGGGTCGAGGTGCAGCCGGCCTACACCCTCGCCCACTCCTTCCGCGGCAAGGGCCTGGGGAGCACCTGGGCGGCCCCCAATGCCCGGAGCAGCTTCGTCGGGCACTTCGCCTACTGATTCGATCCGCTCACGCAGATGCGGATTGGTATCCTTGCGCATTGCGTCCCGGGCCTCGGGCATGACCGGCCTTTGCGATCGGCCGGCGGGCCCCGGATCGGGACGCGAGGCAAGGGGCCTCGACCGCGAGGCCGGTTTGGCCGACGGGCCGGGCCTGGCTGCGGTCGGGGATCGCCCGTCAACCCGCCCGAGCGTCCTTCCCCCGCCCAATCAGACTCGATTGAACCGAATCGAAAGGGATGAAACGGCCCATGCGTACGATGTCGATCATCGTCGCCTCGGCGATTCTCGCGGCCCTGTTCGGGCCGCCCGCCTCGGCGCAGGACTCCTATTCCACCGAGGTCCTTTCCGAGGCACCTCCCGAAGATCTGGCTGCTCCCGTCCGCGAGGCGCTCGCGGAGCAGGGAATCCGGGTCCTCGACGCCGACGGCAAGCCGTACCTCGACCTCTGGCTCCGCAAGGGGTTGCCGACCCAGGGGGACATTACCGGGCCGACCGGTTCGGTGATCTTCCCTTACCTGCAGGTCGGCGAGCTGGTCGGCGCGGTCCGCCTGGCCGAGGACACGGGCGATTACAAAGACCAGGTCATCTTGCCCGGTGTCTACACCATGCGGTATGGCCAGCAGCCGGTCGATGGCAACCACCTGGGTGTCAGCAAGTTTCGCGATTACGTCCTGCTCTCGCTGCCCGACGAGGACATCGAGCTTGAGCCGATTCCTCAGGACGATCTGAACGCGGTCAGCACCGGGCCTTCCGCGACCAACCACCCCTCGATCTTCCTCCTGTTGCCGGCCGGGGCGGATGCGACCGTCCCCTCGATCGTCAACGACGAGGGGGAGAAGCGCACCTCGGTCGTGCTGCAAATCCCCCTGGAAACCGGTGGGGATGGCTCGAAGGCCCTGACGACGCAACTGGTCTTCGTCGGTGCCGGACCCCATTGATCGGTGCCGAAGCAGCCGGACCGAGCCGGCTCGACCCCCGTCGAGCCGGTCGGACCGCCTGGGCGATCGGTCGGCCTTTCCGCCAGGCCCCGATCGATCCGCCGCGATCGCGGGGCGTCGACGCGTGAGGTCGGTCGTGGTCCGGACCGAGTGCCGGGGCACGGGGCGTCTGGCCGGATCGAGCCTCCTGCACAAGGCCTCAACGGGCCTTGAACACTCCATGGGACAGGCAGACATGATGTCCGCATCGCCGGCCGTTCGCGAGCTGTCCGTTCGGTCCCCTCGGCGTTGAGAGGTCCGAAGGATGCCCCTTCTCGTCTTGGTCGCGCTCTTCGTTGCGTTCTGGTCGCCGATCGTCCCGGGCAACCCGGGCCTGACCGGTTTCGAGCCGAGCCTCTCGAAGAGCCTGGCGGTGGTGACCGCATCGGTGCTGGGGCTCGGGCTGATCTCGGCGCTGGTCGGCAGAAGGTTGGTCCGCAAGGCGGCCCTGACGGGGCAAACAGTCCGTCAGCGCTATCAACTGCTGCGGGCGTCGCAGGCGTTGCAGGTCGCGGCCTTGCTGGCCTTCTCGGCCTTGATTTACGTGCTGGAATGGCCATACGTCGTCGCGGACCGCCTGCGGCTCCGGGACTGGCTCCTGGTCGAGGAAACGGTCATCCTGCTGCCGTTCCTGCTGATGATCCTGGCGATCTGGAGCGGCCTTTTCCCCGCGGAACGGTCCTTGAAGGCGACCCGGGCCCGCCTGACGGAGCCGGTCCGCCTGGGCGGCCACCTGATCGTGAAGGCGCGACACGCCTTCGGGCTGGTGCTGCCGGTCGCCGTGCTCTTCGCCCTGGTGATGGAGGTCGATCAACGCATCGAATCGAGGTTCGGGGTCGGGGCGTGGGTACACCTGGTGGTCTACGCCGTCCTGGGGGGGCTGATCCTGGTCCTCTCGCCGGCCTTCGTGCGGTTGAGTTGGCCGTCGAGGCCGCTGCCCGAGGGCCCGCTCCGGAGCCGCCTGGAGCAACTCGCCCGTCGCTTCGGCTTCCGCTACACCGACATCCTCGTCTGGGATACCGGCGGGACCCTCGTGAACGCCGGGGTGACGGGGGCGTTACCCTGGTTCCGCTACGTCCTGCTGACGGACGCCATGCTCGAGAACCTCTCGCCTCGCCAGGTCGAAGCGGTCTTCGGGCATGAAGTGGGGCACATCGCCCACCGCCATCTGACCTACTTCGGCCTCTTCTTCCTGGGGACGATGGGGGTGATGGCCCTGCTCAGCGCCGGGATCGATCAGGCCCTCAGCCTCGACTCCCCGCTCTGGTTCTGGGGGAGGAGCCGCTGGATCGAGTTGCTGATGCAGGCCGCGGTGGCCCTGGGGCTGGCCCTGGCCTACTTCTTCGTCATCTTCGGCTTCCTCTCGCGATGGTTCGAGCGTCAGGCGGATGTCTTCGGGTGCCGGGTCGTCTCGTGCGACCTGGCCGATTGCCCCCCGCATCGCGACATCAACGCCGATCCGACGACCGCCCCGGGCAGCGTGCCCGAGGCGCTCTGCCCGGTCGGGATCGGGATCTTCATCGAGGCATTGAGCAGCGTGGCGACGCTCAACGGCCTGGAGCCGCGGGCAGCCTCGTGGCGCCACGGCAGCATCGCGCGTCGGATCGATTTCCTGAGGCAGTTGGAAGGCCGCCCCGAGGTCGAGCGCCGCTTCCAGTCCCATCTGCGGCGGGTGCGGCTGGGGCTGGGGCTGGCCCTGGCGGCGGCGGTGCTGCTCGCCGTGACGACCGGGGCGATTGATTCCTTCCGATGAGCCGCCCCCCGTCGACCGGACCGACGATCGACTTGAGGAAAAAAGGGCGCGCTCCGGCTTCTCAGTCGGAACGCTTTGTGTTAGGTTCCGCGCCCCCGGCTCATGGAGTTGCCGGGGACGCGGCGGCCCCCGGGGACGCCGAGCATCCGACTGGTACGGTCCGACACGGAGGTCGCCCCATGCCCCGCTGGCCGATTCGGCTCAAGCTGATCGTCGGCCTGAGTCTGGTTGTCGCCATGATGATGACGCTGCTGACCGGCGCCGTCGTGGGCCTTCGGGCCTTCCATCGCAGCAACCTGACGCTGACCGATCAGCTTCGAGAGTTGGGGGCGTCGAAGGATCTCCTGCAGGCGGTCATGCAACTCGATCTCGACGATCGAGAGCTGGAGCATTTCCTCTCGGACCAGTCCGAGCTCCCCGCGGTCCTGGAATCGGAGGCGGCGGGGCCCGCCGCCTCGGGCTCCTGGAGGTGGTCGGGCCTCCTGCTGGTCGGCCTGGCCGGCGCCGAGTCGGACCGCCTGGGGAGGCCGCCGATCGACGACCAGGTCGAGCGCACGTCGGGCCCGTTCATCACCATCCTCGACCGCGAGGCCCGGCGTCGGGAATTGCTCGATCGGCTCCTCAACCGGCTCCAGACGGCCCGGCGGGCCTTGCTCCGGTATTACTCCGAGCTGGAGCGCAACAGCCTGCGGGGCAACCGTTCCGACGGTCGGGATGAGTTCACCCTGGCCTTCTTGATCGATGACGACCTGACGGGGGTCCTCCGTCAACTCCAGCCGGACCTGACGGTCGACCACCTGATCGATCGGACCTCGATCTACCTGGCCCGGCATCCCGAGGCGAACCTGCTCAACGCCGGGCCCTGGGAACCGTTCGCCCTGACCCGGGCGAGGCTCGATCGGCTGACCTCCTCCGCCATCGCCCTCCCGGACAAGCTTCACAGCGACTTCTTCCTGGTGCTCGAAGCCTCGAAGCGTCACTACCAGTCGAGCCGGGTCCTGATCTGGACCGTGGCGCTCGCCGTGCTGGCGATGCTCTGCGGCCTGACGAAGCTGGTCCACCGATGGCTGTTCACCCCCATCCGGCTCCTGCACCGCGGGGTCCGTCACGTCGCGAGAGGGTCGTTCGACTACCAGATCGAGCTGCAGACCGGCGACGAGATGCAGGCCCTGGCCGAGGCCTTCAACGACATGACGACACGGCTCGGCGCCACCTATGCCGACCTCGAGCAGCAGGTCGCCGAGCGGAGCCGACAACTGGTCCGCTCCGAGCGGCTCGCGGGGGTCGGCTTCCTGGCGGCCGGCGTCGCCCACGAGATCAACAACCCGCTGGCCTCGATCGCCTTCTGCGCCGAGGCGCTGGAAGGGCGTTTGGAGCCGGTCCTCCGGACCGCCGATCCCGAGGGGACCGGCGACTCCCGGGTCGTCCGCGACTACTTGCGGATGATCCAGGAAGAATCGTTCCGGTGTAAGCGGATCACCGAGAAACTGCTCGACTTCTCGCGCTGCGGCGAGATCCAGAGCCAGCGGACGAACCTCGTCGAGCTGATCGAAGGGGTCGTCGAGATGATGCGTCACATGGGGAAATATCGGGACAAGACGATCATCTTCCAGCCCCGAGAGGCCGTGGTCGCGTTCGTCGATCCCCAGGAGATCAAGCAGGTCATCCTGAACCTGGTGGTCAATGCGCTCGACAGCATGGACGCGGGCAAGACGCTCCGGATCGAGGCCCGCGTCAGCGGGGGGCGGGCCGAGCTGACCTTCCGGGACGAAGGCTGCGGGATGGCCCCGGAGGTGCTCGAGAACATCTTCGAGCCGTTCTTCACCCGCCGCAAGGCGGGCAAGGGCACGGGGCTCGGCCTCTCGATCTCCCACCGGATCATCAATCAGCACCACGGGGAGATCATGGCCATGAGCCCGGGAGAGGGGTGCGGCTCGACCTTCCTCGTCCGGCTCCCGACGCAGACCCAGACGCCGCGGCGTGACCGGGGGGCGGCCGAGCCCGCCCGCGGTCGGCACCCGCTTTGCAAGCCTGGCATGGCGACAGGGGAGGACGACGCCCAGACCTCCCCGAACCTTTCGATTCAAGGATAAACAGCCATGCGCATGATTTCGATTTCGAGCCTCGCGGTCGCCCTGCTGGTGGCACTCTGCCCGGCCTCCTCCACCCGGGCCGACGACGGCCAGGCGCTCGGGGATAAGCCGGTCCAGGATCCGTCTTCCCCGAAGACGTATGCCGGCTTCTACAAGATTGTCTCGGCGGAGCGCGACGGCGACCCGATCCCCCAGGAACGGATCGCGTCCCACGTGGTCCGGATCACCCAGGATATGATCGTCGTGCTCGATGCCGAGGAGAACGAGCTGTATTCCTGCACCTATACCCTCGATCTCGACGCCAGGCCGCACCGGATCGACATGAAATCGACCGGCGGCCCCTCGGATGCCGTGGGGCAGACCTCCAGGGGGATCATGACGCGCGGGACCAACGAGAATGATGAGCCGTTCGTCATGCTTTGTTACAACCTGATCGGCGACGAGTACCCCGAGGAATTCCGGACACGCGCCCAGTCCGAGACGAACCTCTTCGTGCTCCACCCGATCCCCGATCCGACCGAAGGCAAGGACGACCCGAGCCGCTGATTCGACGCACCCCGGCCGGGCCGATGGGGTTCGTCCCGTCGGCCCGACCCTGCCCGGGTCGACTTCGCGTCGGCGAGGGCGCCGAAGACCGCTCAAGGAGGAGACTCGATCATGGAGAAGACACAGCATGGCGGCCTGCGAATCCTCTTCGCCGACGACGAGGACTATCTCCGCGACCTGATGGAACGCGAGCTGCCGCGGCTCGGTCATGAGGTGACGACCTGCCCCGACGGGCAGGCGGCCATCCGGGCGTTGGAGCGCGGCCGGTTCGACGCGGCCCTGCTCGACATCCAGATGCCCGGCCTGACGGGCATCGAGGTGCTCGAGAAGTTCCGCCAGCTCAGCCCCGAGACCCAGGTCATCCTGATGACCGGCCACGCCACGGTCGACACCGCGGTCCAGGCCCTCCGGCTCGGCGCGTTCGACTACCTGACGAAGCCCTGCAAGTGGGCCGAGCTGGAGGTCGTCCTCAACCGGATCGCGGAGCGGCGATCGTTGACCAACAAGGCCGCGGCCCTGGAGACGCGCCTGAAGGCCGCCGAGGGGGGAACGCCCATGCTCGTCGGCGAGACGCCGGTGATGCAGGACGTGATGCACCTGATCGACACCGTCGCCCCCACCGAGGCCACGGTCCTGATCCTGGGAGAGACCGGCACGGGGAAGGACCTGATCGCCCGGACGATGCACGAGCGGAGCCTCCGGGCCGATCAGGCATTCGTGCCCGTGAACTGCGGCGCTTTGCCCGAGAACCTGATCGAGAGCGAGCTGTTCGGCCACCGCAAGGGGGCCTTCACCGGGGCCGAGACGAACCGCAAGGGGCTGTTCGAGGTCGCCAACGGGGGGACCCTCTTCCTCGACGAGGTCGGCGAGCTGAGCAAGGGGCTCCAGGTCAAGCTGCTCCGCTTCCTCGAATCGGGCGAGATCCGACGGGTCGGCGAGAACGAGCCCTTCCGGGCCGATGTCCGGGTCCTCTGCGCCACCAACCGGGACCTGCGCGAGATGGTCGCCGAGGACCAGTTCCGCGAGGACCTCTTCTTCCGCATCAACACCTTCGAGATCTACTCACCCCCGCTCCGGGAGCGGAAGGAAGACATCCCCCTGCTCGCCCGGCACATGCTCAAGCGATACGCCGGGCGTCGCCATGGCCCGATCCCGGAGCTGGCCGAGGACGCCGTCGAGGCCCTGATCGCCCACGACTGGCCGGGGAACGTCCGCGAGCTGGCCAACGCGATCGAGCGGGCCACGATCCTCGCACGGGGGGGGGCGATCCATGCCGAACACCTCCCGACCCAGGGGATGGGCCGGCGGTCTCCCGCCCCTTCGCTCGTGGCCACCCCGGCGGCCAGCGGCGGCCCGCACATCGCCATCCCGGAAGGCACGCCGACCCTCCGCGACCTGGAGCTGCACTACATCCAGGTCGTCCTGGAGAAGCACAAGGGGAACAAGCCCGCCGCCAGCAAGGAGCTGGGGGTGAGCCTCAAGACGCTCTACAACAAGATCAATCAGCTTCAACGATCATAATGTGAGTTGACTGCGATCGGACCATCGGAGGGCGGCGGGGCCTCGTCCCGTGACGGCCCTCCGATGGCGTGATCGTTCGGGGTCAGGCGGGGCCTTGCTGACGCTTCAATTCCTCGTCGGCGTGTCGCTTCCGGTGTTCCTCGTACTCGACGAGCCATTTCTCGGCCCGAGGCAGGTCGCCTTGCCGGACGTAGACCCGGGGATTGCCCTCCCAGGCCCCGAGGAAGTCCTGCATGTCCTGCCCGTCGGACACGGCCTTGATGCCCTCGGCGTTGAGCTGGTCGGCGATGAATTTGGCTTCCATCAGGCTCAGGGCCTGGTAGCAGGGGGTCAGTTCGTCTTGGTCCATGATGAGCCTCGCGCGTTTGATCGACCGGGTCGCGGGTAAGGGAACGGGGGTCGCCCGGGCATCCCGACCGACGCCTGGCAGTCGGGCGACTTGAGCTGCCTGACATGACTCGACACTCGACACTGACAGGCTTGCGATGCCGCGATTCATCACAGGCGGACCGCCTCGAGCAGCTCCGCGGGTGGTACGATGAAGCCGAAGTAGAAGGCCCCGAAGAGGGCATAGCGGGCCGAGCTTTCGTCGAACCGCATCGTATAAACGATGTCCTTCAGGTACGCCGGATTGCGGGCCCAGAGGGTCACGCCCCATTCCCAGTCATCGAGGCCGGTTGAGGCGGTGATGACCTGGGACACCTTCCCAGCGAACTTCATGCCGCTCCGGCCGTGCTCGGCCATCATCTGGGAGCGCGGTTCGAACGGCAGCAGGTACCAGTTCTGCTCCCCCTGGCGCATCTTGCTCATCGGGTAGAAGCAGAAGCAGGGCCAGTCGGGGAACTCCGGATAGAGCCGCTGACGGTTCATCGGTTCCAGCCGATTGGCGTAGGCGTTGACCTTGGCCTTGTAGGCCGAGCTCTCGGGGTCCATCCCCTCGCGATCCCGGAGGATCGCGCCGTATTGCTCCGCGTCGGGGACGTACTCGGAAACCTCGGTGATCGAATAGAAGGAATAAGTCGGCACCAACGCCGGCCCGATCGCCGACGCCTGGAGTGCCGTCTGCACCCGGTGGATGGCCCTCAGGTCGGGGCCGGCCATCATGACGCCGAAGTCGCTCTTGTGGCCGGGGGTCACGAAGCACTGCCGCTGCTCGATCCCCGGGGCCGGGTCGGTCGAGAGGGCGGCCAGGACGTCCGATCGGCCCTGTTCTCGGGCCTCGGGGCCGAGGCGGGCCAGCACCTCGCGGTCGATCCGGTAGAACAGGTGCAGGAAATGCCAGCCGGTTTCCGGGACCAAGGTGGCCGGCACCTGTTCCGCCGCGGCCGGTCGGTGGCCGTGTTGCATCGGTTGCGTCCGGAGCCCGGTGCCCGATGGCCGTTGCGTCCCCTCGTCCATCGACGGTGTCCTTCCTGAAACGGTCGCTCGTCCGATCCCGGTTGAATGGTTCTGTTCGAGGATTTGTCCCTCATTCTAAGGGGCATCGCCCCCCCCCGACAAGCAAACGACCGCCCGCCGGGGCGGATTGCCTCCCACTCTCGGCCCGGTTCGCGCGGTCTTCCGAGTGATCCGCTTCGGACGAATTTTGCCTGCGACAACGATGCTGCTCAAGTTAGCGGCCTGGTTCGTCGATCCGAACTTAAAAGTGACGTGCCGGCGGACTGCTATGGCACTCTTAGGCGTTCAAAGAGGAGGGGGGCCAATGAGACGACCAATCGGAGCGCGGCCAATCCTTGGCCTTGGCCCGACCGGGCGCGTCGTCGTCCTGACCTTCCTGCTGACGACGGGGGCCGAGGGCCTCGCCCGCGATTCGACCGGCGAACCTCCCGTGCCGGCGCCGCTTCCGGAGGACGTCATCCGGCCGGTCCCGGAGGCGTCGGCGCCGGTCGTCTCGGCCCGGGCCGAGGTGGAGGGGGAGGTCTCTCCCGGCCTCCGGATCCGGCTCCGAGGGGACGGATCCACGGGGGAGGCGCTCCGGTACCGCTGGCAACAGGCCTGGGGGCCGCCCGCCGATCTGGACGACCCGACCTCCAGCTCGCCGACCCTGATCGTGCCGAGGGCCGTCGGCTCGATGGCCTTCGTCCTGGTCGTCCGCAACGCCGAGGGGGTCGATCTGACCACCCTGCACGTCCCGATCCGCTGGGGAGGGCAAGACTCGGCCCCTCCCGACCTGATCGCCGACGCCGGCGACGATCAGCCGGCCATCGTCGGCCGGCAGGTCACGCTCAACGGCATCCGGAGCACGCCGAAGGGTGAAATCGGCTACCGATGGCTCCAGGTCGACGGGCCTCCGGTCGCCCTGGCGATCGAGGACCGCTACATCTACACGTTCGTCCCCGAGGCCCCGGGGCGATACCGCTTCGCCCTGGTCGTCGCCTCGGGCAACGCCATCTCGTCGCCGGCCTTCGTGGCGGTCGACGTGCGATCGGGCGAGTCGACGCGGCCCGCCCCGATGGCGGCGACCCCCGCCGATCCCGCGAGATCGACCATCTCCGCGATCGCCGCGGCGGCCCTCCGGGACGTCTCGGGGGGCCCCGAGCGGGCCGGCAATGTGGCCGAGGTCTTCGACGGGGTGGCCGGCCGGATCGACCTGTATGCCTCGGCCGCCGAGGCCTTCCGCGAGATCGCGCTCCGGCTCGACGCCGCCTTGCCGGAGGACCCGGGGGCGAGAGAAGGCTGGAATAGCCGGGTGTTCGAGCCGATCAGCGCCGCGGTCTTGGCCGAGCTGGGCGGCCGGGGGATCGACCTGGCCCGGCCCGAGGCGATGGCCGCCCCCCTCTCCCCGCAGGCCCGCTCGGTCCTGGCCGAGCAGTTCCGCAGGATCGCCGACGGCTTCCGATCCGTCGCGTCGTCGGATCGCCTCGGAGCGATTCCGGGGGGCGACTCACCTCAACCTCACATCGACCAGGCCTCCGCAACCACGGAGCAGGGCAGGGGGATGCGATGATCACGTCGAGCAGGCAGTCGCGGGTTCGGTGGGCATTGGGCCTGTTGTTCCTCGCCTCGCCGGTGCTCTCGGCCTCGCAGGCCGAGGCCCGGGGCCCGGCCGGCCCCTCGGCCGGATTCGAGGACTGCGCCCAGGCGCTCAACGAGACGATCCGGTCGGGCCGGCCGACGGTGGTGGTCGTCACCTCCCGGGCGTTCCCCGCGTCGGTCGCCTTGCGAGACGCCCTGGCCAGGGACCTGCTGGGAAGCTCCATCGGTCGCCGGGCCATGTTCGCCGAGATGCCCGTGGAACTGTTCGCCGACCGGGTCGAGCGGCTCGGGATCCGGTCATTCCCGACCCTGCTCGCCTACGGGAGCCGGGACGGGGCCCTCGTCCGACTCGGGTCGCTCGACGGTCCGACCGACTCGGCCCAGGTCGCCGGCTGGATCGGCTCGATGGGATTGCTCGGCGACGGGGGTGGCGCCGCCCGGACCGATTCGGCGGTCAGCCCGGCCGGACTCCTGCATCGCGACCGGCAAGAGACCGTTGCGGTCCCCGTGCCGTCTCCCCAGCAGCCGGCCCAGGCCCCTCCCCCGCCCGGCAAGCCGCAGCCGCCCGCCCTGGGGATGATCCCGGTCGGGCAGTCGGCCCCCTCGTCGCTGTCCCCGGTCGTGGTGCAGGAGTCGGGTCCGCCGATCGTCGTGCAGCAGCAGTCGCCGTCGATCTACATCCAGCCGCAGGCCCCTCGGATCATGCTCGGGCAGATGCCCCCCCCCGAGATCACGATCGTCCAGGGGCCTCAGGCGGCCCCGACGGTCAACTACGCGGTCGTCGGCGGGCAACAGACGCAGGCGGCCCCCAACCTGTTCGCGGTCCCTCAAACCTCGGTGCCGAGCCACGGGCTACCCTCTCCGCAAAGCCCGCCGGCGATGGCTCCCGAAATTTCCTATGCCTACGCCCCCGCTCATCCCGGGGCGAGTCTCGTGTCGGCCGCCCCGATGACGGGCCTGGCCGTCGCCCCGCAGCAGTCGGTCGTGGGCACGACCGCCGTGGCGTTGCTCCTCCAGAATCCCGACGTGGTCAATGCGATGATCGGGGCGCTCGGCAAGGGCTTCTTGAAGGTCGGCGAGGCCCTGGAACGACACGGGCACCCCCGGGTCCGGCTCCCCCGACCCGAGCCGACCCCGCAGCCGGCCGGAGCATTGGCCCTGGTCCCCGCCTCGGCGATCCCGGCTGCGGCGACGGTCCCCCTGACGGCCCTGCCGGTCCAGGCGTCCCCCGCCCCGACCTTGGTCCCGGCGGCCCCTGCCTATCCCGCCGCGGTGCCCTCGCCCCAGTCGGAGCCCGCCGGAGGACACCTCGGCCACCCCTTCAACGGCCATCAGGCCAAGAAACGCCCCTGGTGGAGGCGTTGAGCCGGGCGATTTGCCCAATCTCGCGATGTCAGGGCAGTGATTCTTGCTGCCCTCATCACGTCCTGAGCGGACCAGGTGCCCGCGATTACCCCCACTTCGGCCGGTCCTTCGGCCGAATCTTGAGCCGAACCGCGCAATCTTTCGAGATTTTGTGACTAAGCCTCGCCATTTCTCAGATGATTTCTAGAGAACGAGGTCTGCCGATCCGCTAGCTCCCGTCGTGGACGCCCCACCCCGATTTCCCGACGAGCACTCCCGGCCCCGCTCCCCGCCAGGCAGGCACAACGGGGAGAGGGCCGGGGTGAGGGGGGCGGGCGGGTTTCGTCACGCCAGACGCAGCGTCCCCCTGCCTCCATCTCCGCGGCGCACCCCATTGTCACTACCTCATTGATTTGGAATTCGCACCATGGCCCACGATCACGAAACCATGCTCCCGGTCCCTTGCACGGCCGAGCAGCCGATCGAACAGATGAGCGCCCACGGCCAGCTCCGCGCCGGGGCACTCACCAGCACCCTCTGGGACCGCCCCAGGCGAGGGCCCTTGCAACTGAACGTCGTCTTCCTCGACGGCCACCCGTCGGTCCAGGCCCTGGTCAAGTCTCACGTGCGCGACTGGGAAGCCGCGGCGAACCTGAAGTTCAACTTCCTCGGCCGCGATCGCTTCGTCGATGCCCACATCCGGGTCACGATGCCGCCGACCCGGATCTTCCAGTCGTACATCGGCACCGGCTCGGTCCTGATCGATCGGCGGCTGCCGTCGATGACGCTCGGCTTCACGGACGACGTCCTGGCCAATCCGAACGAGGTCAAACGCCTGGTCCTGCACGAGTTCGGGCACGCGCTCGGCCTGATCCACGAGCACCAGAACCCCCGGGGAGGGCTGGTCTTCAAGGTCCCCGAGGTCTACGACTACTTCTGGCAGCATCACCGCTGGGACCAGCAGACCGTCCGCGAGCAGGTCATCCAGCCGACCCGGATCGAGCTGCTGCACAACGCCACGCAGTTCGACCCGAAGTCGATCATGCTCTACGCCTTCCCCGCCTCGATCATCGCCGGGGGGCCCGTCACGGCGACCCGGCTCAATTACGAGCTCTCGGAGGGGGACCGATGCTATATTGCCTCGCTCTACCCGAGGGACGCGACGCAGCCGCCCCCCTCGGTCCCGACCGAGCCGACCGGCTACCTGCCGCTGACCCTGGGGGAACCCCTCACCGGAATCCTGCCGATCCGGGGGGCGGAGATCCCGTTCGGCTTCCAGGTCGCGGCGCCCGGGCGCTACGTCATGGAGACCTTCACCCCCTCCGGCAGCCGGGAGGAATACTGGGTCCTCACGCTCCGAGACGCCAACCAGCAGATCCTGGCCGACGACCACCACGGCAGCAGCCCGAACGGCCTGAACGCCCTGATCGAACGCGATCTGGCCCCGGGCCACTATCGCCTGCACCTCCGCCACCGACTCCGGACCGGCCTCGGGTCGTACGGGCTCCTGGTGCGCAAGGCGGGCTGACGCGCCAGACCTCCCCGCGACGCCCGATTTCGCCTCGGCTCAATTTGGCTGCTATACTTGCGTGGTTTGGCTGGCCGACGGCTCTCCCCCCGCGTCCCCGGACGTGCCGCGGGAGAGGCCGTCCGGGCCGGCGAGGGGCGGCATCTGCATCTCGAACGGGAGGGGGAACCCCGTGAATCGACCCGGCGCGACGACCTTCCGGATCGTCCTGCTGTTCCTGGGCGGGCTGGCCTCGATGGGGCGGGTCGAGGCCCAGGAGCCAGGTCGATCGGCCGATCGGCAGGCGGAGTCGCTGACCCCCGACCGGTTCGACCTGCTCCGCCGGACGCTCGAAGGCGTCCACGAGGAGCTGCTCGCGGCGGATCCCGACCTCGCCGCCGACGCCCTGAGGGGCCGTCTGCTCATCGAGGCCTATCAGCTCATCGACAACGTGATGCGGACCGGGCTCCCCGAGGATCAGCTCCTGCTCCTCCCCGACCCCTTGAAGCAGGAGGCCGGCCGGCTCGTGTCGATCGTCCTCGACGACCCGCAGCCGCCGGAGCCATCCGAACCCGATCGGGGCCCTTCGCCCAGCGCCTTGTCTTCGGCCCCGGTCCGGCTGCGACCGTTCGAGTCGATCCTCTCGGAGACCCTCGCCGATCGCTTCGAGCAATTGAAGGCCACCAACATCGACCAGGCCAATCTGCGGGAGACGCTCGATCGAGAGGCGATCGCGATGGCGGCCAGGGCGGTCTCGCCGGCGAACGATCCCCGGGAGCTCTTGGACGTCGAGCGGGCGTTCATCCTCGCGATGGCCCGCCGGGTCGCCTCGGGGGACCGGCCGGCGGCCGATGACGCGGGCCCGGCCGCCGACACCTTGCTCCAGGACGAGCTCGATGGGATCGCCGAGCTGATCCGGCGCAAGAATGCCGAGTGGAAGATCTCGGGCGAGTGGCCCGGGATCAACGATCGCGTCGACCAGCTCGAACACTTCGGGGTCGCTCGGCTGGAAGAAACCCTGGGTCGTCGCAACCCCGGGGGATCCCCCCCCCGACAGGCCCGGGAGCAAATCCGGGCGATGGCGGAACTCACCGCCCGCGGGATCCCCGTGGCCCTTCCCCCGGAGACGCCCACCACCTCCTCCCCCGACGGCGACGGTGACGGTGACGGTGACCCGACCGATCCCGACGGCGAGCCTTCCGAGCCCGAGGAGCCCGCCCCCGTCGAACCGTTCGAACTGGCCCCGGAACAGCTCCAGCGGCTGGCGAGGCTGGCAAGGGCCGTCGATCAGGGGTTGATCGTCGCCGGGATCGACCTGCCGACGCGCCGGGCGACCCTCCGGAAGTTCTTCCGAGAACACGCCGCGCGACTCTCGGGTCGGACCGTGGAGACGCTCCCTCGGGACTTCCTCGACGCGGTCGATGACGAGGTCGAGCAGATCCTCGCCGAGCACGGTCCGCTCATCGGCCCCAGGCAGCCCCCCGTCATCGTCCAGCCGCCCGTGGTGACGGTCCCCCCCGTCATCACGGTGCCGACATCGCCCCGGCCGACCTGGGTCGAGGTCCCCGACCGCTCCCCTCGGTGGTGCTTCCCCTGGAATTAAACGGGCGTCCCGCCGGGTCGCCCATCTCTCGAATCCGGTGGTTCGCGACCGCGCCCGTTCTTGATTGATCGATCGAATCGACCAGGACACGACAAGTCAGGTTGCGTGATCCCTTGCCGGGACACGACACGAAACAGGAGCGAACGACCATGACGTTGCCCTCGAACCGAATCCGGTGCCTGGCCTTGCTCGGGGTCGTCTTCCTGGCGTCCGGGCCCGGGGAAGGCTCCGCCGTCGCCGGCGACTTCTTCCGCAAGAAAGGGCAGTTGATCGCCGTGCCGGTGGCCCAGCCCGCGGCGGCCCCGGCCGCGGTCCTCTACGCCCTCCCCGCGCAGCCGGCCCAGGTGAGCGTCGTGCAGGTGCCGGCGCAGCAGGCTCTGGTCGCGGTGCCGACCTTCGGCGGCCTGGCGAAGTCGGTGGTCCAGCTCCAGCAGCAGGTCCCCCCCGAGCGACCCGAGGCACCGCCGTCCATCCAGATCACGGTGATCGAGGCCGAGCAGGGCCGGTCTACCCCCTCGGCCCAGGCGGCCGCCCCCTCGGCCCAGGCGTCGGGGCAGTTGCAGTTGCAGGCGGTCGCTCAGCCGAGGGTCCAGATGGTCACGGTGCAGCCGCAGGCGGTCACCTATCTCGCGCCGGTCGTCTCGCAGTCGGTCGCGGCGCCCCAGGCCAGCCCGGTGCAGCTCTACTACGTGCCCGCGGCCCCCAGGCGATCCTGGTTCAAGCCGCACTGACCCGGGCGGCGTTTCGAGGGATTTGCGGTGTGATTCCGACGCGATCGGGGCGAGGCCCGGATGCCTGGGGCCTCGCCCCGATCGCGTCGTTTGGTGGGGTCCGCAGCCCGACGCCGGGCAGAAGGACCGGGCCCGGCGGACGGGCTGGATTGACAGGCCGAAAGCCGAATTTCTATAATCCGCGCCATAACGTCGAAACGAAGTCGCTTACGAAACGACGACTTGCGACCTTCGCCTCCACGACTTGCACGCTCGATTTGACGGGTTCCTTAACGACTCGGGGATTCTCTCCATGGCTGTTCGTGTTGGTATCAACGGTTTCGGTCGGATCGGCCGCCTGGTCTTCCGCGTCCTGGCGGAGCGGTCCAACGACTTCGAGATCGTCGCGGTCAACGACCTGTCCGACGCCAAGAAGCTGGCGACCTTGCTGAAGTACGACTCCGTCCACGGCCGGTTCAACGGCACGGTCGAGGCCGCCGAGAAGGCCATCATCGTCAACGGCAAGGAGATCCCGATCCTGGCGGAGAAGGATCCGGCCAACCTGCCCTGGAAGTCGCTCAACTGCCAGATCGCCCTGGAATCGACCGGTTTCTTCACCAACCGGGCGGGCCTGCAGAAGCACATCGACGCCGGCGCCGAGCGGGTCGTCCTCAGCGCCCCGGCCAAGGACGCCCTCGACCTGACCGTCGTGCTCGGCGTCAACGACGAGCAGCTCAAGGCCGACCACCGGATCATCTCCAACGCCTCGTGCACGACCAACTGCCTCGCCCCGCTCGCCAAGGTGCTCAACGACACCTTCGGCATCGAGAAGGGCCTGATGACGACCGTGCACGCCTACACCAACGACCAGCGCGTGTCGGACCAGATCCACAGCGACCCCTACCGCGCCCGGGCCGCCGCGATCAACACGATCCCGACCACGACCGGCGCCGCCAAGGCCGTCGGCGAGGTGATCCCGGAGCTGAAGGGGAAGCTCACCGGCATCTCCCTCCGCGTCCCGGTCCCGACCGGCAGCATCGTCGACCTGACGACGGTCATGAAGCGCGACGTGACCGCCGACGAGGTCAACAACGCCCTGAAGGAGGCCGCGTCGAAGGCCCCGTTCAAGGGGATCATCTCCTACGTCACCGACCCGATCGTCTCCAGCGACGTGATCTCCGACCCCCACTCCTGCGTGTTCGTCCCCGACTGGACCCAGGTCATGCAGGGCAACCTGCTGAAGACCTGCGCATGGTACGATAACGAGTGGGGCTACTCCTGCCGGACCGCCGAGCTGATCGCGAAGATGGCGGCCCTCTAAGCCAGGACCCCACGTCACGATCTTGCCAACGCGTTCCCAAGCCACGACGCCCGGCCGATCCCTCGTTCACGACCGGGGAGGCCGGGCGTCGTCTCGATCTGCATCCGCATTTGCACCCGCCTCCGCCTCCGCCTCTTCAGGGCTCGACCGACGAGCCGACGGCCCGATTCACGATTCAAACGGGGATCGATCGGCCCGACGACCTGTTGATCCCGCACCGAGCGGATAAAAGGACCACTACCTTGGCCAAGCAGACGATCAAGGACCTGGATTTCAAGGGCAAGAAGGCGCTGGTCCGGGTCGACTTCAACGTCCCCCAGACCAAGGACGGCGAGGTCTCCGACGATCGCCGGATCCGATCGGCCCTGCCGACCCTCACCCACATCCTCGACCAGGGGGGCTCGCTGATCCTCGTCAGCCACCTCGGCCGCCCCAAGGGGGACCCCGAGGCCGACGCCCCCTTCCGCATGGACAAGGTCGCCGCCCGGCTCCAGGAGCTGATCGGCCGCCCCGTGCAGAAGGCCGACGACACGGTCGGGCCCGACGCCCAGGCCAGGTGCGCCGCCCTGAAGCCCGGCGAGATCGTCGTCCTGGAGAATGTCCGCTTCAACAAGGGGGAGAAGAAGGGGGACCCCGAGTTCGCCAGGCAGCTCGCCGGCCTGGCCGACTGCTACGTCAACGACGCCTTCGGCACCTGCCACCGCGACGAGGCGTCGATGCTCGCCGTCCCCGAGCAATTCCCGGAAGACCGCCGGGCCATCGGCCTCCTGGTCGAGAAGGAGTTGCAGATCCTCGACCAGCTGCTCGGCCAGCCGAAGCCCCCGATGGTCGCCGTCATGGGGGGGGCCAAGGTCTCCGACAAGATCGGCGTGATCGAGAGCCTCCTGAAGAAGGTCGACACGCTGCTCATCGGCGGCGCGATGACCTACACCTTCCTCAAGGCCCAGGGGCATGCCATCGGCAAGAGCCGTTGCGAGGAAGACCGCCTCGACGTCGCCCGGCACCTGCTGGAGCTCGGCGGCGACAAGATCGTCCTGCCGAGCGACCACCTGGTCACCACCTCGCTCGATCCAAACGAAGCCAAGACGTCCGTCGTCGAGGGTTCCGACCTCCCCGACGACCAGATCGGCATCGACATCGGCCCGAAGACCGCCGAGGCCTACGCCGAGATCATCCGGAACGCCGGCACAGTCGTCTGGAACGGCCCGATGGGCAAGTTCGAGGACGAGCCGTTCCGCAAGGGGACCCTCACCGTCGCCGAGGCGATGGCCGCCTCCCCCGCGGTGACGGCGGTCGGCGGCGGCGAGACGGCCGAGGCCGTCGAGCAGTTCGGCTTTTCCGACAAGGTCTCCCACGTCTCCACCGGCGGCGGCGCCTTCCTCGAATCGCTGGAAGGCAAGACCTTCAACTCGCTCCGGGTCATCCCGGATCGTTCCTGATCCCTGGCCGAGACTCGGACCCACTCGGGGAAGGGGGGCCGCGAGGCGACTCGCCTCCCCGAGCGTCCCGGACCGGCCCTCCCCGGATGCCCCGAGGGCCTCGCCGCGTGTTCGCATCCCGAACCGGCCGGCCTGCGCGAGGAAGGGGCACGCCCGGTCGCCGCCAGAGTCCTGGCCCTTGCCCAGGGTCCTCACCGCCCGAAACCGCTGGGACGCGAACCCCTTGCGGATTTCGAGCGATCCGAGCACCGTGAATGTCCGATGGAACGTAACGGCCCCGGGCGAATCCTCCGATCGGCTTCCTCTGCCCTCCGACCCATGGCATCAGGAATGCAAAAGAAGCGGGATGGGTAAATTGGGTTCGTCTGTGCGTCCGTTCGAGGGCCCCTCGATCCCGGGGATCGGCGGGAGGATCGAGCGGAGAAGGCCGGCGGATTCTCTGGACCTTCGCGATTGGCAGTGGTATAGAGAGACGATCGATCCCTGGTGCTCAAATGGGATGGGGCATGTGGGGTCGGTCATCGGACCGGGGCGGAGCGGCCCTGTCAACGCTCCGAAGCCCGAGGTCACCCGAGGTGATCCGATGCCGAGCGATCGAACCGAGCGACTGAAGGTCTGGGATGGCGCCGAGGCGCCCTTGGTCACGCCGTCGCTCCTGGATTGCGATTTCGCCAGGGTGGGCCGGGAGATCGCCGCCCTCGAGGCGGCCGGGGTGGTCGCGCTCCACCTGGACGTGATGGACGGGCATTTCGTGCCGAACCTGAGCTACGGGCCCCCCGTCGTGGCCGACTGGCGCAAGGTGACCGAGCTGCCGTTCGATGCCCACCTGATGATGAGCAATCCGGCCGACTACCTCGACGCCTTCGCCGAGGCCGGGGCCGACAGCATCCTGATCCATGCCGAGGCGGTGCCGGCCCCGGCCGATCTGCTCCGGAAGATCCGCGACCTCGGCTGCCGGGCGGGCCTGGTCATCAACCCCCCGACCCCCTGGTCGGCGGTCGAGCCGTTCCTTGAGCGGCTGGACTCGGTCCTGGTCATGAGCGTCATGCCCGGCTTCGGGGGCCAGTCGTTCCAGGAGCAAGTCCTGGAAAAAGTGCGGGCAATCCGCCGGGCTCGGCCGAGCCTGCGGATCGCCATCGACGGCGGCATCAATGCCTCGACGGCCGATCGGGCGACGGAAGCCGGCGCGACCCAGCTGGTCGTCGGCTCGGCCACCTATCGCCCCGATGGCAATTACGCGGCGGCGCTGGGCGAGGTGGCCGAGGCGGCTCGCCGCGGGCTCGAACGAGGCGGGGGCGTCCCGGGCGGGACGGCGAACCCGTCACTCGAATGACCCAGGTGCTCCTGATCCGACCCGGTGCCACGGTCTACGACGAGCAGAACCGGGTCCAAGGCATCCTCGACGTCCCGCTGAGCGACCGGGGCCGGGCCGAGGTCGCCGAGCTGGCCGACCGCCTCTCGGGCAATGGCGTGGCGATCTCCGCGCTCTATTGCGGGCCCGGCGAGAGCGTCGTTCGGACGGCCGAGACCGTCGGCCGTGCCCTCGGCCTGCGGGTCCGCCGGATCGAGGAACTGCGGAACCTCGACCAGGGACTCTGGCAGGGGTTGCAGATCGACGAGATCCGGCGCCGGAACCTCAAGCTCTTTCGCCAGTGGCAGGAAAACCCCCGGACGGTCTGCCCCCCCCAGGGCGAGCCGGTCGAGACCGCGCTGGCCCGGATCACCGCGGCCCTCCGGCCGATCCTCCGCAGGCACCGCGACGAGGCGATCGGCCTCGTCGTGGCCGAGCCGATCGCCCGGCTCGTCTCCTGCTTCCTGAAGCGCGACGACTCCGTCCTGCTGCTCGAACCGGTTCCGACCGGCGACTTCGAACGGATCGAGGTCGTCGCCGAGGGTCGGAACGATCGATCACCCCCCTGAGTCGCAGCGACCCTCGTGATTCCGAGGGGGTCCCGACTCGTCGTGTTTCCCTTCCCCGCGAGCCCGATATCGATGGAACAGCTCACCACCCCTCACGCCGATGTCCGGAGCCCCAGCCCGGCCGTCGCCCCCACCGGAGCGACTCCGCCCATGGCCTCCAAGCGCAGTGCCTCGTCCGACGCCGTCGCCCTGCCCGCCGCCAGCAAGAAGGTCCCCGAGGGGGTCTGGATGCGCTGCGACGGCTGCTCGGCGACCCTCTTCCGCAAGGAAGTCGAGCGCAATCGCCACGTCTGCCCCCAGTGCAGCCATCACTTCACCCGGTCGGCCCGCGACCGGATCGCCGACCTGCTCGACGCCGACACGTTCGAGGAATGGTTCGCCGACCTCCGGCCGGGCGACCCCCTGGGCTTCAACGACCGCCGGCCGTACCCGACCCGGGTCGAGGCCGAGCAGCGTCGGACGGGCCTGACCGAGGCCGCCGTGGTCGGCCAGGGGTTCATCAAGGGGATCCGGACCGTCTTCGGCATCACCGACTCCGGCTTCATCATGGGGAGCATGGGCTCGGTCGTCGGCGAGAAGCTCACCCGGGCGATCGAGGAGGCCACGCGCCTGAAGCTCCCCCTGGTCATCGTCTCCGGCTCCGGCGGCGGGGCCCGGATGCACGAGGGGATCTTCTCCCTGATGCAGATGGCCAAGACCTCCGCCGCCCTGGCGCGATACCACGCGGCCGGTGGCTTCTTCGTCAGCGTCCTGACCCACCCGACGATGGGGGGCGTCGCCGCCAGCTTCGCCAGCCTGGGTGACGTGATCCTCGCCGAGCCGAAGGCCCTGATCGGCTTCGCCGGGCCGAAGGTCATCCAGCAGACCGTCCGCGTGAAGCTGCCCGAAGGGTTCCAGCGGAGCGAGTTCCTGCTCGACCACGGGTTCATCGACCGGATCGTGCACCGCCACGACCTGCGGAGCACCCTGGCCCAACTGCTCAATTACGTCACCCCCTGACCGCGATTGACGCGGAAGGCATCGCATCCGGCGCTCACCGGCCCCTTTCCGCGACCGCTTGGGGCAAACCCCGCGGGCCGATTCGTCCCGGTCCGCCCGTTCTCTTGATCGCAGGCGAGACCGATGACAAGGCCCCGGGCTGTCCTCTTCGATTTCGACGGCGTCATCGCCGACACCGAGAATGTTCATGTGGCGTCCTGGGAACGGGTCTTCGCCACGATGGGCCTGGAGGTCACCCCTGAGCAGTGCTCTCGGGCGGCCGAGATCGACGACCGGGCCTTCCTGGGCGAGATCCTCGCGGCCAAGAAGCTGGAGGAGGCCGCGATCGACGGCTGGGTGGGGCGGAAGCAGGATCTGGCCGCGGCGATGCTGGGCGACGAACCCCGACTCTATCCGGGAGTCGTCCCCTTGGTGCGGCGGCTGGGACCGCAGGCAATACTGGCGGTCGTCACCTCGGCCCGGCGGGAGGATGTCGAGAGCGTGCTCAGGTCGGGCACGATCGCGGCGGCATTCGCCACGATCGTGTCCAAGGAAGACGTCGCCCGGACGAAGCCGGACCCCGAGCCCTACCGGACGGCCCTGGAACGGCTGGGGGTGTCCGCTCACGAGGCGGTGGTCCTGGAAGACTCGGCGGCGGGGCTCGCCTCGGCCCGCGCGGCGGGGCTCCGGAGCCTTGCCATCGGCCATCGCCATGCGAGAGGGGTCTGGGTCGGGGAATCACCCTTCCTGGACGACCTGGCCGACGTGGACGCGGTGCTGCTCGCCCTCGGCTTCGGCGACGATTGAGGACCGGGGCACGGCCTCGCCCTTCAACGAGAACGGAACCAGGAGACGAAGCGGTCGAGCCCGACCTCGAACGGGGTCGAGGGGTCGTAGCCGAGTTCGCCACGGGCGCGGGAGATGTCGGCGAAGGTCTGGCGGACGTCCCCCGGTTGCTCGGGTTGCCGGTCGATGACCGGCTCCTTGCCGAGTGCCCGGCCGAGGACGGCGATCATCTCCCGCAGCTCGATCGGCTCGGAATGGCCGAGATTGTAGATGTGGTAGCCCTTGCATCGTTCCGCGGCCCGGACGACCCCATCGACGATGTCCCCGACGTAGGTATAGTCGCGCCGGGTCGTGCCGTCGCCGAACATCGGGATCGGCCGGCCCTGTTCGATCAGGTTGGCGAACTTGGCGATGGCCAGATCCGGCCGGTTCCGAGGGCCATAGGCCGTGAAGAAGCGGAGCCCGGTCACGGGCAGGCCGTAGAGGTGGTGGAAGGTGTGGGCGATCAGCTCGCAGGCCTTCTTGGTGGCCGCGTAGGGGCTGATGGGATGGTCCACCCGGTCGTCCTCTCGGAAGGGGGCATCGGGGCGGTCGCCGTAGACGCTGGAGCTGGACGCGAAGACGAACCGGGGCATGGGGTCGAGCCGCCGGGCGGCGTCGAGGAGCGTGGTCGTGGCCGAGACGTTCACCTCCGTGTATCGCAGCGGATGCTCGATGCTCGGCCGGACCCCGGCTCGGGCCGCGAGGTGGACGATCGCCGCCGGCCGCGTCTCCAGGACGAGCCGGGTGGCGGCGTCGAAATCGCAGAGGTCCAGCTCGACCAGGCGGAAGCCGGGGTGCGACCGGGCACGCTCGAGGTTCCGTCGCTTGATCCGGGGGGCATAGAACGAATCGAAGTTGTCGACCCCAACGACCTCGACTCCCTCGTCGAGCATGCGGTCGACTAGATGCGAGCCGATGAATCCGGCCGCGCCGGTGACGAGCATTCGGGACATCAGCGTCATGATCCTACATGATTGCTCACTTAAGCTTGGCCGTCGTGCCCCACTCAGGGCGAGCCGACGACGAGCTCCCAATGAAGATACCCGTCGCGGCGATCGAGCACAAATCGCCGGCCGTTCCCGGCCGCGGAACCCTGGATTTCCGCCACACGGCGCCCCGAGTGGTCGAGGGCGTAGACCGTCGCCGAGTCGCCTCGGGACCAGGTGATCGAGGCCCGCATCGGCTCCACCCGCAGCGGGGGCCGACCGGGGTTCGCGACCTCTCGCCTCCAGGAGTCGACCCAGGTCAGATCCGTGGGTTGCACCCGAGCCACCGCCGTGATCAGGAATCGATCGGCCTCGGCGATCGCCTCGCCGGAAACGGTCGAGGCCACGACGGCCCCGACCGGCTCCTCCGACCGGATCGAGAGCCCGTCGCGCGACGCGGCAGCCCCCTGGAGCACGCCGGCCACCCCGATCGTGTGGGCGGACTCGATCGTGAACCGACCGATGCGGCGGTCCCAGTTGCCGGGGAGCGCCGAGGCGTCTGCCCCGGTCGTCCCCCGGAGCAAGAGGGCCGCGGCGTGGGGAAACAGGGCGAAGACCTGGGGGTTGCCGTTGACGATGGCGGGCAGGACGAAGACATCCTGCCCCCCTCCGGTGCCGGACGCGGCCGATCCCCAGGGGTCCGGGAGCCGGCCGACCGCCCGGCGAACCAATGCATCCCACCCCCCGGCCCGGGCGAGGCCGCTGGCCAGGAGCAGGTCGGGGCCCTCGAACGGGAGGGCCCAGGCACCTTCGGTGTACGAGGCATATTGACCGACCACGTAGGGCCGGTCGCGATCGAGCTTGGCGGTCGCCTGAGGGGTGAGCTCGTCGGTCGGGCGCCGGATCATCGAGCGCAGCTCGGGGGCGGCGAACCGAGGGGGTTGCCAGAACAGGCGGTCCTCGATCAGGTCGAGGCCCTCGGCCCGCTGGGCCGCGGCGAATTCGGGCTCGCGGCGGAAGTGGGAGGCCCCGGCGATGGGCACCCGAAGGCCCATCGCCCGGAGATCGCCGGCCAGGCTCGACCACTGGGCCGCCTCGGTCGCCTGCCAGAACGGCCGGCCCGCGCGTCGATCGGCCCGGGACCGTTCGCGGAGCGCCTCCGACTGGGTCGGGGGCAGGGCGTCCGGGTCCTCGATCAGGTTGAACAGCGACAACTCCCCGGCGATCGTGACCCAGGCGAGGACCGGGTCGTCTCGCAGCGCCAGCCCGGTCTCGGGGTTGATGCGGGTCAGCAGCGCCTCGGCCAGGCGTCGCGTGCGATCCCTAAGGTCCGGGTCGAAGGCCGCCGCGGGGCCGCCGCCGGGGGGGAGGGCTCGGCCCTGGGAGACGGGGTCGCCAGACCGGAACCGGGCCTGGCTTTGCAGGGTGATCGCCACGTAGATCCCGCGTTCCTTGAACGCGGCGATGGAGCGATCGAAGTCGGCCAGGGCGAGCGGGTCGAGCGATTGGGTTTCGTTGGCGGCGTCGTCGATCAGGCTACCGCCGGGGCCGAAGGGGGCGTCGAGGTCGCAGAGATTGACCAGATTCACGCCCGACCGGGCCAGGCGATCGGCCAGCGCCTCGATCTGGTCGGGGGAGGTGAAGGGTAAGGGGGGCAGGAGCGAGACGCCGAAGAATCGGGCCGGGGTGCCGTCCTCGAACCGCAGGTGACCCCGATCGGCGGTGACGAATCCGTGGGAGCCGGCGGGAGCCTCAAGTATGTTGGAGAAGTCGAGCGCGGAGCCTGGCTCGATCGCCTCCGCCGCGGCATAGGGGGGCCATGAGTCCCCCGCGCCCTCGACCTGAAACGGGGTCCAGGTGCGGGCCCCCAGCAGGCCGCCCTCGCCGATGACCTCGACCTCATCGACCAGGAGGGTGCCCTGGCGGTCGACCTTGGCCAGTTGCAGGACCGCGCGGACGGCGGCGGCGGGGACCGGGACGACCGAGCGATCGACCCGCCAGGGGAACGAGCCGGACCACCGGACGGCCCGGGCACCCGAGGCCGCGCCGGGCAGGGGGCGGCCGTCGTCGCCGAGGAAGAAGACCACGGCCTGGGCCCCCCCGGAGCCGCGAAGCCCGTTGCCTCGTGCTTTCAAGGAGATGGCCAGGCGGTCGAGCCCTCGGACCGGCAGGCCGATCGGCGCCAGGGCCAGGTCGCCGGTCGTCGAGAGCTCGATGGCCGACTCGGAGCGGTCGCCCGGGTGGACCCGGCGGGCGTTGCCCTCGATCACCCAGTGATCCGGCGTCAGGCCGCCCAGTTCGAAGCCGGGATTGACGATCAGGTTCGTCGTCGACTCGCCCCCGACCGGTTCCTGGGCGATGGTCAGGCCGTCGATCTCGAGGGTCCCCGTGCCCCCGAGCAGGCCGACGGTCATGATGGCGTCTCGCGTGGCGCTGGGGACGGGGACGCGGGTCACCCAGCGGACCCAGCGGCCCTCGGGGAGGTCGTCCCAGGGACCGAGGAACCCTCGGGAGGTCGATCGGAGGTTCTCGTCGAGCAGGTCGATCAGGAGGGCCGGCTCCTCGCCGACCCGCTCGCCCGGCAGGATCCGGTCGCCGACGCGACGGACCCAGACGCCGACGATCAATGCGTCCGTCTGCCGCCCGTCGACGCCGAAACCCCGGCTGATCCGGGACGGCCGGGAGGGCTCATCGGCCTCGAATCGGAGCAAGGTCGGGCCGACGATCCCCCCTTCGGGGACCAGGGTCGCGTCCCGGAGGTTGTACCACCCGTCGGGGGTGCCGTCGCCGTCGGTGTCCTCCTCGAAATCGATGAGGGGAGGGGGGCCGGGTCGGACGATCAGGCCCTCCGCATCCTGGGCGGGCGACACCCGTGGGGCGAGCATCGCGCACGCGACTAGGAGGAGCCGGACAACTACCTGGAATCGTCGAATGAGAATGTGCTCTCGGGCGGGATTCATGGATCGGCTCACGGGACGTTCGGCTCCGGGTCTTCGCCCCGGGAGCGCCGTTCGGCGGCCTCGCGCTGGGCTCGACCGGTCATCGGCACGAAGAGGGTGGGTCGGATCGCGTCTCCCACCAGCTTGCCGTCGACCTTGTCGAAGACGTAGACCTTCTGGTCGAACCGGGAGCCGATCGGGATGACGATGCGTCCCCCCTCCTTGAGTTGCTCGACCAACGGCGGCGGGATCGACTCTGGGGCGCAGGTGACGATGATCTTGTCGAACGGGGCCGCCTCGGGCCAGCCGAGGTAGCCGTCGCCGTGGCGGGTGTGGATGTTGTCGTATCCGAGTTCCTCGATGACCTTCGCCGCCTGCGTCGCCAGCGGTTCGTGGATCTCGACCGAGTAGACCTCGGCCACGAGCTGCCCGAGGATCGCCGCCTGGTAGCCCGACCCGGTGCCGACCTCGTAGACGACGTCGGTCGGTTCCGGCTTCAGGACGTCGGTCATGAAGGCCACGTCGAACGAGGCGGTGATGGTCTGGCCCTCGCCGATCGGGATCGACTCGTCTTCATACGCGAGCCGTTGATACGCCTCGGGCACGAACTCGTGCCGGGGGACGGTGCGGAAGGCGTCGAGCACGCGCTCATCCTTGATCCCTCGCCCGTCCAGATGCCGCTCGACCATCCGGGCCCGCGCCGGGGCGAAGGGGTCCTCACGAGGCTCCGGCTCGTCGGCCAGAGACGGGCCGAGAGGGCAGAACAACAGGCCGAGCAGGATCGCCAGTGGGATCGAGGGCAAATGCAATCGCATGGACGTTCTCCGCAAGCGGTGGCCGTCGCCGAGGGCTGATTGAAGGGAGGCGAAACGGGGGCGTTGCGTGCCGGCCAACCGTGGCCCCGAGGCCGGAATATGGATCACTCTACCCGGTTTGGGAACATCCGTGAAGCGGTCGTTGGGGACCGTTCCCCCGACGTTGAGTGACGCCGGGACGAGGGAAGGCATGGTGGCCCGGGTCATGGGAACCGAGGGATCGAAACATCAATGATTCGGGAAAATCAGACGCGGTCGCGTCTTGATGCTTGTCGCGGTCTGGCGGGCCTGGCAGAGTGTTCCAATTGCATGAGTGATCGGTGGTCGTCAAGGTGGATTCCTCGGTCGGATCGAGACGCCCTCGGGCGGACGGTAGGCGTTTTGCTTATCAAGGACCATCCACGCTCGGATTACAAGTGGCTGAACCGAGGGCAGCAATGACTCGTCGAAACGCGATCAGGATGATGGGTGGGCTTGGATTCTCTTCCATGGGGAGTCCATTCTGTTCCGCCCAGATTCAAGGTGAGGGGTTTCGCAACAAGGTAGCGCTTCCAATCGCGCCCCCTCGCAAACTGTCGGAAGGTGCGATCGGACGGCGGAGGTGGTATGACGTGGCGATCAGCCCGGACGGTACCTTCATCGCGGCCGTTGGAGAAGACTCGACTCAAACACAAGAAGCCTTGGTGTGGCTTTGGGACGCGGAGAGCGGACTTGGATTGCGGACGTTTTCGGGTTTCAAGGCACCGATCATGGCTGTTGCATTCGGGCCGGAGGGGAGAAGAATCGCCGCGGGAGGGATTGCCCGATGGAGGGAGGTTGATCGGGGGCTCGGGGTGACGAGTGTCGCTGAGGATGGGTCAGTTATGGTTTGGGATGTGCAATCCCGGCATGAGATTCTTCACCTTTCCCAGTCCATCAGGCCGATGCGAGCGGGGGTCGCGGTCGGCCGAGAGGTCGTAAGCATCATCGACGAAGAATATGGATGTCGATTCTCGCGTCTGGAAGATGCTCAGACCATCTTCGAGATGACCGCCCCGAGTGGCTCTCAGAAATGGGGAGGGATTTCGTTACTTCGCCGTGTTTCCTTCAGCAGAGACGCGGCGAAGGCCGTAGTCATTGCCCGTGGAGCCCCGCGAGGAATGAGCGATCTTCTTATCTATGATTTGAAATCCAGGCGACCTCGCGTTCATCGGATTGGGGCAGCAGCCTGTGTTGCCCTCAGTCCAGACGGCTCGCGATTCGTGACTGCGGGCCGAAGCGGAACATTGGTTCTGCATGATTTCGAGACTCTCGATGGTGTCCGAACATTTGACGGCTTGGCCAGACCCCTGCCCCTGATGATGGAGTTCAGCCCCGACGGGCGGCACGTCGCTTCAGGCGATGACTCGGGCCTGGTCCACGTTTGGTCAGTGAGGACGGGACAAACGATCCTGACGGTTCAGGGGCCGGGAATGTCGACACGAGCGCTGACTTTCCTTCCCGAAGGACGATTGCGCGTCGTCTCCGGGGGCATTGATCCGGGTGACGATCGTGACCCGGACACTGGCCTCAGGCTCCGAGAACCGCTCATGGTCTGGGAGGCTGATTTGGAGCAGAAGCGATAAGGTGACCTCCTGCATTACCATCTCGTTCCTCTCTGGGTGGTTTCTCGAGATTTGCTGATTCCTCCAATCGAATCCAATGCCCCTCCGTCTCATGCATGTAACCCACGCATGCTACCTCGACGACGCCAGCGGCGCGGCGGTCGCGAGCAGGGGCACGATGGGGGCATTGGCGCAGCGGGGGTTCCGGGACGAGGTGCTCTGTGGGGCAGTGCTCGACCAGGACCGCGAGGTTGATCCGGCGCATTGGCTCATGAGGCGGGGAATCGCGTTCGGGACGAGGGGAGGGGGGAGCTGGTCGATCGACGCGAGGGGGGGCCGGGCGGGGGAGCCGTGGCATTTCCGGCTGGAAGACCGGGGGGTGCCGGTGACGATGCATCGGAGCCCTTCGACGCGGCTGCATGCGCCCGGGGAGGAGGAGCGGCGGGAGTTCCTCCGCCTCTTTGAAACGGTCGCCGATCGGTTCAGGCCGGACGTGATGGTGACCTACGGCGGGGGACGGCTCGGGCCCGAACTGTTGGCGAGGGCCAAGGCCCGGGGGAGCGCCACCGTCTTCGCGCTGCACAATCTCCGGTACGATCGGCCCGAGGTGTTCGGCCATGCCGATCGGCCGATCGCCCCCTCCCGGTTCGCGGCGGAGCATTATCGGGGGGTGCTCGGTCGGGAGATCGAGGTCCTGCCGAACCTGGTCGATTGGGAGCGGGTGCGGGTCGAGCGGCCCGAGCCGAGGTATGTCACGTTCGTGAACCCGTCGGTCGAGAAGGGGGTGTATGCCTTTGCCCGGATCGCCGACGAGCTGGGTCGGCGTCGGCCGGACATCCCCTTGCTGGTCGTCGAGGCGCGCGGGACCGAGGCCGACCTGGCCGCGTGCGGGCTCGACCTGCGGCGGCTCGGGACGGTCTCGCTGATGGCGAACACGCCCGACCCGAGGCGCTTCTGGCGGGTCGCTCGGATCTGCCTGATGCCCTCGACCGTGGCGGAGACCCAGGGCCTGGCCGCCGTCGAGGCGATGATCAACGGCATTCCCGTGGTCGCTTCCGATCGCGGGGCCTTGCCGGAGACGCTGGGAGCGGCCGGGGTCGTCCTGCCGTTGCCGGGACGCTTGACCGCATCGGCAAGGACCTTGCCGGATGCCTCGGAGGTCGCTCCCTGGGTTGAGGCGGTGATTCGGCTCTGGGATGATCGGGAGGCGTTCGAGGCCCAGCGGCGCCGGGCGTTGGCCGAGGCCCGGCGTTGGTCGAGGGAAGTCCTGGGACCGCGTTGGGAACGATTCGTCCGCGAGGCCGGGGCGGTCAGGACAGGATCGAGGTGAGCACCTGGCCGTGGACGTCGGTCAGGCGGCGGTCGAGGCCGTTGTGGTAGTAGGTGAGCCTCGTGTGGTCGAAGCCGAGCAGGTGGAGGACGGTGGCGTAGAAGTCCCAGACGGTGACCGGATCGACCTCGGCGCGGCGGCCGAAGGGGTCGGTCGCGCCGTGGCTGGAGCCGCCCCGGACGCCGGGGCCCATCATCCAGCAGGTGAAGCCGTCGGGGTTGTGGTCGCGGCCGGTCGTGCCCTGTTGATGGGTGGGCATGCGGCCGAACTCGGTCGTCCAGAGGACGAGGGTCTCGTCGAGCAGCCCTCGGGCCTTCAGGTCGGAGATCAAGGCGGCGGTCGGCTGGTCGAAGACGGGGACGTGGCGTTCGTAGTCGGGCTTGAGGGTCCGGTGGGCGTCCCAGTTCAAGAGTCCATCGACCCCCGAGGCGCGGCTGGCGCAGTAGAGGTTGACGCATCGGACGCCGCGTTCGAGCATGCGGCGGGCGAGCAGGCAGTTGCGGGCGTAGGCGGCCTTGAGCGGGTTCGGGTCGTCGGTGCCGTAGAGGCGGTGGATCGAGGTCGGTTCGGAGCCGAGGTCGGTGACTTCGGGGGCCGAGACCTGCATCCGGCCGGCCAGTTCGTAGGCGGCGATCCGGGCGCGCAGTTCCTCGTCGCCGGGGCGGGCGTCGGCGTGGCGGGCGTTGAGCGTGTCGAGGAAATCGAGCGTGTCGGCCTCGGCCTCGGCGGAGATGGATTCGGGGCGTTCGAGGTTGCGGATCGGCTGGTGATCGGCCAGGACGATGGCCTGATGCCGGGCCGGGAGGAAGCCGTTCGACCAGTTCGCCTTGCCGTTGGGCGGCTCGCCGCGGACGTCGGGCAGGGCGACGTATGCAGGCAGATCCTCGTTCTCCCGGCCGAGCGCGTAGCTGAGCCAGGCCCCGGTGGCGGGGAACCCCTCGGTGTCGTGCCCGGTGTTCATGAAGACGCAACCGGGGCCGTGGGTGTTCGTCTTCGAGGTCATCGAGTGGACGAAGGCGATGTCGTCGACGTGTTTGCCCAGGTGCGGCAACATCGACGAGATCATCTTGCCGTCCTCTCCCCGGGGGACGAACGGCCAGGGGCTGCGCATCAGGTTGCCGTTCTTGCCCTGGAAGGAGAGGAAGTCTTCCTCGCCGGGGAGCGGGGTGCCGTGGCGGCGGTCCAGCTCGGGCTTGTGTTCCCAGAGGTCGAGGTGGGAGACGCCCCCCGGGCAGAAGACCTGAAGAACGCGCTTCGCCCTGGCCGGGAAATGGGTCATCCCCTGGCCGGGGACCCAGGACGGGGGAGCGTCGGCGTCGTTCGACCGGGCCGAGGGGCGGGCCGGGAGATCCTGGGCCAGCAACCCGGCCAGCCCGATCCCGGCCAGGCCGCTGAACGAGTTTCCGAGGAACCCGCGACGCGAGAGGACGCGGCCGAGCAGCGAGCGGGCGCTCGCGTCGTCGCTGGGGAGGGGCATGGCGGCGACTCCTTCTTTCGGATCGAGGGGCGATCTCGGTCCCTTCGCGTCGATCGATCGTGGTGGCGTCGATCATAACCGTTCTGGACGCGGACCGCACGAGGGATGCTCCGGTGCTCACGCTTGGCAAGTGAGTTGCTGTCTTCATCGGGGAGAGGCCCGGCGTCTGCGGCCGTCGACACGGTCGGACGCCCGGCGACTCGTCAATCGACGGGGAGGAGCCCTCGGTCATCGAGGCCGACTCCCCGGGAGCCGAGGGACACCCGATGCGCAGCCGAGCCAACTTCAAGACGCACCCGATCCATCCCATGCTGATCCCGTTCCCGATCGCCTTCATCGTCGGGGCGTTCGCGTTCGACCTGGCCGGCCTGCTCGGGGGCGGGACGGCCTGGTGGACGACCGGGGGGTTCCTCAACATCGGGGCGTTGATCACCGGGCCGCTGGCCGGACTCTTCGGCTTCATCGATTACCTGTACACGGTGCCCCCGCGCAGCTCGGCCAAGAAGCGGGCCACGAACCACGGTGTGATCAATGTGGCTGCATTGGCGGTCCTGGGATCTGCGTGGTTCTTCCGCGATGGGAGCACCTGGGAGCCGGGTTGGGCGGCGGTGGGGCTGGAGACGGCCGCCGTCGGGCTCGTGATGTGGGGCGGCTGGCTGGGCGGGACGCTCTCGTTCCGGAACCAGATCGGCGTGGATCACCGCTACGCGAACGCGGGCAAGTGGGCCGAGATCAGCGTCGACCCGAAGCCGGGCCAGGCGGTGACGGTGGCGAAGTCCGACGAGCTGGAGGTCGATCAGATGAAGCTGATCCGGCTCCCCGATGGCAAGCGCCTGGTGCTGGCCAGGGCCGAGTCGGGCTATGCCGTCTTCGACGACCGCTGCCCGCACAAGGGGGGATCGCTCGCCGGGGGCCTGATGACCTGCGGGACCGTGACATGCCCCTGGCACGGCTCGCAATTCTCGGTGACGGACGGGGCGGTCAAGGCAGGCCCCGCCCACTCGCCGATCGGGACCTACCGCGTGGAGCAATCGGACGGCGAGGTCCGGTTGATGCTCTGATCGTGCGAAAAGAGAGCGATCCGGAATTATCGACCGCCACGCGGGGCTGCAGCATCGAGCCACTCGGCGGCGTTCTGATGGAGGATCTGCGCCTTCAGGGCGTCGTCGGGGGCGAGGACCTCGATCTTGGCCAGGGCCGGGTCGGGGTACTGGAAGGGCATCCCGGTGCCGAACATCAGGCGATCGGGGCCGAGGTTGGCGATCAGCGTCTCGACCTCGTCGTTCAAATGGACGTTGAGCAGCGAGATCTCGATCCGGTAGTTCTCGGGCAGTCCGTTCTCCGGCTGCCCGAGGACCGAACCGGCGAACCCCCGTCCATTGACGAAGTGGAATCGCGCCCGGGGGCGGGCCGCGACGACGTCGGCCAGCTCGGAGACGGGCACGTTGGGGACGTCGACCAGCCAGCTCCGCTGGCGAGGGTCCTCGACGCGCATGGGGATCGAGATGATCATGCCATCATCGGTCGCCCGGTCGATCAGGTCGAGGCAAGGTTCCGACATGAGATCATAATTATGCCATTTCGGGTAGAGGCGAAGGCCCCGGAAGCCGAGGTCGAGGCACGCCTCCAGGTCGTCGGCCCAGCCGGCATAGGAAGGGTTGATGACCGCGAACGGGATGAAGCGGTCGGGGTGGGGGCCGATCTCGGCGATGAGCTCGGCGTTGGCGGGCTGGGGGTTGCGGTAGGTGATCGCGGCGGCACCGGAGACGACGGCGCGGTCGATCCCCCGGGAATCCATCAGCCCGAGCAACTCGCCGGCCGTCCGATGGCGGAGGTGGCGGAAGGCGAAGGGGCCGAGATAGGCGTTGACGTCGATGATCATGATGCTCGCCGTTTCAGGAGGGCTAGCATGTTCGTGCCGAGGATGCGTGCCTTGGCCTCGTCGTCGAGTCTGGCCGCCCGGATGCGGCCGATGCCGGCGGTCATCGACATGTCGCAGCCGAAGAGGAGCCGATCAACGCCGAGCACCTCCGCGGCCAGTTCGACGACGCCGTCGTCGATGACGCTCCCGCTCAGGTCGAGCATGACGTTCGGCGCGTGACGCAGGGCCTTGATCGTCCATTCCCAGTCGCCTCCGCCGCAAACATGCGCGCAGATGAGCATTGCTTCGGGGTAACGCCGGGCCAGGTCGGCAAGGTGGCCCCCGTCGGAGATCAGGGGTTGCTCCGGGGGTACGAAGTGCATGTGGCCGGCGTGGTGCAGGATCGGGACGCGAAGCTCGATGGCCAGTTCGACGATCGGGAAGACGACCGGGTCGGTGCATCGGTGTTCGTTGTAGAGCTTCACCCCCATGAAGCCGCGGCCCTCGACGCAGCGTCGGATCTCGTCGAGCGCCTCGGCCTGGTGCCCCGGATTGACGTAACAGTATCCGAGCACGCGATCGGGGTGGCGGCTCATCGCCTCGGCCACCCAGGCATTGCACCGGCGGAAGCCCTCGGGGTCCGCCGGTCGCCGAGGGGTCAGCATCGAGCAGCAGAGCCGGTCGATCCCGAGCCGGTCGGCGACCTCGATCAGGTCGCGATCCCGCCGTTCCCAGTCGGGCTGGCCGTGGTGGTGGAGGTGTCCATGACAGTCGATCACGATGTTCGCATGTTTCGAGGGGTCGCCCGCAGCCGCCCGGGGGGCGGCGATCTGCGAGGCGCCGACGACTGCGGCGGCCGAGGACTGCAAGAGCGTCCTTCGGGTGATCGGCGGGATCGTGCGATCGTCGGGCGGCATCGGCTCGTCCTGAATGTTCGCGTCCCGGGCTGTCCCGCGGCCCCGGCTTCTCGCCCGGTCGCCGCGAGGGAAGCCGAGGGGGCAGGCAGACGCGCGAACAAGAGAATATGGATTAATCGACGTAGATCAATTCGTTCGTGTTGATCAGGGCGCGGCAGAACGCGTCGAGTCCGTGGCGCCCGATCAATGCCAGAGACGCGGATCGCTCGGCGTCGCCCGGCTCTCGGGAGAAGGCGAGGGCGAAGGCCCGGTCCACCTGAGCAGTCGGGTCATCCCCCGCGTCCCGGCGGAGGCGGCTTGCCAGCGCCGCGGCCATGTCGAGCGTGAAGCGGTGGTTGAGCAGCGTGAGGGCCTGGAGCGGAGTCGTCGTGGCGTCGCGACTCGGGGCGGCGGAGGCGGGGTCGGGACAGTCGAAATCGGTGAGCACATCCACCCGCATCGCCCGGGCGTTCTGGTGATAGACGGCCCGGCGGTAGGTCTCGGGGCCGGGGTCATCGAGCGGGACGTACGTGGCGACATTGTCCTGGATGTAGCGGTACAGGCGGAAGCCGGGGCCACCCATCGCGGGGTCGAGCACGCCGGCAATCTGGAGGGTGGCATCGCGGATCTCCTCCCCGGAGAGCCGGCGGGCGGGGAACCGCCAGAGCAGGCGGGAGTCGCCATCGAGGGCAGCGGCCTCGGGGCGATACGCCGAGGATTGCTGATAGGCCTGCGAGGTCATGATCAGCCGGTGCATCGGCTTCAGCCGCCAGCCTTCGTCGAGGAGGCGGCGGGCCAGCCAGTCGAGCAGCTCGGGGTGGGTCGGACGACCGCCCATCACCCCGAAGTCGCTCGGGGTGTCGACGATGCCCGTCCCGAAGTGATAATGCCAGAGGCGGTTGGCGAGCACCCGGGGGGTGAGCGGGTTGTCCTCGGCCACGATCCAGCGGGCGAGGGCCAGCCGGCGATCGGCCTCGGGGGCGTCGAGGGCCATCGAGAAGCTCGAATTGAGCCCCGACAGCGCGGACAGGCCGCCGGCGGGGACCGGGTCGCCCCGGCGCTGGGGATCGCCCCCGATCAGGAGATAGGCCGGCTCGTCGGGCTGCCGGAACGAGCCGATCCACCAGTTCGGCAGCGGCTCGATGGCCGCGAGCGCGGCGTTCGCCCCGTCCCGCTGGCGAGCCAGCGTCGCCAGTTGGGCAAGGTCGTCGGGGGTGGCCTCGCGGTCGAAGAGGCGCTTCTGGCGGTGGCTCTCGTTGACCGGGAGCCGGTCGTGTGAATCGGCGACCTCGATCCACGAATCGCCGTCCGGGGACACTTCGATGCGATACTCGCTGGCGAAGGTCGCCTCGCCCAGGCCCGCGGCGGCCCCGGCCCTGTCGCTGCTGAACCAGACCCGGTCGATGGTCTCGGGGTCGGCCAGCCGGATCGTCAGGGTCGTGCCGCCGGCGATCCATCGGGAGCCGAAGCGGCCGTCGATGGTCAGGTCGGCGCTGTAGGCGTCGGCGAAATCCTCGGCGACGCGACTGGGGCCGTCCGCCTGCCCACCGTTGGCGGCGAGGGCCACGTTGCGGGGCGTCTCGTCAGCCGTCCAGACCTCGAATTCTTCCAGGCGGCAGCCGACCGATTGATCCGGGTCGGTGTCGAGCCCCTCGATGACGAGGCGGACGAAGCGGGCCTCGACCGGCCCGAATCGCTCCTCGGTCCCGGTCCGGGAGGCGGCGGGTCGGCTCCAGGTGGCCTCGACCTCGGCGGCGTCCCCTTCGGCCCGCGACCGGATGGACTCGCGGAGCGTGGCGATCTCGGCATTGAGGCGGTCGCGCTCGGCGATCAAGGGGGCGCGGCGTTCGGCGTCGAGCCGTCGCTGCTCTTCCGTGGCGACGACCCTTCCCCCGTGGTGGACCCCGGCGACCGCGGCGGAGAAGGCGTAATAATCGCGCTGGAGGATGGGGTCGAACTTGTGGTCGTGGCAGCGGGCGCAGCCGATCGTCAGGCCGAGGAACGACTCGCCGGTCGCCCGGATCATGTCATCCAGGGCATTGGCCCGGATCTGGGCGGCCTGGACCGGGTCCTGATTGCCGACATCGTCATACGGGCCGCAGACGAGGAACGCCGTGCCGATCTCGCTGCCGGGGTCGCCCGGCCCGATGAGGTCGCCGGCGAGGTGCCCGAGGGCCAGGCGGTCGAACGGCGCGTCCTCATTGAAGGAAGTGATGATGGCATCGCGGAACGGCCACACGTTATTGATCAAGACATTGCGCTCGTATCCGTTGCTCTCGCCGAAGCGGACGACGTCGAGCCAGTGGCGGCCCCATCGCTCGCCGTAGTGGGGAGACGCGAGGAGCCGATCGATCAGCCGTTCGAACGCGTCGGGGGCCTCGTCCTCGACGAAGGCCCGGACCTCCTCGGGGGTCGGCGGCAGGCCGAGCAGATCGAAGGTGGCGCGACGGATCAAGGTCCGCCGATCGGCCGGGGGAGAGGGGGATAGCCCCGCTTCAGCGAGTTTGGCGGAGAGGAACCGGTCGATCGGGTGGGTTTGCCAGGCCCCGGGGATGGTCGGCGAGTCGGGCGGTTCGACCGTACGGATCGGGCGAAACGACCACCAGGTCGAGGCGGCATCGGGCGAGAGCACGACCTCCGCGGGCCAGTCGGCCCCCCCGGCGATCCATCGGCGGAGGGTGTCGACCTGCTCGGGGGCGAGCGGGTCCCCCTTGATCGGCATCCGGGGGCGTTCCCCCCCGGCCCCGGGGGTGACGAGGGTGATCAGGTCGCTCGCGTCGGGGTCGTCCCGGACGAGATAGGCGAGGTCGATCAGATCCGCGCTCGTGGTCAGGTCGATCCCGCCCTTGCGATTCTCGGGCGTGTGACAGCCCAGGCAATGCTGTTCGAAGATCGGCGCGACGTCTCGCGAGAAGTCGATCGGCGGCGTGGCCTGATCCTCGGCAGCGGAGACCGAGGTCATCATCAGTAGCAGCATCAGCGGCAGGGCTGCCCAGCCCCAGCGGGTGGTCGACGAGGCGGCTGTGGGCATCGGATCGTTCCTCTGCGGTCAAGGGCCGGCCGATCGGAGGAGGGCCGTCGCATCACGGGGTCGCCGGCGATTCGGGGCTGGGCGGCGGGAGCCAGTCGAGCACGAGCAGGAGGGGGCGGTGATCCGAGGCCTCGGGGGCGTCGAGCGCGCGGACCTCGACGATCGACCAGCGATCGGCAGGAGCGACGAACAGGTGGTCGAACGCGGCCCGAGGGGCATCGGCCGGGACCGTGGGCAGCGGCCTGAGGCTGGCCGGCGTCCATCGTGAGCCGAGCGTCTGCACGGTCGGGCTCGCGGGGCTCGCGTTCAAATCACCCGCGAGGATCGTCGGCAGGGCGTCAGGGCTCTCGGCCAGGGTCGCGAGCCAGTCGGCGGACGCGAGGCGGTTGCGATCGTCCTGCCGGTGATCGAACTGGGTGCTGATGATCCGGATCGCTGGGCCGCCGTCCGACAACGAGACGGTCGCGCTCAGGGCACCGCGCGGCTCGCCCCCCGAGGGAGCGGGGAGCGGGTGGTTCTCATGATCGGTGATCGGACGGCGAGACAGGACCGCGTTGCCGAACGAGCCGCCGAGGAACGCGAAGTTCTCGCCGAAGGCATGCTCCATGCCCAGCCGGCCGGCGAGCAGTCGCGCCTGGTCGATCCGGCCGGTCCGGGCCATGCCGCGATCGACTTCCTGCAGCGCGATCAGGTCGGGCTGCGCGGCCTCGATCGCCGCGGTGATGCGGTTGAGGTCGATCCGGGCGTCGATCCCCTCGCCGTGATTCATGTTGTAGCTGAGCACGCGAAGCCGGATCGGTTCTTCGGCCTGGACCGAGAGGGGCCCGCAGAACGACCCCAAAACCAGGGCGGTCGCGACCCAAAACCAGGACCGAGTCATTGATTCGAACACGAGGAGCCTCCGGGCAATCGAGTGGAGAAGGTCGATGATCCCGGACTCCCGAGGCCCCGTCAAGGTTCGAGGAGTGTTCGGCGCCTGGAGCGTGGCCCAGGCGGCGCCTGGACCACGGCCCAGGCGGGGAGTCATCCCGTCAATCGAGCCGACCGGCGGCCGTGAGTGACTTGATGGCTGCGACCGCGAGCCGATCGACGGCCTCGTTCTCCGGGTGCCCGCGGTGCCCGCGCACGTGCTCGACGCGGACCTCGTGGGCGGCCACGAGTTCATCGATCCGACGCCAGAGGTCCTCGTTGCTGACCGGCTTGAGCTGGCCCCGTTCCTTGCGCTTCCAGCCGTTGCGCTTCCAGTTCGGCATCCACTCGGTGATGCCCTTGGCGACGTACTGGCTGTCGGTCACGAGGGTCACGGAGCATCGGCGTTGCAGGCTCTCCAGCCCTCGGATGGCCCCCATCAACTCCATCCGGTTGTTGGTGGTGCGGGGCTCGGCCCCCGAATCGCACCGAACGGTCCCGCTGGCGGGATGACGGACCAGGAACCCCCAGCCGCCGGGGCCGGGATTGCCGCTGCAGGCCCCATCGGTGAACAGCTCGACGAGATCGTCGGGGGCCTCGGGGCTGGCCGCATCGGGATCGAGCGACGTGGTGACCAGATCATCCGAGGAGATCGCGAAGGGGACCATCCGTTTCCTCAACGCCGGACCAGAACGAAGGACGCGAGCGGACCGGGCAGCAGGGCGCGGTCATGCTCAGGCACGCCAGGGACCCGAGCATAACCAGGAGACCACGACGCGGACAGGCGAATCCCGACGCCTCCGCGTCGAGGTCCGCGCAGCGGGAGGGCGGGCGGGGTCAGTACTTGCGGACCACGCCGACGAGGACCCCGAGGATGTCCACCTTGGTCCGGTAGATCGGCTTCATGCTGCTGTTGGCCGGTTCGAGGCGGACGCGGTTTTTCTCCTTGTAGAGTCGCTTGAGGGTCGCCTCGCCGTCGTCGTCCCGGACGGCGACGATCTGGCCGTCCCGGGCCGTCTCGGCCTTCTTGATGATGACGTAGTCGCCGTCGGCGATGTGCTCCTCGATCATCGACTCGCCGGTCACGCGGAGGGCGAACTTGTCGTCGGTCCCTTCCCAGTCTTCGAAGTCGACGACCTCGTCGGCCTGCTCGATGGCCTCGATCGGGGCACCGGCGGCAATCCGACCAAGTAAGGGAACACCACCGCCACCGACGGCCCGGGGGGCGGTCGCCGATTCCTGGAGCAACTGAATGGCCCGAGACATGTTCGGTTCCCGGGAGATCAGGCCTTTCTTCTGGAGCGCCTTCAGGTGGCACATGACCCCGTTCGGGCTCTTGATCTCGAAGGCTTCGCCGATTTCCCGGACGGTCGGGCCGTAGCCCCGGCCGTGGATTTTGCTGCGGATAAAATCGTAAATCTCGCGCTGACGGGGTGTCAGAGAATCGAGATCGGCCATCGCTTATGCCTCCACTCGCGAAAAGGGGCGCATCCTGCCTGGGTCGCCGGGGCCGGTCGGACCGTCCTTAGCGTTGCGCCCGCGAGTGAGTCGCGGCAGTCACGGCAAGCGTGGGGCAGCAACCACGACACGGACGATCACCAACTGACCCTTTGAATGGCAAGTGTACAATGGTCGTCTAGCGCACGCGAGAACATTTTCCCGATTTTTTCGACACGGCGGTCCCGAGAACCCCTGGCGTCGCCGCCGAACATGAGTCAGGATCATAGCAGCACGACGGTTCGATTCGGCTTCCAGGCCTTCTCGGAGTTGGATGTTCATCATGGCCGAGCCAAACGTTCGCGTCCTGGCGATCCACGCCCACCCGGACGACATCGAATTTCAGTGCGCTGGCACGCTTGCCCTGCTCGGGAAGGCGGGATGTCATCTGACCCTGGCGACGATGACGCCGGGCGATTGCGGCTCGGTCGAGCATGATGCCGAGGCGATTGCCGCCATCCGGCGCCGGGAGGCGAAGGAGGCGGCCGAACTCGTCGGGGCCTCGTATCACTGCCTCGAATTCCGCGACCTCTCCATCTTCAACGACGACCTCTCCCGGCGGCGGGTCGTCGAGTTCCTCCGGAAGGTCCGGCCCGACCTGATCCTCACCGCCCCCCCGGCCGATTACCTGGCCGACCACGAGGCGACGCACCTCCTGGTTCGCGATGCCTGCTTCATCGCCCCGATCCCCAACTACGCGACCCGCCAGTGGGAGCCGGCCCCCGCGCTCGACCGCATCCCCCACCTCTACCTGGTCGACCCCCTCGAGGGCAAGGATCGGGACGGGAACCCCGTCCCCCCGCACTTCTCGGTCGACGTGACCGAGTCCTGGGACCTGAAGCGCCGGATGCTCGAATGCCACGCCAGCCAGCGAAACTGGCTCATGCGTCAGCACGGCATTGATGAGTACATGAGCATTCAGGAGGAATGGTCGTCTCACCGGGGGGAGGAGATCGGCGTGGCCCATGCCGAGGGGTTCCGCCAGTACACCGGCCATCCGTACCCCCGGTCGAATCTCCTCCTCGAGTTGATCGGCCAGGACGGCCGAGGGGCGTCCTCGGCGGGTGGCTGATTCCGCCGACGTTCGGTTTGGGATCTCCTGCAGCTCGCGGCGTGAGGGCTCGAGGGATGATGGGGGCGTGGGTTCTCCTCGGCGTCATGACGCTGTGGGCCTCGCAGGAGCCGGCAACCCCGACCGATCGGGCCGACTTCGAGGAGGTCGTGCGCCGATCGCCCGTGATCCTCCCGACCGATCCCGGGGTGTCGAGCGTCGCGTTCCGGGTTGGCCTCGCGTTGCCGAGCGGGGCGATCACCATGCGAGGGGCCTTCCGGAAACCCGACGGGGTCGTGCTGGTGGTCTTCGACGACTTCGACCAGACGCCGATCGCCTGGTCCGATGGCCGATCGGTGACGGTCTACGACCCGGTCGGCAGTCGCCTCGTGCTGGGTTCGACCGCCGGAGTGGCGGTGCGGATGCTGCAAGTGGACGATCAAGGGACGTTCGATGTGTTCCTCGCCGCGACCCCCGAGGACCACAGGGCCCGGCTCGACGAACAGGGCGGGGCGTTCCTCTTCGACCTGCGATCGATCGTCGAGGCCGACCGCCGCGACCAACCGCAGGCCGAGCGGGCCGCGGGCGGATCGCTCCGGACCCGGATCCTCGCCCCTTCCGGCCGGCAGATGACCGTGACGATCGACGAGGTGGGAGACGCAACCCGATGGGCCGCCGAGTCCGCCCCCGGTCCCGACGGCTCGGCCCTGTCCCTGGCGGTCCTGGTGAATGGCCCTCCGGATGATCGGCTGTTCGAGCGCTCGGGCCAGCGCCCTCTGATCGCGGGCCTCCCGGTGGTCGAGCTGGTGGATGCCGTGCAGCCCGGCGGTCGTGCGCCGGCCGATCGGCTCGTGCCGATCACGGAGCTGGACCGGGTCGTGCTCCGGGTGGTCCAGGCTCGGGCGGCGATCCGGCAGGTCAGGGATCGCGACCCGCTGACCCCGATCATCGGCGACCTGGGCACCCAGGGGGGGCTGCGTCTGCTGCAGGATCAACGTGCCTCGGCCGGGCTCCGAGCGTTCTGGGGGCTCTCGGCCGGTCGCGTCCTCGACCCGTGAGGCTGGCTCAGCCTCGTCGGCGTCCTCCCTTCGCCTCGGGGGCGGCGGTCCACGGGTCGTCGGGCCAGGAATGGCGGGGGTATCGGTTCCGGAGATCCTTACGGACCTGGTGATAGGTCGTCGTCCAGAAGCTCCGGAGATCGTCGGTGACCTGGACCGGTCGGTAATTCGGGCCGAGCAGGTGGAGCAGCACCGGCACCCTGCCGCGAGCGAGTCGCGGCGTCTCGGCGAGCCCGAACAGCTCCTGAAGGCGGACGGCGAGGACCGGGGGGCCTTCGGATTCGTAGTGGAGGCGGTGTCGGCTGCCGCTCGGCACGGGCAAGGCGTCGGGGGCCTCGGTGTCGAGCAGGCGGAGCTGATCCGCCGTGAGACGGCCCTGGAGTAGCGGGACGATCGCCGATCGGCGCACCTCCTCCTCCGAGCGTTTGCCCAGGCAGGCGAAGTGGAGGACCTCGGCAAGGGCCTCGTCATCCATCTCCGGGAGATCGACTTCGGGCATCGCTCGGCGGAGGAAGGCGAGGCGGTCGAGCCATCGGGCCGCCGACTCGTCCGCGCGGACGATGGCCTCGGCCCGCGGGGCGAGCGCCTCGGCCAGGGCCTCGGCTGCCCGATCGGGGTCGATCGATCCGGTCGGGGCTTCCCGGAGGATCAGGTCGTGGTAGCTGACGGTCGCCAGGCCGACGACTCGGCCGGAGGAAGGATCGAACCGGACGACCTCGGAGCGTCGGGAGGCGTCGGGGAAGTCCTCCCGGAGCCAGTCGGCCTCGATCGCGCTGGCGATCCGGACCCGGAGCTCCAGCGGGCCGGAGCCCCGGCGGTCGTCCCGGGCGTCGAGCGCCAGGAACAGCTCGGCCTCCCTCACGGCCGACTCCGGGTCAAGCCGGAGGCCCCGACCGCCGACCATCAGGCCCCTCGCGTCGCCCGCGACCCGGCGGCGGGCGACCCGGTCGGGATAGGCGAGCAGCAGCGATCGCAACACCGCGGACTCGGGGTCGCTCGTCGCCCGGCCGGCGTCCTGCCCGACCACCCGGCGAGCCGAGCGGATGAGGTCGTCTCGCACTCGGGCGATCGTTCGCGCGGCCCTCGGATCGACCCGGGGGTCGATCCGCCTCCGATCGAAGGCGTTCCGCTCCGCCTCGGCCAGCAGATCGATCCGGACGAGCAGATCGGATCGAGCGTGGACCTCGGGGGATCGGGCCCCTCGATCGGGGGCGTGGCGCGGCACGAGCAGATCTTTCTCCGAGAGCAAGGCCGCCGCGGTCGCCCCGAGTTCGAGCGCCCCTCGCTCTCCGGAGGCGAGGATCAGTCGGGCCAGGCGGGGATGGACCGGGATCGCGAGCATCGCCTCGCCGAGCGGCGTGATCCGGCCCGTCCCCGGGTCGATCGCCCCGAGCTGCCCGAGCAACGCCTCGGCCGCCGCGAGGCGGTCGGGGTCGGGGGCCTCGAACCAGGAGAAGGCGCCGAGGTCGGTCGCTCCCCAGGCGTGGAGCGTCAGCACCGCCGCGGAGAGATCGACGCGGCGGACCTCGGGGGGGGCGAACGGGGGCATCCCCCTCGTCTCGCGGTCGGCCCAGAGCCGGACGCAACGGCCGGGGGCGGTCCGCCCGGCCCGCCCGGCCCGCTGGTCGGCCGAGGCTCGACTGATCCGGGTCAGCTCCAGGCGGTCGAGCCCGCGAGCCGGATCGAGCGAGGCCTGGCGCGCCAGGCCGCCGTCGATGACCGTCCGGACCCCCTCGATCGTCAGCGAGGTCTCCGCGATGTTCGTCGCCAGGACGACCTTGCGACGGGGGCTCGGGGCCAGGGCGCGATCCTGCTCGGCCGCCGAGAGGGCGCCGTGGAGCGGCAAGACCTCGATGCCGAGGCGATCGGCCGCCGGGGCGAGCGCCTGAGTCGTGCGGCGAATCTCCTCGGCTCCGGGAAGGAAGACGAGGATGTCGCCCGGGTCTTCGGGATCATTGAGCACCTCCAGGACGGTCTTCGAAACGCGGTCGGGCAGGGGGGTGCCGTCCGACGCTCGATAGGCCATCGTCACCGGGAACGTCCGTCCTTCGACCGACAGGATCGGGGCGTCGAGGAATCGGGAGACCGGCTCGGCGTCGAGCGTGGCCGACATGACGACCAGGATCAGGTCGTCGCGGAGGGCGTCGCGGACCTCTCGGAGCAGGGCCACGGCCAGGTCCGTATGGAGGCTCCGCTCGTGGAACTCGTCGAGCACGACCGCGCCGACGCCTTCGAGGCCCGGGTCGTCGAGCATCTGGCGGGTCAGGACCCCTTCGGTCACCACCCGGAGGCGAGTCCGGGGCCCGATCCGACGATCGAATCGGACGAGGTAGCCCACCTCGTCGCCGAGCGTACCGCCCCGTTCCTGGGCGATCCGGGCGGCCGAGGCCCGGGCGGCCACCCGCCTCGGCTGCAGGACCATCAGGTTGGGATGGCCCGGATCCAGCAAGCCGGAGTCGAGCAGGGCAGGGGGGACCCGGGTCGTCTTGCCCGCGCCGGGCTCGGCGACCAGCACGAGCGACCGATGCCGCCCGATCGCGTCGAGAATCTCGGGGAGTCGCGGGTCGATCGGCAGGGGACGCATCAAGGGGAGGGTTCGGTGGGGACGATGGGCAAGGCAAGGGGCCGCCCGATCACTCGGCTTCGAGCGCCTCGATCAGGCGTTTCAGGCCCTCGTCGTGCGGCTGGATAGCGAGCGACCGTCGGTAGGTTTCCAGCGCCAGATCGGGGCGGCCGAGCCTCAAGTAGCACTGGCCGAGTCCGCCGAGCGCCCCGAAGTGATAGGGGTTGAGTTCGAGCGCGCGATTGCAGTCGGCGGCGCTCTCGACGAATTCCCCGAGCACGAACGAGGCGATGGCCCGCTGGTTGTAGGCCTCGGCGAAGTCGGGGGCCTCGTCGATCAACCGGGTCGCCTGGCGCCGGGCCTCCCGGGTCAGTCCGCGGTTGTTCAACTCGACGACGAGGCGGAGGGTCGCGTTCTGCTCGTCGGTCCCGCCTCGGAACCAGACGGACCAGAGCGCCTGCACGGCCAGTTGCCTGACGACCGGGTCCTCGTCGGCCAGGGTCGGGCCGAGCACGCGGTTGGAGTCGAAACCGCCGATCAGGCCGAGCGCCGAGACGGCCCCCCGACGCGCCCGGACATCGGGCGACGACACCAGGCGCCGGAGGGTCGCCTCGGAGTAGCGTGCCTCGACACGATCCTGGAATGCGTCGAGATCGCCGTCGCGGTCGAACTGCTCGTAGTAGAACGCGAGCAGCGGCTGCCGGCCAGGCTCATTCATGGACAGGGAGGCCTGATCGGGCCGAGGGGCGAACCCCGGGCCGATCGAGGAGGCGATCAGGGCCATCGTGATCAGCAGGACCCGGGGCGGGGCCATCGGGCGACCGATCCGATCGACAGCAGACGCGAGGGGGATCACGAGGGGCTCCGTCACGAGTTTCGGGGCCGGGCCCTTCAACCATCGTGACTGAGTCTAGCAAGCGGGCCCGCCCGGTCCAAGTCCCGGGACAGGACGAAGGGGGTGGGGGCCCCTCGGCACACTCCGTGCGCCTCCCCCACCCCCTTACCGAAGCGCGACGACACCCCTCCCCAAAGGTGTCGCCACCGATGCGTCTCGCCGGCCAGAGCCGACGATTCCCGGAGCGGCGAACCGCTTCAGGGTCGGGGGCAACCAATGTCCCCGGCGACAGAACCCTAGTCCGCCGCTCATCGCTGTCAATTCGGCCGGCCGGAATCGCTCGGAATTTCCTCATCCAGCCCGATGTCGAGCGACGGGGCCGAGTGGGTGAGGGCGCCGACGCTGATCCGATCGACCCCGGTTCGCGCGACCTCGGCGACCGATCGCAGGTCGATCCCCCCGGAGGCTTCGAGCAATACCTCGGGCGCCGAGGCGTCGCGCCTGCGGACGGCTTCGGCCAGATCGGCGATGGCGAAATTGTCGAGCAGGACGATGTCGGGCCGACAGGACAGGGCCCGATCGAGCTGTCCGAGCGTGTCGACCTCCACCTCGACCACGGTGCCGGGAGGGGCGAGTCGCCGGGCCGAGGCGATCGATCGGCCGATCGGATCGCCCGAGGAGGCGAGCCAGGCGAGGTGATTGTCCTTGATCAGGACCGCGTCGAAGAGCCCGATCCGGTGGTTCACCCCGCCCCCGCACCGCACGGCGTACTTCTCCAGGAGTCGCCAACCGGGGGTCGTCTTCCGGGTATCCAGGATGGCCGCGCGTGTCCCTTCAACCGCCGACACGAAGCGATGCGTCTGCGAGGCGACCCCGGAGAGCCGTTGAAGGAAATTCAAGGCCGTGCGTTCCATCGAGAGGATGGCCCGCATCGGTCCGGAGACCCGGGCGAGGAGGGTCCCCGGGGCGATCGGGTCGCCGTCGGCTCGCTCCGCGACGAAGCCTTGCTCCAGGCCGAAGTGCCCGGCAATCAGGGCCACGACCGGCAATCCGGCGAGGATGCCCGGCTGCCGGGCCACGAACCGCGCCGAGCCGGTCGCGTCGGCGGGGATCGTGGCCTCGGCCGTGAGGTCGCCGCGCCGGCCCAGGTCTTCCGCGAGGGCCAGCGCGATCAGGGCATCGGCATTCTCGAGTTCCGCCGGGCCGAAGCCGCCGGGCGAGTTCTGGACGCTCATGCTCATGGAGGGTTTACTCGTCAGGAAATCGCGTCGCGGGGCGACGGGGCATTCCCTGAGAGCTTACTCCGAACGGGCATCCTGCCGCGATCGGACTTCCTGCTTCCGCATGGGCATCGTGTCGATGTGGTCGTACACGTCCTGCAGGGGGAAGAGCTGGTCGAACCGCCCCTTCTCCGTCCCATCCTTGCCGACGAGGATGATGGTCAGCTTGCCGAGCTCGACCTGGTACTTCGACCGGAGTTCGGCCGCGGAGTCCCGAGGGATCTCGCGGCCCTTCGCGCGACTGATCCCCTCTTCGAACACCTCGATGAGGGCGAGGTCTCGATCCTCCAGCTCGGGGACGTTCCGATTCCAGATGATCATGGTTTCGCAGTACGAGGCGTCCTCCCTCGACGGCGAGAAGACGAGCAGCGGTCGGTCCTTCCCCAGGTATCGGTTCATGGAGAAGTTGTGCAGGGGCCCGGTCTCTCGCTCGGGGGATTCTTCGGGGATCGTCACGGCCCGGCCCAGGATCACGGCCAGGACGAACGGGCTGAGCAAGATCAAGGTGCGCAGGGACACAGCGGAAACTCCTCTCGGAAATGCTCGAAGACACTCACGCGTCTGGATTTGGATGCGTGTTTTATCTCAAGAATAGGTTATGACTCGGATCACGTGCGGGAGCGGATCGGGAGGGCTGGCTTGATCGGTCGCAGGGGTGGGATCAACCGGGTTTCGGGCGGCTCCGCCCCTTCTTCGCCCCCCCTCGACGCCGAGCACCCACGGCCTGGGGGGTCGCCAGGGGGCGTTCGGGGCCGCCCTCGATCTGCGATCGCAACTGGACGATCCGATCGCGAAGCGCCGCGGCCCGCTCGAATTCGAGCGACTCGGCGGCCTGGAGCATTTCGCCTTCCAACTCGTTGAGATATTCTTCCGTGATCGCGGCGTCTTCGTTCTTGCCCACCGCCTTGCGGGCGATGGATCGGGCCTGGATCTCTTCCTCGATGCCGCGTCGGATGGCCTTGCGGATGGTCTCGGGGGTGATGCCGTGTTCTTCATTGTAGGCGAGTTGCTTGGCCCGTCTACGGTTGGTCTCGTCGATGGCGTTCTGCATGGAGCGGGTGACGGTGTCGGCGTAGAGGACGACTTCCGCGTTGACGTTGCGGGCGGCCCGGCCGATGGTCTGAATTAAGCTCGTTTCGCTGCGGAGGAAGCCTTCCTTGTCCGCATCGAGGATGCAGACCATCGAGACCTCGGGCAGGTCGAGCCCTTCTCGGAGCAGGTTCACGCCGACGAGGGCGTCGAACGCCCCTTCGCGGAGCTCCCGGAGGATCTGGACCCGTTCAAACGCGTCGAGTTCCGAGTGCAACCACTTGGTCCGGGTGCCTTGCTCCTTGAGGTAGCGCGACAGCTCCTCGGCCAGCCGCTTGGTGAGGGTGGTGATCAGGATGCGTTCGCCCCGTTCGGCGCGTCGGCGGACCTCTTCGAGCAGGGCGGGAACCTGTCCGCGGGCCGGTTCGACGCGGACGACCGGGTCGACCAGTCCCGTCGGCCGGATCACCTGTTCAACCACTTCACCACCGGACATGGTGATTTCATAGTCGCTGGGCGTGGCGGAGACATAGACACGGGGGCCGAGCTTCGTCTCCCACTCGTCGAAGCGCAGGGGGCGATTGTCGAGTGCGCTGGGCAGGCGGAACCCGTGCTCGACGAGCGTGCTCTTGCGGCTGAAGTCTCCGGCAAACATACCCCGGACCTGCGGGATTGTGACGTGCGACTCGTCGATGAACATCAAGGCGTCATCGGGGAAGAAGTCGAGCAAGGTATTCGGCGTTTCTCCGGCTTTCCGCCCGGAGAGGTGCCTGCTGTAATTCTCGATCCCCTGGCAATAGCCGACCTCCAGGAGCATCTCCATGTCGTAACGAGTCCGGGCCGAGAGCCGCTGGGCCTCGAGCAGCTTGCCGTGCTCCTTGAGCTGGTTCAGCCGCTGATCGAGCTCCTCCTTGATGGCATCGACGGCCCCCTTGATCCGTTCCTCGGGGAGCACGAAGTGCTTGGCCGGGTAAATGTAAAGATCGGGGCGCTTCTCGATGACGGCCCCTGAGATGGGGTCGATCTCCGCCAGGGTCTCGACCTCGTCGCCGAACAGCTCGATCCGGACGGCGGTCTCCTCGTAGGCGGGCCAGACCTCGACCACGTCGCCCCGGACCCGGAACTTGCCGCGCTCGAAGGAGATGTCGTTGCGGTCGTACTGGATGTCGACCAGTTTCAGGAGCATCTCGTCGCGGTCGATGATGTCGCCCAGGCGGAGGTGGACCATCATCTTGCGGTAGTCGTCGGGCGAACCGAGGCCGTAGATCGAGGAGACCGAGGAGACGACGATCGTGTCGCGGCGGCTCACCAGGGCGCTGGTCGCGGCCAGGCGGAGGCGCTCGATCTCCTCGTTGATCGACGCGTCCTTTTCGATGTAGATGTCGCGCTGGGGGATGTAGGCTTCCGGCTGGTAGTAGTCGTAATAGCTGACGAAATACCGGACGGCGTTGTGCGGGAAGAAGTCGCGGAACTCGGCGTACAGCTGGGCGGCGAGCGTCTTGTTGTGCGAGAGCACCAGCGCCGGCCGGCCGAGCCGGGCGATGACGTTGGCCATCGTGTAGGTCTTGCCGGAGCCGGTGACGCCGAGCAGGGTCTGGTGCCCCTTGCCCTCGGTCACCCCCGTTACCAGGGCCTCGATCGCCGCCGGCTGGTCGCCGGCCGGGGGAAACGGGCGTTCGATCCGGAACTCGGACATGGCGGCCTCGATGGGGTGACGCGTTCAAAGGGGGAGAAAGCGATCGGGCGAGCGGGATCGGCGTGGCGTGTTGCCTGGAATCAACGCGAAGGCCGTGCCGGCGGCCCGTCATCCGGGGGGGCGTCGACGCGAACGTACGGCCGGATTCCCTCGATCGTCGCCGGGCCGATCCCCTTCACGCGCCGGGCGAGGTCGTCGAGCGACGCGATCGGCCGCTCGTCGCGGGCGGTTTGGATCCGATGCACCCGGGTCGGCCCCAGGCCGGGCAGGGCGAGCAGGGCCAGGGGCGGGGCGGAATTGATCTCGACGACCATGAACGGCGGCGGGGCGGCATCGGGCGAGGGCGCCCCCCTCGGGGCGACGAGCCAGAGCCAGGTCGCCGGGGTCGCGGTCAGCACGGCAAGGATCCCCCGATGCCACGGCCCCCACCCCCATCGTGGCCGCTGACCAGGCATGGAACATCCCTCCCGGAGGACCGCCTACGCGTGGCCGATGAACCCGAAGTTGCTCGACAGAATTACAGTTTAGGGCCGAGGGGCGGCGGGACTCAAGCCGAGTCTTTCTGGCGAGCGGTCCGGCAGGACTCAAGATCAAATGCCGGTTGGGCCGATCCTTCCGTTGGAAACGCTCGATCGATCCTAAAATCGGGATTGACCGGGAAACCGCGGCCTCCACCGGCGTCGCGGAATTTCTCACAGCCGGAGCGATCTTGGTTCGATAACCGTTACGAGCCAGGAACCTGGGCCGGCCTCTCGCCGGAACCGACGGGGATCGTCGGAGTCCGTCAAGGCGAGAGTGGTCCCGGCGCCGGAGTCGGAGGGGTGGAGGGCCCCCCGAACGGATGGCGATTGATCCCAAGGAGGGGAAGACACAATGACCCGTTCCGCGCGGCACCGGGGCCCGCACACCCCGAAATGGGTTCGCGGCCTGTTGACGGGTGCCCTATTTCTGACAATGTCCGCCGGCATTGGCGGATGTGGCATCCCGTACGTGTTTCGGAATATCTCGCCGCTTCACCCGACCGGATGGTCGTTCGCCTGGCCGATCTTGCCTTCCCAGTCCCAGCGGCTGGAAGAAGACATCGCCAAGGAGGAGCTGGACCGGGTGCCGATCCTCGACCCGGTCCCCGGCGAATTCGCACCGCCGCCGTGCCTCGACCCGCCCAGCGAGGCGGAGATTTGGGCCAAGGTGCCCAAGTTCCGGGCCGGCATGGACCCGTTCTACACGGTCCAGCGCAACAACGCTCGCTTCGTGATCGAGAAGATCGGCGAGTCGGTCGATCCCTGCAAGGTCTATCCCCTGGCCGGGCCTTGCCAGCTGATCCACTGCCACTACAAGTGCACCGTCTACTTCGACGAGCTGTACTGGTCTGACTATCCGATCCCGTTCAATCACCGAGACGCCCGAGTCGAAGTGATTTACATCGACAAGGACTACCTCCGCCGCTGCGGTGGTCCCGAGGTCGGCACGGTCCCCGGCGGGGGCTGAGCTTACGCTCGACCGTGAGTCGCTACGATGGAGCGTCCGGGACGGACCCCTGACCCTTCCCGGATGATCCCGCCTCGGTTTGCAGCAGCCTTCCTTCCGACGACCCCCGGGTCCCTCGATCGTCTTGGTGACGGCGGGGGAGACCCGGGGGTTGTTGTTTTGGGAGGGGGAGGAGGGGGGGGCAGCCGGCTCCAGTCGGCGCGTCGCGTAGGGATCGGATGCCGGGCGCTCCCGTGGTCCGTGCCGGGGCCCCTTGGGCTCTCCCGCGTCTCGCCTTCGCGTCGGGGGATGAGGGGGAACCTCGCGACGAACCGAAGTCGGGAGGTCGCATCACGGACCGAATTTGGGTGAGTTCATCCTTCGATCCAAGGGCGTCACGCCGCGGTCGACGACGTCGCCCGGGGGTTCGACCGCGAATCCGGGCGAGATCTCCAAGAAATCTCCCCCTCCTCGGGGCCCCCATCGGGTCCGCCACCCGACCCGACATCACCCATAACCCGATCACAGCTGCGTACTTTGACCCGACCTTGTAGGCAGAATGATCAAACCGTCAAGCAATGACGAAATTTTTCGTCATTGCTCGGAATCGAGAGCCCATGAGCCCAAAAATCCTTGTACAGGGCGAGTGAAAGTCATTAGGGTGGGCCCGGCCGTTGACACGGCCTTCTGGGGAGGGACGCCCCGGTCACTTCGTCGGACTACGTGGTTCGGTCGCGTGACGGTGCCTGCCTTCCCCACTCTACTGGTTCCACCAGGAGACGACTTCATGTATATTCGAATGGCCTTCGTCGCGGCCCTCATGGGCATGGTTGCCGCCGCGACACCACGACCGGCCTCGGCCGGCTCGATCGGTTATGTGCTGGGCAACGGCGGCACCACACTGCATGCCTTCCATACCGACACCCCCGGGACGGCCACGACCATCGTCCTCGGCGGTGCCGTCAACAGTCTCGACGACATCGATTTCCGACCGCTGACCGGGCAATTGTACGGGTATGTCGATTCCTCCGACGAATACGTTATCATCGACGTGAAGACCGGCAATACGACCTTGGCCAGCTCCTCGCCGGTGGTGCCGACCAACACCAGTCGGCTGGGCATCGACTTCAACCCCACGATCGACCGGGCCCGCGTCGTCACGGAGCTGGAGACGAATATCGTCTTCAACCCCAATGACGGGTCCACCACCCTGGTCAACGACCTGTTCTACGTCGCCGGCGATCCCAACGAGGGTGCTAACCCCCAGGTGGTCGCCAATGGCTACACGAACAGCCTGCTGGGGATCATGTCCGATTCCACGGTCCAGTACGTGCTCGATTCGGATCTGGACATCCTGGCGATCCTGGGCAACAACGCCGGCACGCTGACGACCGTCGGCAGCCTGGGGGTCGACTTCACCGAGGATGCCGGATTGGACATCTTCTTCGACCCGAGCACGGGGACCAACATGGCCTTCGCCCTGCTGAACACAGTCAACTCCAACAACTCGGCCCTCTATACGATCGACCTGACCACCGGTGCGGCGACCCTGGTCGGCGATTTCGGCAGCGAATTCGGGACGATCACGGGCCTGGCCGTCACTCCCGTGCCCGAGCCCTCCACGCTGGCGATGCTGGCCATCGGTGCCGTGGCCCCGGGGGTGATGATCCTTCGTCGCCGCCGTCGCCGCGAGTCGGCCACTTGACCCGCCGATCGAACGTCCTGACCACGCACCGAACCTCGCCTTCCGGTTTGCGGGTGTGAATGATCCCTCGCCGGAACTCTGGCCTGAACGTCGATGATCGCGAGCCTTGCTCGTGCAGACCGGGATTCGTCGGAGGGTACCAGGCTCCGCGAGAGAGAGGCGAGGGGGGGTGGCTTGGGAACCGGCTGCGGGTTCCCATGCCACCTTGCTCATGATTTCCGGTTTCGTTCTCCTCCACCCGAGGGGTTACTCCTCCTCGCCGAAGAAGGGGAAGAGTCGGGCCAGTTCCTCCTTCGAGGGCTGAGAGCCGTACTCGCAGATCTCGAACGCCTCGGCGACCTTCACCTGCTCAGCGGCGTCCTCGCCGACCCATTCGGCCAGCGCGTCGCGGAAGCGATCGGCCACGCCCCCCCAGCGGTTCAGGGCCCGCTCCCGGGTCCATTCGAGCCGGGCCTCGGGAGAGTCGGGCACCTCGTCGAGGTACCCGAAAAGCCACGGGTTCCACTCGTAGAACTGCGAGCCGAGGGCGTCGATGGCGGCGACCTTCTGGTCGAGCACCTCGTCGATAGGGACGACGACGTCGGGCTGGAACGGGTTCGGCTTCTGGAAGCCGTCCTCGGAGTACATGAAGACCGGGTTCTTCCGCAGCGCCGGCACGTCGGGGCAGAAGAACGGGACGATGACCATGAAGGCCGCGTCCTGCACGAGGATCCCGGTGTAGCGGTGGTCGGGGTGGTAATCGTTCGGCCGGTGCGAGATGACGAGGTCGGCCTCCCACTCCCGGATCAGCCGGGTGATCGTCCGGCGGTTCTCGAGCGTCGGCATCAGCTCGCCGTCGTGGATGTCGAGCACCTCGGTCTCGATCCCGAGGATCTCGGCACAGCGCTCGACCTCGGCGGTCCGGCGCTGGGCGAGCGCGCCGCCGGCCATCTCGTGGTGGCCGATGTCGCCGTTGGTCGTGCTGACGAACTTGACCTTGTGGCCGAGCTTGGCCCATCGGGCGGCGGTGCCGCCGGCCTTCAACTCGCAGTCGTCCGGGTGGGCGCCGAAGACGATGATCCGGAGCGGCCGATCGGCGTCGGCGGCGTCGTCCTGGCCGGAGGCGGCCTGGCACCAGGGGAGGACGAGAACCAGCGAAAGCCATGCGAGGTGCCGGGCGGGTGAAGTCCAGGTCATCGGCGGTGGTCTCCTGTCTGATGGAGGCAGATTGAGGTCCGTGTAGCAATGGTTCTATCGCGGTCCGCGTCCCGGGTCGAGCACTCGCTGCCGGGCGCCGACAGCGGCGATCGTTCCCGGTACACTGGCAATCGGTGGGCGGAGCTCGCCCAGACGGCGTGACCGTCCCCCCCGATTCGGGGCGGATCGAGGTCGCGCATCGGGCCGTCCGATCCGCTCCCGAAGCCCCCGATCGAGCACGCAGACGCGCGAAGTATTGGTCGTCCGACGAACCCGAAACGGCCCGGAGGTCGCACCGTGATTGCCCGGAAATCGCCTGCTCGCGGACTGGCCTGCTGCCTGTGCGGCATCGGCCTGATGGCACTCGGGCCGATGGGGCTCCGAGGCGGCCAACTCCCGCCGGGGGGCCGCGAGTCGGCCGAACTGCGCGATGGCCAACGCGTCTCGGGGCAGCTCAGCACGTCCCCCGACGGCCTGATCGTCTTCCAGCCCGACTCGGGAGACTCCCCGATCCCGGTCGAACGGATTGCCCGCCTGCAAGGCCTCGGCGCGGAGGAGCCGGCCGCGCGCCGGGCGGAGGAATCGCAGCCGTTCCTCCTCTCGATCGGGTTCGATCAGCGCCTCTCCGGGCGACTGCTTGCCGTGGACGAGCAGGCGATCGCGATGACGCTCGGGCCGGACGACCAGCCGGTGACCATCGATCGCCGGGCGGTGTCGTCCCTGATCCAGCGGCCGGGAGAGGCCCAGGTCTTCCTCGATCGGTTCGAAGGGGCCGACCCGTTGGAACCCTGGACGCTCGAGCCGGGGGCGGCCGTCGCCCCGCGGGAGGACGACGACGGGTCGTTCCTGGAACTCCAGCCGGCCGGCTCGCAGGCCCGACTAAGCCTCCCGGAACCGGTCGATGCCGGTCGGTTCGAGTGTTCGTTTTACTGGGAAGGGGAGCGGGTCGCCGGCCACCGCTGGTTCGCCGATCTGATCTTCGACGGCCCGAACGGCGAGGAGGTCACGCGGGTCGTGCTCGGTTGGCGCGACGAGTTTCCGTCGGTCGAGTCGCGGGGGGGCCCGGAGATCGTGGTGCAACCCTTGATCCTCGAGCCGGGGTGGCATCGCCTCGTCGTTCGGTTCGGCCCGGGGCGAACCCTGCTGACCATCGACGGGAACGAGCTGGGCCGAGGGGGGGGGCCGAGGGGGTCGCTCCTGGCCGTCCGATTCCAGGCCGAAGCCTCCCGAGACGCAGGCGACGCGGGAGAGGTCGTCGCCCGGGTCGATGACCTCCACGTGATCCGCTCGTTCGAGCCGACGAACTCCCCCGAGATCGACCCGACCCAGGACGAGTTACGCCTGGTTTCCGGCGACCAGATCTGGGGTTCGGTCGAGTCGGCCGACGAGCGAGGGGTCCGCATCCGGATCCTCGGGACCGTTCGGGAGGCGTCGTGGTCCCAGGTGGCGGGGATCTTCTTCCGCCGCGTCGCGGTCGCCTCGGAACCGCTCGCGGGGACCTGGGTGCGGGTCGAGTGGGCGGTGGGCGACCCGGAATCGCGATCGGACCGGCTGGAGGGGATGATCGAGGGCGTCGACCGGGACGGCTACCGGATCGCGGTCCCGTATGTCGGGACGGTGACCATCCCGAGGGATCGGCTCCGCGAGCTGGAATTCCTCGGCCGGACGCGCCGGCAGGTCATCGACCCGCACGCCCGACACCTGGGCGATCAGATCATGCCCGAACTCGATCCCCCCTTGCCCGATGCCGACGAGTACGAGGTGACGTTCCCGATCGAAGCGATCCCCGAGGGGCCGATCTCCCTGGTGATCGATGCCGTGCATGTCGAAGGGGAATTCGAGGGCGGGCGGTTCGCCGAGGAGCTCCGGGCCGGATTCCAGCGGACCATTCTGCGGATCAATGGCGAGGAGTTCGACGCCCTGAATCGCCACGTCCGCGACCCGAATCGGACCCCACGCCGGCTCCGGATTCCGATCCCGTTGGATCGGCTGCAGCTCGGCGAGAATCGGCTTCGTTTCGAGCAGCTCGGCCGGGAACAGGACGAGGACTATCGAGACGATCTCGGCGTGCTCCAGATCGCCCTGGAATGGGGAGAGCCGGAGCAGGCCGAGTCGGACTGAGCTCGGGGCGTGATTGCCCCCCGGGCGGGCGGATCAGTCGTCCTGATCGCGGAACGAATTGATGTAGCTCTGGACGTGCTGCTCGATGTGCCGGGGCACTTTCTGGTTGGTCAGCGCCTCGGCCTGGGCGGCGGTGCTGGCCTCGGTGACGGCCTGGGCCTCGATGATGCTCTCGCCGATCGTCTGGGCATTCGGGGGGCCGAAGCCTTCCTGCACCGCCTTCCCCCGGCCGAGCTGCTGCTTGACCTGGGTGTTGAACGTGCTCGTGTTGTCGGCGGCGATCGGACGATCGCCCTGACCGCGACCCTGGCCCAGCCCGTTCCCGGGGTTGTTCCCCATGTTCTGCCCGAAGGCATTCATGCCGCTTAGGCGGTCGCCCATCTGGTTCAGGCCGTCGCCGCCGGTCATGCCGTCCTTGGCCATCTCCAGGTCGGCCATGGTGGAGTCGAGCATCTCCAGTTCCGCCAGGTCGCTGGCCATCTGCTGGAGCTGCTCCTGGCTCATCCCGAGCGCATTGGCCGCTTGCTGGAGATCCCCCTCGGAGAGCTGTTGCTGCGCCTGGCCGAGCTGCTGGGCCAGTTGCTGGAGCTTCTGCAGGTCTTCGGCCTGGTCGTTGAGCCGGGCCATCTGCTGCTCGAACTGTTCCTGGCTGATCGCGCCCCGGTCGCGGGCCTCTTCGAGCTGCTTCTTCCGCTCGTCGAGGTTCGCGAGTTCTTCGAGCTGCTGCTTCATCTCGCCGAGCTGCTCGCGGAGATCCTGCTTCTCCTGGTCGGACATCGAGCCGGAGAGGAGCTTGTCGCGCAACTCGTTCACCTTCTCGGCGGCCTGCTGGAAGTCCCCCTTCGCCAGCTCTCGGGCGAACTCGTCGGCCGGGCCGTCGGAGGTCATCTGGTCGAGCTGCTGGAGCTTCTTGCTGACCTGCTGGGAATCGCCGATCTGCTTCTGTCGTTCTTCCAGCGCATTGGTCAGGGAGTTGAGCTTGACCAAGGCCTCATCCTTCTCGCTGGGAGGGGCCTTGGACAGGGCTTCCGCGGCCTTCTCGATCTCGACGAGCAGCTTGTCGCTCTCGGCGAAGGCGGCCTGATCGAGCTTCTGCCGGGTCTCGGCGATCCTCTTGTTCAGGGCGTCGGCCTGCTTGGCGATCGCTTCGAGCTGCTCCGGATCGATCGGGTCGGCCTGGGTGGTCGTGGCCCGTGAAAGCTCGGGTACGAAGAGGAGACCCACGGCCAGGAGCCCGGTCGCCACGGGGAGCCAGGCCGCCCGGGGGACCTTGGGGCCGAACGGGCCGGCGACGTCGAGCGAGTCCAGATGCCGCTTCGTGTCCTCGATCAGGGCACGCCCGGCCGGCGTCTCGAGCAGGTCGGCCGGGAGCGTGAGGGCGGTGCCCAGTCGCTCGTTCAGGTGGAAGGCGCGGTCGATGGCGACGGCGGCGTCGAGCCGGCTCGGCCCGCCGAGCACGGCAATCAGGAGGGCGAGCGTGACCCCCGCCCCCCCGGCGGCCGCGAACAGGAGCGGATGGCTCAGGGGGAGCGGCTCGGCCATGATCTTCCCGACGCCGATGGCGACCGCCGTCAGGAACAGGGCTGCCCCCAGGCACCAGACCAGGGCCGAGAGGAACCGTTGGAACCGCAATCGCCGCCAGACCCTGCCGATCTGCGAGTCGAAGTCGCTCACTTGCCTTGCTCCCTCGTCTGGACCTGCCGGGCAATTTCTGGATGGGCCGATGGCCTGTTACGAGTGTACGAAGCGGGCGCCTCGCCTTCAAGTCTCGGCGCCGAAGGGTTTCGGACATCGGCGGGGAAATTCCGGCCCAGGATACCTTGAACCGGGGGCGGTGCTCAGGCCATAATCATGGTTTCTCGCCCCTTCGAACCGGGTGGCGGTCCAGATCGACACGGGAAGCCCTTGTCATGAAGAAGAAGACGAAGCATCGCAAAAGCTATGCGTGGCGGAAACGAGCCGACAGCTCCCCGGTGGCCAAGGGTCGTCGTCGGAAGCGGATCGGTGTGCGGAACCCGAGCAAACTGCGATTCGCGGGCGGCAAGAAGAAGTCCTGACGCCGCTTCGAGTCTCGGTGACGAAGCCTTGCTTGAAAACGGGGCCGGGCGTCGACCCATTTTGACATGGGTCGACGCCCGGCCCCGTGTCTTGCGCGTGACGAGTCAGTGGCCCTTGAAGGCCGAGAACCCACGCGACACGATCGCAACGCAGCGGTCAGAACATCCCCAGCTCGTCCCGGGCGTCTTCCGACATGCGGTCCGGGGACCAAGGGGGATTCATGACCAGCCGGACGTTGGCTTTCGAGACCCCCTGGAGCGACTCGATCACCTCGGTGGCCTCCCGGATGATCTGGGGGCCGGCCGGGCAGGCCGGCGAGGTCAAGGTCATCTCGACGTCGACCTCGCCCTCTCGGCTGGCGACCGTGTAGACGAGGCCGAGGTCCACGATGTTGACGCCGATCTCGGGGTCCTTCACGGCCTTCAACGCGGTCAGGACGACCTCCTGATCGGGGCCTTGACCGGCGTCGAGCGGCGGAGACGATTCGGGCTGGGGCGTGGCGGAGTCGGTCATGGCGAGGAAATCCAGGAAAAAAAGGCGGCGACGATCGGACTTGCGGGACGAAGGTGGGGTCGGTCCTCAGCGCTCCGGGGCCTGATCGGGCTCGCTCGTCGCCTCGGTGCGAGCCACCATGGCCTTCAGCCGGTAGAGGACGCCGGAGAGGCCGGCCGTGCGCTGCATGCCCAGCAGCTCGGCCATGCCGGACCGCTGGATCAGGTCGTTCGGGACGCTCAGGACGTCTTCGACCGAGGCGCCGTCGAGCCCCCGGACCAGCAGGCACACGAAGCCCCGGACGGTCGGGGCCTCGGGCGGGACGTCCGCGAAGAGGTGGACACGAGGCCCTTCGCGTTCCAGGAAGAGGAAGACCGGCGACTGGCACTCGGGCACCCGGTGCTCCTCGTCCTTCTTCTGTGAGAGCCGGTCGGGGAGCGGCGGCAAGTCGTTCGCCAGGTCGATCAGGAGTTCGATCCGCTCCTGGCGATCGGCCTCGCGCAGTTCCTCGACGAGTTCATCGAGCGCAGGGGGCAACGGTCCATCTCCCTCGGGTTCGGGGCCAGTCGGTCAGAGCGGTTCCGAGACGAGGCGCCGGGACTTATTCGGAGCCTCGGGCAACAGGAACGCCGACGAGGTTCCCCCATTCGGTCCAGGAACCGTCATAATTGCGCACCTTGGGATAACCGAGCAGGTAAGTCAGGACGAACCAGGTCAGGCTCGACCGCTCGCCGATCCGGCAGTAGGCGACGACCTCGTCCGCCGAGTTCAGCCCGGCTTCCTGCTCGAAGATCGCCTTCAATTCGTCGGCCGACTTGAAGGTGCCGTCCTCGTTGACCGCGCGGGACCAGGGGACGCTCTTCGCGCCGGGAATATGGCCGGCGCGGAGCGAACCCTCTTGCGGGTAATCGGGCATGTGCAGGAGTTCCCCGGTGTACTCGCCGGGGCTCCGCACGTCGATCAGCTTCTTGCCGGCCTTCTGGTGGGCGAGCACCTCGTCGCGGAAGATCCGGATCGCCGAGGGGTCGCTCCCCTTGACCGTGTAGTCGGTCCGGGGATAGCTGGGAGTCTCCTTGCTCAGCGGCCGGTCCTGGTCGATCCAGAGCTTGCGGCCGCCGTCCATGATCCGGCAGTCATCGTGCCCGAACAGCTTGAAGGCCCAGAAGGCGTAGCAGGCCCACCAGTTCGACTTGTCGCCGTAGAAGACGACCGTGGTGTCGTTGGCGATCCCGCTTCGGGAGCAGATCTCGGCGAACTTCTCGGCGTCGATGTAGTCTCGGATCAATTGGTCCTGGAGGTCGCCCTGCCAGTCGATCTTGACGGCGCCGGGGACGTGGCCCATGTCGTAGAGCAGGATGTCTTCATCGCTCTCGACGATCCGGACCCTGGGATCGTCGCGGTGTTGCTCGACCCAGTCGGCGGAGACGAGGATTTCGGGATGTGCGTATTCGGCCATGGTCGGGGGGATCCTGGATTCGATCACGAGGGATTCAACGATCCCCGATCGGCGCGAACGCCCTTTGGATCGGGGAACGCCTGAGCGTTCGAGGGAGACTGAAGAGCGACGGGGGCGGGGCACCTTGCCTCAGGAGTCTGCCGCCTCGGCCAGGCTGAGCGAGGACGAGCTGCCATGGCCGAGTTTCTGGGCCACGGCGTCGGCCAGGGTGTCTCGGACCGGTTCCACGCTGATCCGGTCGTAGACGTTGGCGAAGAACCCTTCGACGATGAGCCGCGTGGCCGAGGCGCGATCGACCCCCCGGGCCTGGGCGTAGAAGACCATCTCCGGGTCCACCGGGCCGGCGGTCGCCCCGTGCGTGCATCGGACCTCATTGGCCTCGATCTCGAGGCCGGGGATCGAGTCGGCCCGGGCGTCCTCGTCGAGGACGAGGTTGTCGTTCTTCTGGTAGGCGTCGGTGTGCTGGGCGTCCGGCTCGACCTTGATCATCCCCCGCCAGACGAGGCGCGACTTGTCCTTCAAGCCGCCCTTGTACAGCAGGTCGCTCGTCGTGTGCGGCGCCACGTGGTCTTGCCGGGTGATGTAGGTCAGGTTCTGACGCCCCGAGGTGAACATGACGCCGTTGACCTGAGCCCGGGCCCGCTCGCCCACGAGCGCGACATCCTGATTGACCTTGGCCAGCCGCGAGCCGAGCCCGCCGACGGTCCATTGCAGGGCCGCCCCGGCCCCCACGACAGCCCGCTCGCGGCTGAAATGCCAGGTGGCATCGTCCCAGTTCTGCACGTTCACGAACCGCAGCCGCGAATTGCTGCGGAGGATCAGTTCGACGCCGCCGACGTGCAGGCCGGGCTCGTTCCCGCGGCGTGCTCCGGCGGTTTCCTGGACGAGTGTCGCCTCGGCCCCCTCGTCGAGCAGCACGAGGGTGTGATTGAGATCCGTGGTCCCCTCGGGCGAGAGTCCGACGAGGTGGAACAACGGCACCTCGACCTTGACCCCCTTCGGCACATACAACACGACGCCGCTGGTCCAGAAGGCCGCATGAAGTGCAGCGAAGGCGTCGGCGTCGACCTGGAACGCCTCGGTCATCAAATGATCGCGGAGCAAGTCGGGGTGCTCCTTGATCGCGGAGGCGAGGTCGAGAAAGACCGCCCCGCCGAGCCTCTGAGCTTCGGCGAGCCGAGTGGGAAACCCATCGACCTGGGCGATGCCGGTCCCATAATGGGAATCAAGACCGGAGGCTGCCGGTTCGAGCGCCTTCCGGGCCGCCTCGGAGGGCTCGCGAGCAGGAGGGGGGGCAAACCGGTCGAGCTTGAGCGCACGGATGTCGGTGCGTCGCCATTCCTCGTCCCGAAGCGTCGGGAGTGGCGTGGCCTTGAACCGCTCGAACGCCGATCGTCGGCGGTCGAGTAACCAGCTCGGCTCGTCGCGAGTCTCGAGGAACGAGGTGAAGGTCGCGTCGGTGAAGCCGCCGGCGGCTGGGGTCGTGGTGGCGCTGCTCATCGCATTTGGTCTTGATGTCTTGGGTCGCAGACGGACAGATTCAATCGGCCGATACGTCGGGGCGGGCTCGACCGGCGCAAGGAGGCGCGGGAATCCGCGGACGAAGCACGATCGGTCGTACGGGGTGCCGACCGGGGCATGGAGGAGGCAACAGATCAACGCCATCGGTCCCCGGGCGGGGCGGGCCGGGAACCGATGGTCGGGGCGTGGCAAGGGGTGCTGATCAGCCGACCGAGCCTTCCATCTGGAGCTGGATCAGCTTGTTCATCTCGACGGCGTACTCCATCGGCAGCTCCTTGACCAGGGGCTCGATGAAGCCGGAGACGATGAGAGTGCTGGCCTCGGCCTCGGAGAGCCCCCGGCTCATCAGGTAGAAGAGCTGCTCCTCGCCGATCTTCGAGACGCTGGCCTCGTGGCCGAGCTTGACGTCGTCTTCCTCGATCTCGATGTAGGGGTAGGTGTCCGACCGGCTGATCGGGTCGAGGATCAGGGCGTCGCAGACGACGTTCGACTTCGAGCCCTTCGCCCCGTCCATGACCTTCAGCAGGCCCCGGTAGCTCGACCGGCCGCCGTTCTTCGAGATCGACTTGGAGATGATCCGGCTGGAGGTGTAGGGCGCCTCGTGGACGACCTTGCCGCCGGCGTCCTGGTGCTGGCCCTTGCCGGCGAAGGCGATCGAGAGGATCTCGCCGCGGGCCCCCTTGCCGCGCATGTGGACGGCCGGGTACTTCATGGTCAGGCGGCTGCCGAGGTTGCCGTCGACCCACTCCATCAGGGCGTCCTCGTGGGCGACGGCGCGCTTGGTCACGAGGTTGTAGATGTTGTTCGCCCAGTTCTGGATGGTCGTGTAGCGGCAGCGGCCCCCCTTCTTGACGATGATCTCGACGACGGCCGAGTGGAGGCTCTCGGTCGTGTACATCGGGGCGGTGCAGCCCTCGACGTAGTGGACCTGGGCCCCTTCCTCGACGATGATCAGGGTGCGCTCGAACTGGCCCATGTTCTCGGCATTGATCCGGAAATAGGCCTGGAGCGGGATGTCCACCTTCACCCCGGCGGGGATGTAGACGAACGAGCCGCCCGACCAGACGGCCGTGTTCAGGGCGGCGAACTTGTTGTCGTCGTGCGGGATGATCGTGCCGAAGTACTCTCGGACGAGGTCCGGGTACTCCCGGATGGCCGAGTCGGTGTCGGTGAAGATCACGCCGAGCTTCTGCAGGTCCTCGCGGAGGCTGTGGTAGACCACCTCCGATTCGTACTGCGCGCCGACGCCGGCGAGGAACTTCTTCTCGGCCTCGGGGATGCCGAGCTTGTCGAAGGTCCGCTTGATGTCGGCCGGCACGTCGTCCCACGACTTGCCTTGCCGGTCGGCGGCCCTCATGTAGTAGTAGATGTCGTTGTAGTCGAGCTCCGAGAGCAGGCCGCCCCAGTTCGGGGTCGGCTTCTGCCAGAAGACCTCGAGGGCCTTCAGGCGGATCTGCCGCATCCAGTCGGGCTCTCCCTTCATCTCGGAGATCTGGTTGACGACCTCCGCGGACAGGCCCTTCTGGCTCTTGAAGTTGTAGTTGGCGTCCGAGTCGCGGAAGCCATACTTGTACTCTTCGTTGATGCCCTTGACCTGGGCGTTGAGGTCGGTTGCCATGCGGGATTCTCCACCTTCGGGCGATGATCTGGGGCGACGCGGGCGAACACTCGGGATGATTGCGAGGCCTTGGGCTGCCAAGCTCAGAAGGCCGAGGACGAGGTCAGGCCGGCACGCTCCTCCAACTCGTCCTCGTCCCTGGCGGCCTCGGGATACTTGGCCCGGATCCAGTCGTAGCCCTCGCGTTCCAGTTGATCGACCAGTTCGGGCCCGCCGTTCTCGACGATCCGGCCGCCGAAGAGGATGTGCACGAATTGCGGCTTGATGTAGGTGAGGATGCGTTGATAGTGGGTGATCACCAGCACGCCCGTCCCCTGGCGTTCGGCCACGCGGTTCACCCCCTCGGAGACGATCCGGACGGCGTCGATGTCCAGGCCGCTGTCCGTCTCGTCGAGGATGGCGAACGAGGGTTGGAGCATGGCGAGCTGGAGCACCTCGGCCCGCTTCTTTTCACCCCCCGAGAATCCTTCGTTGAGGTAGCGGCGGGCGAACTCGGGGTCCATCCCCAGCTCGTTCATCACGCCGCGCATGTCCTTGCGGAACTCGCGCATCGGGATGAGTTCCTCCCCTTCCTTGCGGTCGGGGTTCCGGACGTTAGTCACGGCGTGCCGGAGGAAGTTGGCCACGGTGACGCCGGGGATGGACGTCGGGTACTGGAAGGCGAGGAACAATCCCGCCTTGGCCCGCTCGTCGGCCTCCATCTCCAGGAGATCGACCCCGTCGATCGTGGCCGATCCTTCGAGGATCTCGTAATTCGGGTGGCCCATCAGGGCGTAGCTCAGCGTGCTCTTGCCCGAACCGTTGGGGCCCATCAAGGCGTGGACTTCCCCCTGGCGGAGGGTCAGGTCGACCCCCTTGAGGATTTCCTTGCCTTCGACGGCGACGCGAAGGTTCTTGATCTCCAGGACTTTGCTCATCGTTCGGTGGCCTCGGTGGCTCTCGTCGCGGGTGCTGCCGGCCGGCGCGGGGTCCGACCGGCATTCAGTTCCAGTGAATCCGGGCAATCGGGGCGGGCCGGGCATGGGTGACCGCAAGCTCGGTCAACTGGCCTGGGCCCGAGAAGGGTCGGGGGTCGGTGTCGGTGTCGGGGTCTGAGGCGGGGTGGGGGTCGGCTTGGCCTCGAAATCGCAGGACCGGTGCCCGTCGAGTCGGCACTGGCTGAGGCGGAGCCCCTGGCCGAGGACCTTCTCGAACATCTTGCGTTCCAGGGCGCAGATGTCGCGGTCGGCCTCGGCCAGCTCGAAGTAGGGGCAGGAGTGGAGCTCGAGGACCGGCATGGCGTCGCCCCGCTGGGCGACCTCGGTCTCGACCCCCCGGCCGTGCAGGACGGTGCCGAGCTGCTCGAGTCGCTCTTGCCAGCCCCGGCCGCGGACCTCGGCGCGGTAGAGGTCGGCCAGGCGGTCGGTGATCCGGGCGAACAGGATGCGCCTGAGCTTCCGGTCCTCGACGTTGCGCATCAGCTCTTCCCAGAGCGCGACGGCGAGATCCGCGTAGTTCTGGCCGAGCCGGCGGTGGGCCTCGACGCTCGCCTGGTAGACGTGCCGCGGGCGGCCCCTGCCGACGTGCTCGGCCCGACGCTCGACCAGGCCGGCCCCGCAGAGCCGGATCAGGCGATTGCGGACGGCGGTGGCCGTGACACCCAGTTCCGCGGCCATCTCGGCGACCGTCAGCGGGCCCCGCCGCCGGATCAGATCCAGCAGCGGGCGGTCGGAGCTGTCCGCCTCGAAGCCGTGGCGGTCGAACTGGGTGGTCATGGTCAATCGCCCTCCCCCCTCTCATGCGTCACGAGAATGATTCTAAACGGGAGCGGGGGGGATCGTCCACGAATTATTCGATTTTTCCGCAAAAAATAGTGTGAAAAATCGCGGGAGGGGCGGGCGAAGGCGAGGAGGCGCGCGGATCGGACGTCGCGTCACAACGGGTCGACCGTCGGCGTTTAATCAGGAAAGCGGAGGGGTATGGCGTGCTCCATCAGCAGGGGGTACGATCGATCCGGGAAACATCCATGACGAAAATGGGAAACCAGGATATGGATGCAACGCCCGTATCTTCATAGAACTCACTGGCTGATCCAACCTTGATGCAATCCTGACCCGCAACCAGGCGTCATCGACGGGCGATGGCGTGGGTGAAGCGAGGTGGCTTCCACCGGAGACGGTGAGGCTCCTGGCCTCTTGACAACCATCCACGGATTTCTAATTTAACCAACTTAGGCCGCGGTTCGGCTGCCGTGCCGGCCCCGAGCGGCGTTGCTTCGGGAGGTCCCCCGCCGGGGTTCTGATTGTGGCACGAAAGAAGACCTCGCATTCCCGCCTCAAGCTCAAGACGGTGATCTCTCACCGCTTGAAGGAGGTCCGCCAGGAGCTCTTCGGCGAGCATGGCGGCCCCGAACTGGCGAGGCGGCTGAACCTGCCCGCCCGCACCTGGTACAACTACGAAACCGGCGTCACCGTCCCGGCCGAGGTCCTGCTCGCCTTCATCGACCAGACGGGGGTCAACCCCGTCTGGCTCCTCTCGGGCGAAGGGCCCCGCTATCGTCGAGGCCTGGAAGACCAGGTCCTCTCCGACCTGACCCCTCAGGAGTTGATCCGGCGCGGCCTGGAGAAGCTCGAAGAGCGCGATCCGGAGGCCCTGGCCGTCGACCACGACAACGCCGAGCCGGCCGAGGAGTTCGTCACCGTCAGCGTGGTCAATTCCGAGGACCTCGCCGGGGACGTGACCCCCCTGCGGGCGGTCGATTCGATCCTGGTCTATCACGGCTGGCTGAAGCACCCGAAGTCGACGGTGGCCCTCCGGGTCGAGGACGACGCGATGCACCCGATCCTCCCGATCGGCTCGATGGTCGCCGTCGACTGCGCCGTCCGGGGCGCGGAGGACTTGCAGGGACGCATCGTCGCGGCCCGGGTCGAGGGCCGGGCGGTGATCCGATGGCTCGAGCTGAGCGGTCGGCACCTGATCCTCCGGCCGAACCGATCGAGCCCCAACACGCCGACCGTGGCCATCGAGCCCGCGGCCGTCGGGCAGGGCTCGGGGCCGATCCTGGGCCAGGTGGTCTGGTCCTGGAGCCGGTTCTCCTGATCTGTCGCGCCCGAATTTCGGAATCGGGCGTGGTCGGTGCTTGCATCGGACGCCTCCGCGACCGATCCTGATCGCTGCTTGCGATCTCGCCGGCAGGCGTGGGCCTCGGGCGGCGACGCCCGTCGATGTCGGCAGAGCTCATCCCCTCGATCGTGCCGGCCCTCATGGCAGCAGTCCGATCCTCGGGCCCCAGGCGCCCGGAGACATTGTTGCAACTCTCCGGAGAACCGGTCTTCCTGCTCGGACCGACCGGACGCTTCCTCTACGTCAATCCCGCCTGGGAGGAGCTGACCGGCATCCCCGCCTCGACGGCCCTGGGACGCTCCGACGACGCGGCGGACCGGCACCTCCAGCACTCCGAGACGCTCGACGGCTTCCAGCCTCCCATCGAGGTCATCGACGGCGTCGCGGTCTCGACGATCGTCCGGATCCAGCACCGGGATGGCGACGCCCGCCATCTCCGCCGGCTCGAATTCTGGCCCCATCACGACCGAGACGGTCGCGTGCTGTTCATCCTCGGCCTGGTCCGGCCGATGGACGAGGCGTCTCTCGCCCCCGAATCCCCCGGGGCTCGCCTCCGCGCGGAACTCTGGATGCTCCGCGAGGCGTTCGAGCGGCGATTCGGCTCGGATGCCCTGATCGGGTCCGGCCCGGCTCATCGACGGCTGATCGAGCAGATCGAGGCCGCCTCGCTGGCGAAGGCCCCGGTCCTGATCGTCGGGCCTCCCGGGTCGGGGAAGCACCAGGTGGCTCGGGCTCTCCACCGGCGGGCAGGGCGGTCGGATGCCCAGTTCGTCGTGATCGACTGCGCGGCCCTCCCCGCCGAGGTGCTCGACCGGGAGCTGTTCGGCGATCCGGTGGCCCGGCCCGAGGGGGCCCCTCGGCTTCGATTCGAGCCCGGGGCGACCCTGGTCCTGGGAGACGTCCTGGAACTCCCCAGGGATCTCCAGGCCCGGCTGCACGAGGCCCTGACCCTCCCCGACGCGGCCCAGCTCCGCATCCTCGCCATCTCCGGCGGCGATCCGGAGGCCGCGGTGCGAGAGCAACGGCTCAGGTCCGACCTGTACTACGCCCTCTCGGCCCTGGTGATCCGCCTCCTGCCGCTCCACGATCGGCTGGAGGAGCTCCCCGTCCTGGCGCAGCACTTCCTCGATCGGGCCAACCGGAGGACCGGGCTTCGGCGCCTCGGCTTCCGCCCCGAGGCGATCGAGACGCTCGAGCAGTACGATTGGCCCGGCAACCTGAGCGAGCTCGCCCGGGTGGTCGAGTTCGCCCATCAACGGGCCGACTCCGAGACGATCGGTCCCGAGCACCTGCCTCCGGACATTCAGGGGCATCTCGGCGGCGCGTACTTGCCCCCCGCCCAGGCGCAGGAGCAGCTCCCGCTCGACGCGATGCTCGAACGCCTCGAACGCCGCCTGATCGAGCGAGCCCTGCGATCGGCCCGGGGAAACAAGTCGCTGGCCGCCAAGATGTTGCACATCTCCCGGACTCGGCTGCATCGTCGGGTCCAGGAACTCGGCCTGGCCGGCGATCCGGAGGACGAGGGGGGCCAGGGTCCCCCCCGGGGCGATGCCGACCGCGAGGAATCGTGCCGCTGAGGGATCCCGGAGAACCCCCTCGCCTGGGCTTCACCCGCCGGCGGTCCTCTGCTAGCCTGCGGCAAAGGGCCAAAAGGATTGGCCTGCGACCGTTGCATGGAGGCGAGCGTCGCACAATGCGGATCTTCATCTCCTGCGGTGAGCCGAGTGGCGACCTGCATGCCGCGAACCTGATCCGGGCGCTCCGCCGCCGCCTGCCCGGCGCCCGGTTCGTCGGCTTCGGCGGTCCCCGGATGACCGAGGCCGGGGCCACCTTGCTCTACCCGCTGGTCAACCTGGCCGTCATGTGGATCGCCCAGGTGATCGCCAATCTCCACGTCTTCATCGGCCTGCTGCGCCAGGCCGGGCGATCCTTCCGGGAGGAGCGGCCCGACGCCGTCGTCCTGATCGACAACCCCGGCTTCAACTGGGGAGTGGCGCGCCGGGCCAAGGCGCAGGGGATCCCGGTCATCTATTTCGTCCCTCCCCAGCTCTGGGCCTGGGCCGGCTGGCGGGTGGTCAAGGTCAAGAAGTACGTGGACCACGTCCTCTGCACCCTCCCCTTCGAGCCGCGTTGGTACGAGGAGCGAGGGTTCGGGGGGGCCGAATACGTCGGCCACCCTTACTTCGACGAGCTGGCGGGCCGCGTGCTCGACGACGCCTTCCTGGCCGAGCAGCGGGCCCGATCCGGCCGGGTCGTGGCCTTGCTGCCGGGTTCCCGGACGCAGGAGGTCGAGCGGAACTTCCCGATGATGCTCCGCGCCGCGGCGACCGTGGCCCGCGCTCGTCCGGATGTCCGCTTCGCCGTGGCCTGCTTGAACGACCGCCACCGCGACCGCTGCGCCGAGATGATCGCCGCCGAGCCCCTGGTGTCGGGGTGCTCGATCGAGCTCTTTTCCGGCCGGACTCCGGAACTGATCCGCCTGGCCGACCTCTGCTGGGCCGTGTCCGGTTCCGTGAGCCTGGAGCTGATGACGGAAGCCTTGCCGACGGTCGTCGTCTACAAGCTCGGGGCGGCCCATCTCTGGCTGGCCAACAAGATCGTCCAGGTCCGCTACATGACCCTGGTCAACCTGCTGGCCGATGCCGAGCTGATGCCCGAGTATCCCACCTCGGGCGACGTCTCTCACGAGATGGCCGACCACGCCCTCACGTGGCTCAACAACGAGGCCGAGCGGCTCCGCGTCTCGGAATCGCTGGCGGCCCTGCGTGATCGGGTCGTCGTTCCGGGGGCGACCGAGCGGGCGGCCGATCGGATCGCCGCCCTGCTGACGACCGCCGATCGCCCGGGCCCTCGCGGCCCCCACCGGCCCTTGCGGGCGCCGAGCGGCCAGGACGAGCGTGTCGAGCAGGCCGGTTGACGCGACCCTCGACACGACCGGGAGTCAGCGCGACTCCCGGTCGTTGATCCACTGGCGGAGCGTATTCGCCGGGATCCCGAGGTCCTTCTCGGCCGGAGACGGGCCGCCGAGCCAGCTCACGGCGAAGCATCGCCAGAGGTCTTCCCAGAGCGGCAAGGGCAGGGGGGCCTGCCCGGCTTTCCAGTCCCGGCTCGCCTGGACGGCGTCCCAGGCCGCGGGGAAGCGTTCGTCGAACAAACTATCGAGGACCGCCCGGGCCTCCTCGGGATCGAGCTCCACCCCCTTGGAGAGGATCTTGGCGGCGAGGGCCCGCAGGCGGCGTTGCCAGTCGTTCTGCGCCGCAGTCGAGGGGGGGCGGGGCGCCGCCGTCGGTGTCGAGGTCGCCGGCGGGGGGCCGGCTGATCGGAGGCTGTCGGAGGCGAACGGCTCAATCTGGCTCCATTCGAGCTGGTCGGCCTCGCGATAGTGGCGATAGATCGACCGCTCGATGACGTTCCGAAGCTCCCGGCTGTTGCTTTCTTCAAACGCGAGCGACTGGAGGCGAGCCACGGCGTCGTCGGTCAGCTCGAGGTCGGCCCCCAGCTCGCCCGAGAGGGTCCGCGTGAGCCAGCGGGCCTGGGCCTCGATGTCTCCCGGACGCTCGCGAAGCGGGGGGACGGCCACGAGCAACCGCTCGACCCGGGCCAGGAAGGCGACGGGCAGCTCGCCCGACTGCCGACGCTCGCGCCAGGGGCCGGTCTCGACCGTCAGGACGACGGCGCACTCGGCGCGCCGTCGGGTTTCCTCCTCGCCCAGCCGGCCGTATTCCCCGTCCTCGAGGAACGAGTGCAGGATCGCCGAGCAGGCCGGGGGCAAGCGGTGCACGTCGTCGAGCAGGAGCACCCCTTTGCCCGCCGCCGAGACCAGGCCGGGCCGATCTTCCCGGGCGTCGGTGAAGGCGCCTCGCTTGTGGCCGAAGAGGATGCTCCGGAGGAGGGTCTCGTTGGTCAGCTCGCTGCAGGACGCGATGACCAGGGGGGCGGATCGCCGGTCCGAGGCCGCGTGGAAGAGTTCTGCCAGCCCTCGCTTGCCGGTGCCGCTCTCGCCGTCGATCAGGAGGCAGGGCAGCGGGCGCCTCGTCCGACCGCTCGGCGGCAGGTCGGCCGACCCGATCAGCTGGGCCAGGTCGAAGAGCTGCGCGACCACCGCGCCGAACTCGTCCGACTGATAGACCAGGCCGCGGTCGCCGACCTCCTGGGCGAACGCCCGGGCCGCCGGGATCGCCAGGTGCCGCTCGACGGCCCGCACGACCTGCTCGGCCAGGTCGTCGGCACCCCCGGCGCCGCCGGCCCCCTTGCGGATGAACTGCTCGCTCGGGAAGTCGTCGGGCCGGGGATAGGCGGAGTAGAGCAGCCCCTGGACCTCGGGGTGGACCCTCGCCGCCTCGGCGACGAAGTACTGGCCGGCGCGCTGGCCGCCCGCGTCGTCCGAGAATCGCTGATCCGAGACCACCGCCGCGAAGGTCTGCTGATTCAACAAGCGCCGGGCCAGCTCGAACGATCCCCCCCGTTCCCGGACGAGGTGCAGGTGGACCTCGAACGGCGGCCGGTAGCGGTACGACTCGACCCGGTTGCTCTCGAAGCCGTGGGCGCTGACCTTGATCCGCACCGGCCCCCGGGCGTCGTCGGGGGCGGCCCCGCGCCGGAGCAGCCCGGCGATCTCCCGACTCTGCGAGAGGCTCCGCCCCAGTTCCTGCACGAAGCCGGGGACGAGCGATTCGAGCACCCTCGGGTCGTCGTCGAGGATCATGACATGGGGGATCCAGGGCATCGGCGGGACCTCGGCCGGGGACATCGGTCAATTTCGCTCCAATTTACCAGACCGCTGCGCCCCTGTGCGACCCGGGGGGCGTGTCACGGGGGCGGGCCGACCGCGTTGAAGCATCGAGACGCCCGTCTCGATCGACCGCGATGGTGGACACTTGCAACCTGGGCGCCGGGTGGTACCATCCGATCATGAACAAAAGGGCCAAGGGCGATGGAGCCGGCCTGTCCCGGCGGGGTCTGACATGCTCGCCAAGCTCGCCTCGTACACGCTGATCGGGATCGAAGCCGAACCGGTTGAGGTCGAAGTCGACGTTTCGTCCACCCCGGTGCCGAAGACGGTGCTGGTGGGCCTGGCCGAGGCCGCCGTCCGCGAGAGCACCCACCGGGTCGAGCGGGCGCTGGTCAACTCCGGCTACCGTCGCCCTTCAGATCGTGTCGTGATCAACTTGGCACCCGCTGATCTCAAAAAAGACGCCGGCGGCTTCGACCTGCCGATCGCCCTCGGGCTCTTGCTCGCGAGCGGCCAGGTCGGCCTGGAACGGCCCGGGACCTTCGCCGTGGTGGGCGAGCTGGCCCTGACCGGCGAGACCCGGCCGATCAAGGGGGCCTTGGCCATGGCCCTCCGCGCCCGGAAGGAAGGGCGGACGGGCCTGCTCGTCCCCGCCGCCAACGCCTCCGAGGCCGCCGTGGTCGAGGGGCTCGACGTCTTCCCGATCGGCAGCCTTGCCGAGGCCGTCGGCTTCCTCTCCGGCCAGCTCGACACCGAGCCGACGGCGGTGGATGTCGATGACGTCTTCCACCAGGCCGCCCACTACGAAGAAGATTTCTCCGACGTGAAGGGGCAGGACGGTGCCAAGCGGGCCCTGCTCATCGCGGCGGCAGGTTCACACAATCTCCTGATGATCGGCCCTCCCGGCACGGGCAAGACGCTCCTGGCGCGTCGCCTGCCGACGATCATGCCCCCGTTGACCCCCTCGGAGAGCCTGGAAACGACCCGGATCTACAGCGCCATGGGATTGCTCGGGTCGCAACCCTTGCTCGGCGTCCGCCCGTTCCGGTCGCCGCACCATTCGGTGAGCGACGCCGGCCTGGTGGGAGGGGGCAGCACGCCCCAGCCGGGGGAGATCTCGCTGGCCCATAAGGGGGTCCTGTTCCTCGACGAGCTTCCCGAGTTCAACCGCAAGACCCTGGAAGTCCTCCGTCAGCCCCTGGAAGAAGGCTGCGTGACGATCAGTCGCGCCCTGCGCAGCGTCACCTTCCCGGCCGATTTCGTGCTTGTGGCGGCGATGAACCCGTGCCCGTGCGGCTATCGCGGCGACCCGAGGAAGGCCTGCGGTTGCTCCCCTCCCCAGGTCGAGCGCTACCTGGGGAAGATCAGCGGCCCCTTGCTCGACCGGATCGACCTGCACATCCACGTCCCGGCGGTCCCGTTCACCCAGCTCGCCGAGGCCCCTCCCGGACCCAATTCGGCCGAATTCCTGGAGAAGGTGCTCGATGCCCGGGCCCGGCAGCTCGACCGCTTCGGCCCGTCGGGTCCGGGGGTGAACGGCCGGATGACCCCGCGCCAGGTCCGGAAGATCTGCACCCTGAAGCCCGAATCGGCGGCATTGCTCAAGGGGGCGATGGAGGAACTCGGCCTCTCGGCCCGTGCCCATGACAAGGTCCTGCGCGTCTCCCGGACCCTCGCCGATCTGGAAGGGACCGACGCCATCGAGCCCCAGCACGTGGCCGAGGCGGTCGGCTACCGATCGCTCGACCGGAGCGTCTGGGCTTGAGTGTCGAACCCTCGTGACAAGGAATCGAAGCCGATGAAAACCTTCATCCTCGCCGCCGCCGCGTTCTCCGGTCTGGCCCCGCTTGCCCCGGCCCAGGGAGGGCGGACCGCCGAGGTCACCGCCGACCTCGTCTACACGACGGTCGATGGTCGGGACCTGAGGCTCGATCTCGCCCAGCCGGCCGACCGTTCCGAGCCCCGTCCCGCCATCGTCGCCATTCACGGGGGGGCCTGGAGGGCCGGGGACAAGGGGGACCTGCGCAATCTCCTCGTCGAGTTCGCCGAGGCCGGCTATGTGGCGATCTCTCCCGAGTACCGCTTCTGCCCCGAGCACACCTTCCCCGCCCAGATCCACGACGTGAAGGCCGCCGTCCGCTGGCTCCGGTCGAACGCCGAGACGTACGGCGTCGACCCCGACCGGATCGGAGCGGTCGGCTTCTCGGCCGGCGGGCACCTGGCGTTGATGCTCGGCCTGACCGACCCGGGCGACGGCCTGGAAGGGCCGGCGGCCGAGGACGCCCCCCCCTCGAACGTCCAGGCCGTGGTCAACTTCTTCGGGCCGACCGACCTGGCGGCCGACGACCTGCCCGCGATCTCGATCCCCTTGCGCAACGATTTCATCGGCGGGACGCCCGAGGAGAAACCCGAGGCAACCGCTGCGGCATCGCCGCTGACCCACGTCTCCGGAGGTGACGCGCCGATCCTCGTCTTCCAGGGGACGGCCGACCCCCTCATCCCGACCACCCAGGCCACCGCGCTGGCCTCGGCCATGGCCGAGGCCGGGGTGCCCGGGCGTGTGGAACTGATCATCGGCGCCGGGCACGGGGTCAGCGGTCCCGAACTGCCTCGGACCAGGGAGGCGACCTTCTCGTTCTTTGATCGCCATCTCAAGGCCGGGGGAGTCGTGCCCGAATTCCTCCAGCCGTGACCCTCGGCTCGCCTCGGCTCCCGGGCATGGGCGGGCCGAGGCGTTTCCGCCACCGATCCGGGGTCAATCGATCATGCCGGGGAGAACGGTGCACACGGCCTGGGGTGAATCTCAGGAGTTCGGCCGGCCTGGAGGACTTTGATTTCCTCCTCGACCGTGGCAACCTCCCCGGCCGAGCCGAGCAATTCCAGGGAGAGCTCCGCCACGTGCGACGCGCCGGGCTTGAGCTCCACGAATCGGCCGTGCTGGCGCTCGAACGTCTTGGGGTTGGGATAGTTCGTGGCGGGTTCGAGGCCGGTCACATACCCTTCATTCGGCCCCATCGTGTTCTTCCAGAGGGTGAAGCACGGCAGTTCCGACGTGGAGAACCGGAGCACGAACGCCCTGTCCCCTTGCGCGTTCCGGAGCATGACGGCGGTCTGCCCTCGCGGGCCGTCCCCGATCAATTTGTAGAGGTACACCTGCTCGGCAAAGCCGGGTTCGGGCGGACCGAAGGTGTCGTAGTGCCCGATCCCCTCGGCGGCTCGGGCCGTCTGCGGCACCACGGTCTCGGCGGCGGCGACGACCCGGGCGCCGGCATCGAGGTAGGGCGGGCCCAAATTCCAGTGGTAGAGGATCACCAACGGGGCCGGCCGGTCGCCGAGGTTGACGAATTCGTCGCGGACCGTCAGGCGATTCGACCCCGGGGCGGTCGCGTACCGGGTCTTCATGCGCAGATTCGGCCCGAACAGGCGGGCCTCGTCCACCTGCCCCGACACCGCGAGTTCATGGGGCGCCGCCTCATCGACCTCGATCGCAACCCGATGGGCGGGGATGTTCTGGATCCGGCCGTGCAGGCCATGGGCGAACGGGCCGTCCTGGCCCGGCGGGCCGTTGTGCTCCAGGCCGCACCGGGCGAGCAGCTCGTCGAAGCCGTCGAGCCAGCCGAAGCCTCCCAGGCCCGCCAGGTTGACGAGGGCGGGATGGACCGGCCCGTCGCTCACCGGAGACGACCAACCCACGGAGTCCCCCTGAAATTGACCGCGCCAGAGGCCCATTCCCCGCGTCGGTACAATCTCAAATGACAGTGTGCCGTTCTCGACGCGGATCAGCTCGACCCCGTCTCGGCGGCCTCCCCGGAGCGTCCGGGTCGTGATCGACCACGGGGGGGTCGGGGGAAGTCCGACCGATCCCGGGGTGATCGTCACTCCGTCGCGGTGTCGTTCGCTCCGCGGGCCATCCAGTTCAATCAACACCAGGAAGACTCCCGTGTGGTGGCTTGCCGAGGGGCCTCGGTTTCCCGTCGAGTGTGCGAGGGATTCGACCCACGCCCCCGCCCCGTTCACAGACCCTCGACCCAGAGGCTAACGCACCGCATTCCTCCAGAAAAGGGGACACGCATCGCGCGATCATGTTACGTTAGCTGCACCGGACGTCTCGCGTGATGACTGGGGTGGAACAACCGGGAGGGGAGACCTTGGACCTGCTCGGCCGCGCAAAACGATGGGTCAAAGGCATGGCCCCCGCCCCTCCTCCGGAGGTCCAGACCTTCCGGGTGAGCTGTCCCGAAGGTCACGTGATCCGCGGGCGACGACTCGAAGGCTATCAGGCCCTCCGGTGCCCGGATTGCGGGCTCGGGGTGTTCGTCCTGCCGAGCAGCCCCTTGCCCATGCCCCCGCTGCCCTCCTCCCGGGTCGATCCGAACCGGATGGCGGCGGCAGGCGGCGACGACGCGCCCATCCCGCTCTCCGAGCATGTCCCCGAGCCGCTCCCCGATCCCTCGGACATCGATTGGCTCGAGCCGGTCGATCCGACCGGGGACCCCGCGCCCGGGCCATCACCCGACTATGACCCGGTCGAGGCCGCGGTTTCCGAGCTGCCGACGGCCGAGCGGCGGCCACCCGCTGCCGGTCGACAGCCGCCGACCGGCGCCCGGCAGCCGTCCTCGCGTCCGTCCCATCCTGCGGATCGGGGGCGAACAAATCCGAGGGGGCCGGGCTCGACGGCCGCCTTCGACGACCGGCAGATCCTCGTCCCCGTCCGGGCGGGCCTCGGCGATCGGCTCCGACGGAACCGGCCGCTGCTCGTCGCGGGGTTGGTGGTCCTCGTCCTGGCCGGGACCGTGGCCTGGACGATGGTGAGGAATCAGCGGAGGAACGCGCCGATCCTGGTGCAAGAGGGCCGCGAGGAGGGGATTCCGGCGCTCGATCGTGGCGATTTCGACCAGGCCCATCGCATCCTCTCGCGGGCGGCGGCGGCGGTCGAGTCGCTCAACGGCCAGATTCGAGGGGCCGACGAGATCCGCCAGGCGGCTCGCGAGGCGGTCATCTTCGTCGACCTGATCCCCGACCGCCTGGAGATGATCCTCGATCGGCGGGCGCGATCGAGCGACGAATCGGAGTGGCAACGGCTCTTCGAGGGGTCGTACCGGGGACGATCCGTTTTGATCTCGGCCCAGGTGACGGCCACCCCGGCCGATGCCGCGGGCCGTTACGAGCTGAACTACCGGATCCTCTCCGAGGGCCCGATCGCCCCTCGCGAGGCCCGCATCGACTTCGAGGGCTTCCGCCTGTTCGAGGCCAGTGAGCCGCAGAAGGGCTGGCAAATCCTCTTCGGCGCCCGGCTCTCGGCCGTGGAAACGGAGCCGAATGGCTGGCGGTTCCGGCTCGAGCCCGACAGCGGGGTGACGATCACCCACCAGGAGGCGATCCGATCGCTCGGCTGGACCCCGGTGGAAATCGCCTCGGGTCCCCAGCAGCACCCGATCATGGGCCTCCCCCGCGCACCGATCCTGCTCACGACCCTGCTGACCCCTCCGATCCGTCAGGACCTGAAGGGGGAGACCCCCGATCGGATCCTCCAGCGGCTCGGGGCCCCTCAATCCTTCGCGAGGTCGGCCTCTCAGGGCGAGTACGTCGAGCAGTGGATCTACAACGCCCCCTCGGGCGCCCGGCAGTACCTCAATTTCCTCCGGTCGACCGGGCGCAGCGGTCCGGCCATCGTGGACCAGGATTTCTACCTCCGGTGAGGCCCCGGTCCCGATCGGAGGCGTTTGTCCCTTCCAGTCCGGGCATCCCCCCCGCTCTCTGCGACGCCGGTCGATTCGAGACGACTGGCGAGCGGTGTCGCCCCCTCGGTCGGCCGTCCGACGCACCAGCACGATTTTCGAGGACCTCGACGAACGATCGTTCGTTCGCCCCGGGGCGGGCAGGCGTCGAGAGATCTTGGCATTGGGTTTGCGTGGAAAGGGTCGGCTCATCGCTTCGAGGGCGTGAGCCTTTTGGGCGCAGCGCGTGTCCCAACGGCGTGTCGAGTCCGCGGGGAAAGGGGTGTCCGGGTCCTGATCGAATTTTTTCGGCGAATCCATCAAACCTTTCGCCTGTCTGGGCGTACTATTCTACACAGGTGACATCGAAGGCTCTGGCATCTTGCCCTTGGCGCATAATGTGCTAGGCTTCGCCACGCGGACGACGATCCTCACCTGAAGGTTTTTTCAGAAGGGACGGGAGTTCTGCTGGATTCGAGGCGCCGGCTGGCGAATGACTGATCGTTGCCAGTTCCGCCCGAACCCGTGGATCCGGTCCTTCACGAGGGTTTGGTCATCTCTGTCCGGCTTTTCGGACAGGATGTTGCACATCGTCCCGCCCGCTCGCGACGAACATCTGGAGGTGTGTCATGGCTCGTAAAGACGCGCTGTTTCGTTTGCACTCGCGATTGGTCGCCCGTCGCGACGCCTTGCGGAAAGCATTGGCCGGTGATCTTGATTCGCTGAACGACCTGCGGGCGATGAACGACGTGGGGGATAGCGTCGACGCGGCCGTCGACTCGGCCAACGATGAAATCAGTTCGCAAATCGCCCAGATCGAGAGCCGGGAACTCGGCCAGATCGAGCATGCCCTGGACCGCATGGCCGAGGGCACTTATGGCCAGTGCGAACATTGCGGCGGCAAGATCGCCGTGGCTCGCCTCAATGCCCTGCCGTACACCTGCACCTGCATCGACTGCCAGCGAGAGCAGGAGCGGATGGGGCACACCGGCATGAGCCAGGCCATCGACTACCGCTGGTCCGAGATCTCCGATCGTCACTTCGACGAGAACGACCGCCAGATCAACCTCAGCGATTACGAGATGGATATGAGCGAGTCGGGCCGCTGAGACCCCTCGGCCCCCCATCGCTCCCGACTCACCCGCAGGCCATCCCGCGAGGCGGAACGACGTCACCACGTCGTTCCGCCTCCTTCGTTTTGAGGGAGGACCCGCGGGGGGAGATTCCGACGTTCACCCAGCTTCGCTGCTTTGACTCTGGCAAACGGCGAGGCATATACTCTACGGGCGATCACGAATCGTCGGCGAGGGAATGTCGCCACCCGTGGCATGTCCGTCGGTACGGGCATGGCCGGGCTCTTGATCTGGTCTCCTTCGACGAGTGGAGCGCAACTTGATGGCACCGCGACCCTCCACCGCCCTGATGCTGGCCGCGATCGGTTGCATCGGCCTCGGTTTCGGCCTGGGATCGGTCGTCGATCGAGGCGGCCGGCTGGTCGCCGATCCCGCCCCGGCCCGTCCCAGCGACCCGGACCGGGTGGCCGAGCCCGCCGGACTCGACCACTCCGACGAGGCGATCTACCAGAGCCTCGCCAGGCAGTACGAGCAGTTCTATCAGGTCAACCGGACGTTCGAGCTGGTGTCGAAGGTCGTCTCCCGGACCGTCGTCCACATCGTCGCCCTGAAGCGGGCCGAGGAGCAGGAGGGCCGCACGCGACGGACCTTCGAGGAGAGCGGGTCGGGCGTCATCGTCCAGTCGGCCATCCGTCCCGGCCTGTTCGTCCTGACGAACAATCACGTCATCAGCGGCGCCGATCCGGACAACATCCATATCAACCTCCACGACGGCCGCTTGCTCCGCCCCAGCGCCATTTTCCGGGACGAGGATTCCGACGTGGCGGTCCTGGAGCTGCCCGTCAACGACCTCCCGTCCGCCCGCCTGGGAGACTCCGACGAGGCCGTCCCGGGGACCTGGGTCCTGGCCGTCGGGAGCCCGTTCGGGCTGACCCACTCCGTCAGCCAGGGGATCATCAGCGCCCGGGGGCGTCAGGAACGGGACCTCTACGAGAACGGGGTCCACAATCAGGACTTCCTCCAGACCGATGCCGCCATCAATCCCGGCAATTCGGGAGGCCCATTGGTCAATCTCCGGGGGGAGGTCATCGGGATCAACACCGCCATCGCCTCGCACGGCGGCGGCAACGAAGGGGTCGGCTACAGCATCCCGATCAACCTGGCCCGCTGGGCGATGGACCAGTTGATCACGACCGGCCGGGTGCGACGAGGGGCCATCGGCATCTCGCTCCAGGACATCTTCCCCGAAGACTACGAGCAATATGGCCTGGATCGGCCCCGGGGCACGCGGATCTCGGCCGTCGCCGAGGATTCCCCCGCCAAGTCGAGCGGGATCCAGAAGGGGGACGTGATCGTTCGCTTCAACGGGATCCAGGTCAACAACACCTGGCACCTGATCAACATGGTCTCGACCACCCCCATCGGCCAGGCGGTCGAGCTGGTGGTGAAGCGTAACGGGAGCGAGGTCGCCATGCACGTCGAGGTGGCCGATTTCGAGGAATTGACCGCCAAACTCCCCCAGGTTCCCTCGCGGAACCTCAGTCCTGAAGGTTACCTGGTCCGTCCCTGACGACTCCATCCCGCGACGGACCCGAGTGAGTGAGACGGAACGGGACAACGGGGCTGTTGTCTCATTCGCGATGCCCTTGTCCCGATCGAGCGTGAACCGTGCCCGCCTCGCCTGACGACTGTGAATCGCTCCTGCTCGCTCTCCGAGAGCTCGGCGCCTCCCGCTCGATCGGCCGGTCGAGCGCCGCCGACGCCGTGGCCGACATCGTCGCCGGTCGCGCGTCCGACGTGCTCATCGCGGCGTTCCTGGTCGGCTTGCGGGTCAAGGGAGAGACCGACGAGGAGCTCGCCGGTGCCGTCGACGCCGTTCGGCAGGCGATGACTCCGCTCGACACCCCGGTGCGCCCGGTCCTCGATACCTGCGGTACGGGAGGCGACGGGGCGGCATCGGTCAACGTCTCGACCGCCTCGGCGATCGTCGTCGCGGCCTCGGGGGTCGTGGTGGCCAAGCACGGGAATCGATCAGCGTCGGGGGTCTCGGGAAGCTCCGAGGTGCTCGAACGCCTCGGCGTGGCGATCGATCCCGGTCACGACGTCCAGCAGCGTTGCCTCGCCGAGCTGGGCCTGACCTTCCTCTTCGCGCCGAGCTTCCATCCGGCCTTGCGGCACGTCGCGGCAGTCCGGAAGCAGTTGCCCTTCCGGACCCTGTTCAACCTGGTCGGACCGCTCGCCAACCCGGCCCGCCCCGAGTATCAGCTCGTCGGCGTCCCCGACCCGAGGACCGCCCGACTGATGGCCAGCGCCCTGGCCCGGCTCGGCGTCCGGCGCGCCGCCGTGGTGTCGGGCCCGGAAGGGCTGGACGAGGTCGGACTGTCCGGGCCAACCCAGGTGCTCTGGATCGAGGGGGATCAGGTCGAGTCCCGGACCTGGTCGCCCGACGAGTTCGACCTGCCAGCGACCCTTGCCCGCGAACTCCGGGTGGCCGACCCGGCCGAGAGCGCCGATCGCATCGTCCGGATGCTCGACGGCGAGGCCGGTCCCGTCCGGTCGGTCGTGCTCGCCAATGCCGCCGCCGCCCTCATGGTGGCCGGCCGGGCGAACTCCCCCGCCGAAGGCGTGGCCCAGGCCGCCGAGGCCGTCGATGCCGGCAAGGCCCGGGCGTTGCTCGATCGCTGGATCGCGATGACCAATCCGACGCCGTGACATCGCATCGGCGCGACCCCTCCGGGGCATTCCCGCGCGCCGGAGGTTCGTTCAGTCTGACAGGCCGAACCGCTCCGGCCACAGCTCCTCGAACACGAGATAGCCGCCCGGGGTCATGCCCAGGGCCTCGTAGGTCTTCTGGGCCCGATGATTCTCGTGCTCGACGTAGAGCCGGAGGCCGATGACGTCGGGAGTCCGGCGGGCCTCGTCCCGGATGTGGGAGTGCAGGGCCCGGAACACGCCCAGCCCCCGGGCCTCATCCACCACGTAGACGCTCTGCAACCACCAGATCCAGCCGCATCTCCAGTCGCTCCACTCGCGAGAGACGGCGGATTGGCCGAGGATCCGGCCCTCGCGCTCGGCCACCCAGTAACGCAATCGGTCGTCGGATTCGAGCGCCCGATCGACGCCGCGACCGACGACCCTCGGGTCGAGCTGCTTGCCCTCGGTCTCGATCGCGAGCGAGAGGTTGGAGGCGACGATGGCGTCACGATCGGTCCGTCGGGCGTCGCGGACGATCAGGGGACTGGTCTTCATCTCAGTCGCTCGCCTCGGCGATTGCGGGCGCGTTCGCTGGCCTCTTGCAGGATCCGAAGCTCGTCCTCGGTCAGGCCCGATCGCCCCTCGCGGGCGATCTTGGCGAGGATCTCGTCGAGCTTGGCGTCGAGGTGATCGTCGGCGAAGGGGCCCGAGGCCCCGACCAGGCCCGAGCTGCCGGATCGGGCCGGCGTCTTCGCCCCTTGTCGCGAAGGCCGGCGGCTCTTCGGCTCGGGGGAGAAGATCTTCAGGCGAGTCCGACGGCCCCACCGCAAGTTCCAGCCGCCCGTGACCCGCGACCACCGCAGGTCGTATTTCTTGTACAGGAAGCCGTAAGCCGCCCCGCTCAGGTGCGCGGCGAATGCGATCGGGGCGGTGGTCGATCCCTGGAGGCTCTGGAACAGGCCGATCAGGTCCTGCCCGAAGAAGATGATGGCGAAGAGCCACATCGGCACAGGCAGCACGAAGAAGAGCAGGATCTCCCGGTTCGGGAAATACAGCACGTAGATGAACAGGGCCGCGGCGACGGCTCCCGAGGCCCCCACCATGCGCGCCTGGCCGCCCTGGCTCAGGTCGAGGATCGACCAGCAGAGCCCCGCGACGACCGCGGCCGTCAGGTACATGGCCAGAAATTCCCGCTGGCCGTACATGTCTTCCAGTTCTCGACCGACGAACCAGAGGAAGACCATGTTCCAGAGGATGTGGAACAGGTTCGAGGGGTCGTGAAGGAAGGCGTAGGTCAGCAGTTGCCAGATATGGCCCTGGCGGAAGATCGCCTCGCTCCGGGCCGCGAGATACTCATCGTAGAAGAACCGGACCGAGGGGCCGCCGATCCAGCCGAACAGGAAGACCGCGACGTTGATGAGGATCAGGGTCTTGACGACCGATCCGCCGCCCGCGAAGAGGCCGAAACCGCCCGGGCGGTCCTGAATGTAGTCGCGATCGTAGATTCCCATGATGGCGCGGCGGTCAGGCCCTCCCTCCTCGAGGCGATCAATCCGGCGTCCTTCCATCATCGGTCGGGCTCTGGCACCCTGTCAACCGAGACTGGCGCGGAAGGTCCGCCCGCTCAGTCGGATTGCAAGGCGGCGATCGCCTCCGACCGATTGGCGTAGAGGGGCCAGACGATATCCAGCGAGGTGATCCGGAGCAATTCCCGCGCTCTCGGGGAGACGCCGGCCAGGACCATCTGCCCGCCCTTGACCAATACCGCCTTCCAGCAGCGGAGCAGCAGGCTCAGGAAGCTCGAACCGAAGAAATCAACCCCTTCGAGGTCGACGATCAGCATCGGCATGGGCAGTTCTTGGATCGGGCCGAGCAAGACCGCGCTCAACTCCTCGGCGGTCGCGAGGTCAAATTCCTCGAGATGCGGAGAGGGGACGAAGACCAAGACGTCGCCTCGACGCTCGAGCGTGAATCCATCGTCCGCGGGGGGCAGGGACATGAGCGTGTGACTACCGTTCCGGGGCTCGGGAGCGGGGACAACCGATGCAATGGGCAACGGAACTCGCCGGTTGTCCCTCTTTGATCTAGCCTAGAGCCGGAACGCCCCGCACACAAGAGAACACCGACATGGGGGCGAGAAACTCCGCCGACCCGGGGCGTAACGCACCCCGACCCGCCCTCAGGCCCGACCCCGCGGCCTTCAGGCCGAGGGGCGGTAATCGGAGAAGGCGCGCACGACCTCGAACAGGTCGTTGCTCACCAGCAGCTCGTCCTCCTCGAAGTCGCGAAGCCAGACGAAATTGTCTCGATAGGCTTGCGCGAGCAACGGGTAGAGGTCGGCCAGCCGGATCGAGACGGCCGGGGAATCGGTCTCAAGCTCGAAGTCGTCCTGGGGACGGGGGAAAATGCGAAGTCGGGGGGTGGGGGTGGGCATCGGATCTCCTCCTCCGAGCAAATCGCCTCCGGGGGGGATCGGCAGCCGATGGGGCCGCCGATTCCGAAGCACCTTCGAGCCGGTGGCCGGGGGCACCCGCCGCCTCGAATCGGCCTCCGGGGGCGATTGTCTTCTCAACGGTGGCCGAGACCGCTTGCCGGAATCCAACCGGTTTGCGACGACTCGCCATATTCGATGACTTGGAGGAGTATCGGGCGTCGGGGCGGCCCCCCATCAGCCAATTTCTCGGGGCGACACGCCCGGAGGCCGGACAACCCTCCCAAGCCTTGCCTTCCACTCCGTTTGCGTCGGACCGACTTTTCCGAGGCGCGCCGGGTCCGGCGAGCGCCCGGAGGTTCCGGGCAGGGATTGGGCGGCCAGGTTGGCGAGGGGCCGCCCGACCTGGCATACTGGGCTTCTTCGGTGGAGCAGAGGGCGGTCGGCTGCGGGAGGCCCCGGATCGACGCTGGCCTGAAGCCATCCGAACTGCCTGGAGCCAATTCGATGGACTTGCCGCATCTGCACGGAATCGTCCCCCCGCTGGCCACCCCGCTCGGTCCCGATGACGAGATCGACGAAGGCTCGCTCCATCGCCTGACCCGGGCGCTGCTCGACGGTGGCGTGCACGGGCTGTGGATCATGGGCACCACGGCCCGATTCGACCTGGTGACCGACCGCGTCGCCCGGCGGGCCGCCGAGCTGGTCGCGACGATCGTCGAGGGGCGGATCCCCCTGGTCCTGAACGTCTCGGACCTGAGCACCCGCCGCACCCTGGAGCGCGCCTCCCGCTTCGATGACCTGGCGTATGACTATTATGCCGCCCTGCCCCCGTGGTACCTGAACCTCTCGGCCGGCGAGCTGATGGCCTACTTCCACGCCCTCGCCGACACGCTCAACAAGCCTCTGGTCATCTACAACGCCCCGTGGGTCTGCAACCAGCTCAGCTTCGAGCAAATCCGGGCCCTGGCCGAGCACCCCCGGATCGTCGGCGTCAAGGATGTCTGCCCGAGCCTCTTCCGGACCCAGGACTGGACCTCGGCCACGCGTCGCGAGCGGAATTTCACCTATCTGCATGGCTCCGACCTCATCGGCACCTCGACCGCGCTCGGGGCCGACGGCTTCGTCCCGGCGCTCGGCAACGCCTTCCCCGAGCTTTGCGTGGCGGTCTGGGACGCGGCGAGGGCCAACGACGAGGCCCGCGCCTTCCGCCTCCAGAACCAGCTCACCCGGCTTGCCCGGACCATGGAGTTCGGCTCGATGCACGCCTGCCTGGAGGTGGCCTGCCGACATCGCGGGTTCCTGGACCGCATGCTCCCGGCGCCGCTCGCGTCCCTGGACGAAGCCACGGCTCGCCGGGTGGTCGCGGAAATCGAGGCGGTCGGCTTCTTGCCCTGAACGACGACCTCGGCCCGAGGCCGGCCCCGAACGCTCAAATTCGGGCGGTTCCGCACGCCGTCCCGACTCGCTGGTCTGTCACGCGACCTCGCGGGAAGCGGGGGATGACAGGCCGATCGACTTCTGCTAAAGTCCGCCCCCGTTGCGGTCGACACGGGCAGGAACGCCCAGGCTCGGCTCTCGACGGGGTCGGGCCAACGCGGACATCGAACGGCGGGTTCATGAGGGACCCGTCTCACGCCGGTCAGGGAGGACTCGGGCATGGGTATCCACCCCCGAACCCGGAGGGTCGGTCCCCGTCTGCGGGCAGTCGTGGGCCTCGCCCTGCTGCCGATGCTGATGGGGGCCTCGGCGCGGTCAACCAACTTCGAGGTCGAGGCGCCGACCGCCGAGATCGCGCAGCAGGTCGCGCGTTACGCCGAGCATTATCGCACCGAGATCGCCCGCCGATGGCTGGGCGAGCCGCTCCCCGACTGGCCGAGGCCCTGCGCCATCCGCATCAAGATGACCGGCGGCGAGGCCGGCGGCGTGACCTCCTTCGGCTTCGGCCGCGGCAAGGTGCTCGACCAGGAGATGAGCCTGGAGGGGCGGCTCGACCGGATCCTCGCCTCGGCCTTGCCGCACGAGATCACGCACACCATCTTCGCGACCTACTTCGGCGGCCCGTTGCCGCGATGGGCCGACGAGGGGGCCTCGTTGCTCAGCGAAGACCGCCGCGAGCGGCTGCGGCACGAGCAGTTCGCCGCCGACCTGCTCGCCCGGAGCGGCGGCTGGGCCCTGGGTGAGTTGTTCACGATCGAGGAATATCCGCAGGATCTGATGGGCTTCTACGGCCAGGGGTATTCCGTCTCCCGGTTCCTCGTCGAGATGGGCGGCCGCCCCCGGTTCCTCGCCTTCCTCCGCGAAGGGATGAACTCCGGCTGGGATGCCGCGACCCGCAGCCACTACGGGTTCACGAGCACACGAGAGCTGGACCGGGCCTGGCGTTCGTGGCACCTGGTCGCCTCCCGGACCATGCCGAACGAGGCCTCTCCCGGAGATGCCCTGGTGGTTCGCGCCCAGTCGCCCGATGACCATGCCGGCCGCTAGTCGTTACAATCGCGAGAACAACCGCGCCGCCGGATGACCCGCCCGGGAGACGGCGGCGTGCTCGCGGTCCCTCGGGTCTGACCCCTCATGCGCACGCCCCCGCCCCTGTCCACGTCGATCCTCGACACGATCGGCCAGACTCCCCTGGTCGAGCTGAGCCGACTCGCGAATCGGCTCGACCTCAGCGGCCGACTCCTGATGAAGTTGGAGTATTTCAGCCCCGGCGGGAGCAAGAAAGACCGGGTCGCCCTGGAGATCATCCGCCAGGCCCGGGGCGACGGGACGCTCCGCGACGGCCAGACCGTCGTGGAGCTGACCAGCGGGAACGCCGGGACCGGCCTGGCCATCGTGTGCCGGAACTTCGGCCATCCGTTCGTGGCGGTCATGTCGCGCGGAAACAGCATCGAGCGGGCCCGCATGATGGCGGCGCTCGGCGCCGAGGTCGTCCTGGTGGATCAGGCCCCCGGATCGGTCCCCGGCCAGGTCTCCGGGGCCGACCTCGCTCTAGTCGACGAGGCGACCGACCGCATCGTCTCCGATCGCGGGGCCGTCCGCGTCCGGCAGTTCGAGCATCCCGGCAGCGTGCTCGCCCACGAACACCAGACCGGTCCCGAGCTCTGGGAACAGTCGGGCGGGACGATCGACGTCTTCGTGGATTGCCCCGGCACCAGCGGATCCCTCACCGGCGTCGGCCGGGCCTTGAAACGCGAGAAGCCGTCGGCCCGGCTTTACGCGGTCGAGCCGATCACCGCGGCCGTCCTGGCCGGGAAGCAGGCCACTGTGCAGGGACATCGGATTCAGGGAGCCGGCTACGCCCGGAGCGGCCCCGAATTGCCCCTGTTCGACCGATCGCTCGTCGACGGATTTGTGCAAGTCACGGATGAAGACGTGATTGCCTCGGCGCGATTGCTCGCCCAGGAGGAAGGCGTGTTCACCGGCTTCTCCACGGCCGCCCACCTGACGGCCGCCGTGCAGTTGCTCAGGGGGGCCGAACGCGGGGCCACCATCGCCATGCTCGCGTGCGACACCGGGATGAAATACCTCTCCACGGACCTCTTCGGCGGATGATGTCGGACCCACCCGACGACCGGATCGGCCCCGATTACGGCCCGGCGGTCTCCGCCGGCGTCGCCCTCTGCCTGGCCCTGCTCGGGGCGATCGCCGCGGCCTCGATGACGGCGATCGCCCTGTCCGCCACCTTCGAAGTCTTCCCGTTCCTGCCCCGGGCGTTCGAGCGGTATCGACTGGTCGAGGCCTGCAGTCGCTTCGCGGCCGAAGCGACCGCGCCGATGATCCTGCTGCTCTCGTATCGATCGGCCCGGGGGCGGACCCCCTGGCCCCGGCGGCTTTCCCTGCTCGGGATCATGAAGGGGATCGCCCTCCTGGGCGTCATCGCCAGTCGATTCCTCGTCCACTTCCGACCCTGGATGGCCTGATTCAGGGAGACCGAGGGGCATCGAGACCCCGGATCACCTCCTGATAGTCTGCGAGGGTGTTCAGATTGCGCAGCGTCGACAGGTCCGGGTCGACCTCTCTCAGGGGGTCCTCGCCGACCGTCCGGGCCCGAAGCCGGTCGCGGATCAGGCCCAGTCGCGACCGGCCCGCCGCGAGCAGTTCTGCCGCGGCCGACGCGGCGATCTCGGGGCGATAGAGCGCCGCGAGCGGCTGATCACGCCCCTCGATCCGGGGGAGGATCAGGTCGACGTCCTCCGCGATGAACTCGGCCAGGCGATCGATCCAGGGTGGGCGGAGCAGGGGGGCGTCGCTCGAGCACGCGAACGCCCATCGCACGCGACCGGCCAACGCCTCCATGCCCACGGCCAGGCCCTGCAAGGGCCCCCGATCGGGCTCCGGATCGACGACCCGCTCGACCTCGGGCGGTAAGGCCGGCAAGTCCTGGCCCTCGGCCGACGCGACGACGACGAGGGAAGCCCTGGTCGCAACCCGCCGAACCACGCGCTGGAGCAACACCTCGTCGCCGATCGGCAGCCACTCCTTCGGCCGTCCCATCCGACGACTCCGGCCGCCACACAGCACGACGGCCCCGAGCCGCTGCATGATCCGCTTCCCCCGTCGTTTGCGTTCCGGGACACCACGCCAGGCCCCTCGGTCGAAGCGGACCGGACCCCGCAGCGTCGAGTCTACGACGGGCCGATCGGTCGGCACCATGACTCTTTCGGGCAAGCGTCCCGGCACGGCCGGCCCCCGGGGCATCCGGCCCGGGAAAATTCTTCGGGGAGACCTTGGACGAGTTCTCCGGGCCGGTCTAGAATGGTGCCGTTGTGACGGAGGCGTCGGTTCATGATTCGCTTTGCTCAAGCAATCCCCGATTGAAGCTTCGGCGCCGAATGCTTCAGGCCAGCAGCCGGAGCCAAACGCCTCGCGCGGCGGGAAGGGCTTCGCGGGGCGATCGCCTCCGGAGCAGTCGATCGACGGGGGCTGCGGGTCATGCGACCCGTCTCGTCGATCGAGCACGATCGATCCTGACACGACGGGAGTTCACCGCGATGAGTCCTGCGCTGAAATCATGTGCCTGTGGGTTCGGGATGCTGGCCGCCGCCCTGCTGACGGCCGGGTGCGCCGGCGATCAGCCGGCCGATGTGACCGACGCCATGCCCGCGGCCGATGGGGCCGCCCCGGAGTCGATCTCCGAGAAGGCCGGCGAGATGATCGACTCGGCCATGGACACCGCCGGAGGCGCCGTCGACTCCGCCCGGCAGGCCACCGGAGAGGCGGTCGAGTCGGTCGGCCAATCCATCGAATCCTCGGCCGACGAGGTGGGCGAGGCCGCCGAAACCGCGACCACCAAGGTGGGCGAGGCCGCCAAGTCGGTCGGGCTCGAAGAAACCGGGCAGAAGATCGAGGACGCCGCCGGTGAGGTCGGCCAGACCGCGACCGGCGCGACCGATTCGACCGGAGAGGCGGTCAAGAACGCTGGCGCGGCCATCAAGGGCGAGGGCAAGCCGGAAGAACCGCCCAGCCCCGAGCGTTGATCCGGTCGCCGGATTCGCCGTACCCGGGAACCTCGCCCTCCCGCTGCGAGGGCGGGGTTTCCTTCGTGTACGCCTCGGACATTTCGTCATGAATCATTGACGTATGAACCCGGAAGGTTCGGCGAAGTTCCACCGGCATCGCCCGAAGGTCCTTGACATCGACCCGCCCCTCGGACACCCTCAGCTCAATCGACCCATCGCCGGACGGGAGTTGCCTCGATGCTCATAATCCTTGGTGGCGGCTCAAGGGACTGCGATGGAGTGACGCGCCGGAGCTTCCTCCAGGCCGGCGTGCTGGGGCTGGGAGGGCTCACCCTGGGCGACCTGCTCAGGGTGCGGGCCTCGGGGATGGCCTCCCCCGCCCCGGCCGATCGGAGCGTCATCCTCTTCTGGCTCAGCGGGGGGCCCGGGCACATGGAGACCTGGGACCCGAAGCCCGAGGCCCCCGATGGTTTCCGCGGGCCGTTCGGCGCCATCTCCACACGCCTGCCCGGCGTCCAGTTCGGCGAGTTGATGCCCGAGAACGCCCGCCGGGCCGATCGGCTTGCCATCGTCCGCACCGTCAATCACGGGTCGGGCGACCACACCAAGGGCAATCACTGGATGCTCACCGGCTTCGAAGGCCCCGCCTTCAACGCCGCCGACAACAAGGTGCAACGCCGGCCTGCCATGGGATCGGCCGTGGCGCGACTGATCGGCGAGCGACGCCCCGGCATCCCCCCTTACGTCGCCGTGCCCCACCTGCGAGGCGGCACGGACAACTTCTTCCACTACGCGGCCTATCTCGGCGGCGGGGCCAATCCTTTCGTCGTCGAGTCGGATCCGAACGATCCGAAGTTCCGGGTCAGGAACCTGCAACGCCCCGGCGAACTCTCGATGGCCCGGCTCGAGGACCGGCGGACGCTCCTCTCCACGCTCGACGCCCAGCGCCGCTGGGCCGAGCCGCTCCTGGGCGACCTCGACGACCACTACAGCCGGGCCTTCGACATGCTCGGCGGCAAGGCCGTGGCGGAGGCCTTCGACCTCGCCTCCGAGCCGGACGCCCTGCGCGACCGTTACGGCCGCCACACGTTCGGGCAGAGTGCCTTGATGGCCCGTCGGCTGGTCGAGGCCGGCGTCCCCTTCGTCACCGTGAACTGCGTCCCGTGGGACCACCACGGGACCGGGAACCAGTTGAAGACCGAAGAGGGGGCCCGCCAGCTCATCCCGCCGCTCGATCGGGCCATCGGCACGCTCGTCGACGACCTGATCGACCGCGGCCGATACGACTCGACCCTGATCGTGGCCATGGGGGAATTCGGCCGCACGCCCCGCATGAACAGGGACGCCGGCCGCGATCACTGGGGTAAGACCTTCAGCGTCCTCTTCGGCTGCGGGTCGATGCGGATGGGGCAGGTCATCGGCCGGAGCAGTGCCCGGGGAGAGACGGTGGTCGACCGCCCGGTCAGCCCCCAGGACGTCTGCGCGACGATTTACCACCACCTCGGTATTGATTCGCGCCGGGTCTTCTTTGAAGATCGGACGCGACGCCCGGTCCCGCTGATCGAAACCGGCGAGCCGATCCGAGAATTGATCGGCTGACCGATCACCCATCCGGCCGACCGTCGCTCCGCCCGAGGACTCGCACGCGCGACGATCGTGCCGGGCCCCGTCCCGCCCTCGGGCGCCATCCGCGGACGACCGGCCGAGGCAGGACCGACCTCCGCCCGATCCAGGACCGATCTGCACCCATGAGCTCGCCCGCCCCCCCGCAACCGGCCTCGACCCGCCTGGCGTCGATCGACGCCTACCGGGGCCTCGTCATGTTCCTGATGATGGCCGAGGTGCTGCACTTCGCCGGCGTCGCCGCCGCCGTGCCCGGCAACCCGCTCTGGGAGTTCCTGGGGTATCATCAGTCTCATGTGGCGTGGGTCGGTTGCTCGCTCCACGACCTGATCCAGCCGTCCTTCTCCTTCCTGGTCGGCGTCTCGCTGCCGTTCTCGCTGGCGAGCCGGAACGCGCACGGGCAGTCGCGCCGCCGGCTGTTCCTGCATGCCCTCTGGCGGGCCGCCGTCCTGGTCGCGCTGGGCATCTTCCTCAGGTCGATCGGCAAGCCGGGGACCAACTACACGTTCGAAGACACGTTGACCCAGATCGGACTGGGCTATCCCTTCCTCTTCCTCCTCGGTTTGCGTCCGCAGCGCGATCGTTGGTTCGCGGTGGCCGTGCTGCTGGTGGCGACCTGGGTGGCGTTCGTCCTCTACCCGCTCCCCGGCTCGTCGTTCAACCTCGCCGACGTGGGGGTTTCGCCCGACTGGCCCCACCTGATGGACGGCCTGGCCGCCCACTGGAACAAGAACACGAACCTGGCCTGGGCCTTCGACCGCTGGTTCCTCAACCTGTTCCCCCGCGACGAGCCGTTCCTGTTCAACGGGGGAGGATACGCGACGCTCAACTTCGTGCCGACCCTGGCGACCATGACGCTGGGCGTGATCGCCGGCGAGGTGCTCCGGGGCCCCCGATCGACCCGAGGCAAGGTCGGCTGGCTCCTCGCCGCCGGGCTCCTCGCCATGCTCGCCGGATGGGGGCTGGGCGAGCTGGGCATCTGCCCGGTGGTCAAGCGCATCTGGACACCGAGCTGGGTTCTGTTCAGCGGGGGCTGGTGCTTCCTCTTCCTGGGTGCGGCCTACGGCCTGATCGACGGCCTCGGCTGGAAGCGATGGGTCTTCCCCCTGGTCGTGATCGGCATGAACTCGATCGCCGCGTATCTGATGAGCTGGCTCTTCGAGGGCTTCATCGGCAACGCCCTCACCCGCCACGTCGGGGCCGAGACCTTCCGCGCCCTCGGCGACCCTTACGAACGCCTCCTGCACGGGGCCGCCGTGCTGCTGGTGCTCTGGCTCCTGCTGTTCTGGATGTATCGACGAAAGCTGTTCCTGAAGATCTGACCGCATCGGAATCCGGCCCGTGCCCGTCTCCGGGGCGATGCCCCGAAACGAGGACGCGGGCGATCCCGCCCCGGGATTCGCCCGCGTCGACGATCGTCCGGCCTGGAAGGCACGCGGGGCGGTCCGACCCGGCCCGATCCGACCCGGGGCCGCCCCGCGACCCGATCACTCACTCGTCGTCTGCGTCCGCGACCGGGCCGGCGATCTCACCATTCGAGATCGGGACGAACTTCTGGGCCCGCTCCCCGATGATGTCGCCGACGTACAGGTTTCCGTCGGCGTCGGCGGCGATGCAGTGGACCCAGTTGCAGTCGCCCGGATGCTCGTGGCCGTCCTCGCCCTTGGGCACCGACCACTGCATGAGCAATCTGCCCTCGGTCGAGAACTTCATGAAGATCTGGTCCTTGGGCGGGCAGCCGAGGGTGACGTCTTCCACGCGCCAGGGCATGGGAGACGAGCCGCAGACCCAGATCTCGTCGTCGTCGGTCACCCAGAATCCCCAGGGGACGACGATGTTCGCCCAGGTGTCGAGCAGGGTCCCCTCCTGGTCGAAGATCTGGATCCGGACGTTGTTGCGATCGGCCACGTAGAGCCGGTCCTCCGAATCGATCGCGATCGCGTGCGCGATGCTGAACTGGCCCGGCTCGACGCCCAGCTCGCCCCACGACTTCACGAAGTTGCCGTCCTTGTCGAAGTGGACGACCCGGCCGTTTCCGTAGCCGTCGGAGACGAAGTGGTCGCCGGCCTCGGTCACGACGATGTCCGTGGGCATGTTGAAGTGGGTCTCGTCGCACCCTTTCTCATTCGGGGTCCCGAGCGTCTTCAACAGTTCGCCCGAGGTCGAATACTGCTTCAGCGTATGATCGCCGACGTCGGCCACCCACAGGTGGCCTTCCGGATCGAACTTGAGGTGGTGGACCATCGAGTTCTCGCCCTCGCCGAAGGCCCGGACGAAGGTGCCGTCGGGCCTGAAGACCCGGATGGGAGGCTCGGCGCGGACGGCCACGTAGACATTCCCGTCGGGGCCGACGGCGATCCCGGGCACATGACCGCCCGGCATCCCCTCGGGAGTGCCCGGCCAGTCCGGGTCGACCTGATACCAGGTGGCGACGCTCACCCGGGGGTAGACCGCCGGGGGGCCCTGGTTCGGCGGGGGCGGCTTCTGGGCGGAGGAGACACTCGGCAACACCACCACGGCCAGCGAGGCGATCGCGGCGACAAATCGGCGTTCGGGCATCAGGGTTCTCCGTCTTCCGGTCCGGGGAGAGGACGCGATCGAAGGTGCTCACTCAGCTCAAGATCTCGGTCAGGACTCGGGCATCTTCCACCCCGGTGAGCTTCATGTCGAGTCCCTGGAACTTGTGCGTGAAGCGTTCGTGATCGATCCCGAGCAGGTGAAGCATGGTCGCGTGCAGGTCCCGCACATGCGTCGGCTGCTCGACGGCGTGATAGCCCAGCTCATCGGTCGCGCCGAAGGTCTGCCCGCCCCGGATGCCGCCGCCGGCGAGGAACATCGAGAACCCTTTGATGTGGTGATCGCGCCCTGCGTCCTGCCCCTTGCCCTGGAACATCGGGGTCCGGCCGAATTCTCCCCCCCAGATCACCAGGGTGTCGTCGAGCATGCCGCGTTGCTTCAGGTCGGCGATCAGGGCGGCGGACGGCCCGTCGCAGAGTCGGCAACAGGTGTCCATGTATCGGACCAGGTCGCCGTGATGGTCCCAGCCGCGGTGATAAAGCTGGATGAACCGCACCCCCCGCTCCGCCAGACGCCGGGCCATCAGGCAGTTCGCGGCGAACGACCCGTCGGCCCCGCCCGTGCCGTAGGAGCGCAGGACGTGCTCCGGCTCGTCCCGGAAATCGGCCAGCTCGGGGATGCTCAACTGCATCCGGGACGCCAGCTCATACTGCGCGATCCGGGTTTCCAGCTCCGGGTCGTGCCATCGCTCGTTCCCGAGCGTGTTCAGCTCGTTGACCGTGTCGATCAGGGCTCGCTGGCCTGCCCGGTCCACCCCCGGCGGGTTCTCCAGGTAATGGACCGGGCTTCCCACCGAATTGAACTGCACCCCCTGATGCTTCCCCGGCAGGAAGCCGCTGCCCCATTGCCGCGAGGAAATCGGCTGCGGATTCCGCCCGCCTTCGCTCGTCAGGACGACGAACCCCGGCAGGTCGTCCGCCTCGTTCCCCAGCCCATAAGTGACCCACGACCCCATGCTCGGCCGACCCGAGATCGACGTGCCGGTGTTCATCACCGTGTGCGCCGGGTCGTGATTGATCTGGTCGGTGTACATGGATCGAACAATGCACAGGTCGTCGGCGATCTTCGCGATCTCCGGCAGGCACTCCGCGACCTCCAGGCCCGACTCCCCGTGCCTGCGGAAGCGGAATCGGGGGCCGAGGCACTTCAACTCCTGTCCCTGGAGCTGGGCGATCGGTTGCCCCGCCGTGAACGACTCGGGCATGGGCCGGCCGTCCATGCGGGCCAGCTCGGGCTTGAAGTCGAACGTCTCCAGGTGGCTCGGCCCGCCGGCCATGTAGAGGAAGATGACCCGCTTCGCCCGGGGAGCAAAGTGCGGCAGCCGCGGCAGGCCCCCGAACCGATCGGCCCCGCCCGCCGTTCCTTCTCGATCCGATGCGACGGCCGGGTTCGCCCTGCCCAGCAGGGTCGCCAGCGCGGCCGATCCCAGACTCATCGAGCTTCGACCGAGGAACGCGCGGCGCGAGCAACGCAGGCGGTGGGCTTCGATCGGATGCATCGGGCAAGGTCTCCGGCAATCAGAATCGGGTGATCGTCTCGTGCAGGTTCAAGAGAGCCCGACAGACGGCGGTCCAGGCCGCCAGCTCGACCCGGTCGATCGGCTCCGGCACCCCGGCCATCCCCGTCGAGCAGATGGCCGAGGCCGAGGCAGGGTCGCCTTCGTATCGGGCCCGAGAGGCATCCAGCAACCGTTGCAAGGCCGCCAGCTCCGACGCGTTCGGCTCGCGGATCAAGGCCGATCGCCAGGCGATTGCCAGGCGGTCGTGATCGCTACCCTCGCTCTCCTGCAAGACCCGGGCGGCGAGCACCCGAGCGGCCTCGACGAAGCTCGGATCGTTCAGCAGCGTCAGGGCGCCGATCGGCGTGTTGCTCGACGGCCTCCTGGTCGTGCATTCCTCCCGGGTCGGCGCGTCGAACGCCCGGAGCATCGGGTGGAGAAACTGGCGTTGCCAGTGGACGTACACCCCTCTTCGGTACTGTCCCAGGCCCGTGTCGGCCTGGTATTCCCGCTTCGGGAAGTTCAGATTGGCGTAGTAGCCTTTCGGTTGATACGGGCGAGCGCTGACGCCTCCCAGTTCCTCCACCAGCAAGCCGCTGATGGCCAGCGCCTGGTCCCGGATCACCTCCGCCGGGAGGCGGAACCGCGACTGTCGGGCGAACAGGTCGTTGTTCGGGTCGGCCGTGAGGATGGCCGGATCGGGCACGGACGACTGCCGATAGGCCCGCGAGGTCACCATCAGGCGGATCATGTGCTTCACGTCCCAGCCGCTCTCGACGAATTCGACGGCAAGCCAGTCGAGCAGCTCCGGATGGCTCGGCAGCTCCCCTTGCATCCCCGTGTCGTCGAGGGACCGGGACAGGCCCCGGCCGAAGACCTGATTCCAGAGCCGGTTGACGAAGACCCGGGCCGTCAGCGGATGATCGGGCTGCGTCAGCCAGCGCGCCAGGTCGAGCCGATTGGCGCGAGACGTTGAGGTTGATGTTGATGTCGAGCGTTCCAGATCCGGCAGGACCGCGGGGACTCCCGGTTCGACCACCGCTCCGGTCGTGTCCATCCAGTCTCCCCTCGCCAGCACTCGCGTCGCCCGGGGCTCGACCGACACGCTGACCATCATCCGCCGCGATCGCGAGGCGATGTCCTCTCGTCGCGATTCCAACCCCTCCAGCTCGTCGGGATCCCCCTCGGAGGCCTTCAGCGCCTCGATGGCCCGCTCGACCTCGCGCAAGGCGTGCCGGTCGATCGGGTCGAGGACGTCGATCTCGGGGGCCCTGACGGTCGGCGTGGCGTCCGGGCCGGGGTAGGCCCCGCGCTGGTCCAGGTCGGCGAAGAACGCCGCGAGCTGGTAGAACTCGCGCTGCGAGTACGGGTCGTACTTGTGGTCGTGGCACTCGGCGCACCCCATCGTGGCCCCGAGCCAGACGGTCGAGACGTTCCGGACCCGATCGGCCGCGTACTTGGCCAGATATTCGCCGTCCTGCGCCCCCCCCTCGTGCGTCGTTTGCAAGAGGCGGTTGTACCCCGAGGCGACCCGCTGGTCGATCGTCGCATCCGGCAGCAGATCCCCGGCGAGTTGCTCGCGAGTGAACCGATCGAACGGCATGTTCTCATTGAACGCCCTGATCACGTAATCGCGGTAGGGGGTGGCGTGGTGCTCCTGGTCGCCGTGGTATCCGACGGTGTCGGCGTATCGCACCAGGTCGAGCCAGAGGATCGCCATGCGTTCGCCGAACCGGGGAGACGCGAGCAATTCCCCCACGAATCGCTCGTAACCGCCGGCTCCCCCATCGCGAAGCAAGCGATCCAGGTCCGCTCGCCGGGGAGGCAGGCCGGTCAGATCGAGCGCGAGGCGGCGCCCCAGCGTCACGGGGTCGGCTTCCGGGGCGGGGGAGTGCCCCTCGGCCTCGATCCTCGCCAGGAGGAAGCGGTCGATCGGATTGGCGGGCCAGTCGGTCGCGTTCACGTCGGGGACCGGGGGCCGACTGAGCGGGACGAAGCTCCAATGGGGCTGGTCTTCCGCCCCCTCGGCGATCCATCGCCGCAGCAGGGCGATCTGATCGCCCGACAATTCCTTGCCCGAGTCCGGCGGCGGCATCCGATCCAGCTCGTCTTGCGACGTGATTCGGTACAGCAGCTCGCTCGCCTCGGGATCCTCGACGTCGATCACCCGATAGCCGCCCCGGTCGGCCCGGGCCTCCTCCAGCACGTCGAGCCGAAGGTCCCCGCGCCGATCCGACGGGTCGGGCCCGTGACAGAACAGGCAATTGTCCGAGAGGATCGGGCGAATATCCCGGTTGAACACGATGGGCCGCTCGTCTTCGGTCGCTCCGCGAGACGGGTTCCACCCGCTGTTGCCGAGCACGAAGCAGGCCACCAGAACGATCAGACTCGTACGAGGCATTGGCGGGGCCTCGGTCAGCAGGGGGGAAGGATGAAGGAATACGGGCACTCGTCGAGACGGGGTCCCGGGTGCCTTGCCGCAGGCGACGAAGCGCTTCGCGTTCGGAGCACTCGCGTCCTACCTCTTCAAGATCTTAATCCTCCCTCACCTCCCTTCACAACCCAATCGCGTTCGTGCCCCGGGGTCCCGGGCACCCTCGCCCCGCCTGCCTTCCCGCGAGCCGACCCCTCCGCGGCTGGACCCTCCATCGCTGACACCTTGACTCTCCCGGGTTTGGAGGCGATGATAGGATGACTCGTGGGGAACACGTTCCTCCCGGGTCCCCGGAACCGTCTTCCAGCGGTCCGAGATGACCTCCCGTTCCCTCGGCTTCAACGCACCGTCGCACGCGTGTTCTCCCCTGGTGACATCGCGGCGATGCAACGGGCCATCGAGTTGGCCCGAGAAGCGGAACGGATGGGTGAGGTACCTGTTGGTGCTGTCATCACGCACGGTCATCGGATCATCGCGGAAGCGTACAATCTCCGGGAGACGCTCTCCGATCCCACGGCCCACGCCGAACGGATTGCGATCTCGATCGCCGGGCGGAGCCTCGGCACCTGGCGTCTTGATGATTGCAAGCTGTACGTGACCCTCGAACCCTGCGCCATGTGCGCCGGCTCGATTGTCCTTGCTCGGCTCCCCACCGTTTATTATGGTGTTGCTGACCCGAAGGCCGGGGCCTGCGATTCCCTCTTCCGGATCACGAACGACCGTCGCCTGAATTCCCGAGCAACCGTGCAGGGCGGACTCCTCGCCGACGAGTGTGGTGCCTTGCTCTCCCAATTTTTCCGAAGGCTGCGAACCCCGACGAAGCTCTCATAACGAAACCAACCCCGGAGGGGTGCCTGAGTGGTTGAAAGGGCCGGTCTCGAAAACCGGTGTGCCCGCAAGGGTACCGTGGGTTCGAATCCCACCTCCTCCGCTAGCCAGTAGTTTCCCCGAATCACTCACACCTTCCCCGGCGGTGCGTAGCGTCTCCCCGCTACCCGCACCGTGGGGTGGCTCGATCGGCCCAGGATTTCCCGCCTTGAACGCCCATCGGCGTCGAATCGCTACCCGCTGACCCCGCCGCACGACCGCCTTGAACCGTCTTCCCGCCCTTCTCCCAGCCACTCCGACAGGAGTCGCCGGATTTCCGGGCCATGTCGCCGCAGCAGTCGTTCGACATCGAGCACGCTCGGCCGGTCCTTCTTGCGGTTCCACGGCGGCCGGAACCACCAGCCCACCTCGCCGGCCGCTTCCAGCCGGAACTGGGGCAACCGCAGGAGGCTCATCGTCACCCACTGGGCCCGGCTCGTCCGCTCGATCGGGTTGCGGGTCCACGCCCGGCACTGCTCCCAGCCGAGCCGCTGCTTCAGGTCCCGGAACCCGTCCTCCTGCCGGAAGCGGGCGGCGAACAACTCGACCACCTGCAACCCGGTCAACTCCACGGCCGAGGTGATCAGGGCGAACCGCTTCTTGTACCCCTCGACGTGGGCGACGACCGCCTTGACCGGGACCCCGGGGCCGGCGACCCGCCACAGGCACACGACCTCCTTCCAGCGGACCTGACGCCGCCGCCCATAGACGAAGGCCCGGCCCTCGTGCCACGGCCCTGCCCACCGGCCGCCCCGGCGGGGCGGCTCCAGCTTCCTGCCCCACTTCGGCATCGGCCCCCGCTGCCCCGGGCGGCGTTCGGCCGGCGGCGGGGCGTGCAGCCGGGCATCGTGTCGCAACCTCGTGAGGAACTCGACCCGAGGCGAGCCGTCCTCGGGCGTGACCAGCGGCCGGACGACGCTCGTCAGGGCGTAGCCGCCGTCGAAGACGGCCAAGTGCCGCCCGCCGGCGATCCGGGCCTGCTCCCGGATCATTTCGACGGCGAGTTCGCACTTCGTGCGGAAGCCTTCCTTCGGCCCGGCGGAGCCCGACCGTGCCGGCAGTTGCGACTTGCGGAAGTAGAGACGCCCCGAGACCGGCAGGAACCAGGCGGGCCGATCGGGCTCATCGAGCAAGGCCCCGAGCACGACCCAGTTGTGGGCCCGCACGGTGGTCGCCCGGTTCGGGCAGCGGGCGGTGTACTCGTGGAAGGTGCAGGTGCCCCAGACGTGCTTGCCGCTGCGGTGGACCTTTGTGTCATCGACCGCCGAGACGTGGTAGCCGTGCCAGGTGCGGCCGGGGGCCTGCCCGACGAGCCGGGTCAGGCTGCGGGTGACGGCCCCGGCGTCCCAGGCCCCGTACTCGGCGAAGCGTTCCATCGCCCGCCAGTCGGCCGGCCGTTCGAGGGCCAGGACCGACTGGGTGACGGTATGTTCCTCGACGTTGAGGGCCAGGGCGGTGACCCACTCGACGAAGCGGCGGTGTCCGGGCCGGGTGAAGGCCCAGGCGAAGGGGGCCAGCAGTGCTTGCCAGATCGACCAGAGCAGCGTAGCGTCGGTCATCGGGGCATCTCCTGGTGCGGGACCGGATGGGGTGGTGATCAACCCATCAAGGTCCGCTCGGGAGATGCCCCGCTCAAGATGCTACGGGAGTCCGGTAGAAGTGCAGGTTTTCGGGGAAACTACTGGCTAGCCCGAATGCCTTGAGAGCTTCGATCCTCCTGCCGAACGCCGCGTCCTTTCCCGGACGCGGCGTTCGGCGTTTCCGGACCGACCGGTCCGGAAACGCCCTCCCACGTCGCTTCCCACCACATCCAGACGCATGGAGACGGATAAAAATGATCATAAAAATGCATATGTCGTGCGTCTCACGAATAGTGGTAGCTCAGATATGAGCGTAAGGTGATCGTTAGGGGGATCAGCGATGGTGAAGGTTCGGAGGGAATACATCTTCGAGTTCAAGGCCGAGGCCGTTCGGAGGGGGTGACCGAGGGTGCAAGAGCCTTGCCGAGGTCGCCCGCGAACTCGACCTGGCGGAGAGCCAACTGCGAGACTGGAAGCGTGCCCTGCCCATCCAGGGGGCCCAAGCCCTCCCCAACGAGGGGCACTTGCCCCCCTTCGAGGAGGAACAGCGTCGGCTCGGGGCCGAAAACCAGCGGCTGCGGGCCGAGCGGGAGATCTTGAAAAACGCGACGGCCTTCTTCGCCGGGGGAGTCGTCGTAAGGCACCGGGCCATCCAGGTCCAAAGCGAGCGCCGGCCGGTCCGGCTGATCCGCGACGTGCTGGGCATCTCCCCCGGCGGCTTCTCCGGCTGGCGTGGGCGGCCGCCGAGCGACGCTCAGCGGCGCCGCGAGGCCCTGGTCGCCGTGATCGAGACGATCCACCGCGAGGTCGAGTCTTGCTACGGCAGCCCCCGGATCCACGCCGAGCTGCTCGACCGGGGCGCATCCTGCAGCGTCAACTCGCCGCGAAGACGAGGCGAAGGTCCCGGTGCACCCCAATTTCGAATCACGATCGCCCCGTGGACGCTTCGAGCCGGGGGCGCCGACCGGGCCTGGACGCCGACATCACCTCTGTCCCGGCGCGAGAAGTTTGGTTGTACCTGACGGCCCTGGAGGACCTGCACACGCGGCGGATCGTGGGCTGGTCGACGCTGCAACGGGTCGACAGTCGCATGGGCGTTAATGTCCCAGGAGTGGCAATCGCACGGCGGATTCCCGGCCCCGAGCTGGTGGCCCACTCGGATCGGGGCGGCCAGTACGCCGGAGAGCACGGACGGCGAATCCTGGCCGAACCCGAGATCGCCTGCAGGATGAGCCGCCGTCGGGACTGCTGGGACAACGCCCCGATGGAGAGCCTCTTCGCCTCGTTGAAGAAGGGGCTGATCCGCCGCGAGGTCTACGCCCCGGGGGAGGAAGCTAAGGCAAGTCTTTTCGAATGCATCGAGGTGTTTGATCACCGAGTCCGGAGGCATTCCTCCCCGGGATATCAGTCTCCCAACGAGTTCGAGCGGGCCGGATCACCGTGAACCCCGCACTTGCCATTCGTGGGGAAGTCGACTCGACCATTCCCCTTGGGGGCAACTTCGGGCAATGGCGTATAAAAGCACAAATTTTCGCCTCGATCCATTTTTGTCTTGAATCGAAGAACACTTCTCCCAAGACTGACCATTGTGTTGAGGCGCCGGGTTCCGCTGCCCCTCGACGCTATTGAAATGGATCCGAGTGCACGTCTGCGGTTTTTCTGATCCCGGTGCCTGGGGAGTGTGGTCGTGTTTTGAGAGGGGCCTGGCCGTCCGTCGCTCTCGCGATCCCGAAGGGATCGGCAGCCTGGGCGTCATCGTTCCCCCATCGAGTGAGGTCTTCGAGATGCCGACGAATCGGAGTTTGTCCAGACGCCGTTTCCTGGCCGATGCGGGGGCGATGGGCGTCTTCGCCCTGGGGACCGGTTCCACCGCCTCCGGATCGACGTCTCGAGCCCCGGGCGAGGGGCGGGCAACCCACACGCGAAAAGATGTCCGGGACCTGAGCGACGATGAGATTGACAAATACAAGCAAGCATTCCAGGTGCTCCGAGACCGAGAGCCACACCCGCCGGGATGGGTCGGGGACCGGCTCGATCTCCCCTCACGGGAGGAGCTCAGCGACCTCGACCCGACGAGCTACACGTTCCAGGCTCTGCTGCACACGCACTACTGCCCGCACGGCAACTGGTGGTTCTTCCCCTGGCATCGCGCATACCTCTTCTACTTCGAAAAGGTCCTCCAGGCGGCCGTGAGTGATTACCGGCCCGACCTCCCCCCGCCGACCATCCCTTACTGGGACTGGACCGATCAGCGACCGGTTCCCGAGATCTTCGAGGGGGCGGTCGCCTCGAATCCGCTGGGTAACGACCGTCGTTTCCCGATCCTGTTGGGGGATGAGCAGGTCGGAGAGGGCCGGATCCGGGAGACAGTGGACGAGGCCCAAACGTTCGCCGCCTTCGGGAGCGGCCCCGCTCCCCTCGGGAGCCAGACGAGCCCCAGCCCGTTCGGGGCCTCGGACTTCGAGGAGGGGCCGCACGGCATGGTCCACGTCTATGTGGGCTTCCACGACCGGATTCCGACCCCCCGATTCCCCCAGCTCGGCCGGCCGGGAGACCTCCGCATCCCCCCGACGGCGGCGCTCGACCCGGTCTTCTGGTCGCATCACGCCAATATCGATCGCCTGTGGGACCGCTGGCTCGCTGACCCGTCGCACCACAATCCCCGGGACACAGAGCCTTCTGAGCAGGACTGGGGGCGTCAGCGGTTCACCGAGTTCGTCGATGGGGACGGGACGGCCCTGGATCGATCCGTCCGAGAGCTGATGGACGACCCCGAGATCCGTTCGGTCACCTACGAGCCTTACAGTGGGGGCAGGGGCGGCGGCGGTGACCTGGCTGACGAGGCAGGGGCGGCGGCGGCCGGCGGCGGGGCGATCGGCCGGCGGGACGAAGCCCGGCGGCCCGAGACCCTCGTCGTCCCCGCCTCCACCGCGACCGACGAGCCGCTCCGCCTGGCAATCGGTCAGCCCCAGACCCTGATCGTCCCGCTCGAGCCAGCGGCCCGTGATCGCCTCGGCGCCGCCTTCCGGGCCGAAGCCGAGGCCGAGGCCCCCTCGGAGCAGGTTCTCTTTAGCGTCCGAGGGATCGAGTACCCGGAGAGTTACCCGGCGGTCTACGTCCGGGCCTTCCTCGGCCTCCCGGGGGCCGGGCCCGAGACCCCGGCGACGGACCCGCACTACCTGGGCAGCTTTACATTCTTCGGCGCGAGGATGGAGGGCATGGGGGTCCATGACGAGGAGGGCCACGAGGGCCAGATGCTCTATGGGCACCTGTTCAACCTCGCCCCCGCAATCGGCCGGCTTGGCGTGGGTTTCGACGCCGATGGCCCGCTGCGGGTGACGCTGATCTTGGTCCCGATCACCGGGGCCGCCGCCGACGCCCAGGCCGTTCCCGACGACCTCACGCTGCCCTACAAGGGGGCCGACCTGATCATCGGCGAGTTGCCCGCCCTCGATGGCGAACCGCCCGTGCGCGAATGAGCGTCCAGACGGGTGGCCGGAGCCCGTGACCTCCCACCACGGCCATCGATATGACGAGAGGCACCAGTATGCTCGGGCCGCCGGCCCGGGACCATGGCCGCCGACCTCGGAGACTGTTCCGTAGCACCCATGTGACGAGGAAGAGAGGAACCATGATTGCCATCTGGATTAGCCTGGCATCGCTGATCGCCCCCCCCGACCCGGGGCGGGACCTTTCGCTCGCCCACCTCGAGATCACCCAAGGGCTCCAGCGAGACGCCAATGACATCCCGCTCGTGGCCGGTAAGCCGACCGTCATCCGGGCCTTCCCCCGGGTCGAGGACGGCGGTGCTCCCGTCGACGGCGTCTCGGCGAGGCTCCACGCCGTCCGAGACGGGACGGAGCTGCCGGGCTCCCCGATCGAGCCCGACAACGGCCCGATCACCGCGAGGGGATCCGTGCGGCGTATCGACCCGGACGCCTCGCTGAACTTCACCCTCGACCCGGACTGGTACGAGGAGGACACCGACTTCTGGGCCGAACTCGCGCCGCCCGACGGCTTCGAGGACGACGACTCGTCGAACGACCGCATCCCCAGCTGTGGCGAAATGCTCCAGGCGAGGTACCAGGAGAGCGGGTCGCTCCGCATCTCCTACCTGCGCATCCGGTACACCAATGAGGACTGGACGGGGGACCGCACCCCGGACGCCCGCGTCGAGGCCCAGGAGGCCTGCGACTGGCTCAGGTCTATCTTCCCGATGGATCCGACCCGGATCACGTATACGCCCTGGTCGCCGGCCGAGATCGTGTTCGATCGCGGATCCTCGACGGGGAATCTCAACGGAGCCCGGCTGGTTACGGAGCTCAACACGCTCCTCGCGACCTCTCCCGAGCTGGCCGACCGACTCTACGCCTGGACGCCGGCGAATTCCTACAGCTCCAACGGCCTGTCCGATCCGGTCTGGGGTGGCGGCCAGGGGGTCGTAGCCTTCGGCAATGACACGACCGGGAAACACCGGCGGACCTTCGCCCACGAGATCGGCCACAACACCGACGACCAGGGGCTCCGGCACACCATCGACCGCCTCGAGGACGACGAGTTCGGCTTCGACGTCCTCGGGGTCGACCCGGACCAGCGAGTCGTCATGAGACGCTATCCGCAAGGCGACGCCGACGGGCCGCTCAACCTGTTCGACTTCATGAGGGGGGGCGAGATCGAGGTCCATGCATGGATCGTCCCCCGGCATTATGAGCGGCTCCTGGCGGTCTATGCCCCGAGCGAAGACGACCCGGCCCGCCTGGCCGACGGCGGCGGAGACGGCGACAGGAGGGTGGCCGACGCGGCCGACATCGCCGAGGGGAATGGCGGGGAGGAGGCCCGAGACGAGGACGCACCTCCCCTCGCCGAGGGCGGCCCGCCGGTGCTCCTGGAGGTCCGGGGGGAGGTCACCCGGGACGGTGAGGGGCAGTTCTACTCCTTCTACGAGGTCCCCGCGAGCGACGGGCCCCCGCACTGGGCCAGGGACCTGCCAAACGACGGGACCCATTCGATCCGCTTCCTCGACCAGGATGGGGAGGAGCTGAAAAAGATCGCCTGGACCCCGGTCTTTCGGGCCGATGACCAGGCGGAGGACGAGATCTCGGTCCGGCCCTTCACCTGGTACCTGGATCCGTTGGATGGGGTGAGGCGGGTGATCCTGAGCAAGGGTGAGGTGCAACTCGACGTCATGGAGGTTTCCGAACGAGGGCCCGAGATCGACGCGGTGCGGACCCGCGAGAATCGCACGGCCGACGGCCAGGAGACCCTCGCGTTGGAGTGGGACGTCAGCCTGGCGGACAGCCGCGACGTGGCCGACCGGAGCGAGGTCCTCTCCCAGGTCTACTACTCGGCCGACGACGGCCGATCGTGGCGACTGGTCGCCACCGGGCTGAGCGATATGGATGCCGAGGTCGACCTTTCTACCCTTCCGGGCGGCCGGGCCCGCCTGATGGTCAAGACGACCGACGGCTACAACGTCGCCACCCGGATCACCGACCCATTCGACGTCGAGAACCGTCCCCCGAGCGTCGAGATCATCGCCCCCCGCTCGAACCGCGGGTATCTCGAGGGTGCCGGCGTGACCCTGGTGGGACAGGCTTCCGATCTGGAGGGGGACGAGCTTCCCGAGGAGGCGTTTCGCTGGGAATCGGACCTCCAGGGGGAGATCGGCGTCAGGCGGAAGCTGGTGGCACGCGACCTGGTACCTGGCACGCACCAGATCGTCCTCCGGGTCAAGGACAGCACCGGAGCCGAGGGTGTGTCCCGGCCGCTGGAGCTGACCATCCGTCCTCGGCCGGGTCGCTGAGCGCCGCCGAGACCGGCGGGCTGCCCTCCCCCGGATTGCGACCGGGAACACCCAAGAAGGGGGGCCCGCCGGACGTATAATCTGGTAGGGGTCGACGAGTCCCGGTCGGGGTTGTCCCGATCCGGTCGAACCACGCCGCCGGGATGCTCCCGAGCGACCTGGCCCAAGCCCAACGGGGTCGCACATGGTATCGCGGACTTTCCGGCTGCTGATGGCATCGTCGCTGGCCTTCAACCTGATCCTGCTCGCGGCGTTGGGCGTGTTCTGGGGGATCAAGGGCCAGCCGGCCGCCCCCCCGGACCCGCCCGACGACGTCGCCGGCCCGCGCCCCTCTGGCGAGCTGGAGCGAGAGGTGGTCAGGCTGCGGGCAATGATCCGCGAGCTCGAGGCGGCGAGCTCGGAGGCCTCGGACGTCGGCCTCAACATGGATTGGCCCGAGGACGACGTGGAGGGGGCTCCCGGCGGAGACGCGGACTCTCTCAAGGCGATCATCGCCAGCGCCAGTGGAGGCCTCGATCAGATCACGCTGTCAACACCCGGCGAGAGTGGGCTGCGGTCCGGCGACAATCTGCCCGTGTACCGGCCGGGGGAGACGATGGAGTACCTCGGCCGGCTGGAGATTGCCCGAGTCGCCGGGGAACAGATGTTCGCGATGGCCGACTCGGACTTCGGGATGAGGGAGTTCCGGCCGGGAGACGTGGCGACGCCCGTGCTGCCGACCCCCGCCCTCCGGGAGGCCGACCGCATCGCACAGCTCTCGGCGGCGGCAACCCCCCTCCCGTTCACCATGAGCCCCGGCCCGGACGTCGGGGAGGACGAACTGAAAATCCTGCCCGGCCTGCTCGCCGTGGAGGGGGACCGCGTCAGCGTCCGCACCGGAGGGGGTCGGCGGCCCGTCGACGGGGTCATCGGCTATGCCGACAACCTCGTGCCGATGTCCGCCCCCTTCGCCGATCAGGGCATCTATTTCCTCCAGGTCAAGCCGGGGAGCGAGCCGGAGTTGCAGGACGAGCTTTCCCGCTCGGGCGAAGTCAGGCAGGTGGGGCTGGTGGCGCAGCTCGGCCCCGCGACGTCCGAGGCATCTGAGCGGTCGACGGTCGTGATCCCGCCCGAGTTCATCGTGCGGTTCCGGGCCGGCGTCGGCCGGGATCGGATCGACGAGATCAATCGGGAACACGGCGTCGTGGTCGTCCAGGAGGACCCCTCCTTCGAGAACCAGTTCCTCCTGCGGCCGGTGGAGCCCTCCCCGAAGCGGATGCTCGAGCTGACCCGGATCTACGCCGACCTGGAGGAATATGGAGGCCTGGTCACCCCGAACTTCATCTACCCAAGGTCCAACAGGCTGAATGAGATCGATCCCCTGATGCTTGCCCAGTGGCACCTGGAGAATCGCCCCCCAGCCGAGGGCGGCGAGCGGGCCGATCTCCGCGCGAAGGAAGCCTGGCAGAAGTGGGAGCACGGCGAGGGGCGGGACGAGGTCGTCGTGGCGGTGCTCGACATGCACGGCGTCCAGTACAACCACCCGGACCTCGTCAACAACCTCGTCGTCAACGAGGCGGAGCGCCTGGGCCGACTCGGCGTGGACGACGACGAGAACTCCTACACCGACGATATCTATGGCTGGAACTTCTCCACCAAGGCGGCCGACCCGACCTCCAGGAATGCCCACGGGACGGCGGTGGCCGGAGTGGTGGCGGCTGAAAAGGGGAACGGCATCGGCGGCTGCGGGGTCGCCCCGGGATGCTCCATCCTTCCAATCCACATGGGGCAGAATTCCTTCGAGGACGCGGCTGCGTTCAACTACGCAGTCGACAGGGGGGCCTCGGTCATCGTCTGCAGCTGGGGATACGGCGGGAACGCTCGCCTGAACCCGCTCATCATCTCGGCCGTGAAGCGGGCGGTGACCGAAGGGAGGGGCCGCAAGGGGGCCGTCGTCGTCTTCGCCCTCTCGAACGAGCATCGGGACAATTACAAGGCCAACCGGACCGAGCTGGTCGGGCTGCCCGGGGTGATCGCCGCCGGGCGTTCCACGAACTGGGACCAATGGGGGCGCTGCGGCTTCGGGGGGGAGAACATCCTGCTCGCCCCCTCGGGGTCGGCCCTGGGCTCCGCCGACGACGGTTGCGTCGCCGACGAGCTGAACGGGACCCTCGAGATCGTCACGACCGACCTGACGGGGCCGGCCGGCTACAACGGGGGGATGTCGGGTCCCGACGGCTCCGGCAGCGAATGCCGATGCAACCCGAACGCCACTGAGATTGAGGACCCCAATTACACCTCCTGCTTCCACGGCACCTCCGCCTCGGCACCGATGATCGCAGGGGTGGCGGCGCTGGTCCTCTCCGCCGAACCCAGGCTGACGGCCGCCGAGGTCCGTTCGATCCTCTTCGAGTCCGCCGACCGCATCGAGCCCGGCGAGGCCGGGTACGAGCCGAACGCGGACGGTCTGCGATACAGCCCCACTCACGGCCACGGCCGGATCAACGCCGAGGCGGCCGTCGAGCTCGCCCTGCGGAAGAAGGCCGAGCTCGACGCGGCCGACGCCCCGGGTCCCGACGGTGCCCCCCCGGCCTCGGGGGAGCAGGCGGTCGGCGGGCTGCCGGCGGACCAGGAGTTGAACAGGCCGGGAGACCCCCATACCCTCCCCTTCGGTGAGGAGGCGTTGACGGTCTTCTCGCCCCGGAATCTCTGGGCGCTGGTGCTGACACCGGACGCCGATCGGGCCCGCGTCCTGGAGACACTCGGGGACCGGGCTCGCCCCGTCCGGGAGAAATGGGCCGAGGCCCTCGACCGAAGCCGGGGAGTCCTGATACTTGGAGGCTCCGTCGAGAAGTGGGCCGAGGTCGAGCGGATCGCCCGCCCGGCGATCGACGCCGGCCTCGCACAGTCCCTCGGCCGGGTTATCTTCCTGGAGCCGGACGACCCGGATTCCGCCGTCGTCCTCACCGGGTCGTTCGGCATCTACCTCGCCCCGAGCGCGACCGAGGGCCAGCTCCGGGATTTCGGGCGCGACCTCGGCTTTAAAGTCGACCCATGCCCGTTCGACCCCGAGCGATTCATCCTCCGGCCGGCGACGACCACCTCCGACCCCCTCGAGATGCTGGGCGTGTGCAAGAAAATCGAGGAGGTCGGCCTGGTCGACCCCAGGCAAACGGTCCCCGACTGGATCGTGCCGGTGGAGCAGCGACTCTGACTGCGGGCCGAGGCCCATCGTCGCCCCGCAGATCGGAGGGCTGGATCGACCCGGGCCCGGCGACGACCCGGATTCTCTACCCCAACGCACCACGTGAAGGAGTCCTTACGATGATGCGACCGTTCTCAATCGCGCTGGGGCTGGTCCTGGCCAGCACCATCTCGGCGGCAAGTGACGACGAGGAGACGGAGCCGGGCGACGTCCGCACCCTCACCGACCAGGATCAGCGGGCACCCTACCTTGAGGCCCTCGACGAGTCGTCGAGGTTCCAGGAGGCAACCGGGAGGGACGATGCGGCTCGGCTGCCACTGTGCTCGATGATCCGTCTCCCGATCGGGAGCGTAGGGGCGTCCGACGCCCCCGATCGGGTCGTCGTCGAGACGCTCCACTTCAAGTATGACGAGGGCGTGACGATCAGGAGCCGGATCGACGCCGAGAGTCGGGAGGTCGTCTCGGTTGAGAAGCTCAGGGCCTATCCGACGCCCCTGGCCCCGGAGGAACTCGAGGAGGCGATGAAGCTGGCCCGGGAGGAGTCGGATGCCGTGCAAGGGCTCTTCGAGGAGGCGCGTGATGACGGGCCGAAGGTCACCCACCTCGTCCCGGTCATCTCCGACCCGGATAACCCCCGTTTCGGGAGTCGGATCGTCCTGCTCCAGCTCCGCCTTCGGCCCGAGCCCGGGGCCGACGAGCCTCCTGGTCGGGGCCTCACCGTCGAAGTCAACCTGACCGATCGGATGGTCAGCAACCCTCTCTAACCCAGGCTCAAGAGACCGGGAGGCCAACACGATGACCCGACGCAGACAGGGGCGGCTCGCCCTCCAGATCGCCCTCCTCTTCACCGCGCCGGCCCTGTCACCGGCGGCCACAATCCAGCAACACTTCCCCGCCGATGGCCCGGAATCCGCCGGGGAGACCCGCTGGCGGATCGAGTGGTCCATCGAGCGTCACGCCGGCGGGAGCGAGACGCTGGTGATCCGCAACGCTTGGTTCTCCCGGGCGCCGGGTGACGAGGTCCACGTGCTCGGGGACACGAGGGTGGCCGAGATCTTCGTCCCCTACCACAACGGGAACCGGATCTACGATATTTCCAATTTCGGTTTCCGCATGGTAGACCTGTCCCCGCGGGACCTCGGCCCCATGTGCATCACCCCGGGGATGATCTGCGATCGGTCGGGCAATCAAACGCAGTCGGGCCCGGTCGCCGTCGAGGTACACGACGACTCGGTGCGCTGGATGGACACGGCAAACCGCACCCGGAGGGGCCAGAAGCTGGAGATCTGGTGTGCGCTCGACGCCGCCAACTACCGATACGTCATGCTCTACGAGTTCCGGGACGACGGCAGCATCCGGGCACGCCTCGGCGCCACCGCGTCGAACCTATACAGCTCGAACGACGATGGGACCACACACCTGCACTGTCCCATCTGGCGGATCAACCCGGTCCTCGGCGGCCGGGACCAGCTCCTCGCCAGCGAGGTGGGGATCGACACCAACCGTCTCAGGACCGAGAGCCGTCCCATCCGCGAAGAGTCGGACTTCCCGTTCGAACCGAGGCGATTCACCAAGCTTCGGGTCGAGAACCCTGGGGGGTTGAACGGGCACTCGCCGCCGAATCCGATCGGCTATGAGCTCATCCCCACGCTCTCCGGGACCGGCCGGTACTTCGGCCTCGGCGAAGAGTTCACCCGGTCCGATTTCTGGGTCACTCGGGGTGACCTCGGCGAACTCAGGCCAAGAGATCTGCCCTCGTACTCGAATGGCGAACCCTTGATCGACCAACCCATTACGCTCTGGCACATGGCCGGTGCACTCCACATCGCCCGGGACGAGGACTTCGGCCCTGTGGACTACGATTCCTCGGATGGCCTGGCAATCGTGGCCTGGGCCGGTTTCGAACTCAAGCCCCGAAATCTCTTCTCCAGCACCCCTCTGTTCCCCTGATCCCTGGAGCATCCCGGGTGACAAGCCATCGGTATGACTCTCGACGCGGTCGGCTCGGACACCACGCGGAGGACGATACTGGCGGGTGCGACCGGGTCGACCAACCTCGCTCCGATTGTAGATTCGGCCCCGCTCCGACCTCGTTTACGGGAGGTCACAGTGGGGCCGGGCTCTTGACCGATCCGAACTTTGGGTCGTGCTGCCCTCAACGGCTCCCGGGGGGGCGGTTGATGCGGATCCGGGGCGATTCGACATTCACGGGGACCTTGGGCTGCTGCATCGGCTCCAAATCGATGCCGACCTCCTGGAGCTTCTCAAGTTCCGACACAGTCAGGGGATGCTGCGGCGACCGAATGATCGAGAACGACCTATCTGAGTTCCCGGGGGCATCGAAGGCATCCGAAGCGATCTCCAAGTTCTTCATCCCCCGGATAGCTTCGATGGCCCGTTCGCTCCGCGAGGTGTTCTGCGGCATCGTAGCGCGATAAGACGTGTGCTGATTCAAGGTTCTGAGTCGCTCGGCGAGGGACGGCTTTGTCTCCAGGGTCTCGGGCGCCTCGACGGGTTGGTCCACCGCCTCGGGTGCATCAGTCACGGCGTCGGGCCTGGAGACAGGAAAACCCTCCTCGGTATCGGCCGGGGTTCGCGACTGAGTGATCTCCTGGATCGTGTCAAGCATCGATCGGAACAATCGACTGACTTCGCCCTTGGCATCTGAGGTCTCGGCCGAGTCGGCGAGAGTAATGATCTTGTACTCAGTCGAATCGATGTAACATTGAAATCCCATCGAATCGCTCCCCTCCCGGACACTACCCACCCACCCAGTGAGGCGGACTTGCTGTCCGTCGAGTTCGTTCGCGATCGCCAGCGGTCCCGATTGGCCGCTACCAGAGAGGTAGACTCGCACTTCGTCCCCGTATTTGACCCGAGTCTGATCCGCCAATTCCAACCGATCCGGGCGTCGGTAAGCCCCGGTCGTGTCTGCCTTGTGAAATGTCCCAGAGATCGAAGCGCGGGTCGGGGCGGACTGCTGGGCCCGGAGGCTTGCCGGAAAGACAACCGCGAATGTCGCTATGCACAGGAGCGGGAGGATCGTGCGAGCGAACGACATGCTGACCTCCATCAGGACGGGGGGAGGGATTCGAATCGCGGGGCACATAAGTCTTGTTCGGCCGAGGTCCAGTTGATTCTAGGGGGCTCGAACAGTGAGGATCAATGGGGGGCGACAGCCCCCCGGACGTTATTCAGCCCAATCTGTCAAGGTGTGAGGTTTGTTCGGCGAGGCGACGCCGACCGTTCCCCTACGGAATGAGGAGGACGTCCCCACTCGGCACATCCCTGCCCTTGAACTCAGGGTAGAGCGGCGGTTGAAGCGGGTGGGCAGGGAGGTAAGTGGGCGGGGTCGGGCAGAGCACAGTGTCCTCGACCGAGTTGCCGCATCGGGGGCAGATCTGCCCCGCCAGCAGCTGACACTCTCTGGACAAGGGCGTCGGCTCCCTGCTGTCCGAGATGAGGAAGCTGAGGTCGACGATGCCCCCGCTCATGTTCAACGGTTCGAGGTTGTCGACCCGACGCGCATGAGCCTTCACGAGTCGGATGATGTCCTGCGCCCGGGCCCCATCGTGCCTCAACCAGGCGAGCGCAAACACGCCCGTTGCGTGGGCCGCGGCGAACGACGTGCCGGAGCGGATGTCGTACTGGAGTGCTTTGTCCCCGAAGGGGTCATATGTCGTACTTACAATGTCGTGTTCGGCGTCGTAGGGCAGGGTCCCGCGGCCTCCTGGCGCGGCGATGTCCACCGAGAACCGGCCGTAGTTCGATTGGTTGGTCCGGACGCCGCACGGATCGACGGACATCACACTCAGCACGCAGGGGTTGTCGACCGAGGCGGGGTAGACGGGATCGCGGTCGAGGTCCAGGTCCCCGTTTCCGGCGGCGGCGACGACCAGGGCCCCCTGTTGCTCGCATTGCTCGATCACGTTTACGAGCGCGGTCAACTCATCTTCCTCCAGAGTCTCCGCGATCTCCCAACTATTATTCAGGATTAGCGCCCCATTGTGCAGGGCGTATTCCATCGCCCGGGTGGCCTGGGAGAGTCGGCCCTCGCCGTTCTCGTCGAGCACCTTCAGAGCCATGATCTTGACCAGCGGTCGATGCTTCGACTTGCCGGCGATCTGCACGATCGTCCCGGCTACATGGGAGCCGTGGCCGTTATCATCGTCCGGGTCGCCCGTGATCGAGACCTTCTGGCCGGCCCCGGATTCGATGAAATGGGCCCCGTGCTTGTCGTCGATGGAGTCAACGGGGTTGTTGGAGGCCGGATTGGGCCTCCTGAGATTTTCCCAGAGGTAGTCACAGATCTCCGGATGATCGAGATCCACTCCGGTGTCGATCACCGCAACGATGATCGGGTGCAGGGGGGCCCCACCGAAGGGCCCGCGAGGAACCTCGAGGCTGCCGATCTGCTCCAGGTTCCAGCCGAACCGGTAGGCGTCGGCGAGGGCGAGTTTTGTCGAGCCGTTGACGGGGGAGCTGGCCCGTAAGGCTCGGGCACTCTGACTCACAATCCGAGGGTCCCTGGTCGCATCAAGAATCAGCAGATCCTGATTCACGCGATCCTGGACCGCATCCAACGCATTCTGTACCCTCAAAATCGGCTGGCCTAGGACACTACGCAGCCCTTGGATCATCCGGGCCGTGATGTCCAATCCGCCCGGCGCCTCCTCGACAAGAGGTTTCGCGTCCTCAAATCTAGGGGAGTCCTCGGCTTCGAAGGGTGGCGGCTGGAGGTTCCAGCCGCGCCGGGCCTCTGACACGAGTTCCCGGAATGACGGCTCGCTGGGGAAACGCTTGCCCGCCAGAGCCTCATTGAGCGCCCTGGTCCGACCCTCATCCCTCCGGACGGCCCTGGTTGATGGGGCGGGGGCCGCATCGTCGGCCGCATCCCGGACGTCACGGCCCAATGCCGAGCCGCTCGTGACCGGGTCTGCCTCGGTCCGTTCCCGGCAGATCAGGTACCTCACATCCATGTTCGGGCCGACCTCGACGTCGTCGATGACGACGAGGCCGAGCCTCTCGACCCTCATTCTGGCATCCTCGGGGAGACCGATATATCGCATGAACCACTGAGGTGGTGTTTCCGAGGAAAGACCTCCGCGTTCCTGGCCCGGAGCGGGGGTGGTCGGGACGAGGCAGAGTATCATCACGATCGCCAGGGTCCGGAGGCTCCCGAGCAGTTCGGGGCGACGGGGGGGGCGTGAGCTCATCGCGCTGGCCTCACCGATCGTATTGGTCCGCGGGTTCGCGGAATATCTAGCACATAGAAACCGTTCGGCCGGGATCGGGCGGGGGGCCAGGGCTTCTGTAGGAACCGGGCATCCCGCTGGGAAGGTCAGAGGCGGGCCGAGACGGCATTGCTTTCAGCTTACCATGCAGAAGCCACCACCGTCGTCGAGGAGGCGGATTCGAGCCAGTGCTTCGATTGCCGAGACAAAGTCCCTCCCCGCTTTCCCGGATTCCTGGGGAGCATCTCAATTGGGAGAGGCATAGTCGGCCGGAGCCTCGTCTGCGAGACCCCGGCCCGGATGCGAGATACGAGGCGATCCGATCAGCGGTCCCGAGGGATCAGTCGGCCGAGCCACGAGGATCTCGAGACGCCTTCGTCCCGAGGGGCATCCTCCCGTCTTCCGATCCTGGGAGGAGGGATGTCCTCCGCCCGGCCGGTCGCCGGGATCGGTTGGCCCGGCAGGGGAGGCAGCCCGGCGAGGGAAGCCGGCAGCGGGACCGGGCTCCGTCCGGGTCCATCGACCCCTTCCCCCTCGAGGGTGGCCAACGGCTTGGTGGGCGACCCAACTGCCGTCGTCTTCTTCGGGGTGATGGTGAATAATGTCTTCACCTTCAACGGCGTGCTCAATTCCTTCTCCGTGCCCAGCCCCGAGACGACAATCTTGGTGGAGTCAAGCCCTGGGACTGACTGCTCGGGGGTCCAGAGTTTGGACTCCTTGAGTTGCTCGAACAGCTTCCGGGTCCACGCCTCCAGTTCATTCCCCGAAATCACGTAGTCGCCTTTGCTGGAGTCGAACTGTGCGGTGGCGGTGATGCTCGGGAAGAGGAGCCCCTTCTTCGGATCGAAAGGGTAGGTGAAGGTTACCTTCACGGTGGTGGGAGGGTCGCTCACCAGCGGGACGAGGTCGATCCGGATCGGGTTCGAGGCCCCGACGGAATCCGGGACCAGATTCTCGTTCTCGTCAAGCTTGCCGGTAATCGTCAGGTCCGTGGTCTCGAGCTTGAAGCCGATGGGGGGGGTGAATGGGGGCGGGGCGGACTCCGGGTTAATCTCGACGATCAGGTGGTTGGAGATGCCGTTCGGGGTGGCGACGTGGATGTCGAACGCCTGGACGCCGTATTTCGTCCGGATCGGCATCGCTTCGGGGGGGATGGTGATGCGGAGGACGTTGCGGCTGATGAGGTCACCTGCGCCGGGGATAGTCACGCCGCCGGCAATTACCTCCATGTCGACGATGCCGAAGTTCGTCCCCAGGATGAAGATCGACGATGGATTGCCGTGAATCGGGGGCTCGCCATACCACGCCAGCAGGCGGGGCGCGAGCTTCGAGGAGTCCGAAGAGAAGATCTCCGAGCCGCTCAGATCGCCCTCGAAGGGCAGCTTGGAGTAGTGAGTCTGCATCGGGAGGAGGGCTTCGAGCTGGGTGATCCGGTCATCCAGGCGTGCCAGCTCTTCCGGCCGATAAAGGTGGCTGTCGATCACATTGGGCAATCCGTTACGGGCGATCTGGACCTTGCGGCTCAGGTCGACCATGTCGACCGTGTCCAGCTCCTGGTCGGCGAGCATGCCGGCGAGGTCGAACCAATTGGCGGTCGTCGTGAAGCGGACCCCTGGAATGAAGTTCGGCATCACAATGAGGGCAACACACTCACGGGGGCCGGGCTCGATCCGGCGAGTTTTCAGATCGTAGTTCGGTGGGGGGCCGTTGAAGAGCAGGGTGTTGAGGAACCGCTGTGGGTTACTCTCGGTGGGCGGAGTCTGGATCCTCGGGTAGAAGCGCCACCCGAAGGTCGTGTCTCCGGCCCCGAATCCGACTGCCGTCCGGTTCAGACCGATGGTCGCTAGATCGCGCTCAAGGAGACGAGCGTAGCTCGTTAGGTTCTCGAATTCGATTTGCCCAGTCGCGACTCCGAGAGCAAATGCCAGCTGGAGCTGAGTGCGAATGCTGTAGAGATCCAGCTCGTTCTGCTGCTCGACGGCAGGGTCGAGCGAGAAGACGTGGATCGGCCACTTCTGGGCGACGTAGGTGTTGAACGCCTCACGCTCCTCCAGCGACGGGTCGAACGCGTGAAAGGTGAAGTGGTCGAGCGTGTCGCAGGCGAGGCCGGCCCGCTGGGCGACCACCATCATGTCGTGCTTGAGCTGCCGATCGATCAGGACCGACTGGACCATCAGACCGTAAGCGAGGACGTCGATGACGAGAGAGAACTGCTTCTCGGCGGTCCGCTCCTCGGTCACGTTCCGGGAGGATCGCAGTGCCTTCAGCCAGCTCTGCCGGTGCACCTGCAGGGCGCCGTAGTCCCGGGCCAGGACAAGGCCGCCGATATTCTCGAAGACGTCCGGCTGGAAGAGAGGATTGCCCCTGATCGCCTGCTCCCGCATGTAACGGTGCGCGTACCGGAGATCCCGGAAGAGGGAGGAGAACGTCGATGGGTCGTGGGGGAACAAGTGGTCCCGCTCTGTTTTGAGGTAATCTACGAGCACTAGGAGGTTGTCGATCCCGTAGATGTCTTCCACCTCGCTCGGAGACAGAATCCCGGTGGGGGCGGAAGAGCCCGGATCGACACTAGCTTGGGCGGCCCTGATCTGAGAGGCCCGGACGTCCCGCGAATCGGCTGACGGAGCCGTCCTGGTAGACCCGGTCAACGCCTCCTCTTCTGATTCCTCGGTCTGCTTTTTCTTCAGTTCGTCCGATTCGATCTCTTGCAGGAGGCTGTTCAGCACGTCGGTCAGCTGATAGGCCGTGTCGAGGATGACGACATTGCCGAAGGTCGTCGGCAGGATGTCAGGTGTGAGGTGTTGGGTGGCGTTGACGGTGACGACCGCCCCCTTACCACGCCGAGAGTCGGGGCCTGGGAGCAGGGAGACGGGCATCCGGACCAGATAGAGGCCATAGCCGGGCAGGTCGACGAGGTCGTCCCCCTCATTGAGCCGGCGGATCTGGTTCAAATGATCGAGGTATCGCTTTTTCTGGTCGAGGACGACCGTGGGCTCCAGCCCGATCCCCGGTTGGTCGAAACCGGCGAGACTGCTACCGAGCGTGGCATTCTCCCCGATGAAATTGGTGAGGCTCGACGGCGTCAGGAATCCGGTTGCAGAGATTCCACCACCCTCCGCATCTCTGGTGAAGATGCTATTTGCGAGGAAATTCCCGGTCGGGTTGGTTGGGCTACTGGGTGGCTCGACCAACTGGACATTCTCGCTGTCCTCGACGGTGGTCGTTTTCGTCCCGATGCCCGCCCTCAAGATCGAGCTGCTCATCAGGGAGGCGGCATCGGCTCGGCGCTGAAAGCTCTGCAGGCGGAGCTGGAACTGATCGAGCTCCTTATCCATCTCGTCCTCGAACTCCTGCCGATGATTCGTCAGGCGGTTCTGACCGTAGACGTCCGGTGATTTCACCGCGATCTTCCCCTCGTCGAAGAGCTCCTTATCGAGATCGTCGATCAGCTTCGCGAGGTCGCGGACGGTGATAGCTCCCGGGTGGGTCGGGATCGAGTGCTCGGGCTTCCGATGGAACTTGTGCAAAAATCCCTGGGCCGAGGATTCCACGGCCGGGATAGCTAGCATAATGATCAGGACCCCGATCAATCTCACACGAGGATTGCCCTTACTGTGCATCGCATCCCCCCACTACTGGAAGACCCATCCGAGGATCGGAATCGACCCGATGAGTTAGATCGTCCAGTTCGTGCCGATGCTGCAGGTAAAAGAACCTCCGGGCGGACCCGAGACACTGCTTTCACTCCAGATTCGGATCCAAGGTGAGCGAAAGAAGGACCGCCAGCGACCTTCGTGGCGGTCCCAGGGCAGGACGGCGTTGACAGCAGGGGGATCGCGACGCGTCAGCCTCGTCGATCGACCCGGAAAATCGGGCGCCTTGCGGACATAAGGCCAGCCGAATCGAGAGGAATTCGGCCCAGGAAGCGGAACAATGGGGCCTCGAAGAGACCGCCCGGGACGCCGTTCCCGGAAGGGAGTCGGCCGTGGAACTCGCCGTCCAGCGGGTTGCCGGCGAGGTCGCGGATGTTGCTGCTCAAGATCCGGAGCCGATGTGGGAATGGGGCCCCGCGGGTCTGGGCGGGGAGCTCGAGGATGACAGCCAGGGGGTCGGAGGGCAGCGGCCTCACCTGGAGGGGCTCTGAGACCGTCCTCGGGAGCGATCGAACCAGTGGGGGACCGATCAGGTTGAAGTTCCGTACATCGAGGATCTCCGACCGGCTGAGTCCGCTGACCTCGTCCTGGAACCCGATGAGGATGCGGCGAGTCCGAGGATTGAACGTCAGGAATGCGACCCGAGGCGCCAGGGTGTCGATGCCGACCGCAGTCAGCTGCTCAAGCGAGCCGCCGGGCCCGTCGATCGGCGTCTCCCTCCCGAGTATCTCGTAGAAGCCCGGCAGAAGAGGCCGGGAGGTGATCGACCAGGAGCCGTCCTGCGAGGCGATCGCCTGTCCGATCGGGACCGGATCGGTGAGGGCGGGGATCCTCGCGAACAGGTCGACGATCGAAAGGGGGGTCGCCGTGCCGATGAAGATCGGCTGGGAAATGTTCGTGAGATTGTCCGAATCAGATACCCCGGAGTCGCTGAGCGGGCTGAGTCGCCCCGCGAAGCCTCGGGAGGAGGCGACCTCAGCTGTGGCGATGGTCTCGGCCCTCTCCTCGCCTCCTTCCTCGCCTCCGAGATCTCGTTCCAGGGTCACGCGAACGCGGTAGGTCCCCGGCGCCTTGAAGACGTGACTCGTGGAGATGGCCAGCCGTCCGTCTTCCCGCCGCTGGACCGTGGCCACCTGGCCCGCGGCCTGGTCGTCCTCCGCGTCCCAGTCGATCGTTGCAAGAAATTCCCCGAGATCGGCGTCGGGAATGGGTTCGGAGGTGACGGCGACGATACCGCTGAACTCGACGCCGGCGAACGCCTCGATCGGGAACGCGGAGAGGCGGAGGTCTCCGACCCCGACGGCCGTGCTCGTGATCTGAACGGGCTCGGCGACGCCAGTCTCTCGAAGCGTGACGATGACGTCCCGGGTCGGGCCGTCCAGCTCCGCGAAGGTGAAGGAGCCGATGACGTCGAAGAGGCCCTCGCCCCTCGGCACGATCGTACCCAGGGTCGACCGGTCGTCGGTCCAGGCGATCCGGGCCTCGAAGTCCGATGCGGACTCAAACGGATTCAAATCCGTGAACGAGGCAACAACGATTTGCTCGAGCGGAACGCCCTCGGCGGCCTCGAAGAAGCGGGGGATCCCGGTCGGCTTCGTGGCCGACACCTGAACGGCCCCCTGACCGGAGGACGTGCTCTCCACAAGTCCTGAGATCGCGACCGTCACGACCCGATCGCCCTGTTGCTCATAGACGTGACTGCCAACGACGGAGAATCCGGCGCCCTCGACGGGGACGATCGTCCCGGGGGAGGGCATCGAGCCGTCTCCCCAATCGATCGTCGCGGAGAAATCGCTCGCTTCCTCCCCGGCGACCTCGCCCGGGGGGAAGGTGGCGATCTGCCCGTCGAAGCGGAGGCCTTCGGTTGGCCCCGGGATTGCGGCGACCTCCACCGCGAGAAGTTGCCGCACCTCGAGCCGTTCCAATACCGGTCGCCGGAGACCGGCCCCGGGCCTGCCTCGCACGCGATCGCGGGCAGCTCGATCGACGATTCTCCTGCCGAACCACTGGCGTCTCATCAGTTCAATACCCCTGAGTCATCACAAAGATAAAAGATTCGATTGAACTCTACGCGAGACGCCTGCCCGGCCCCCCCGACGATCCCGGGAGAGGGCCGGGAGGCGAGTCCGGTTTGCGACGGGCCTGTCACTTGCGGTTGCTGAAGAGGCTCCGATAGACGGCTGCCCCGTTGACGACCGAGGCGCGGGCCGACTCGATCGCGTTGTCCTGTGCCAGCATGATGAACGGCACGGCCTCTCGGGAGATCGAGGTGATCTGCTCGGTCTGATTGGCGAAGTTCTCCCCCACGCTGAGCGTATTGTCCCGGAGCGGGAGGAGCAGGTTCACCAGCAGGGTGCGGCGATTCGGCTGCAACTGTTCGAGGTCCATGTCCTGCGACGGGAAGGCGGAGATCCGCCGGACGATGAACGGACGCCCCCCGAACGCGCCATGGCCCCCTCCCTTCTGTCCCGAGCGATTGAGAAGCGGGTTCTGAATGGCGCCGATCAACTCCTCGCTGAGCAGTGTGACGCGCTGAACCGTGTAGTTCTCGAAGGAGTTGAGCCTCCCTCCGTCCAAGCTCGACTCGTCGCCATTGATGACCGAATCGAAGAAGACCGAGCGCGCCTGCGAGTAATCGGTCGCGAACGCGTCGAAGACCTCCTCGACCTGCTGGAGCACCGGCTGGGGGCGGGGTGGGAAGACCCGCTGACGATCGGTGAGATTCCTGAGCAACGCGATCCGATCGGGCGCGATCGGCTGGTTCCCGAACATCGCGCTCATCAGATTGCGATCCTCAAGCGCGTCCGAGATTTCCGGTCGGAATCGCTGCTTCCTTGACATTGAATGAGTCCTCCCTGATCAGGTACCAAGGGGTACTAGGTTCCGGCCAGCCGCTTCGGTCGCCCGAGATATGAGAGTTCGGTCGATGGCGCGATTACCTCGGCCCCCGTCACAACTATCATCTTTGATCGTCGAGGCCTTCCGCCCCCTATACCCCCGGTTCACATCGAAGACGACTCCCCCCGGAGCATCTCGGTGAATCCCTACATTGGGAATCCGGGAGGCAAAGCGGACCGAACCCGTAATGCCGATGTGTTCGCCACAACTGAGCTCGACTGATTCAGATGCCGCGGGCCCGCCTCGGCGGTCGCATGGGGAGTTGAACCGGCTTCCCACGGCCACCGACCGAGGACAGGCCCGCCATGCCCCGCCACCCGAAGCCCTGTCGTTGTCCCAGTCGCTCGCCTCCGCCTTCACGCGGCCAACTTCAGGCGCCTTACCCTGCTGATGGACGTCGCGATCCTGGCCACCGGCCGGCGCACCGTAGACAGCCTGCTGCGGAGCGCGGCGCCGATGGCCGCCGGGCATGTCACGACCTCTCGGTGCGTCCTCTGCTCTACCTCGTGGTCGGCCATGCGGACGGCCTGCGATCTTTGCCGGCTCGTCCTGAGGCTCGTGCCCGACGATGGGCCGATCGCACTGGTAAGCGACGACACGGTCGAGAGCCACTCCGGCCGCAAGGTCAACGGTAAGCCCCGGCACCGCGACACGGTCCGCTCCAGCCACGGTTACACCGCCTGGCGCAACGGCCACAAGTGGGTCGTGCTGGCCGTCCTGGGCCGCTTCCACTCGGCGCCCCTCCTGGGCCCAGCCGGTGCTCGTCGCTCTTTCCCGATCCGAGGAGGATGATCGGGCCCTCGGCCGGCCGCACCGCACGCCGGCGCGGATCATGCCCCGCTCCTGCGGGTGATGCTGCTGTGGTTCCCTCACCGGAGACTCGTCATCGACGCCGGCGAGGCACCGACAGACTGGACCGGTTCGTCCGCCGCCATCGGGCCCGACTGACCCCGGCTTCGAACCCGTGCGAGCCGCCCCCGCCGTACAAGTGCAATGGCCGTCCGCCGGTCAAGGGGGCCCTGCTCCCCAAGCCCAGCCAGGCGGCGGAGTCCGCCGAGTTGCGTGCCGGAGAGGTCGCCTGGCATGGCGACCTGAGTGTTCGTCCGCGACCGGGCCGGCACGCACCGCGACGAGTACTCTTCCAGCACCGCCCCGAGTATGGACCTGACAGCGATGGTTGCCGCCTGCACCGGACGCTGAAATCTGGGAGCCACGTTTACAGGAAGACCGCTGTCATCTCGGTTTGGAGTCGACGCGGGATTTGGTGCCGGCAGACGGTCCTGCGTGCGACGCCGTGCCCGTTCGGCCTGTATTCGGTCGTGGGCTTGTTGAATCCAGGGCCTGCCGGAATCCAAGCGGTCCGGCGGTGTAGACTGGCCGGGTAAGGCCGGCGTGGACGTTCACCGACGTGCAGGAATGCGGTCCGGAAGTGGCTCTGGCGGGAATCGGTTTTTCCACAGGCCGGGGGAGCGGCGGCCCTCGAAGAACTCCCCCAGCCGTTACAGGTCATCATATTCTACGCCCTGGCGCCAGAGCCATAGGCCCGAAGAATCCGCACCATTCGACCCTAGTCGATGAGCTCCGCGTCGATGTCCTCCTGGGCGTTGTTGGCCCCCGGGCTGAGGTTGGTGGCGCGGAGACGGGTCGGAGGGCTCCCGAGGACCGGGCCGGAGCCGACCGGGATCCGGTCGTCGAACCGCCAGCGGGCGAATCCGGGGAACTCGGCGTCGACCTGGGCCGTGACCGTCCCGATCGGCGTCTCCGAGCCGCCGTCGATCCGAGAGATGCGCACCTGTTGCGTCGTCGTCCCCGCCGGGGCGTGGGCCATGGTGACGGCGCCGCGGGCATCGACCTCGAACTCGTCGCCCCGGTCCCGGACGTCGGCCCTCAGGATCGAGACCTGGGGGTTCGGGTCGGCCAGCGTCGCGTCGCCGTCGACCTCGAAGAGAAACGCCCGGAAGGCCGAGCCGTCGAAGTAACCCTCGGCCGAGGCCGGGGTGTCGACGGCGACCGAATCCAGCTCGATCTCGAAGCCGAACCCATTCTGGGGCGGCTCGGCCGGCATCCTCGGGTCATCGAGGAACACGATCGGCACTCCGTTGATCCGGAGCGTCGTGGCGCTCGTCTCGGTCACGGCACCCAGGATGATATTCTCGGATGGCTCGATGGCGATCTCCTCGGCCTCGATGACCCCCGAGGCCGCGTCCACCTCGCCGATCGCGATGACGGTCCCCCCCACGAACCCCGGCTCGGTGCGGCCGGGCAGGGGGGCCGGGTCCAGCAATTCCGCCAGCGACAGGCTCGCCGACGGGCTCGAGATGACCGTCGAGGCCGTCGCGACCACCGTCGCGCCCATCACCGTCAGGCGGGCATCCGCCCCCGATGCGACGATCGCCGACACCGGCCCCTCGATCTCGGCAGGGTGTATCGCCATGGCGGACTCTCCTCCTGCATCATTCTCGTGAATGAGAACTTTTTGGAAAAAGATGTTGCGTTGCCTTCCCAGACTGTTATCTTCGGACCCCAGTCAGCGAGATTAGGCGTGTGTGGCCGTGAGCAATAGTGTGGTCAGGGCTGACATCCAGGTTCAAGAGTCTTATTGAGTCCGAGTCGGGCCTCCGGTCGGTGCGATTGGCACCCTCGGCCGCGACGCCTCCGCCCCGGTCGTGCCGTCGCCTCTCGCGCGTCTTTCCATCGTAAGGTGATTGAGGCAGAGTGATGATCAACCGGCGTGATGTCCTCCGAGGGACCGCGGCCTCGCTGCTGGCGGCGGGCCCCGTGGCGGCCCAGAAGACGGGCGACCCGTTCGGGAATGCGACGGCCACCTTCAACAAGGACGATCAGCACGTCCTGCCCCCCTGGGCCTTCTCGGCGCGGCTCCGCCTCCCCCCGACCCCTCGGCCGACGAGCATCGGCACCTTCTCGGACCTGAACGGCAAGAGCCAGGTCTTCGGCCCGACCGACCCCGTCCCCATCGGCGAGGTCTTCCACGGCATCGCCCGAGAGTGGTCCGAGAACCCCGACCACTGGTGCCACCAGCTCGGCTGCAAGCCCGGCGAGACCGGGCAGAAGGCCTGGGACGATCGCCGCGACTGCTTCGGGACCGTCGACGCCCACGACGGCAGCGGGAAAATCCACAACTGGGGTAACTTCCCGATCAAATGCTACAAGATGCCGATCCGGGAGGCGCTCATCCGGCTCCATCCCAAAGCCGGCGACCGGGCCCTCGTCTACAGCTACGACGGCATGGTTCCCGGCCCGACCTTCAAGTTTCGGCTCGGCCAGCCGGTCGTCATCCGCTACGAGAACCATCTCCAGACCGAGGTCTCGGTCCACCTGCACGGCGGCCACAACCCGTCCCATAGCGACGGTTTCCCGACCTTTTATGTGCTCCAGGGCAAGTCTCGCGATTATTTCTATCCGAATATCCTTCCATTGATCCAGCGAGACGGGGACGAGCACCCCGTCCCCGACGAGGCCGAGGCCCAGTCGACCATCTGGTACCACGACCACGCGATGGACGCCACCGGCTACAACGTCGCCAAGGGGCTCGCCGGATTCGCCATCTGCTACGGCGAGAAGGAGCTGAAGCTCATCAAGGATCGCGTCCTCCCCGGGCTGGGCGCCGACTCCTGCCACGACCCCGAACTCGAAGGCCGAGGCGACGATTCCGAACTCGAAGACCCCCAAAACCCCGGCTACTACCTCCCGGGCAAGGAGCCGTATCACAACCCCTTCGAGCTGCCCCTCGTCCTGCAAGACAAGGTCATCGACCGCAACACCGGACAGATCGCCTATAACAGCGACGCACACAACGGCTACCTCGGCGACACCTTCTTCGTCAACGGCCAGCCCTGGCCGTATGAAGAGGTCCACAACCGCAAATATCGCCTTCGCCTCCTGAATGGCTCCAACGCCCGCGTCTATCGGCTCCGACTCCTCCCCGAGGACGTCTACCGACGGGCCATGGACGTCGGCCTCGACGAGGAGGAACTGGAGGAGCAATCCTGCCCCTTCCTGCAGATCGGCAAGGATAGCTGGCTCTGGTCTCACGCCCTGGAGCGCAGGAGCACCCTGCTCACGATGGCCAACCGCGCCGACCTCGTCATCGATTTCCCCGCCCTGACCGAGTCCGACGAGAACGGCCCCAACGGCCCGAGGACCTTCTACCTCGTCAACACCATGCCCCAGGACGACGGCCGGGGCCCCGGCGAGAAACTCGACGACTTCGGCGACCCCCGCGTCCTCCCCGTGCCCTTCGACCTGATCCCCCCCGATGAGGGGCAGCAGGAGGAGGCGGAGCCTGGACCCGGAGAGGACGAGGAACCGAACCAGGAAAATCCCGACCCATTGCCCGATCTCCGCCCGAGGCGGGTGGCCGAACTCCGGCGGCCGATCGCCCTGTTCAAGATCGAGGTCAGGGACGAGGCCCCTCCCAGCGAGGACGCCTCGGTCGAGAACGGAACCCCCTTGATCGAGAAACACCGGATCGAGGACGACGAGGTCACCGCGGTCCGCGAGTTCATCTTCGAGCGGAGCAAGGGGGCCTGGCAGGTCAACGGCCGGTTCTACGACCCGACCATCGCCAACGCCGCCCCGACCTCCGGATGCGCCGAGGAATGGGTCTTCCGCAACGGCGGAGGCGGCTGGTGGCACCCCATCCACGTCCACCTGGAGAGCCACCAGCTCGTCTCCTACCAGAAGGACTTCGAGGCCGACGAGGTCTTCGACCCCGGCGACCCCCCCGACCGCCGGCCGCTCCTCAACCTCGTCGAGCTGATCGATTTCATCCCCTTGCCGGAACGCATGGGCTTCCACGACACGATCGCGCTCGGCCCGAACACCGTCGTCCGCATCCGGATGCGGTTCCGCACCTTCAACGGCCCGTTCGTGTTCCACTGCCACAACCTGGAACACGAAGACATGCGCATGATGATGAACTTCGAGCCGGTCCCCTCGACCGACGCCTCGCCGCACGACCCCAACGTCGCCCCCGCGGCCCGGACCCACGGCAACGCCCTGACGCTCGACGGCCAGACCGATGAAGAGCACCCCGGCAAGGTCGGCGAGCTGCCCTGGGAATACCACCCGGTCCCCGACTCCTCCATCCGAAACGCGGGCGAGAACGTCATCCCCCCCCGGCGGACGGGCGACGACGACTGACCCGGACCGCGCTCCGATGCGTTGCCCAGTAGACTCTCTCTTTCTCTCCGGGGTGCCTCCATGCTCCAGGAACTGATCCGCTGGCTCGGGATCGAAGACGACGACGCCCACGTCCGGGAGCGTGCCCGGCGAGCCACCCGCATCGGCGACCGCTACGCCAACGTCCGGCTGACCAACCAGTTCGGGCAGTCCGTCCGCTTCCACGACCACTTCGTCGCCGGCAGGGCCCTCGTCGCCAACACGATGTACACCACCTGCCGAGACTCGTGCCCCGTCACCAGCTCGCGGCTCGCCTCGCTCCGCAGGGTCCTCAGCCCGGTCTTCGGCGACCGGCTCAGCATCGTCTCGCTCACGCTGGAGCCGCACATCGACACGCCCGAGATCCTCCGCGGCTACGCCGATGTCTACGGCGCCAACGACCGAGACGGCGGCCTCTGCGAGTGGCAGTTCCTCACCGGGGACCCGGACGACGTGGATCGTCTCCGCCGCAGCCTCGGGTTCTACGACCTGGACCCGGTGATCGACCGCGACCCGACCCAGCACGCCTCGCTGCTCCTCTTCGGGAACGGCCAGACCGACCGCTGGGCCTACCTGCCGGCCGAGCTGGACGAGCCGCTCCTGGTCGAGTCGATCCGCCGCATCGCCGGCGTCTCCTTCGAACAACGCTACGGGATCCGGCCCTGAGTCCCGCCGCCGCCCCCGATCGTGTCGTGTGACCCGTTGATTCACGAGAGCCCGACGCCGGTCCGCCTCGATGCAGGTCCGATGGCCCTCCGAGACCGCTCCCAGTCGACCGGCTCGGACCGAACCGGATCTCCTCCAGAATAATTGCTCCGGCTCGCTCCCCCTACGATTGTCCCCCAGGAGCCTGTGACGATGGTGTGCCGAGCTCGCGTTGCCCTCGCCGTGGCCGCACTGGTTGCCTTCCGGATCGCCCCCTCCCCCGCGGTTCAGGCGCAGACCGAGCAGCCGCCCCCCCACATCATCCACCTGGTCGGGCACGAGGATCTGGAGCTGCTCGACCGCGTCCGCGACGTCATCGAGGACTGGGACCCCCGCAAGCTCATCAATCCCTATGTGGAATCGATCCCCGTGATCGAGGACGGCGAGCCGGCCGTCCGCAAGGCGATCCGCCGCCGCGACCTGCTCCAGTTCATCGCCGATCCCGAGGCCGCCGAGGCGCTCGGCAAGGCCTTCTTCTGGGAGATGCAGGCCGGCAGCGACTTCCGCCGGCTCGAAAACGGCACCTTCGTCGGCACCTCCTGCGCCTCGTGTCACTACCGATTCGGCGCCGATGCCCGCACCCGCTTCACCGAGCGCATCCCGCTCGTCGTCTGGGACGAGTACCAGGCCGATCCCGAACACCCGCTCGATCAGCAACCCTACCCGGTCGAAACCCGGGCGATCGAGGACCTCGACCTCGACAGCCAGCCCGAGCCGCTCGAGTTCATCTCCGGGTCGGCCGGGGTCGAGCCCCTCATCTTCACCGGGCTCAACGGCTGCCCTCCCGAGGAGGGAGGTGCCTGGAATTCCGAGGACTCGGAGCGCAGGACGAAATCCCCCGACGACGTGCAAGCCGATCACTGGCAGATGTTCGTCGCCGGGAACGACCCGAACAACGGCAGGCTCTTCCGCCAGATCACCACCCGCAACTCCCCCACCGTCATCAACTCCGTCTTCGCCGACCGCCAGTTTCACGACGGCCGCGCCGAATCCACGTTTAATGGGATCTCGATTTTCGGCGACCGCGACCGCCGGGAGGTTTTACACCACCGTCGGCCCGACGGCCGGCTCGAGCCGGTCCGGGTCGCCATCAGCAACGCCTCGCTCGGCTCCCAGGCCGTCGGCCCGATCGTCAACGAGGTCGAGATGTCCTACCAGGGGAGGACCTTCCACCACCTGGCCGAAAAGCTCCTCGAGGCCCCGGTCCTCGGCTATCAGGAGGTCCATCCCGACGACAGCCTGCTCGGCCCGTTCCTGGCCGAGGTCGAGGAGGGCGAAACACTCAAATACGAAGACCTCATCAGGCGGGCCTTCCGCCGCGAGTGGTGGGACGACCGCGACGGCGACGGCAACCGCCAGACCGTCCCCTTGAGGCTCTCCCACGTCGGACCCGGCCAGGAGTATCCCGACGGCTCGCTGATGGAGGCGAACTTCTCCCTCTACTGGGGCCTGAGCCTGATGCTCTACCAGGCCACCTTGATCTCGAACCAGACCCCGTTCGACGCCATGATGCGGGGCGACGGGGCCGCGGTCGAGGCGCGCTGGGAGGAGATCAAGGATGAGATCGGCGAGATCCGGCTCGACCGCTTCCCGCCCGAACCCGAAGGCGGGCGCCCGCTGGTCGAGACGGGCACCGAGGCCTTCCAGTACGGCTTCCGGGTCTTCCTGAACCGCGATTGCATCGAATGCCACGACGTCCCGCTGTTCAGCACCGTCTACGAGCGGGACGACGCCCAGGACATCGAGGTGCCGATCGTCTCCCGGATCAATCGGACCCTCCTGCCCCTGGCCCTGGCCGATGCCCTCAAATTCCGGCTCCGGGAGGCCCACGACCGGGCCATCCGGGACGCGGCCGATGAGCTCCGGGACGTCAGGCCCGAACTCGGCCCCCGGGCCGAACGCATCATCCGAGAGATCGACCTCCTGCGGGGCGACGCCGAGGGGAGCCTGAACCGCTTCTGCCTGCTCATCCACCCGAGGTTGGACGCCGAGTCGATCCCGTCGGACACCATCCGCGAGGTTGCGAGGATTCTCCACACCTTCGAGAAGACGGCCCATCGGCGGCTCGGTGCCCGCCCCTTCTTCGATGAAGACCAGCGCGTCGCGTTCGCCGAGGAGCTGACCGACCCGGTCCTCGTCGAGAAGATGGTCATCCCGGACGATCAGGCCGACACCCGCCCCCCGCTTCCCATCGGCGGCCTCCCGGCCTCGGAGCATTACTCGTTCTACGACCTCGGCTTCTACAACATCGGCGTCGCCCCCCCTCGGTACGACCCCGGGATCGGCCACGCCGAGGACACCGCCAACATCGATGCCCTGAGGCACGATCGCGACGAGCGGCTCACCGAAATCATCGAGCGAATTGAGCTTCCGGGAGGGCTCAACGACCAGCAACGCGAATCGCTCCGGGGGCAGCTCCGCTCCGGAATCCTGCCCAACGACGAGCCGATCGACCTCCAGGAGAAACAGGCGCTCCAACGGGAGGTGCAGGAGGCGATCCAGGAGGAGATGCGGGCCGATGCCGTCGAGCGCCTCGCCCCGACCGCCCCTCGACAGCGCCCCTCGCTCGGCGCCCCCGGCTCGGCCTACCGCTTCCAGGGCCAGTGGCAACGCCCCGAGGGGGACCCCGCGGCCGACGGGCCCGAGCAATTCCAGCCCGAGGCCCTGCGTCTCAGGGGGCTCGCACCGCCTACCCCCCGGGCGGCCCTCGACTGCCCGCCGGATCCGCCGGAACCGATCGACGTTTCCTGGATCCGGGACTACATCCCCTCCAATCGCCGCCGGAGCCTCATGCACTTCTACTCCAGGGCCCGCATCCTTGTCTTCCACGAGGAACCCTGGGGACACCGCGAGCCGTTCGTCCACGACAACGAACTCGCCTTCTGGGGCGCCTTCAAGACGCCGACCCTGCGCAACATCGAGCTGACCGCTCCTTATATGCACAACGGTCGCATCATTCGGCTGGAAGACGTGATCGAGTTCTACGACGACGGGGGGCACTTCGGGCGATCCCTCCTCGAAAACCCCGACAAGCACCCGGAGATGGTCGAGCTGGACATGGACCGGAACGACCAGCGGGCCCTGCTCTTCTTCCTGCGCTGCCTGACGGACGACCGCGTCCGCAACGAGACGGCCCCGTTCGACCACCCCTCCCTCCGGCTCGTCCACGGCTACGAGGAAGGAGACGACGGCGCGCTCGTCGAGCGGGTCGAGCAGATCTCCTTCAGCGAACCCGACGCCTCCCCCTGACGCCCCGGCCCGGGCACCCCGCGACCCGGGAGGCACGGATCGCCTCCCCTCGGTTCGGCTCGCCCCTCGCCGGGCCAGGAGGAGGGCGGTGGGGCGGTCCCGGGTGTTGCGTCCGGGCGAGCGTGACAGGTGCTCGCGTGCATGGTCTTTACGCAAACTAGAAGTTCATTTATGATGATCATCTCACAAGTTCTTTTGAGATGATTTTGGGGGCGTCGGCCTGGGCTGCGGGTCGGGCGGTTCGTCGATGGTGACGGCCAGGCCGGCCGAGAGGCGGGCGACGAGTTGTTCCCGGTCGGCGTCCGCGAGTTGCCGGGGCCGGATCATCTGGTAGAGGATGGCGAACCCGGTCAGGTGGGCGATGATCAGCCCGGCCCGGGTCCCGGCATCGGGCCCGCCGAGCCGTTCGGCCAGGACCGGCAGGTTCTCGCTCTCCAGCCGGTCGCGCAGCAGGTCGGCCGCGGCCGGCTCGGTGGCGGCCCTGAGCAGGAGGAGCAGCGGGATCCGGCCCGATTCGGGCGCCCCCGGCCGGCCGTAGACCATCAATCGGGCGAGCCGATCGGCCAGCGTCGCCCGATCGCCGTCGATCAGTTCCCGGATGTCGAAGGCCCGCTCGATGACCTCGGCGAACAGCCCTTCCTTCGAGCCGAAGTAACGGTTGATCATCGCCGCGGTCACGCCCGCATCCATGGCGATCTCGCGGGCCCCGGCGTGACCATACCCTTTGCACGCGAAATGGCGGGTGGCCGCCTCCAGGATCGCCGTCCGGGTCGCGGTCGAATCCCGACGGCGGTGGGCCGCTGCCTCGCTTCGTTCTGACGTCATCGTTCACCCCTTCCCCTCTAGTAAACGAAGGTTGACTTCGGAAGTCAACCTCCCTACTCTTCTACAGTCAACAGCGGTTGACATTTGCCGGGGCACGGTTCGCCGGGTGCCCCGATCGTTGCCCGGTTGAGCACCGTCTCGGACGGGGATGGCGGTTTCGGCCCCGGGCCTGGCCCTTGTATCGGCCGCGTTCAGGAGTCCTTGATTGATGAAACCGTACCACCGACCGGCCTCCGGTCCAACCACCCGAAGGGCCGGCCTGTTCGCGGCCGCCACCCTGGGATTGCTCGCCTCGGCCGGCTGCCGAGAGGCCGAGTCGCGGGCCGAGCCGCCCCCGCCGACCGTCGGCGTGGTCGAGGCCCGGCAGATGACGGTCCCGATCCTCTCCTCGCCGACCGGCACCACGCGGTCGCTCCGAGAGGTGGCCGTCCGGGCCCGGGTCCGCGGCTTCCTGACCGAGCAGGCGTTCGAGGAGGGCTCCTTCGTCGAGGAGGGCCAGCTCCTCTTCGTCATCGAGGAGGAGCCGTTCCAGATCGCCTTGAAGTCGGCCGAGGCCCGGCGAGACGAGGCCGAGGCGGCCCTGAAGAAGGCCGAGGCGTCCCGCGCCCGCGAGATCGCCGAGGCCCAACTGGCCGTCGACGGCGCCCAGCTCGAGCTGGCCCGGGTCGAGGAACGCCGCCAGCAGACCCTGACCTCGCGCAACGTCGCCACCCAGCAGGAGCTCGACGAGGCGGTCGCCCGCCGGGAGAGCTACGCGGCCCAGGTCGAGGCCGACCGGGCCCAGCTCGAGCAGGCCAGGGCCGACTACGAGGTGAACATCCTGGCGGCCCGGGCCGGCCTCGACGAGGCGGAGGCCGCGGTCCGGTCGGCCGAGCTGGACCTGAGCTACTGCCGGATGTATGCCCCGATCGGTGGTCGGATCGGCGAGGCCCAGGTCAAGGTCGGCAACCTCGTCGGCCCGACGGCCCCGGGAGGGGCGGATAACACCGAGCTGGCCACCGTCCAGCAGCTCGACCCGATGGGGGTCGACATCCGGGTCAGCTCCCGGTACCTCGAACGCTTCTCCCGGCTGATCGCCGAGGGCCTGGCCGTCCGGCTGACCCGGACCGGGCTGGAAGGGGAACGCCCCTACCCGCACGAGGGCCGGGTTTACTTCTACGACAACCAGATCGACCCGAGGACCTCGACCTTCCTGGTCAAGGCCGAGGTGCCCAACCCCGACGGCACCCTGCTGCCGGGCGAGTACGTGAAGCTGGAGATGACCATCGACGTGCTGGAAGACGCGGTCGTCGTCCCCGAGCAGGCCGTGGCCGAGACCCAGGCCGGGCCGGTCGTCTACCTGATCGACGACGACGGCACGGTGGCCATCCAGAGCGTCGAGGCGGCCCAGACGTACGACGGGCTCCGGGTGGTCTCGGCGGGTCTGGAGCCGGGCCGCCAGGTGATCGTCGAGGGGCTGCAGCTGATCCGGCCCGGCATCCCCGTGAAGGTCCAGCCGGCCAACCTGCCCGAGCCGGTCCGGCCCAATCGCGCGATCGACGCCCCGGACGTTCCCGCCGACCCTGCGACCCTCGACGACCTCCCGGCCGAGTCGACCGAGGACGCCGCCGACCTGCCCGAGGTGACTCCGGGAGGGCCGAGGTCGGCGATCGCGGCCGGCCAGGACGCCTCGACCCCCGCTTCGACGGATCGGCCGGACGGGGTCGAGTCTGAGCCTGATACTGAGCCTGGGATTGAGTCTGAGTCCGAAGCTGAGGCAGCCCCGGCCCCCTGATAGCAGCGTCCTGCGCGTCGTTTCCCGACCGGCCCGACCTCCACGAGTGCCCCAATCGCCATGGTCAAGTTCGTCAACTTCTTCATCACCCGGCCGATCTTCGCCACGGTGCTGGCCTTGCTGATGCTGATCATTGGCGGCATCAGCCTGTACTTCCTGCCGATCGCGCAGTACCCGCAGATCGCCCCCCCGCAGGTCCAGATCACCACCGCCTACACTGGGGCCGACGCCGAGACGGTGGCCGAGACGGTGACCACGCCGATCGAGCAGCAGCTCAACGGGACCGAGGGGATGGCCTACTTCTCCTCGAACAGCACGGCCAACGGCATGGCGAGCATCGTTGCCACGTTCCAGGTCGGCTACGACCAGGACATCGCCGCCGTCGACGTGCAGAACCGGGTGCAGACGGCCACGCCGCAATTGCCGCCGGAGGTGAAACAGTACGGCGTCTCGATCAAGAAGACCTCGACCGACATGGTCTGCATCGTCAACCTGGTCGATGTCTCGGGGGAGGACCGCTACAACCAGACCTTCCTCGACAATTACGGCCAAATCTACGTCGCCGACGCCCTGAAGCGGATCCCGGGCGTGAGCGACGTGATGGTCTTCGGCCGGAAGTACGCGATGCGGATCTGGATCGACCCGGACCGCATGGCCGAGATGCAGATCGCGCCGACCGAGCTGATCCAGGCCGTCCAGCAGGAGAACCTCCAGGCCGCCGCCGGCAAGGTGGGGGCCCCCCCGGTCCCGACCGGGCAGGTCTTCGAGTTCCCGATCACGGTCAAGGGGCGGCTGACCGAGGTTTCGGAGTTCGGGGAGATCATCGTCCGCCGCCGCGACGACGGCTCGATCGTCCGGCTCAAGGACGTCGCCCGGGTCGAGCTGGACTCGGAGAGCTACGAGACGACCGTCTTCCTCGACGGCATGCCCGCCGGCGGCATGGCGATCTTCCAGCACGCCGACGCCAACGGCCTGGCGATCGTCGAGCAGGTCAGGGAGGAGATGGACCGCCTGGCGCGGAACTTCCCGCCGGGCCTGGAATACCGGATCCCGTACAACACGACCCTCTACGTCGAGGAGAACATCGCCGAGGTCGAGCACACGCTCGTCGAGGCGTTCCTGCTCGTCATGGTGGTGGTCTTCATCTTCCTCCAGGGGTGGCGGGCGACGGTCATCCCGATGCTGGCGATCCCGGTCTCGCTGATCGCCACCTTCGCCCTGATGGCCGTCTTCGGCTTCTCGATCAATACGCTGACGCTCTGCGGCCTGGTGCTGGCCATCGGCCTGGTGGTGGACGACGCCATCATCGTGGTCGAGAACGTGGAGAAGTATTTGGAACGCGGCTATCGCCCGCTGGCGGCGACCCGGGCCGCGATGGCCGAGATCACGGCGCCGATCGTCACGATCACCCTGGTGCTGGCCGCCGTGTTCATCCCGGTGGCCTTCATCCCGGGCCTGACCGGGATGCTCTACAACCAGTTCGCCATGACGGTGGTCTTCTCGTTCATCTTCTCGGCCTTCAATTCGTTGACGTTCAGCCCGGCGATGTCGCGGCTCTTCCTGAAGCCGAAAAAGAACCACGGCGAGTCGAAGTTCTTCCTCTTCCGCTGGTTCAACCGGGGGATGAAATGGCTGGAGAACTCGTATGACGGCGTGCTCGAATTCACGGCCCGGCACTGGTGGGCGATCGTCGCCCCGTCGGTGGCCTTGCTGGCCCTGACGGCCTTCATGCTGATCCAGCGGCCGAAGGCGTTCATCCCGACCGAGGACCAGGGGTACCTGATCGCCGCCATGCAGGCGCCCGACGGCACGAGCCTGGAGAAGACGACCGAGCTGATCCGCCGCGTCGACCTGATCGCCCGTGAGCTGCCGGGCGTCGAGCACACGGTGGCCGTCAGCGGGCGGAACATCCTGAGCAACACGGCCCAGAGCAACGCGGCCTTCGTCTTCCTGCCCTTGAAGGAGTGGGCCGAACGCGACGACCCGGAACTGCGCTCGAGCGCCCTGGCCCAGACGCTCCAGGGGATGCTCGGCTCCCAGATCCGAGAGGCCCAGATCATGGTCGTCGAGCCGCCGCCGATCCGGGGCCTGAGCCAGACCGGCGGCTTCGAGATGATGGTCGAGGACCGCGAGGGGAAGGGGGTCGAGGCCCTGCAGCAGGTGGTCGACCAGTTCCAGGCCGCCGCCGCCGAGCGTCCCGAGCTGGCCGGCGTCTTCTCGACCTTCTCGGCCCGGGTGCCGCAGGTCCGCTTCGACCTCGACCGGACGAAGGCCCGGCGGCTCGACGTGCCGATCTCCGACGTCTTCGCCGTGCTCCAGACGAACCTCGGGGCGTATTACGTCAACGACTTCAACCTGTTCGGGAAGGTCTGGAAGGTGATGCTCCAGGCCGAGGGGGAGGTCCGCCAGCGCCCGGAGGACATCCTCGACCTGTTCGTCCTGAACCGGGAGGGGGAGAAGGTCCCGCTCAGCGCCCTGGGGGAGGTCAAGTACGTGCTCGGGGCGATCGACGTGCCGCATTACAACCTCTACGCCACGGCCCGGATGAACGGCGGCCCGGCCCCCGGATTCAGCTCGGGACAGGCCGTCGCCGCGATGGAGGAGGTCGCCCGGTCGGTCCTGCCCGAGGGGTTCGACTTCGAGTGGACCGGCACCACCTTCCAGGAGCAGCAGACCGGCAACCTGTCGACCTACATCTTCGGGCTGTCGGTCGTCTGCGTCTTCCTGTTCATGGCGGCCTTGTACGAGAGCTGGATCCGGCCGCTGGTGATCATCCTGACGGTCCCGCTGGCCATGTTCGGCGCCGTCTTCGGGCTCTGGCTGTTCGACATGCCGCTCGACGTGTTCGGGCAGATTGGTCTGGTGATGTTGATCGGTCTGGAGACGAAGAACGCGATCTTGCTGGTCGAGTTCGGCGTCGAGATGCGAGAGCGGCGCGGGATGGGGATCATCGAGTCGGCCAAGGCGGCCTCTCGGGAGCGGCTGCGGCCGATTTTGATGACCTCATTCGCCTTCGTGATGGGGGTCTTGCCGATGGTGATGGCCACCGGGGCCGGGGCGTACAGCCGCAACTCGCTGGGGGTGGTGATCGCCTTCGGGATCGGCGTGAGCACGGTGCTCGGCCGGTTCGTGATCCCGATCTACTACGTGCTGGGGGAACGGATCATCGACGCCTTCGCCCGCCTCCGAGGCGTCGAGGATGAGGAGGAGGACCCGCACGGCCCGGCCCACCCCGGCCACGGCGCGACGGCCCACCACACGCATGCCGCCTCCGCATCGGGTCAGGTCACCGTGTCGGCCCATGCCCAGGTCGGCTCGAACGGCGACGGGGCGCATGGGCACGGCGGTCTTCCCGGCCCGAAGCCGCCGGGAGAGGCCCGCTCCTTCCCCGAGTGACCGGGCAAGGCCCGACCGGCGGCCGCCCGGAATGCGCCGTCGGGACTCCGCGGCGCGGACCGATCTCCTGACATGATCAAGGGATCGGTCCGCGCCGCGGGGCCCGTTGGGGGCAGCGACCCCGGGCCGGGCGATCGGGGTTGGGTTCGTTTCGCGCCCGGGCGGCGTGCATGATCCGAACCGGGGCACAAGGTGCGAGCAATCGCGTTAAAATAGATATGTTTGTTCGTGTGAATTTGTTGTTGCGCTGAAGATGGCAAGGGAATTCCCCGGGCAGGACGGACCGATGGGGCCGCCGGGCGAGGGGGCCGGGATGGGGGGAGGGTCGGGGGGCCTGGGGCTCGACGGGGACGACGGCCGGGCCGGGGGATCGATCAGGAGCGGCGGCCGCGGGCGCGGGCGGCCTGGGCGCGTCGGGCTCGGCGATTGGGCCGGGGCGCGGGGGCCTGGGGCGGGGCGACGGTCACCGGGATCGATGCGACGACGCCCGGGGCGGGGGACGAGGCGGGCCGGTCGGCGTCGGCGGGGGTGTTCTTCGGCCCGGGGGGGGCGGGCCTCGGCGGGCGAGAGGGTCGTGGAGGCGGTGAGGGGGCCTCGGCGACGGGTCCGGCGGTGCGGGGGGAGTCGGTCGCGGCGGTCGCCTGGAGGCGGCGAAGCTCGGCGCGGCAGCGGTCGACCTGGCGGCGGGCGTCGGCGGCGTAACGCTCCAGGAGGCGGATGTCGGCCGAGTCGGGCCCGAGGCCGTCGGCGGCGTCGGCGCGGGATCGGGCGTCCCGGGCGTCGAGGTAGGTGTCGAGGCGATCCCGGAGCGCCTGGATGACTCGGCCGACGAGGGCGAGGCTGGGCTCGGGGTCGGAGTCGGGGTGGTCGGGGTCGGGACCTGAACGGGCGAAGGCGACTCGGGCCGAGGCGGGCACGCCGAGCAGGTCGAGGGCGCGGGCCCTGGTGTCGGAGTCCCAGCCGCGCCGGGCGGCCAGGGCGTCGGCCAGCTCGGACCAGCGGTCGAGGAGCCAGAGGACGCCGTGCCGGGTCTGGAGGAGTTTCGGCTGGATGGCCTCGGGGCGGCCCGGGAGCCGGGCGGCGAGGGCGGCGACCTCGGCGGCGCGGTCGTCGTCCCAGCTTTCGAGGGCGCGGTCGGCCTGCTCGGCCCGGGCGGCGAGGATGCGGTGCTCGCAGGCGTCGAGCCTGACCGACTCGGCGCAGAGGCGCTCGAAGAGCCAGATCTGGGCCGGGTCGTCGGGGCGGTAGGCGTCGCGCCACTGTTCGATGCGGTCGGCGATGCGGTCGGCCAGTTCGGCCGGCGGGTGCGTGCCGATCCGAGAGAGGCCGTGCTTCAGGGCGTTGCGGGCCGATCGGGCCTTGCCTGCCCTGGTGCGAGGGCCGGTGGAACGCAGGGCATTGAGCCGATTGGCGAGGAGCTGGTCGATGGTGGTGGTCATGGGTCGCAGGCCCCCGGCGGAGCATTGGTCTCGCGGTCGCTGATGGGTCGCTCGGACACGGCGGGGGAGAATGAAATGACCCCCCAATCTTTCAATATCAGGAGAATGGGCAGGCTTAGTCACTTTTTGATCGGGAAACGGGGAAAATGCTGCGGGGAGGTGGGGGCGGGTGGGAGCGGGCGGGAGCGGGTTCGGAGCCGGTCCATTCGAGGGGGGAGGCACGGGGGTTGGGGTGGCTGCCTCTCAACGACCGTGGGGAGAGGGCCGGGGCGAGGGGCAAGAGTTCGGATCGCAAAGCGCTTTCGTCCGGGCAGCGGCCCCCTCACCCGGCCTGCGGCCACCCTCTCCCCCAAAATGGGGCGAGGGTTGGGAGGGCTCGATCGCCAGGAAACGCCGAGCCGGGTCCGGGCACCCCTCCCGGCGATCGGGGCGAGGGGCCTGAGTGCGGATCGCAGAGGGGGGGGCGTCCGGGCCGAGGCCCCCTCACCCGGCCTGCGGCCACCCTCTCCCCCGAAGGGAGCGAGGGTCGGGAGGGCCCGCTTGCCCCGAGGAGGGCTCGCTCGGCCCGAAGAGGGCCCGCTCGCGCGGAGAGTGGGGGGCGAGGGTTGGGGGATTCGATCGCGAGGGTGAGGGGGGAGACGGCCGATGGCGGAGGGGGAAGGGAGGGGGTCAGGGCCGGGCAAGGATGCGGCCGGAGTGGGGGGGGAGGTCGAGCGTGAGATGGCCGTTGAGGACGGAGCAGGGGGACTCGGGGGCGAGCTGATCCGCGAAGGTGTCGCCGTCGGGGGCGGCGACGGGGAGGTTGAGCGTGGCGGGGGATGATGAGATGTTGATGGCAATGTAGGCGCGGTCGTGGTCGAGCCGACGCTCGAACGCGAACTGCTCCGAGGCGATGAGCAGTTGATGGTACGAGCCGTGGCGGAGGGCGGGCAGGCGGCGGCGGATGGCGGCGAGGCGCGCGATGAAGGGGGCGAGGTCGGGGTGGCGGCCGAGGGCGCGGCCGGCCTCGGGGGTGGGCAGGGGGGGGCGGAGCGGGCGGTCGTCGCCCTGGGACCGGGCGCCCTCGATGCCCCACTCGCTGCCGAGGTAGATGGAGGGCACGCCGGGCATGGTGACGAGCAGGAGGTGGACCGGGGCCAGGTGGGCCGGGTCGCGGAGCGTGCTGGCGATGCGGTCGACGTCGTGGTTATCGACGAAGTTGTACGTCGTCAGATCTCGATAAAGGCCGCCGTCGCCGAACTGGCGGTCGAGCGAGTGGGCGATCTCGAAGAGGTTGCGGTCGTTGTGGCTGGAGTAGAGGCCCTTGTAGCACTCGTAGTTGGTGACGGCGTCGAGCAGGCCGGGTCCGGCGATCCGGCGGTAGTCGCCGTGGATGGCCTCGCCGAGGAGCCAGAACTCGGGGCGGAGGGCGTGGCAGGCGTCGGCCAGGGCGCGGACGAAGTCGGGGTCGAGCGCGTAGGCGACGTCGAGGCGGAGGCCGTCGATCTCGAAGCGGTCGACCCAGGATCGGACGGCCTCGAACAGGTGCTCGCGCACGCCGGGGTGGCCGAGGTTGAGCTTCACGAGGTCGAAGTGGCCCTCCCAGGCGTCGTAAGAGAAGGGGTCGCCGAGGGGGCTGCGTTGGGAGAAATCGACGCCGGAGAACCAGTCGCGGAAGGGGGAGTGCTCGCCGTTCTGCTGGAGGTCGCGGAAGGCCCAGAAGTCGCGTCCGACGTGGTGGAAGACGCCGTCGAGGATGACGCGGATGCCGGCGTCGTGCAGCGCCCGGGTCAGGCCGGCGAGGGTGCCGTCGGTGCCGAGGCGGCGGTCGACGAGGCGGTAGTCGGCCGTGTCGTAGCCGTGGGAGGAGGACTCGAAGACCGGGCCGAGGTAGACGGCGTCGGCCCCGAGCCATCGGAGGTGGTCGATCCAGGCCCGGAGCTGGTCGAGGCGAGGGGTCGGCGGGGTCCGGAAGTCGTTGACCGGCGGGGCCCCGCACTGGCCGAGGGGGTAGCTGTGGGCGATGAAGGCGTCTTGATACCACGGTGAGGGCATGATCGTCCCCGGAGGATCTTGGGAAATGGAGATAGCGGTGCAAACAGGATGCCGGTCGGATTGGCTCGGCTCGATTCGATCCGATTCGGCTTGACGGGGCCGGGCCCCGGGCATGCCGCCCCCGGGGCGATTGCGGGGGGGCCGGGGCGGGGGGCGAGGGGGCCGCGGTGAGTCGCACGGGCGGGGGGAGGGCGATCGCCGGAGGGGGCGGGGATCACGACGACCTCAGGGCGGCGAGGAGGTCGCGCAGCTCTTCATCGATTTGTGCAGGGTCATCGACCGTCTCGGCGATGAGGGCGAGGATGGCGTCGCGGTAGCGCTTGCGGAGGCGGTGGGCGGCGACCTGGACGGCCCCCTCGGTCATCCCCAGGGCCTCGGCCACGGCGAGCGAGCCGCCGGGCAGCGGCTCGCCGGCGAGGGTGGGGGCCAGCCGATCGAAGAGGACGGCTTTCCCCGAGCGCCCGTAGTCGTCTCGGAGGGTGCCGAAGGCGGCCTCGAGGATCGAGAGGGCCCAGCGACGGTCGAAGATTTGTTCGGGTGTGAGGGTGTCGGCGGGTTCGATCGCGTAGCGCCGCTCGGCGTCGGCCGCGTCGATGGAGAAGGGGGCGGGGCCCCGGACGGCGGCATGGCGGCGGTCCTTGCAGAGGTAGTTGCGGCAGCAGGCCAGGAGGAAGGCGCGGAAGCGCCCTCGGGCGGGGTCGAGGGAGCGGAGATCCTGGCGGCGGAGCAGCTCGGCGAAGAAGCCCTGCGTCAGGTCGGCGGCGTCGTCGGGGGTGTGGCCCCATCGGCGGATGAAGGTATAAACGGGGAGCCAGTAGGTCTTGCAGAGGGTGGCCAGGGCTTCCTCGGCCCGATCGGAGGCGCCGCCGGCGGCCAGGACGACGCTCCAGCAGGTGGTCTCGAATCGGGGGTTGCCTTCGGTGGACATGGGTCGATCTCTTGCGGGAGCCGTGGCTTCGGTCGGGCGGCGGAGGGGGGGCGATCAGCGACGGGCCGGGGAGGGGCCGAAGACGGTGGTCAGGTCGAGCGGGTCGCCCAGGTCCTCTTGCTGGTCGAGCAGGGCGGCGTAGAGGGAGTCGAGCCGCTCGGCGTGGTCGGGAGAGGCGGCCAGGTCGCGGAGCTGAAGCGGGTCGTCCGCCAGGTGGTAGAGGCGGGCGACCCGGGCCCCGGGGTAGAGGAGGAGGGCGTAGCCGTCGAGGGTGATGGATCGCTGGAGCTGCATGTAGGCGCCATAGATCGGTCGGCGGGGTGGTGGTGGGCTGTCGGCGCGGAGCAGGGGGAGGAGGCTGGTGAAGCCGACGTGGTCGGGGACGGGGACGCCCGCGAGTTCGAGGGTGGTTGGCATGATGTCCTGAAGATAAATCGGCGTGTCGATTGCGACGCCCTGGGGGATGCCGGGTCCGGCGACGAGGAAGGGGACGCGGGTGCTGTGCTCGTAGAGATTCTGCTTGCCCAAGAAGCCGTGGCGGCCGACCGCGAGGCCGTGGTCGGCGGTGAAGACGACGAGGGTGTTGTCGGCCTTCGGGGAGGAGTCGAGGGCGTCGAGGATGCGGCCGATCTGCTGGTCGAGGTGGGTGATGAGGGCGAAGTACTCGCCGCGGTGGACCCTGACGGCGAGCTCGGTGCGGGGGAACGGGGCGAGGGCCTCGTCGCGGAGCTTCGGGTCGCAGCCGATGAGGTCGTTGTGGGGGTATTCGGGGAGGAAGTTCTCGGGGAGGGCGACGCGATCGGGGGGGTAGCGGTCGACGAACTCGCGGGGGGACTGGCGGGGGTCGTGCGGGGCGTTGAAGGCGACGTACATGAAGAAGGGGGCCTCGCGGCCGGAGGCGCGATCGAGGTAGTCGAGGGCGTCGTCGGCCGTGACCTCGGACCAGTGGGTGCCGCCTTCCCAGAAGCCGCCGAAGCGGGGATCGGAGGGGTCCCAGGGGTCGTCGCCGTCGGGGAGCGGGCGGTTGTAGCCCTCGGGGGTCTGGGCGGGCATGCCGGGGCGGACGTGGCGGGTGGTGTCGAAGACCAGGGCGGGATCGGCGCGGATGTGCCATTTCCCGGTGAAATAGGTTTCATATCCGGCGGCGTTGAGCAGGGAGGGCCAGAGGCGGCCGGCGCGGGCCTCGTCGGGGAGGGTGGGGTCGACGGCGTGGGCGTCCCAGAGGGTGCGGCCGGTGATGAGCATGCAACGGCTGGCGACGCAGATGGCCCCGTTCCAGCCGCCCATGTTGTAGGAGCGGTCGAAGGAGGTGCCCCGGCGGGCGAGGCGGTCGAGGTTCGGGGTGTCCACGTCGACCAGGCCGCGGGCGCCGAGGGCCTCGAACGAGTAATCATCGGCGAAGAGGAAGAGCATGTTCGGGGGTTTCTGGGAGGGGTTGGCCCAGGAGGTTCCGCATGCGGTGGCGAGCACGGTGGCGCAGGTCAGGAACGCGAGCCATGAACGGTGCATGCGGTATACCCCGGTTGAAGTGCGGGAGGACGTGGAGGACCTCGGGAGTTTACTGTATCGCGCGAGGTGCCTTGACTGAACCGGGTTGCGCGACGATTCTGGGGGGGCGTTGCGGGCAGGAGGTGGGCGAGTGGGCCGGGTTCCGGTCCGGCGGTTTTGATCGACACGGCGTTGCGAGTGATGTGCTCCGATGGATGATCGTTCGACAACTGTGCGAGAGCTGATGGATCTGGTCCTGCGCTTTTCCCGGGAACGGGACTGGGAGCAGTTCCATCACCCGAAGGACCTGGGGATTTGCCTGGCGATCGAGGTGGGGGAGGTGCTGGAGCACTTCCGGTTCCGGACGGATGCCGCGATCCGGGGCGACCTGGAGGACCCGGATCGCAGGCGGGCGATGGCGCATGAGATGGCCGATTGCCTGTGGGCGTTGCTCCGCCTGGCGGATGTCTGCGGCATCGACCTGGCCGGGGCGCTGGAGGAGAAGATCGCGCTGGCGGCGGAGAAATACCCGGTGGAGCAATCGTCGGGGAGGGCGGACAAGTATACGGCGTATGTCCGCTCGGGGGAGGAGGACGAGACGGGAGAGGAGAGCAGCGAGAAAAACTAATGGCGTGAGAATGTGGGTGAATGTCTGTCTGGTCGGTCCCTCCTCCTACGGGGAGGGTTCGGCTTGGGTTGCGAGGAGGGCGAGGGTGGCCCAGGAGGTGGTGGAGTAGTGCTGGGCGTCGCTCTCGTTGCCGGAGGGGCGGGTGGTCTCGGGCCAGCCGCCGGAGGGGAGTTGCGCGGCGATGAGGGAGGAGCGGCCGAGGCGGAGGGGATCGCGGGTGTCGGCGGAGGGGGTGGCGGCGAGGGCGAGGACGGCCAGGGCGGTGTCGAAGACCTCGGGGGGGGAGGTCTCGTAGGGGCCCCAGCCGCCGTCGGGGGACTGGGAGCGGAGGAGGAGGTCGAGGGCCTGACGGCGGCGATCGGGGGAGGCGTGTTCTCCCAGGTCATGCTCATGAAGGAGTGCGACGGCGGCGTCGAGCGTGGTGCGGATTGGGCGGGAGCGGAGCCAGCGGTCGGCGGCGGCGATGGGGTCGCGGTGGCGGTCGGGGTCGGCTCTTGTCAGGACCCGGCGGGCGGTGAGGGTGGTGAGAGACCAACCGTAGGTGGCGGGGGAGCCGAGGGTGTCGGGACCGTCGATCGGCCAGGAGCCGTCGGGTTGCTGGTCGGCCGCGAGGCGATCGGCGGCGGCGTCCAGGGCGGGTTGGGCGTCGGGGGCGAGGCCGGCCTCGGCGGCCTCGGCGAGGGAACGGGCGAACTGGAGGCGGGCCAGGCGTTTGTCGCTGAAAGTGCCCTGGCCGCCGTTGTCGTCCCAGCGATCGGGTCGGAGGAGCCATTGGAGGGAGTCGGCCGTGGCAGCCGGGGGGACCTCGAAGCCGAGCGCGACGGCGCGGAAGAGGGCGTGCGCGCCGTCGCCGTTGTGATGGCACGAGGCGCAGCCGTTTTCAGGACGCCAGCGGGGGACTTCCCGGGCGAGGTAGCGGACGGCGCGCGATTCGGGGGAATCGGCCGGGGCGGCATTAGCCTGGGGGATGGCAAGGAGGGCGAGATAAGCGAAAGGGAGTGAGATCATGAGCACGGGTCGTATCTCACGGGTTTGAGGGGGCCGCGACGGTTTCGGATGGTTGATGAGGCGAGGTCTCAGGAACCGGGGGACAGGAAGGAAGGGCGGGGAAGTCGGGGACGCTGGCGGTTGGGTAGGGGTGTCCCGGTTTCGCGGTCGAATTCGTCGCCGCTGAGGACGGCGGGGGGATGGTCGGCGGTCTGCTGTGTCCAGGTGGCGAGGGTGGCCCGCAGCGATTGAAGGATCGCTTCATGCTCGGGGCTGGATGCGAGGTTGTGCAATTCGTGGGGATCGGTTTCCAGGTCGTACAGTTCTTCGACGGGCCTCGGGGCGGTGAAGCAGGCGAGCTGATGGGGGTTGAGCTGGCCGGCGTCGCGCAGGCGTTTCAAGGCGTCGAAGGTGGGGCTGCGGACGGCGTCGGCGGGGGGGGTGAGCGGCATGGGGGCGTCGGTGTTGAGGATGTACTTGTAGCGATCGGAGCGGACGGCGCGCTTGCGGGCGGCGTAGTCGTGCCAGTTGTGCTCGGCGAAGACGTGATCGCGGGGGGTCGACTGGGGGTTTTCGAAAAGGATCGAGATGTCGACACCCTGGAAGGATGGCCCTGGATTGATGCCGGCGAGGGAGAGGAAGGTGGGGGCCAGGTCGATCGAGCTGACGAGGGACTCGGTGACGGATCCGGGGGGGATGCGGCCGGGCCAGCGGGCGATCAGGGGGGTGCGGATGCCGTCGTCGTAGACGGTGGTCTTGCAGCGGGGGAAGGGGCGGCCGTTGTCGCTCATGAAGAGGACGAGGGTCTGGTCGGCGACGTCTTGGCGGTCGAGTTCGTCGAGGACGAGGCCGACGAAGTGGTCGAGGCGAGAGACCTCGTCGGCGTAGCGGGCCAGGTCGGCGCGGACCTCGGGGGAGTCGGGGAGGAAGGGGGGGACGACCATGGCGGCGGGGTCGTGGGGGTCGGGGATGGTGTCGTCCTGGTAGTCGCGGTGGGGGTCGAGGGAGGCGAGCCAGAGGAAGAAGGGGCGGTCGCGGGGGCGGTCCTGGAGGACGGGGACCCATTGATCACAACCGGCCTGGGCGGCCCCGGCCCCTTCGAAGGCGAGGATGGTGGGATCAAGCTGCTTCGTTTCGTCGTCGCCCGAGGGGAGCTGGAAGCCGCGGGGGTTGGCCTCGCGGACCTCGTCGAAGCGGCCCTTGACGGCGTTGCCGAGGTGCCACTTGCCGGCGGCGGCGGTGTAGTAGCCGGATTGCTTGAGCAACTCGACGAACGTGACTTGATCGGCGGGGAGGGGCCAGTGGAGTTCCTCGGCGCCGGTGTTGTGGGGGTAGCGGCCGGTGATGAGGCTCGACCGGCTGGGGCTGCACGAGCTGCAGGTGAGGAAGGCGCGATCGAAGCGCATGCCTTCGCGGGCGAGGCGGTCGAGGTTGGGCGTACGGATGGTCGGGTGGCCGTAGGGGCCGGTGTCGTCCCAGGAGAGGTCGTCGGCGATGATGAGGACAATATTGGGGGGGGCCTCGGGGGGGCTTGCGAATCCTGGAGCGGCGAGCAGCAGCAGGGGGAGGATCGGGGCAATGCAGGGAGCGAGGCGGATCATGTCGGGTGTCTCGTCTTTGGGGTGATTGCGGTGATCGGGGAGAGGGTTCGATCGGGGTCAATCGAGGAAGACGAATTCGTTGAGGTTGAGCAGGGCGAGGCAGAAGGAGTTCCAGCCGGTTTCCTCGCCCTTGCTCACATAACGCAGGGCCAGTTGCAGCTCGGAAGGGTCGGGGGCGCGGCCGAGGGTGAGGAGGTAGGCGAGGCGGATGCGAGCCTCGGGATCGGGGCCGGCGGTCTGGGCGAGCCGATCGGCCAGGGCGGAGGCGGCGTCGTGCGCGAGGCGGTCATTGAGCAGGGCGAGGGCCTGGGGGGCGATGGTGGTGACGTCGCGTCGGGGGCACGAGGCATTGGTGTCGGGACGGTCGAAGGCCTCGAAGAACGGATAGCGGAGATTGCGGCGAATGAAAACGTAAAGGCTGCGGCGGTTACGCTCGGCGGGCGTAGGGGAGACGGGCCAGATGGCTCCCTGGCTGCTGAGTTTGGTCAGTTCCTCGGGCAGCTCGGGGAAGATGGGCGGTCCGCCCTGGGCGGGGTTGAGCAGGCCGGAGGAGGCAAGCAATGCGTCTCGGATGGCCTCGCCGTCGAGGCGGCGGCGGTTTTGGCGCCAGAAGAGTTCGTTGTCGGGGTCGATGGCGTGGGAGTCGGGGTCGAATTGCGAGGACATCCGGTAGGCGGCGCTGGTGACGATCAGGCGCTGCATGCGTTTGATGCTCCACCCCTGGTTCGGGAGCTCGGTGGCGAGCCAGTCGAGCAGGTCCGGGTGGGAGGGGTACGTCCCCATGACGCCGAAGTCGCTGGGGGTGGCGACGATGCCGCGGCCGAAGTGGAGCTGCCAGAGGCGGTTGACGAACACGCGGGCGGTGAGGGGGTGGTCGGGTTGCGTCAGCCAGGCGGCGAGGGCCGAGCGGCGGCCGGTGGAGTGGTCGGTGGGATTGATGCGGGGGTCGGTCGGGTCGAGCCGGCTCGGGAAGCCGGGTCCGACTTCGGGGCCGGGCTTGCCGTACTGGCCGCGGAGGAGGAGGTGGGTGGGGGGGGCGTCGGGGCTATCTTCGACCAGGACGCGGGCGACGGGCAGGGGGGGAGGGCCGGCGTCGTTGAGGGCGTCGAGCCGGGCGCGGAGGGCGTTGCGCTCGGCGAGGCGATCGGGGCCGAGGGTGGCGTCGAGCCGTGCGGGGTCGACGCGGGGGTCTTTCGCGAGGGCGTCGAAGACGATGCGGATCTGGTCGGGGGTGCGGTCCTCGGCGGGGGTGGCGAAGGCGTCCTGGGTGTTCGGCCTGGGGTCGCGGGGGGGGCCGGGGGCGAGGGTTTCGCGGGCGTCGGCTTCGAGCCGGAGGATGCTCGCACGGAGTGCGGCGAGTTCGCCTTGCCAGGAGCGGACGGCGTCGGCGTGGGCGCGTTCCTGGGCGGGGGTGGAGACGGGGTAGGCGTCGTCGAAGCGAGACGGGGTGAAGAAGGCCTGGAGGCGGTAGAAATCGACCTGGGAGAGGGGGTCGAACTTGTGGTCGTGGCAGCGGGCGCAGCCGATCGTGAGGCCGAGGACGGCGAGGCCGGTCGTCTCGGTGATGTCGTCGAGGGCGATCTGGCGGCGCTCCCCCTGGTCGTTCATGTCGACCATGTCGGGGTAGCAGCGGTGGAAGCCGGTGGCGACGGCGGCGGCGGGGTTGTCGGGCTCCAGCTCGTCGGCGGCCATCTGGAGGGCGAGGAAGCGGTCGTAGGGCAGGTCGTCGTTGAAGGCCGAGACGACCCAGTCGCGGTAGCGCCACATGTCGGGCCGGGTGTGGTCGAACTCGAAGCCGTCGGTGTCGGCGTAGCGGGCCAGGTCGAGCCAGTGCTGGGCCATCCGCTCGCCGTACCGGGGTGAGGCGAGGAGGCGGTCGACCTGGCCTTCGTAGGCGAAGGGGGACGGGTCGTCGAGGAACGCCTCGACCTCCTCGGGCGTCGGCGGCAGGCCGGTCAGGTCAAACTTCAGGCGGCGGAGGAGGGTGGCGCGATCGGCCTCGGGGGCGGGCGGGACGTCGAACGCCTCCAGCTCGGCGAGGAGGAAATGGTCGATCGGGTTGCGGGGCCAGGAGGCGTCGGCGACGGCGGGGATCTCGGGGCGGGTGGGGGGGAGGAAGGACCAGTGATCCGTTCCGTCGGCGGCGGTAATTGCCGAGAAGGAGGAGGATGCAATGAGGATCGCGGCGAGGTGCGTTGCTGGCCTAAGCATGAAACATCCTCTCCGAATCAATGGCCGGGTTGGTCTGAAGTGATTTCATAGGAGAAGGTAAGGCGCGAGGAGCAACGGAGGATGACTTGCCAGGAGGGCGTCAAGCGTTTGTCAATACATATATATGAATGAGATTTTATTCATCATGTGATCCGTTGTATCACATTGTAGTTGTTGTCGTCTCGCCATGCTTCGACCCAGGGTTCGGAGTCCGCAAAAGTCCAAACGATGAGTTGTTTCTCTACCATCTCGTCCCAGTCGCCCTCGGGCCACGGCATATGCCACCCACCCAATACGGCGTAGGCATCGCCGCTGAAAAGCGGCAGTTGCCTCTGATATTTACGCTCATATATGCCTGTAGCAGTGCGGTCGGGAAAGTTGTCGTTGTAGCCCCATTCGGGCTCCCAGTTGTTCGATGTGAGCCAGCGCCTTACTTCCGATGAGCCGAACTTGAAGACGGCCTCAAGTGGGGGTAGCGAGGAGTCGGGATGGGCATACAACCTCAGACCTTCGGAGGCTTCAGGGAGTATCCGCTCGGCATCGACAGCCACAATGCCCGTTGTGCAGTCGTCCTCATTCGTGTAGATGCTGAGACAGCCCGGAGACTTGCTCCTGCCGTCTGGGATGTACTGAGTGCCGATGCTGAGCCAGTGGCGATAGGGGCCGTCTCCGCACGGGATAATCCCGTCGCCTCCCCAGATGCCTGCGAGATGTTCGCCCGTCGAGCGGAGGTACACACAGGGCCGGGCCAATCGCCGCCCTTCGTCGATCAGTTGGTCACCAGTCATCTTATCTGTCCCTGTCCACCTGCAAGGTCAACTCTGCCAACTGAAAATCATGACATCGAGCTTTCAGTCGTATCCCTCCGGTTTAGGCTCTCCGTGTACCGACTTCCACTCCTGATAGCGTTGATCCTCGGCATCCAACTGCTTCATAAATTCGAAGAAGTTGGATGCCTTTACTCCTCCCTGTTCCTTGACATTGCCGAAGGCTACAACTGGGCACTCCCCTGCGTCATCCATTCGAGATGTATCAAGGTAGTATTGAGTGCCTCCGCCGTCGTCTGTGACGTAGACGAGATGCCGAGGCATGCCGTTACCGCCATAACCATCCCACATTATCCTGCTCGTATCGACGACGTGGCTCCAGAAGGCCATCTCTTCATCGGTGTTGCGTGTGTTCGGAAGACCTTGAATCTCATAGCCCCCGATGATTGCCGCTCCGAAGTGGCGTAGGAACGCCCGATAGCTTCTGGGCAGCGGGAGGCCGAGTTCCTGCTCGGCGGCTGCGATGGTCTCTTCGGGAACGGGGCCGAAGCAATCGCCACCGACGATCTGCTTCATCTCCTCAACCATTGCGGCCTCTTCTTGCGTCATCTGTCCCCGCCGTTCTTCTGCATGAAGAAAGTCATGACATTAAGTCGAGTAGGGTGCGTCGAGTCCGCGAAGACACACGCCATGTCCTCCCCACTCGCCGGTGCGTCTTCGCGGACTCGACACACCCTACATCACTGCGGGGATTTCGGGGCGAGCCGGAGGGACGAAAGACCAGTGATCGGAGTCCTCGGCGGCGGCCATCGCCCCGAAGCAGGACGCCATGAGGATCGGGGGGAGGTGCGTTGCTGGCCTACTCATGAGACATCCTCTCCGAATCTAATGGCCGGGTTGGTCTGATATGATCCATCGGGCAAAGGCGAATATGTGAGGACTGATGAAAGTATGAAGTAGTTGCGATGTGTTAAATGTATGACAAGGAATACCAGATGCGCTGCCAGCCAAGGTTCTCCGAAGTTGTTCGGCGTTGCCTCGTTGGATGTATTTGGTATGATCCCACAGAATCAAGACATACCACCGTCCACTGGAGGGATGCCATGAGGATGCCCCGCCTCTCAATCGCCAAATTGATGATCGTGGTGATGACCATTGCCATCAATTGTGGCATATACCGTCAGGTCACTTCAACTCGATCATTTCAGGACTTCATCGAGGCGGTTGGCGTATTCTTAATGTCAAACATCCTGCTTGTCGGTCTTTACCGCCTCACTTTCTACCGTGGCGAGCGAAAGCCATTCCTGCTTGGGTTCGAGGTTTCCGGGCTGGTTGCGATGCTTGCGTTTGTCGCCTGGAATCGACTCCTGCCCAAGCAGGCATCACAGTTAATTGAACCGATTTTGATGAAGGCCGTCATGTTTATCATGGAAAATCTGATCAATCCTGTAGTTGCAGCCTTGATTGTTGGTTTGCCCATGTTGCTCATCGCACTTATCGGTGGTCTATTGGCCCTCGTGATCGCCAAGCCACAGAAGGCGGCGTCCGCTGTTGATCCTGCCGTCATGTCAACTGAAAGCGATTCCCAATCGCCTAGGGTGATCCCGTTTTCTGTCATGTAAGTCGAAAGTCATAACATCGAGCTTTCAGTTCCGCATCGCCGCAAGTTCTTGATTCAGGTGTGGCGAAACTTCGATCTGTCATCGGGACATTTTTTGACACTTTTTTTGGGAAGCCAAGTCCCCTCAAGCCTGGCATTCATCGCGACCCAACCCCCGGCCGCTCACGCCAGGATCGGCGTGACGACCGTGCCGGCGACGTCGGTCAGGCGGTGCTCGCGGCCGTTGTGGAAGTAGGTGAGGCGGGTGTGGTCGAGGCCGAGGAGGTGGAGGATCGTGGCGTGCAGGTCGTGGACGTGCACGCGGTCCTGCTCGGCGCGGAGGCCGACGGGGTCGGTGGTGCCGAGGAGGGTCCCCCCCTTGATGCCGCCACCGGCGAGCCAGGTGGTGAAGCCGTGGGGGTTGTGGTCGCGGCCGGTGCCGCTCTCGGACATGGGCATGCGGCCGAACTCGCCGCCCCAGACGACGAGGGTGCGGTCGAGCAGGCCGCGGCGTTTCAGGTCGGTGAGCAGGGCGGCGACGGGCTTGTCGGTCCTGGCGCACATGGTGGCGTGGTTGGACTCGACGTCGTTGTGGGCGTCCCAGCCGGTGAAGTCGCCGGAGTAGAGCTGGATGAAGCGGACCCCGCGCTCGACGAGGCGGCGGGCGAGGAGGCATCGGGTGCCGAAGTCGGCGGTGACGGGGTCGTCGAGGCCGTAGAGGCGGCGGGTGGCGGCGGTCTCTCGGGAGAGGTCGACGGCCTCGGGGGCGGCGGATTGCATCCGGTAGGCGAGTTCGTACGTCTGGATGCGGGCGGCGAGGTCGGAGTCGTCGGCGCGGGGTTCGAGGTGGCGGGCGTTGAGGGCGCCGATCAGGTCGAGCATCCGGCGCTGTTCGGATCGGGTGAGGGTCCCCTCGGGGGGGCGGAGGTTGAGCAGGGGGTCGTCGCCGGATCGGACGACGGTCCCCTGGTAGCTTGCCGGGAGGAAGCCGTTGCCGTAGGCGGGGGGACCTCCTTTGAGGCCGCCGGCGGGGTCGGGCATGACGACGAAGGCGGGGAGGTCGCGGTTCTCGGAGCCCAGGCCGTAGCCGACCCACGAGCCGAGGCTGGGCCGGCCCATGAGGATCGAGCCGGTGTTCATCTGGTAGACGGCCTGCGGGTGGTTGACGCTGTCGGCCCAGCAGGAGCGGACGACGGCGAGGTCGTCGACGCATCGGGCGGTATGCGGTAGGAAGTCGGAGACGGGGATGCCGCTGTCGCCGTGCGGGCGGAAGGTCCGCTTCGTGCCGAGCAGGGGATTCTGGCCGACCTTGCGGCGGGTGGCGACGGGGCCGAAGCTCTCGGGGAGGGGATTGCCGTGCAGGCGCTGGAGGTCGGGCTTGGGGTCGAAGGTTTCGAGGTGGCTCGGCCCGCCGTGCATGAAGAGGTAGATGACGGCGTCGGCCTTCGGGGCGAAGTGGGGGGATTTCGGTGCGAGGGGGTCGGGGGAGGGGTCGGAGCGTGCCTGCGCGAAGTCCTGCTGGAGCATCCAGGCCAGGGCGAGGAGGCCGAACCCGCCGCCGGAGTCGCGGAGGAAGGCGCGGCGGGAGGAGGGGGGGACCGGGTGTGCGGTTGCGTTCGCGCCGAAGGGCCGGGGCATGGCGGACCTCGTCGGGTCGAGGGGAAGGTGACATGACGCACGAAAAGGGACGGGCGACCGCGTTCGATTCACGTTACCAGGAGGTTTGCGGCGGGGACAGCACCATTTCGGGCGGGGACGTGCCGACCGGGCCCGCTATCGCGAGGCGGGAGGCGGGGTCCTTCGAGCCGATCGCACCACCCCGGATCGCGCCAGGCGGCCCCTGGGGCGGGAAGTCTCGTTTGATTGTTGTTGGATTTCGGTTGCCGATTGGTTAAGCTTAGGGTGTGGCATTCGGCGCACGCGGAATAGCCTGTTGAATTGTGTCGACCGACAACGACGAAGATGAGGTGCGATCTCGTGAGGGTACGACGATCGATTATCGCGGTCATCGCCGTGATCACGATGGGGTGGACTGGGATCGCCCTCGCGGAAACTCGGACGATCGCCGATCTTCGGATCGTCCCGGATGCGGTGACTTTGGGAGACGCCGGGGCCCGGCAACGCCTGCTGGTGATGGGGACCGTCGACGGCCGGCCCGTCGACCTGACCCGCGAGGCGGAGTTTGCGGTGGCGGATCCCGATCGCGCGGCGGTGACGCCCGATCGCGTGGTCCGGCCGAAGCGGGACGGCGAGACGACGCTGATCGCTCGTGTCGGGGGGATGACGGCGGAGGCGACCGTCCGCGTCTCGGGGATGGAGGCGGAACGGCCGATCACGTTCGAGCGGGACGTGATGCCGATGCTGACCCGGTTCGGCTGCAACTCGGGCCCCTGTCACGGGAAGCAGCGCGGGCAGAACGGGTTCCAGCTCTCGTTGCTCGGGTTCGACCCGAATTTCGACCACGCCGCGATCACCAAGGAGGCGAGGGGGCGTCGCGTCTTCCCGGCGGCCCCGGAGCAGAGCCTCCTGCTCATGAAGGCCACCGCGACCTTGCCCCACGGCGGCGGCAAGCCGATCGAGCCGGGGAGCGAGGATTATGAAGTCCTCCGCCGGTGGATCGCCGAGGGGATGGCCCGCGATCCGGAGGGGAGTCCGACGGTCGTTGGCCTGGAAATCTGGCCGACCGAGCGGAGCATCGTGGCCGGGGACCGGCAGCAGACGATCGTGACGGCCCGTTATTCCGATGGCTCGACCGCCGACGTGACCCACCTGGCCGACTTCCAGTCGAACGAGTCGGCGGTGGTGGCGGTGGACGAGTCGGGCCTGATCCAGGCCGGTGACCGACCGGGAGAGGCGGCCATCAGCGCCCGTTTCGAGGGGCAGTTCGCGACCTGCGGCGTGACGATTCCGCTGGAAGGCACGGTCCCTCCGGAACTCTACGAGAACCTGCCCCGGTCGAACGTGATCGATGGCTTGGTCTGGGCGAAGCTGGAGAAGCTGGGCCTGACCCCGTCGGCGACCACGGATGACGCGACCTTCCTGCGTCGGGCTCACCTGGACATCATCGGCAAGTTGCCGACCCCGGAGGAGACGCGGGCCTTCCTGGAAGACCCGTCGCCGGAGAAGCGGGCCGTTTTGGTCGATCGCCTGCTGGAACGCCCCGAATATGCGGACCACTGGGCGACGAAGTGGATGGACCTGTTGCGGCCGAACCCGTATCGGGTGGGGATCAAGGCGGTCTGGAATCTGGATGCCTGGATCCGGCGGGCCTTCCGCGAGAACATGCCGTACGACGAGTTCGTGCGGACGATCGTGGCGGCGCAGGGGAGCACCTTCCAGGAAGGGCCGGCCACGATCTTCCGCGATCGCCGCGACCCGGAGGAGCTGACGACGATGGTCAGCCAGCTGTTCCTGGGGATCCGGCTCGATTGCGCCCGATGCCACCACCACCCGTTCGAGGTCTGGGGGCAGGAGGATTTTTATGGCTTCGCCGCCTACTTCGCCGAGGTCGGCCGCAAGGGGACGGGCCTCTCGCCGCCGATCAGCGGGGGGGAGGAGATCATCTTCGCCTCGGGCAAGGGGTCGATCGCGCATCCGTTGACCGGCGAGACGATGGAGCCGGCCCCCTTGTTCGGCGAGGCGCCGGAGGCGGAGGACGACCCCCGGGAGTCGCTCGCGTACTGGATGACCGACGCGGACAACCCGTACTTCGCGCAGGTGATCGCCAACCGGGTCTGGGCGGACCTGATGGGGATCGGCCTGGTGGAGCCGGTGGACGACCTGCGGGCGACGAACCCGCCGACGAATCCGGAATTGCTCGACGCGCTGGCCCAGGAGTTCGTCGCGGGCGGGTATGACCTGAAGCACCTGATCCGGACGATCATGACGTCACAGGTGTATGGTCTCGATGCGAAGCCGAATGATCGGAACGTGGTGGACGTGAGGAACTACGCCCGCCATTACCGCAAGCGGCTGGGCGCGGAGATGTTGCTCGACGCGGTCTGCGACATCACGGGGGTGCCCGAGTCGTACGACGCGGCCGCCCCGGGGACGAGGGCGTCGCAGATCTGGACGCACCGCGTGCCTTCGACCTTCCTCGACACGTTCGGCCGGCCGGACCCGAACCAGGACCCGCCCTGCGAGCGGGTGCCGGACACGTCGGTGACGCAGGTCCTGCACCTGATGAATGCGCCGGACCTGCACGCCAAGATTACGGATGACAACGGGATTGCCGCCGAGCTTGCCGCCAGCGACCGGCCGGACGGGGAGATCGTGGAGGAGCTTTACCTGCGCGTCTTCTGCCGGTTGCCGTCGGAGGAGGAGAAGGCGATTGCGTTGGCGGTGTTCGCCGAGCCGGAGGTCGATCGCCGCAAGGCCACCGAGGATGTGCTCTGGGCCCTGATCAACTCGGCCGAATTCCTGTTCATTAATTGATCGCGACCGGACGGAAAACCGAATTTCCGCCGGTCACGCCAAGGCGAAGGCCGGCCCGAACCGATCCGAACCAGACCGAGGAGCCTTTGAACATGAGCCGATCACGGAACTGCGAGGGGACGACCCGACGCGATTGCCTGAAGCTGGGGCTGACGAGCCTGATCGGCGGCGGCCTGGTCGACGCGTTGCGGCTGCGGGGCGAGGCGGCCTTGCCGGCTTCGGCCTCGCGTCCGACGAGCTGCATCCTCGTCTGGATGGACGGCGGGCCGAGCCATTACGAGACGTTCGACCCCAAGCCCGAGGCGCCGGCCGAGATCCGCGGCGACTACGACCCGATCGCCACGACTGTGCCGGGGATGCACTTCTCGAAGCACATGACCGAGATGGCGAAGATCGCCGAACGGCTGGCGGTGGTGCGGTCGATCCAGCACAACCAGGGGAACCACGGGGCCGGCAATCACTACATGATGACGGGTGCCCCGACCCGGATCCCGGTCGGCTGCGGGGCGTTCGTCAGCTTCCACCCGAGCCTCGGGTCGGTCACGGCTCACGAGCGGGGGACGCAGGGGGGCCTGCCGCCGTACTTCTCGATCCCCCGGATGTCGCGATCGGGGGGCCCGAACTTCCTGGGGGCCCGCTATGCGCCGTTCGTGGTGCCGGACGACCCGAATCGCGACAACTTCCGCGTCCGGGACGTCTCGCCGCCGCGCGGCCTGGATCTGGGGCGGTTCGACGACCGGAAGGATCTGCGGGCCCAGCTCGACCGGCTGGAGCGGATCTCGCACGAGGCGGCGGGCGATCCCGTCCGCTCGCTCGATGAATATTATGAGCAGGGGTACGACCTGATGTCCTCCCGGGACGCGCAGCGCGCGTTCGAGGTGCAGGCCGAGCCGGACGCGATCCGCGACCTCTACGGCCGGACCCGGTTCGGGCAGAGCTGCCTGCTGGCCCGCCGGCTGGTGGAGGCGGGCGTGCCGTTCATCACGCTATACGAGGGCGGATGGGATCATCACGTCGAGATCTTCGACGCTCTGGATAAGAAGCTGCCGCCGTTCGACCGGGCGTTGGCGGCCTTGATCCTCGATTTGGAGCAGCGCGGATTGCTCGAATCGACGCTGGTGATCGCGCTGGGAGAGTTCGGCCGGACGCCGAAGATCAACGGCCGAGGGGGGCGCGACCACTGGTCGAACGCCATGTCGGTGGTCTTCGCGGGCTGCGGGACGCCGGGCGGCCAGGTGGTGGGGGCGACCGACGCCCGGGGCTACGCCGCGGTCGATCGGATCCTCTCGCCCGAGAACTTCGCGTCGACCGTGTATCGGAAGCTCGGGATCGACCCGAACACGATCTACTACACCCCGCAAGGTCGCCCGTCCCACCTGGTGAGCGACCCGAACCCGATCGCCGAACTGATGAGCTGAACCTCCTTTATCTGTTGAGATCTGGTTGCGATGCGAATCCTCCGCCCTCTTGCCTTGATCGTGGCCGCGCCGCTGCTGTTGCCCTCCTGGGGGCAGGCCGAACCGCCGAAGGTCTCCTCCTTCTTCCCGGGGGGGGGGCAGATCGGCGCGTCGGTCCGGGTGGAGGCGAAGGGGGCGTTCGAACCCTGGCCGGTGCAGATCCAGGTGGATCGGCCGGGGATCTGCTTCGCACCGGAGGAGGAGGCGGGCGTCTTCACCGTCTCGATCGCGGAGGAGGCCACGCCCGGGGTTGCCTGGGTGAGGCTGTACAACGAGGAAGGGGCGGCGACGCTCCGGCCGTTTCTGATCGGGACGCTGCCGGAGGTCGTAGAGGAGGAGCCGAACAACGCGGACGGCCAGGCGCAGGCGGTCGACCCGCGAGGGGTGGTGGTGAACGGCCGGCTGCATCGATCGGGGGAGGTCGATTCGTTCGCGGTCGAGCTGGAATCGGGCCAGACCCTGGTGGCGGCGCTGGAGGCGAACGACCGGCTCGGCTCGCCGATGGACGGCAAGCTCCAGGTGGTCTCGCCGGAGGGGTTCGTGGTGGATCATGCCGATGATTCGCCCCTGCTCGACCCCAGCCTGGCGTTCACCGCACCGACCTCGGGCCGCTACGTGGTGCGGGCCTTCGCGTTCCCGGCGCAGCCGGACAGCTCGATCCGCTATTCGGGGAGTGATGATTATGTCTATCGGTTGACCCTGACGACGGGCGGATACGTCGATCTGGCCCATCCGTCGGTGGTCGGTCAGGATGAGCAGACGGAGGTGGACGCCGTCGGCTGGAACGATCCCGCCGAGCCACTTCGGGTGGTCGTCGGCCCCGAACGGACGGCGGTGGCCTGGCATCCCGACCTGGCGGGGTTCGCTGAGCTGACGGTGTCTGACCTTCCCGTCTTGCGCGTCTCAGATATTGATGAGGAGCATCCGGCCACCTTGCCGTCCCTGATTTGCGGTCAACTGGCTGGCGATGGACAGGCGGATCGATTCCCGGTGCGGGCCGAAGCGGGGTCGTCGGTACAACTTCGGGTGGAAGCCCGGGCCATCGGCTCGCCGATGGATGTGGTGATCAAGGTCGTCGACTCGTCCGGGGAGGAACTGGCCGAGATGGATGATCTGCGTCGGCAGCTCGACCCGGAACTGACCGTGAAGGTGCCGGATGACGGGACCCTGCATGTTCACGTGCGTGATCTTCATCGCCGAGGCGGTTCGCGGTTCGTGTATCGGGTCGAGGCGAGGGAGCCGGCCCCGGAGGTGGCGCTGACGGTCGAGGCGGATCAGTTCGTGCTGGCTCCTGATCGGGACAAACCGTTGGACATCGAGGTCAAAATCGACCGAGATCGGGAGTACAAGACCCCGTTGACCGTCACCATCGAAGGGCTGCCGGAGGGGGTTACGGCCGAACCGGTCGTCTCCGAGGCTGAGGGGGATTCGTCCAAGGAGGTGACGCTGAAGGTGACCGCCTCCGACTCGGCCGGGGCCTGGTCGGGTCCGATCCGGATCGTCGGGGCGGTGGAGGGCGGGGAGGAGCCCGAGCCGGCCACGGCGGAGCGGGTGGGCGGTTCTCGGACCGAGACGCTCTGGCTCACGGTGCGACCGGCCGGTTGAGTCCGATTGTGCGGTCGCGAAGGAATGTCGGGTTGTCGGGCGAGGGGGTGGCTGAGATGTCCGCTCGCCATGGCCCCAACAGACGAAGTGTTGCGGAGCCGAGCGGGTCGGCGCTCCCTTGCGATCTGGTCCTTTGCCTGGGACAACGGAGCATAGCGATCTTCTCTTGAGAAGATGCTCCGGTGTTGGTTTCGCAAAAGGACCAAAGCATGGTGATGCGCGGAATGGACGGGGTGGCAAGGGCTGCTGCCCGGATTGCTCGATTCGGTGGCTGGGTTTTCCTCGGCGTGTGTGCCCTCGCCTCGGGCGTTGCGAGGGTCGATGCGGGCGTCGTGCGGTTAGAGATCGAGCAGCGGGGCCCGTTTGCCGATGGTCATGAGTTCGGCGCGGTCGGGGCATATGAGCGGATCCAAGGTCGTGTGATGCTTGAGGTCGATCCCGACGAGCCGTCGAATCGGGCCATTCACGACCTCGAACTTGCTCCTCGAAACGATCGCGGTTTGGTGGAATTCTCGACCGAGTTCGACTTGCTCGCACCCGTGGATCCGAAACGGGGGAACCGCCGGATTCTGTTCGAGGTGAACAACCGGGGGAACAAGCTCGCGCCGGGGGCCTTTCTCGATCGCGGTGGGAACGAATTCAGGACCCTTGACGACGCGGGGAATGGGTTCCTGTTCCGCGAGGGGTACCACCTGCTCTGGTGCGGTTGGAATGGGGATGTTCTGCCGGGGGGGGACCGGCTGACGATGGACCTTCCGATTGCGAGAGATTCTGACGGTCCGATCGAAGGGCGCATTTATGCAGAGATTAGTGTCGATGCTTCCAGCCGATCGGAGCCGCTGGCGTGGGGAAACTCGGACCCGTACCCGGTGATCGACCCCGAGCTCGCCGTGGTCACGATGCGGCCGACCCGCGATGCTCCCGCGGAGGTCATCCCGAGGGACCGGAGGGCGTTCGCCCGAGTGGTTGAGGATCGCGTGGTCCCTGATCCGACGCATTTGTACCTCGAGGACGGGTTCCGGCCGGGATGGCTCTACGAGGTCGTTTACACGTCCCGGAATCCCCGAGTCACCGGGCTGGGTTTCGCCGCCGTGCGGGACGTGGTCGCCTTCTTCCGGCATGACGATTCCCCCGAGAATCCCCTGGCGGGGGCGGTGGAGGGGGTGATCGCGTTCGGGATCTCGCAGTCGGGGCGGTTCCTGCACGATTTCGTGTACCAGGGGTTCAACGCCGACGAGGACGGGCGGGCGGTGTTCGACGGGGTGTTCGCCCACGTCCCGGGGGCGGGTAAGGGGATGTTCAACGGCCGATTCGTGCAGACGACCCGGCATGGCAGCCCGCACCAGGACCGATTGTTCGTTTCCGAAGCGTTCCCGATGACCACGGCCCCCACCACCGATCCCCTGAACGGCAAGACCGGGGATACCCTGGAGCGGGCCAGGGAGGCGGGGGTCGTCCCGAAAATGATGTTCACGAATACGTCTGCCGAGTACTGGACGCGGGCCGCGTCGCTCTTGCATACGGACGTGGAGGGGACGGTGGACGTCGGCCACGATCCGGACGTGCGGATCTATTTCATCAGCGGGGGCCAGCATGGCGTTTCGAGCGGGTTGAGTCGGGGGATCTACGCCAACTGGATCAACAACCTCGACTATCGGGGGGTGCTCCGCGCCTTGCTGGTTGCGCTGGATGACTGGGCGACGCGGGGGGTGGAACCGCCGCCGAGCCGATACCCGAGGATCGAGGACGGGACCCTGATCGCCGCGGAGGAGTATCGGCGCGTCTTCCCCGATGTGCCGGGCATCGACTTGCCGCAGTCGCACTACGTCCCGACGCGGCTCGATTTCGGGCCGAGGTGGGAGTCGGAGGGGATCATTGACGAGGTCCCCGCGATCGTCGGCGAGCCGTTCCGGACGCTCGTCCCGGCCCCCGATGCCGACGGGAACGATCGCGCGGGCATTCGATTGCCGCAGATCGCGGTGCCCGTCGCGACCTTCACCGGCTGGAACCTCCGCCGGGAGGAGGCGGGGGCGGCGGGGCAGCTCGCCAAGTTCAACGGGTCGTTCCTGCCGTTCCCGGTGGACGAGGTGCAGCGGAGCACCTTCGACGACCCGAGAGTCTCGGTGCGTGAGCGTTACCCGACCTTCGACCTCTTCTTTCGGCGATTCGGGGAGTGCCTGCTTGAGCTGGAATCGGAGCGATTCCTGCTCGATGGCGACGTGGTCGATCTCCTCCGAGAGGCCGAGGGATACCGGGCGCTCTGGGGGGCCGATTCCTCGAATTAAGTCGTGTACATGGGTCGATCCGGCGAGCGGGGGGACCGAGGGCTGGGATGACGGCCCCTGGTGCCCCCGCCCGTTGCCGAGGGACGGCGCGGGTCGGCTCAGGCGAGGATGTCGCGGACGACCCGCCCGCCGACGTCGGTCAGGCGGAAGTCGCGGCCCTGGAAGCGGTAGGTGAGCTTCGTGTGGTCGAGGCCGAGCAGGTGGAGGATCGTGGCCTGGAGGTCGTGGACGTGGATCGGATCCTCGGCGACGGAGAAGCCGAACTCGTCGCTGGCGCCGAAGGTCAGGCCGGGTTTGACGCCGCCGCCGGCGAGCCACATCGTGAAGGCGTCGGGGTGGTGGTTGCGCCCGGTGTTCTCGCGGACCTCTCCCATGGGGGTGCGGCCGAATTCGCCCCCCCAGATCACCAGGGTGTCGTCGAGCAGGCCGCGGGCCTTGAGGTCGGTGATCAGGGCGGCGCAGGCGCGGTCGACGTCGAGGCAGACGGTGTCGAGCGAGTCTTCGAGGTTCTCGGTCGGGCCGCCGTGGTGGTCCCAGTTGGTGTGGTAGAGCTGGACGAAGCGGGTGCCCCGCTCGACGAGGCGGCGGGCGAGCAGGCAGTTGCTGGCGAAAGAAGGGGCGCCCGGCTCGATCCCGTAGAGGTCGAGGGTGGCCTGCGACTCGCCGGCGAGGTCGATCAGCTCGGGGGCGCTCGACTGCATCCGGAAGGCCATCTCGTACGAGGCGATCCGGGTGGCGATCTCGGGGTCGCCCGTGGCGTCGAGCCGGTGGCGGTTCAGGTCTCCGATGGCGTTGAGGGCGGCGCGCTGGTCGGCCTCGGAGACCTCCGGCGGGCGGGAGAGGTCGAGGATCGGCTCGGCGCCGCCGCGGAAGGGGACCCCCTGGTAGGCCGTCGGCAGGAAGCCGCTGCCCCAGAGCACGGCGCCTCCTCGAGGTCCGCGGGGTCCGGACTGGAGGACGACGAAGCCGGGCAGGTCGTCGGCCTCGCTGCCGATCCCGTAGGTGACCCAGGCCCCCATGCTGGGGCGGCCGAACTGGGTGGTGCCGGCGTTGAAGAACAGCTTGGCCGGGGCATGGTTGACCGGCTCGGTCCAGACGGACTTGAGGAAGGTCAAATCATCGACAACCTTGGCTGTGTGCGGCAGGCACTCGGAGACCCAGGCGCCGCTCTCGCCGTGCCTCGCGAATTTCCGTCGCGTGCCGAGGAGCTTCGGGGGTTCCTTGTTGAAGGTGTCCATGAAGGCGAAGCGCTTGCCTTCGAGGTACGAGGGGGGGATCGGCTGGTCGTTGTAGCGCTGGAGTGCGGGCTTGTGGTCGAACAGCTCGAACTGGCTCGGCCCGCCGGCCATGAAGAGGAAGATGACGTTCTTGGCCCGGGGGGCGTGGTGGCCGGCCCGGGGGGCGAGCGGATTCGCCCCGGGCTCGGCCGCCGAGGAGGCGCGTGCTGGGCCGTCGCCCAGCAAGGAAGACAGGGCCATCGAGCCGAGGCCGATGCCGCAGCGTTCGAAGAAATGCCGACGGGTGGATCGGAGCAGCGGGGGGATCTCGTTCATCGAAGGGCACTCCCGTCGGTTGCCATTATTCGCGCGTCATGAACTCGTCCAGGTTGAGCAGGACCCGAGCGATGGCGGTCCAGGCGGCCCGTTCGGCCTGCTCGGAGCTTGGGGTCGAATCGTCGTCGGTCGGGTCGGAGTGGAGGCGCCGTTGCTGGTCGAGCAAGGTGGAGAGCCGGTCCTGCTCGATCGGGTCGGGGCCTCGGGTCAAGGCGAGCCGGAAGGCGAGGTCGAGCTTGCCGGCGTCGTCGGGCGGGCCTTCGGCGAGGACGCGATCGGCCAGAGCCCGGGCGAATTCGTAAAACGCCTGATCATTCAAGAGCATCAGGGCTTGCAGGGGAGTGTTCGAGCGGGTGCGTCGGGTGCAGGCGAAGGTGGCGTCGGGGGCGTCGAAGCCGACGAGCAGGGGGTGGGGGGTGGCCCTCCAGAAGAAGGTGTAGAGGCCCCGTCGGAAGCGGTCGGGGCCGGTGTCGGCGACCCACGAGCGGTTCATCTGGCCGAGGCTCATGACCCCCTCGGGCTGGGGAGGGAAGACGCTCGGGCCGCCGACCGTCTCGGTCAACAGGCCGCTGGCGACGAGGGCCGAGTCTCGGATCAGCTCCGCGTCGAGCCGCAGGCGATTCTGGCGGGCGAGGCGGCGGTTGGTCGGGTCGATCTGGGCCAGGTCGGGGCGGAGCCGGGACGACTGGCGGTAGGTGGCCGAGGTGAGGATCAGGCGATGCAGCGCCTTGGGGCTCCAGCCGCGCTCGACGAATTCGACGGCGAGCCAGTCGAGCAGCTCCGGATGCGAGGGGGGCGTGCCCTGCGTGCCGAAGTCCTCGTCGGTCTCGACGATGCCGCGGCCGAAGTAGGCTTGCCAGAGGCGATTGACGGCGACCCGGGCGGTGAGCGGGTGGTCGGGATCGACCAGCCATCGGGCCAGGTCGAGGCGGCTCGGCCGGGCGTCGGAAGCCTGACTCAAGGGGGGGAGCACGGCGGGGACGTTCGGCTCGACCGGATCTCCCGGGCGGGTGAAGTCGCCGGCGATCAGGAAGTGGGTGGTCCGAGGGGTGCGTTGTTCGCGGACGACCATGGTCGTCGGGATCGTGGGGAGATCCTTCTTGAGGGCCGCGATCGCGTCGCGATGCGGGATGACGAGCGGGTCGTCCGACTGGTCGATGAACGCCGCGAAGACGACGCGATTCGTCCCGGGCGGGCGCTTCTCGAACGGGAAATCGAACGCCTCGCGGACCTCCTGAGACTGCTTCTGCCGGCCCGCGCCGTCGAGGCCGATTTCCCAGGCGTGCTGTCGCTCGAGCAGCTCGGGGTCGCGGTCGATGGAGGCGAGGTAGTCGTCGATGGCCCGGTTGACCTCGTCGCGTCTGGCGATATCGTCGGGTGAGGCGACGGGGATCGTCGGCTCATCCGCGGTGTTCAGGAAGGCGAAGAACCGGAAGTAGTCTTGCTGGGAGATGGGGTCATATTTGTGGTCGTGACACTGGGCGCAGCCGATGGTCAAACCCATCCAGACCGAGCCGGTGGTGTTGACCCGGTCGATGACCGACTCGATCCGGAATTGCTCGCGGTCGATGCCGCCTTCCTGGTTGATCGGCGTGTTGCGGTGGAATCCGGTGGCCACGAGCTGCGTGATCGAGGCGTCGGGTCGGAGGTCGCCGGCGAGCTGGTCGATCGTGAAGTCGTCGAAGGGCAGGTCGCGGTTGAAGGCGTCGATGACCCAGTCGCGATAGAGCCAGATCTCGCGGGGGGCGTCGATGCTGTAGCCGTTCGAGTCGGCGTAGCGGGCGTTGTCGAGCCAGCGGCGTCCCCAGCGCTCGCCGTAGTGGGGGCTGGCGAGGAGCCGGTCGATCAGGTGCTCGTAGGCGTCGGGCCGGTCGTCGTCGAGGAAGGCCCGGACCTCGGCGGGGGTCGGCGGCAGGCCGATCACGTCGAGGCTGGCGCGTCGGATCAGGGTGGCGCGATCGGCCTCGGCCGAGGGGGCGATGCCGTCCCGTTCGAGCGGGGCGAGGACGAAGGCGTCGATCGGGTTGCGGACCCACCTGATATCATCGACCGTCGGCAAGGGAGGCCGTCGGGGAGGCGAGAAGGCCCAGTGCTCCTCCCAGGGGGCACCCTGGGCGATCCAACGGCGGATCAACTCGATCTGATCGGCGGAAAGCGACTTGCCCGAGTCGGGGGGGGGCATGCGGAAGTCGGCCACCTCCTCGGCGATCCTCAGGTAGAGCTCGCTCTCGTCGGGCGAGCCGGGGACGATCGCCGCGTAGCCGCCGAGGTCGGCCAGGGCCCCCTCGGCCGTGTCGAGCCGGAGGCCGGCGGCACGCTGCGCGGCGTCGGGCCCGTGGCATTGGACGCAGGAGTCGGAGAGAATGGGCCGGATCTCGGCGGCGAAGTCGATCGGCCGATCCGGCTCGTCGGGCCGTCCGTGGGCGGGAAGGACGAGGGGGCCGATCGCGACGAGGAGCAGGGGAGTCCACCAGGGGGGGAGGGGCCGGGGCGGTCGCGTGTGCGTCATCGTCTCGGGGCTCCGGTCGCTCGGGGACCAATCTCGCCGGCGCACGCAAACGGAGGGGTGAGGGGACCTGGGGGCCTCGCGAGGCACCTCGGCCGGCCGGCGGGATTGCGTGTGGCGGCGGGTTTAACTTCCGTTTAGCGTAAACGATCGTCGCTCCGATTCGCAACCGATTCGGGCGTCCGAGCGGCCGGTTGGGAGGGTTGCGCGTGGGCGTCCCCGGAGGCGACGGCCCGAGGTGCGCGGGCGATCGGGCGAGGTCGTCTCATTCTCGTTTTCTTCTTTCGCGACTGACACGCAATGAACGCTTGTTCTGATTCTCAACACGGGCCGTTTGTGAGCCTGTTGACGTCGCCGTCGAGGGGGGCGATCGCGGTGCTCCGGGTGTGGGGAGAGGGGGCGGTGGGGGCGGCGGACGAGGTCTTCCGGCCTCATCGCGGGACGCCGCTCTCGGGATCGCCCGCGAGGCGGCCGAGGGTGGGGCGGGTGGGACAGGGGACCGGTGACGAGGTGGTCGCGTTGCTGGTCGACGGCCCGGGGGGGGCGGCCGAGGTGGAGGTCCAGTGCCACGGCGGGCCGGCGGCGGTGGCGTTGGTGGTCGCTGCCTTGGAGGGGATCGGCGTGCGGCGGCGGCCGGCGGGGGACTGGAATTCGCGACGGTTCGGCTCCCCGATCCGGGCGATGGCCTTCGAGGATCTGTCGGCGGCGGGGACCGATCGGGCGGCTCGGCATCTGCTGGCGCAGGCGCAGGGGGCGCTCGATCTCGAGCTTGAGGCCATCCGGGAGGGCGTGAGTGTCGACCCGGCGGGGGCGATCGGACGACTGGAGAGGCTCATCGATCGGGCGGAGGTGGGGTGTCGCCTGGTTGCTGGGTGGCGGGTCGCGCTGGCGGGGCGGCCGAACGTGGGGAAGAGCCGGTTGCTCAATGCGCTGGCCGGCTATGGGAGGGCGATCGTGTCGCCGACCCCGGGGACGACGCGCGACGTGGTGACGGCGAGGATCGCGCTGGACGGCTGGCCGGTCGAGGTCGCCGACACGGCGGGGCTCCGCGAGACGCTCGACCCGATCGAATCGGGGGGGGTGACCCGGGCTCGTTCGCGGCACGAGGGGGCCGATCTGGTGCTCCTGGTGTTGGACCAGTCGGAACCGCTGACGGAGACCGATCGAGCATTGGTTGCGGAGTATGCGAATGCGGTGATCGTTCGCAATAAGTGCGACTTGCCCGCCGCATGGGAGCCGGAAGCCTCGTGGGGAGGGGGAGCGGCGCTGGAGATTTCGGCGGAACGGGGCGATGGACTGGAGGAACTGGTGGCAATCGTTTCGAGAACCCTGGTTCCCGATCCTCCACGGGTTGAGGAGGCTTTGCCATTCCGAGCGGAACAACGCGAGCAATTGATTGACGCGCTCCGTCTGGTTCGGGAAGGTCGAGGGGACGACGCGGGCCGAGCACTCGATCGGCTTCGATCGCAAGGAACCTGATGAGAAGCATGGGCCGAGGTCTTGCGGACCCGGATCGGGCGGAGCATGATCGGTCGTCCGAGCCATGATCGCTTGATCGAGCAACGAAGTGGAGATTTCAGGAATGAGCATTCGACACCTTCCAGGCATTCGATGGTACGTTGCAATCCCGGCGATGGTCTGGGGGCTGATGGCGGTCTCCTTAGCGTTTGCCTCGGAAGAGGGAGAGCGCGTGTTGCATGCCGGGGCGGCGACGAGCAACATCACCCCGCCGCTGGGCGAGCCGATCGTCGGCAACTGGAATTCGCCGCCGGCGACCCATGTCCACGACGAGCTGCATGCGCGTTGCCTGGTGCTCGACGACGGCGAGACCAGGATCGCCGTGGTGCTGTGTGATAATGTCGGCATTGCTCGGGAAGTGCTGGACGTGGCCCGCTCGCTGGCCGAGGAGTCGAGCGGGATCCCGGGGGACCGGATCCTGATCGCGTCGACGCATACGCACTCGGCGACCCCGGCGCGGGGGCTGGATCGGCTGGCGCCGCTCGACGACCTGAGCGGGTATCCGGCGTTCCTGGCACGCCGGATCGCGGACGGCATCGCGAGGGCCGCGGCGAACCTGGAGCCGGCCCGGATCGCCTGGGGGAGTGCCCAGGTCCCCGGCCAGGTCTTCAACCGCCGATGGTTCCTCACGCCGGGCCAGGCGCTGCCGAATCCGTTCGGGGGGACCGACCGCGTGAGGATGAACCCCCCGCGGGGGAGCTCGGATCTGGTGGAGCCGGCCGGCCCGACCGATCCGGAGGTCGCCTTCCTCTCGGTCCAGTCGGCCGATGGCCGGCCGATCGCGTTGCTGGCGAACTACTCGCTGCACTATGTCGGCGGGGTGCCGTCGGGGCACGTCTCCGCCGATTATTTCGGGGTGTTCGCCGATCGGATCGGGGAGCTGCTCGACGCCGATCGGGTCGACCCGCCGTTCGTGGGCATGATGAGCAACGGGACGAGCGGGGATATCAACAATATCGATTTCCGATCTCCCGGGCGGCGGATGGAGCCGTACGAGAAGATCCGGCAGGTGGCGGACGAGGTGGCCCGTGCGGTCGCCGAGGCGCACCAGGGGGTCGAGTTCCGCTCGTGGGTGCCCCTGGGGGCCGCGACCCGGGAGCTGACCCTGGCGGCCCGGGTCCCCGATGAGGAGTTGCTGGAGTTCGCCGATCGGACGCTGGACAAGCCCGAGGATGGGCCGCGCGATCACCCGCTGGAGCGGATTTACGCCGAGCGGGTGCTCCGGGCGGCCGATGCGCCCCGGGAGGTCTCGATCCTGCTGCAGGCGATCCGGGTCGGCGACGTGGGGATCGCGGCCATCCCGTTCGAGGTGTTCGTCGAGACCGGGCTGGAACTGAAGGAGCGGAGCCCGTTCGAACGGAGCTTCACCATCGAGCTGGCGAACGGGTCGTACGGCTACCTGCCGACACCCCGGCATCACGACCTGGGGGGGTACGAGACCTGGTTCGGCACCAATCGGGTCGAGCGGGACGCCTCGGAGAAGATCCGGGACGTGCTGCTGGACTTGTTCGATGACCTGCAAACGCCCTGACCCGTGATCGCCCCGTCGATCGCCCTCCCCGGCCCTTCCCAGGTGGATAATCCCCTTGATGAACACGCAACGCTTCAACTGGTCGCGTCCGGGCCCGGTGCTCGCCGCGATGGTCCTCGCCGGGTTGCCGGCCGCCGCGACGGCCCAGGAGGGCGCGGTTGCCGCCCCGATGACGGCGGAGGAGCGGTTCGAGAAGACCGAGCACCTGATCCCGATGCGGGACGGCGTCCGGCTGTTCACGGCCGTCTATCGGCCCCGGGACGCGTCGGCCGAGAACCCGTATCCGATCCTACTCAGCCGGACGCCGTATAGCTGCAGCCCGTACGGGGAGGACGAGTATCGGCCTCTGGTGGGGCCGTCGCGGGCGATGATGGACGAGGGGTATATCGTCGTCTATCAGGACGTCCGCGGGAGGTTCCGGTCGGAGGGATCGTATGACAATATGAGGCCGCATGTCCCGGGCGACGCGGCGATCGACGAGAGCTCCGACACGTATGACACCATCGACTGGTTGCTGGAGAATGTCGAGGGGCATAACGGTCGGGTCGGGATGTGGGGGATTTCCTACCCCGGGTTCTACACGGCCGCGGCCTTGCCCGAGGCGCATCCGGCGCTGGTGGCCGCGTCGCCCCAGGCGCCGATCGCCGACTTCTATTTCGACGACTTCCACCACAACGGGGCGTATACGCTTGCCTATTTCCTGATCACCCCGGTCTTCGGTTATCAGAAGGACGGGCCGGTGGATTCGAGGTGGTTCGACATCGTCGACCCGGGCACCCGGGATGGGTACAAGTTCTATCTGGAGCTCGGCCCGTTGAAGAATGCGGATCGCTACTACGGCCCGGACAACTTCTTCTGGAGGCAACTGGTCGAGCACCCGAATTACGACGAATTCTGGCAGAAGCGGGCGATTCTGCCCCACCTGAAGGGCGTCTCGACGGCGGTGATGACGGTCGGGGGCTGGTTCGACGCCGAAGATCTGTATGGGCCGTTGAACATCTATCAGGCGATCGAACGCGACAATCCGAACACCTTCAACATGCTCGTGATGGGACCCTGGGGTCATGGCGACTGGGCACGCAATGGGGACGGCCCCCAGGTGACGGGGAATATCCCCTTCGGCGAGGGGCTCTCGACGGCGTATCAAGAAGGGGTCGAGGCCCGGTTCTTCCGCCATTTCTTGAAGGAGGGGAATGACCCGGACGACCCGGGGCCGGATCTGCCCGAGGCGTTGACCTTCGATACGGGCCTGAAGCGCTGGGAGGAGTTCGATCGATGGCCTCCCGAGGGCGTGAAGGCGGCCCAGCTCTATTTCGGGGACGATCGGACCCTTGCAGCCAATGCGCCGGGCGAGGAGGATCGGGAACCGTTCTCGGAGTTCATCAGCGACCCGAGCACGCCGGTCCCCGACTCGTCGGAGATCCGGATCGGCATGACCCCCCGGGCGTACATGACCGACGACCAGCGCTTCGCCACGAGGCGGCCGGACGTGCTGACGTTCCGGTCGCGGGTGCTCGAAGCGGACGTGACGCTGGCCGGGCCGATGATCGCCCGGCTGTTCGTCTCGACGACCGGCACCGATGCCGATTGGGTCGTGAAGCTGATCGACGAATATCCCGGCGACCACCCGGCCGAGGGGCACGCCCCGGAGGGGGTCGAGTTCGGCGATTATGAGCAGCTCGTGCGCGGGGAGATCATCCGAGGGCGGTTCCGAAACGGGTTCGAGGCCCCCGAGCCGTTCGAGCCCGGCGCGGTCTCGCAGGTCGACCTGCCCCTGCAGGACGTCTTCCACACGTTCAAGAAGGGGCACCGGATCCTGGTGCATGTGCAGAGCAGCTGGTTCCCGCTCTTCGATCGGAACCCGCAGACCTTCGTGCCGAATATTTTTGAAGCGGACGAGGACGACTTCACGAGGCAGACGCACCGGGTCTATCACTCGGTGGAGTACCCGAGCCACCTGGAGATCTCGCTGCTCCCGGGATCCGCCGAGTAGTGGCAGGGGCGGCCTCGCGATCAGTCGTCGGGGCCGATCTCCTTGATCATCCGGGAGAGGAATTGTTGCAGGTCGTCGATGCCGTGCAGGGCCTGGGCGACCGCGTGTTCGAGGGGGACGAGTTGCTTGGCCTCGAAGTCCCGGCTGACGGCGTCGTCCCACTCGTCCCGCGTCTGGTCCCATCGGGCGCGGAGCGACTTCAGGTCGTGTTGCAGCTTGGCGCCGCCCGCGGTGATGTTGGTCGGTCGCATGGCGAGGGGGCTCCGGGGAAAGGCGATCAGGCCGGCGATTCGGGGGGATCGGGGGCATCGTTCGCCGGCGAGCGAGGGGGCGAGCCGGGGTGGTCTCGGGGGGGAGCGGTGCTGACGTAGGCCTCGAGCGCCGAGATCATGCGGTCGAGCATGGCGAGCATCCGGGCGACGTCGATCGAGGAGGCGTCGGCCAGGCTGCGGGTCCTGCCCTGGTATTCGGCCAGGGCGTGCTGGTACTGGGGGACCCAGCGGCGGATGGAGGCGAGCTTGCGCTCGGCCTGCTCGATCCGGGCCTTGCAGACGCGGAGCGCCTCCTTTTCCTGGGTGACGTCGGGCACGAAGCCGTCGGTGCGCTGGAGGTTCTTGCGGTGCAGGGCCGATCGGGCCTCGGCCATGCGTTGGTCCCAGAGCTTGATCTGGCCCTTCCAGTAGCGCGGCTGCTCGTGCTCGAGCCAGTCCCGGACGCGTCGCAGCTCGATGTCGATCCCGGCGAGGGCGTTCCGCGCGCCGTCGCCGAACTCGGCCACCGCGGCCCGGAAGCGAGTGAGGGCCTCGATCGACTGGACGCGGGCTTGCTCGGCCATCGGTGCCGGCTCCTGCGATTGCGGGGGCGGTTCAGCGCTGCTGGAGATAGTCCTCGATCTTCTCGGCCTTCTTCATCAGGAAGGGGACATGGGCCTCGGAGAGCTGGATGAATCGCGAGACGACGTTCATGGTCTGGCGGAACTCCTCGGCGAACTTGTCGTGCTCGCGGTCGCGCCAGGTGGAGCCGAGGTTGTTGAGCTGGCCGTTGAGGACGGTCATCCGGCTCTGCAGGTCGTTGTTGAATTGCTTGAGGCTCTGGGCGAACCGGCGCAGCTCGGCCGGGTCGACGTGGGCTTGCGGCATGTCGGCGGGCTCCGAGGCGGGAGCGGACGAGGTGTTTCCCGAAGGTTCCAGACTAACGACCCGTCGGAGACGCTGTAAAGGCGTCGGCTCGATCGGGTTTTGGCAGCTCGTCTTGCCCGGGGCCGCCCGCGATCGGTAGAATGGCCCGTCCCGGCGGGGCCATCTCGGTTCGCCCCGCGCCGATCGCTCGATGACGGTGATCGGAGCATGGCGTTTCGATCAGATCTCGAAAACGAACAAGCAAGTAAGGTCACACCGCGATGGCTCACAAGAAAGGTCAAGGCTCCAGCCGCAACGGCCGCGATTCGAATGCCCAGCGGCTGGGCATCAAGCTCTTCGGCGGGCAGCTCGCCAGGCCGGGGGCGATCATCTGCCGGCAGCACGGCACGAAGTGGCGGCCGGGCAAGAATGTCGGGGTCGGTCGCGACTGGACGATCTTCGCCCTGACCGAGGGGAAGGTCTACTTCGACCAGGACGGGCGGCGGATCAACGTGATCCCGGCCACCAATGGTCAGGCCGGGGCGCACGCCTGAGCCCCGGCCCAACATGCCTCGCCCCGATCTCCGGGGTGAGAGTGAACCTGCACCGCGATTGGGATGCCCGGCGGCCGGCCCTTTGAGGGGGAGAATGGACGCCGGGCGTCTTGCGTCTCTGGGGGACCGATGTTCGTCGATCGGGTGACGCTGCACGTCAAGGGTGGCGATGGTGGGAACGGTTGCCTCAGCTTCCGCCGGGAGAAATACGTCCCCCGGGGAGGGCCGAACGGGGGCGACGGCGGCCACGGCGCGCACGTGGTCGTGCGGGCGGTCGAGGCCCTGACCAACCTGGCCCACCTGTCCGGCATGCGTCACTTCCGGGGGGAACGCGGGCAGCACGGCCAGGGCAGCAGCCGGGACGGCAAGAGTGCCGAGACGGTCTACATCGACGTGCCGCCGGGGACGATCGTCCGGGACCACAACCACGGCCACATCCTGCGCGACCTGAAGATCCCGGGCGATCACGTCGTGGTGGCCCGAGGGGGCAAGGGGGGGCACGGGAACGAGCACTTCAAGTCCTCGGTCAATCGCGCCCCCCGGCAGGTCGAGCCGGGCCAGCCGGGCGAGGAACGCTCGATCGACCTGGAGTTGAAGGTCATCGCCGACGTGGGCCTGATCGGGTTGCCGAACGCGGGCAAGTCGACCCTGCTCTCTCGGATCAGCCGGGCGCATCCCGAGATCGCCGATTACCCGTTCACGACCAAGTATCCGAACCTCGGCGCGGTGATCGTCGAGGACGACTCGTTCATCGTGGCCGACATCCCCGGCCTGATCGAGGGGGCGCACCAGGGGCACGGCCTCGGGCACGAGTTCCTCCGCCACGTCGAGCGGACGAAGGTCCTGGTGCATCTGATCGAGGCGGTGCCGATCGACGGCTCCGATCCGGTCGAGAATTACCGGACGATCCGGAACGAGCTGGAGCAGTACAGCCCGGCGCTGGCGAACCGCCCCGAGATCCTGGTCCTCTCGAAGCTCGACGTGACCGGGGCCGACGAGGTGGTCGATCGGATCGCCCACGAACTCTGCCGGGAGCCGTTGACGCTCTCGGCCGTGACGGGCAAAGGGATTCCTCAGCTCATCGGCCGGATCCTCGAAGTGCTCCAGTGGGTCCGGGAGCACTCGGACGACGACGAGGGGCAGGGGAAGGCGCAGAAGCAGGAGGGGGCGTCTCCCGCCCCCGACGTGCTCGAGGGGCGTTGAGCGACTCCTTCGGGGGACCTGGACGGAGGCTCGCACGGTTCCGCCCGTGGCCTCATCAAGCCTTCCGGGAGGGTGCTGGTGGCGTTCGACCGCTTGGTGATCGATGTCGGCAATACGCGCCTCAAGTGGGGGCGGATCGACCTCGGCGGGCGGATCGTCGACTCCTTCGCGACGGCGTCGAATGACGATCGGGGCTGGCAGGCGGCGGTCGATCGGCTGACCGCGGGCTCGGCGTCGGTCGCTGCGGCGATCTCGACGGTCAATCCGCCGGCGGCCGACCGGCTGGGAGCCTTGCTGGAGGGTGCCGGGGTCGGGCCGATCCGCTGGTTCCGATCGGCGGCCGACGTGCCGGTGCCGCACCGGCTCGACTCCCCCGGGCAGACCGGGGCCGATCGGGCGCTCTCGGTGCTGGCGGCGCTCCGATTGGCCGGGCAGGAGGGGCCGGGGATCGTCGTCCAGTGCGGCACGGCGATCACGGTCGAGCGGGTCGACGAGGGCGGGTGCTGGCTCGGGGGGGCGATCGCCATCGGCCCGGGCCTTGCGGCCAGGGCCTTGCACTCGGGGACGGCACAATTGCCGGGATTGCCCGGACTCGGCCCGGAACGGGCCCCGGCGGCCTGGGGATCTTCGACGATCCCGGCGCTCGAGGCCGGGCTCTTCTGGGGGGCCGTGGGGGCGATCCGAGAGCTCCTGGTTCGCCAGAGGGACGGGCTCGGGGCGAGCCCCTGGGTGATCTGGACCGGGGGCGACGCCCCGATCCTCGGCCCCTGGGTGTCGGGGGAATCGGCCCGGGTGGAGCCGGACCTGGTGTTGATGGGGGCGGCGCTGGCCGGGTTCGGGGCCGCTTGAGGCTTGCCGTGAGCAGCCAATCGACTCGGCCGTCGGCAACCGTTAGAATCCCTGTTCCGCACGCAGCCGAGGGCGGCACGACCCGGGATTGATCGGACGCTCGGGCCGCCCGCTCCTCCGCCTCCTTGCACTCCTCCCTGGCACCCGGGATCTGAAGGCGATGACGAGCCTCAAGGGAAACTTCCTCATCGCATCGAATTCCCTGGCCGACCCGAACTTCGTTCGGACCGTCCTGCTGATGGTCGAGCACTCCGAGACCGGGGCGGCCGGGGTCATCTTGAACCGGCCGACCGGCGCGACCATCGCCGAGATCTCCCGGAAGGTCTTCAACGAGCCCGATGACTGGGACAAGCCGATCTTCCTGGGGGGGCCCGTCCCCGGCCCGCTCATGGTGCTGCACGCGGTCGAGGAGTTCTCGGATCAATCGGTCGTCGAGGGGCTGTACACGACCATCGATCCCGACAAGATCCAGGAGTTGATCCAGCAGCGGGTCGAGCCTTCCATGTTCCTGGCCAACTACGCCGGCTGGGGGGCCGGCCAGCTCGAGCTGGAGCTGGCGCAGGACTCCTGGCGGGTGATCCCGGCCGACCGGGACCTGGCCCTCGCGGGGGGGGATGACTCCCTCTGGGAAACCCTGATGCGTCGCGTCTCGGCGAACCTGCTGGCCGGGGCACTCGGCCTGCCGGACCTGCCGAACGATCCCAGCCTGAATTGAGCGGAGCCGGGGCCTGCCGGCCGTCCCGGGTTCGGAGGGGGGATTCCGGCGCTCGCCCGGGGATCAGCGGTCTCCGGTCGGGGGCCGGCGGGGGGGGCGGATGGCCGTCTCCTCCCAGTAGCGCCGGAACGAGGAGGCCAGCTCGCGGAAGCGCTGGAAATCGCCCGGTTTCTGGATGAAGGAGTTGGCCCCCGCCTGATAGCTCTGCCAGACGTCCTCGTCTCGGCCGGAGGTCGTCATCACGACGACCGGGATGGTGCGGAGGATGGGATCGGTCTTGAGCCGGGCGAGGATCTCGGAGCCGCTCGGGCCGGGGAGGTTCAGGTCGAGCAGGACGAGGTCGGGGATCAGGTCCGTGGGGCAGGAGGGGTCGCCGAGCCGGTCGAGGTAGGTCATGGCCTCCTCGCCATCGGAGAGGACGGTCATGCGGTGCCTGAATCCGGCGTCGGCGAGGGCCCTCCGGAGGATGAGCACATCGGGGGGGCTGTCCTCGACCAGGAGCAAGTGGAACTCAGCGGACATGGATCGCGGCGTCCGGGGAGGGGGCAGACCGATCGTCCGGGCCGACGGGAGGCCCCGGCGGCGTCGGGGCCTGTCCCAGTGGGAGGTCGACGAAGAAGGTTGATCCAGCGCCGGGGCGGCTCTCGACCCAGAGGCGACCGCCGTGGGCTCGGGCGATCTTCTGACAAATGGCCAGCCCGGCCCCGGTCCCTTCGTAGCGGTCGCGGGGGTGGAGTCGGCGGAACATCTGGAAGATGGCGTCGTGATACTGGGGGTCGATGCCGATGCCGTTGTCTCGGACCATGAGCGTCACCCGGTCCCCCCGCTTCGGGAGCGGCCCGGCGGAGGAGACGCCGAGCTCGACGAACGGGGAGCCCGCGTCATTATATTTTAGGCCATTGCCGATCAGGTTGCCCAGGAGCTGACCGATTCGGGTCCGATCGCCCGAGATCGTGGGCAACGGGCCGAGGGTTCGGACCTCGGCGCCCTTGCTGCGGATCAGCTCGGCGAAGTCGATCCGGAGGGTCGCCAGCACCTCGTCGAGCGAGACGGGCTGGAACTCGGAGGTGGCCTGGCCGGCCCTCGAAAGCTCCAGCAGGTCACGGATCAGGGTCCGCATGCGGGTCGAGGCCTCGGTGAGGTAATCGAGATACTCGGTCGCCTGCTCGTCGAGCCGGTCGGCGTAATCCTGCTTCAGGAACCCGGAGAAGGCGATCAAGGTCCGGATCGGCTCCTGCAAGTCGTGGGAGATGACGTACGAGAATTCGTCGAGTTCCGTATTCTTCCGGGACAATTCGTCATTGATCCGGGCGAGTCGTTCGTTGTTGCGGCGCAGCTCGGCCTCGAGTTGCTTGCGGGTGGTGATGTCCTGCGCCACGCTCCGGGAGTGGATCAGGCGCCCCCTGGAGTCTCGGACGGCGACGGCGGTGACGAAGACGTCGATCAGGCGGCCATCCCGGGTGCGCCACTGGCTCTCGACCTCGATCCGGCCGGCCGTGAGGAACTCGGCGAAGCGGCTGCGGAAGGACGGGCGGAGCGCCTCGGGGAGCAATTCGACGTAAGGCCGCTTCACGAGTTCTCGGCGGGTGTACCCGAGCGTTCGGAGGAGGGTTTCGTTGCAGACCAGGATTTGCCCCTCGCGGTCGAGGCTGAAATACATGGCCGGGGCATTCTGATAGAGGTCGCTGTAGCGGTCCTTCAGCTCGGCGAGGGCCTGGTTCGTCAGCTGGAGGGTCCGGTTCAGCTGCTGGAGCTCCTCGGTGCGTCGGCGTTCCTTGCGACGGGCTCGGATCCGGTTGGTGATGTCGGTGACGTGGCAGCGGAGATAGACGACCGAGCCGTCGGCATCGTATCGGGTCGAGACGTTCAATTCGACCACCCGGCGGTTCCCGCCGAGGGTCGAGATGCGGTAGATCAGGCCGAGGGCCTCGCCGTTCTCGGAGGCGGTTCGGAGCGCCCGGTCCGCGGGCACCCGGTCGTCGGGATGGAGCAGGTCGAGGATCGAGTGCCGCCGGAGCCGCTCGAGTCCCGCCCCGAGGAAGGTCTGCAACGAGGGGCTGACCTGCGTCCATCGGAGGGACTCGGGCTCGAGGCGGCCGACCATGTCCCGGGTCTCGAAGACGGCCGACGAGCTGTCGGTGCCGTTGACCTCCGAGGGGGGGGCGAACAGCCCGCTCCGGGTCAAGGTCTCTCGGACGGGGCCGGAGGAAGCGGCCGCGAGCCGGCGCTGGACGCGGGCCATCGCGGCATCGAACTGCCCGATGACCCGGTGGCATCCGATCAGGGTCGGGTGGGCGTCCGGCCGGAGCTCCGGCCAGGAGGACGACCGGCCCTGTTCCAGGCCCTCAATCCGGGCGACCAGGTGCTCGCTGATGCAGGCGACCGGGGGGACCCAGCGGCCCCGTTCCGCGATCATGCCGCAGGCGAGGCCGACGGGGAGCACCAGGGCGGCCCCGATCAGGGCGCCGACGAGCAGAGGAGGGGCCCCCCAGAAGGCCCCGCCGATCGCAAGCAGGCCGATCGAGGCGGCGAGCACGCCGACGACCGCCGCGACGCGTTGCAGGCGGTTGATCGTGGGTCTTCGACCGTTCCCGGTCCGGGTCATGGGTTCGCCTCGATCGGTCAAGCGATGCGGAGAGGGGCGATCGGCCCGGGCCTCGGCCTTGCCCCCGCCCCGGCATCGGCCGGGGCAGACGAGCCCCGGCGGGCAGGGGGCTCATCGTTCAGGAAGGGTCGGTGGACGGGGCTGTTGGGCCGAGAGGCGGGCCTCCTGCCTCCGAATCGGGCAGCCAGAGCGAGAAACAGGCACCTCCCTCCGGGGAATTCCGCACGGTGAGCCGTCCGCCGTGTTCCTGGAGGATTTCGGCGGACAGGTAGAGGCCGTAGCCGGTGCCGGTGTCCTTGGTGGTGAAGAACGGCTCGAAGATGCGCGGCAACACGTCTTCGGGGATCCCGGGGCCGCTGTCGAGGACCTCGATGCAGACGCCGGGGCGTTTCGCATCGGGCTGGGCCGCCAGGCGGAGGCGGATTGTCCCCTGGGCGGACTGGGCGAGGATCGCTTCCCGGGCGTTCGTCATCAAATTGAGCAGGACCTGGAGCAGGCGGCCGGCGTCGGCTCGGACCGGGGGGAGTGCCTCCTTCGCCGGCTCGACGATCAGCTCCACGTGCCCCTGGTTCGGGTCGGAACCCTTGCGGAAATAGTCGATCGCCTCCCGGAGCAAGGGTTCGAGTTCCAGGGGGCGGAGCACGGGGGGGCCGCCCCGGACGGTCGCCATTAGGTGCTCGAGGCGGACCTGCAGGAGCTGGACGCTCCGGATGATGGGGTCGGCGAAGCGGACGGCCGGGTCGTCGGGCTTCAATTGCATCCGCATCAGCTCGGCGTTGCCCCGGATGACGCCGAGCGGCCCGCGGATCTCGTGCACGATCCCGGCCAGCAGTCGGCCGATCTGGGCCATTTGCTCGTTGAGCAGGGACGTATTGGCCATCTGCCGGTAGCGGCAGAGGCGCCGGACCCGGGCGAGGATGACCTCGGGGGCGGCGTCCTTGGGGACGTAGTCGTCGGCACCGGCCTCGAGCCCGGCCAGGACATCGGCCTCGTGATCGCGGACGGTGAGCATCAGGACGGGGATCCCGGAGATCATCGGGTCGGCCCGGAGCGCCCGGCAGACGCGATGCCCGTCGATATCCGGCAGGTTGATGTCGAGGATCACGGCATGGGGCCGGATCGCCTGGGCCGCGGCGACGGCCTGGCCGCCGGTCTCGACCTCGTAGACGCGGAAGTCGGCCCGCCGCAAGAGGGTCCGGAAATACGCTCGGTCCGTTGGGCTGTCGTCGACGATCAGTACGTCGCTCATTCCGTTGCGTCCGCGAGCCGGTCTACAAACCCATGCCACCCGGAGCGTCGTGGGAATCCGTCGGTCCGGTCTTCCTGAACGCCACCGCGCATCCGGCTGTTGATGCGCGGTGTCCCTGGGCGAATCCGGGGCAACCAACCGTTCTGGCAGGCTCCGTGCCGTCGATTCCTGCCCTCGGCAATCCGTCCCATCATGGCATAGCAGCCACTTGCGATCAATCGTCCGTCCGGGACGGTTCTTGGCATTGAGGTTGCAGCCCTCCGCCGTGATGACTAGCCTTACTGACGAGCCAGCCGGGCCGAGCTCCGAGGACGTTGGATCGTTACGGACCCTCATAGAACCTTGAAGAAATCATGAGCACGACGACCCATCCGAACGCGACCCCCGTTGTCTTGCCGACGCTGCACGGCTCCGATATCGAGCAATTGATTCATGCCAGCCACTGGGATCCGTTCGGTGTCCTCGGGCCTCATGTCGTCGACGCCGATGGCCGTTCTCACCTGGCGATCCGAGCAATGCTCCCCGACGCGGCGAAGGCCTGGGTGGTCGACCTGAGCGGGGGGGAGCCCGGCACTCCGATCCCGATGAATCGGCTGCACGCCGAAGGGCTCTTCGAACTGGTCATCCCCGACCGATCGACGGCCATGCCCTACCGCCTGGCGGTCGAGAACGGCGATGGGCACCGCTGGCAACTGGTCGATGCCTATCGCTTCGGGCAGGTGCTCTCGGATTTCGACGTCTATCTGCTCGGCGAGGGGAACCACCTGCGCTCCTACGAGAAGCTCGGGGCGCACATCCGGGAGATCGACGGGATTCGGGGGGTCCACTTCGCCGTCTGGGCCCCCAACGCCCAGCGCGTCAGCGTCGTCGGCAACTTCAACCACTGGGACGGCCGCCGCCACCCGATGCGGAACCTCGGGCCGACCGGCCTCTGGGAGATCTTCATCCCGGACCTGCAGCCCGGGGAAGTTTACAAGTACGAGATCAGGAGCCGGTACAACAATTATCTGGTCTCGAAGGCCGACCCGTACGGGTTCTATGCCGAGCGACGGCCCCAGACGGCCTCGATCGTCTGGGACGTGGACCAGTTCCGCTGGAACGACGCCGAGTGGATGGGCCGCCGGACCCGGAACCAGGGGCTCGATGCCCCGGTCTCGGTGTACGAGGTGCACCTCGGCTCCTGGAAACGCCGGGCGGAGCAGCAGGGCGAGTACCTCTCGTATGCGGAGCTGGCCGAGCAGCTCGCCCATTACGTGACCGAGATGGGGTTCACGCACGTCGAACTGCTGCCGATCAGCGAGCACCCGTTCGACGGGTCGTGGGGCTATCAGCCGGTCGGCCTGTATGCGCCGACCTCCCGGTTCGGCTCGCCCGACGACTTCGCCCAGTTCGTCGACACGATGCACCGCCACGGGATCGGCGTGATCATCGACTGGGTCCCCGCGCACTTCCCGAGGGACCAGCACGGCCTCGGCTACTTCGACGGCACGCACCTCTACGAGCACGAGGACCCGAGGCTCGGCGAGCACCGCGACTGGGGCACGAAGATCTACAACTTCGGCCGCTCGGAGGTCCGCAACTACCTCCTGGCGAATGCCCTGTTCTGGCTGGACAAGTACCACATCGACGGCCTCCGGGTCGATGCCGTGGCGTCGATGCTCTACCTCGACTACAGCCGGAACCCGGGGGAGTGGGTGCCCAACGCCTTCGGCGGCAATGAGAACCTGGAGGCGATCGACTTCCTCAAGAAGTTCAACGAGGCGGCCCACGCCCAGTTCCCGGGCGTCCTGACGATCGCCGAGGAGTCGACCGCCTTCCCCGGCGTCTCGCGCCCGACGTACGTCGGTGGGCTCGGATTCAGCCTGAAGTGGAACATGGGCTGGATGAACGACACCCTGCGCTACATCGCCAAGGACCCCGTCTACCGCAAATATGAGCACGGGGTGCTGACGTTTAGCCTCGTCTATGCGTTCAGCGAGAACTTCATGCTGCCGCTCTCGCACGACGAGGTCGTGCACGGCAAGCGGTCGCTCATCGACAAGATGCCCGGCGACATGTGGCAGAAGGTGGCCAACCTCCGACTCCTGCTCTCGTACCAGTGGACGCATCCGGGCAAGAAGCTCTTGTTCATGGGTGGGGAGTTCGGCCAGTGGCGCGAGTGGAACGAGTCGGAGAGCCTCGACTGGCACCTGCTCCAGTGGGCCGACCACCAGGGCTTGCAGCGGATGGTCGCCGACCTGAACCGCATCTACCGCGCCGAGGGGGCCCTGCACGAGATCGACTTCGACTGGCAAGGCTTCGACTGGCTGGAGCTGCACGACTGGGAGAACAGCGTCCTGGCCTTCCTCCGGAAGGGGAAGCAGCCGGGCGATGAACTGGTCGTCGTGTGCAACTTCACCCCTTGCCTGCGCGAGAACTACCGGATTGGCGTCCCCCGAGGGGGAGGCTACCGCGAGGTCTTCAACTCCGACTCGTCCCTCTACGGCGGTTCCAATGCCGGGAACAGCGGCTACCTCGAAGCGATCCCCGAACACCACGCCGGGCGTCCTTGCTTCCTCAACCTGACGCTGCCGCCCCTGGCCGTGGTCATCCTCAAGCCGGAACACACGGCCTGAGTCGCCCCCCTCGGCCACCGTCTCTGGGATTGAGGCAGATCTGCGCGATCGGCTTCCCGGGTTGATCCGGGAGGCCGATCGTTCTGTGTTGAGTGGTTTCCCTTCCCCTCCCCCCGATTCGATGGGCCGGGGAGGGGATCGCGATCATCTCACAAACCGCCTCGTCTCGGACCCGCCAACGCGAACGGCCCGGCACCATCACGCGGGGGATGGTGCCGGGCCGTTGGTCGTTTCGCGGGTCGCGAAAGGCGGGATGATGCGATCAGGGCCGGGGGATCAATATCCCCAACCGCCCTGGACGCCCCCGCCCATGCCGGGGCCGTAGCCGCCCATCTGACCGGGGCCGTAGACTCCCGGGGCGCCGTAGCCGACGCCGCCACCGTAGGCGCCGGGGGCACCGTAGCCGGCGCCGGGGGCACCGTAGCCCATGCCGCCTCGGCCGAAGCCGCCGGGCAAGGCCTGGCCGACCCCGCGCATGATGCGGCCGGGGGCCGACATGACCTGGCCGGCCATCCCCTGGCCGACGCCGTAGCCGGTCGGGGCGGGCATGGCCGCGTAGGGGCTGCTCGTGACGCCGTAGGCCCCCTGGCCGCTCGCCATCCCGTAGGCCCCCTGGTGGCTGGGCATCGGGGTCGAGTGATAGCCGCCGCCGTAGGAACCGTAGCTCACCGGGGCGCTCGAGCACCCGTAGGCCACGGGGGTGGCGGTGTTGCACCGTGCCTTCCGCTTCTTGTGGCACGCGGAGGCGGGGTCGGCGCTCAGGAGCACGAGGGCCGCGGCGATCGCGGTGGTTTTCAGGGCTATCGAGACGGTGCGTCGGGTCGAAATCATGGTGTCGCTCCTTGGCAATCGCAGTGAAGCAAGTGACGTCGGCGGGGCCACCCTGCCTTCAGGGTGGTCGCCGGCGAGATCGTGCAGGCTTCCTGGTCTGCGAATTCGATACCGACGACGCAGGGTCTCCAGGCCACTGGGATGGGCGGGCCGAGTCCGGGCCGGTCAGGGGCCTGGATGGTCGGCGGATTCCGGGGTCCACCGACTTCGGATCGCCCCGGCGGCGCTGGCGAGCGTCGGGTCGTCCGCGAGGCGTCTGGACGTGGCCTGGCAGGCATGGCGGATCGTCTTGGAGTCGCGACCCCCGAACGCCTTGCCAAGCTCGGCAAAACTGGCCCCGGTCAGATCTCGGGCCAGGAAGATGGCCAGGTGCCGGGCCTCGACCAGGGCGGCCCGGCGGCTGGCCGATCGCAGGTCGCGGGGTCGAAGCCCGAACGACCGGGCGACGGCGTGAATCACCTGGGCGATCGAGACGCCCGGGCTCGCGGATTGATCGTCGTGGATCAGGGAGTTGACCAGGTCGAGGTCGATCGGCCGGCGATCGACGCGGGCCATCAGCGTCGCGCGGGCCAGCCAGCCATCGAGCAGCCGGTATCCGTCGGCGGCCTCGGCCAGGGTGTCGAGGGCCTCGGCGGTCGCGGTCAGGCCGAGCTGGCGGACCCGGTCGAGCAGGTAGCGGCGTCGGGTCGCGGGGCCGGGCCGGTCGAGCCGGACGGTCAGGCCCGACCGGAGCCGATCGGCGAGCCGCCGGGGCCATCCGTCCCAGCGACCGGGATCGTCCCGGACGGAGACGGCCACCGAGGCCCCGACGGCGTCGAGCGCATCGAGCGTCGGCTCCAGCTCGGCGAGGGCGAGGGGAGAACGGGTCATGCCGTGGAGGTCGTCGAGCGCCAGCAGGTCGACGCCCCGGAAGCTGCGACGGACCTCGGCCCAGTCGGCCGGGGTCTCGCGATCGGCGGCCCGGTGGCAGGCGTCGGCGAAGGCCTCGGCCGTGACGAGCGAGACCGAGGCGTCGGGCCTGCGGGCGATCCGATCGGCGATCAATTCCTCCAGCAAGCGGGTCTTGCCCGACCCGGAGGGGCCGATGAGGACCAGCGGGGAGCCGTCGTTGACCCCTCGGGCCAGTTCCCGGGCCGCGGCCTGGGCCAGCTCGTTCTCGGGGCCGACGAGGTAGCCGTCCCAGGGTCCGGATCGGGGCGGACCGGGCGCGGGGCGGTCGGGGTCGTCGAGGGGTGTCGGCGTCTCCTCCATGCGTCCGGCCTCGCACCCGGTCGGATCAAGAACGATCGCGGAGGGCGCGATTGATGTCTCGCTTGGTCTCGCGCGACTTGATCGCCTCGCGCTTGTCGTGCAGCTTGCGCCCTCGGGCGATGGCGATCTCGACCTTGGCGATGCCGTTCTTGAAATAGAGTTGAAGGGGGACGATCGTCAGGCCCTTCTCGCTCGCCTTCGTCTTCAGGCGGTCGATCTCCTTGCGGTGCAGGAGCAGCTTCCGGGGACGCTTGGGGGTGTGGTTCATCCGATTCGCTTCGACGTATTCGGGGATGTCGACGCCGTAGAGCCACGCCTCGCCCCGGTCGAGCCCGGCGTACGATTCCTCCAGGCTGGCCTTGCCGTTGCGGAGGCTCTTGACTTCCGTCCCCTTCAAGACAATCCCCGCCTCGACCTTCTCCAGCAGGTCGAACTCGAACCGGGCGCGACGGTTCCGGGCGACGACCTGGATGCCGTCCGCCTTCGAATCCTTCGTCTTGCCGCCGCCCTTCTTCGCCATCGAAGCGTCCTTCCCAACAGAGGCCCGGGAAGCCCGGGCCGGACTCGTCGCGTGTGATCGAATTGTAAAGGGACCGTCCGAGCGGGGGCAAGGTGGGGGGCGGATCAGGTGGCGAATCCTGCCCGAGACGCCTCGCAGGCGGCGAGGATCTCATCGGCAATCCTGACCTCCCGTTCTTGGACGAGCTCCTGGGCCCGCGGCATGTCACCGGCCAGCCAGGCTTCCCGCCATCGTTCCTGGAAACTGCCGGGTATGTCCTCCCGAATCCGGAGGATCGGCGTGTCGTATCCGATCGGGTACGAACTCGGACGCCGCTCGGTCCATCGCGTGAGGGGTTCCTCCGGGTCAATGGCGGTCGTCCCGAAAAAGCACGCCTGGCCCGTCGCCGCGACGAACGTCGGCTGGATTACGCTCCGGCGCAGCTCGGCCATGGTTGCGAGGAAGGCTTCGCGAACAAGGTCGGTCGATCGATCCGGGAGAGAGACGAGGCGATCGAACCAGAGGTCGGTCACGATCCAGCGATCCCCCCAGTACTCGGCCGACCACCGTTCCTGGAGCAGTTCGCGGGCCGCGTCGCGGAGCAGGGTCGAGGCGTCGCCGCCGGTCAGCCGCTCCGGCCCCGCATCCTCGTCGAAGTCCTCCGGCAACCAGTTGCACCACGCGAAACCGGCGGCGGAGAGTGTCTCGACGACACGGGTAAAGACGGCGGGTGAGGCTCCGTCGAGGACCACGTAGCCCGGCCGACGGTCGAGGTTGTCGCGAAGTTCCGCCACGCTGCGACGGGTCAACGGGTCGATGGCGTCCGGCGCGACCTCGGCCAGCGGCCCGAGGACGAATCGACGGACGGCGAAGCGTGGATGGGGAACGATCAGGTCCGGAGTCTCGATGATCCGGTCGCCGAACAGGATCAGGTCCAGGTCGAGCGTCCGGGCATCCCAGCGGACCTCTCGGACCCTGCCGGCCTGGTGCTCGACCTCGATCAGGAGGCGATGCAGCGCGAACGGGTCGAGCGTGGTTTCGAGCGCCGCGGCGGCGTTGAGGAAGGCCCCCTGGCCGCCCGGGCCGCCGACGGGGGGCGTCTCGTGGTATCGGCTGACGCCCCGGACGACGACCTCAGCCGATTGAGCGATCTCGGCGATCGCCCGGTCGAGGATGTGCGAGCGGTCGCCGAGATTACTGCCGAGGGCGATCAAGGCCAGGGTGCTGCCCATCGTCGATCGCCCCCGAGCGGGTTCAGAAGGAAAGCTTGCTGATGCGAGCGACCGCCTCTTCCAGGCGAGGGGAATCGACGGTCAGCGCCATCCGGAAGAAGCCATTGCCGGCGTCGCCGAAGCCGAGACCGGGGGTGGTCACGAGGTTGGCCTCGTCGAGCAGCTTGGAGCAGGTCGTCGTCGAGTCGTATCCGGCGGGGCAGGGGATCCAGACGTAGAAGGTCGCGGCCGGGGTGGGCACGTCCCAGCCGAGGCGCTTCAGGCCGGAGACGAGAACGTCGCGTCGCTCCTTGTAGAGGGCCCGGATCGGCGGGGTGATCGTCTCGTACTGGTCGAGGGCCGTGACGGCGGCCATCTGCACGGCGGTGAAGATGCCCGAGTCGCTGTTGGCCTTCACCTGGCCGAGCGCCGAGACGAGCGGGGCGCCGCCGACGGCGAAGCCGACGCGCCAGCCGGTCATGTTGAAGGTCTTCGAGAGGCTGTGGAACTCGACGGCCACGTCCTTCGCGCCGGGGACCTGGAGGATGCTCGGCGGGGGATCGTCGAAATAGACCTCGGAATAGGCGGCGTCCTGGGCGACAACGAAGTTGTGCTCGCGGGCCAGGGAGACGACCTTCTCGAAGAAGGGGAGGTCGGCCGACCCGGCGGTCGGGTTGTTCGGGTAGTTGAGGAACATGAGCCTGGCCCGCTTCCAGACGTCGGCCGGCACGGCGTCGAGATCGGGGCGGAAGCCGAGGCCCGGCTCCAGGGACATGATGTACGGCTCGCCCCCGGCGAACTGGACGGCGGAGCGATAGACCGGATAGCGCGGGTCGGGCACCAAACCGACATCCCCCGGGTTGATCACCGCCAGGGGGAAGTGGGCGAGGGCTTCCTTCGAGCCGATCGTCGGCAGGATCTCGGTCTCGGGGTCGAGATCGACGCCGTAGCGGCGGGAGAAGAACGAGGCGATCGAGCGTCGCAGCTCGGGAGAGCCCTGGTCGAGGGCGTACTGGTGGAAGCTCGGGTTCTCGACGTGCTGCTGGAGGCTCCGGACGATCGGCTCGGGGGTGGGCCTGTCCGGGTCGCCGACGCCGAGGTTGATCACGTCGCGGCCGGCGGCGATGGCGGCCTTCTTCTTCTTGTCGATCTCGGCGAACAGGTAGGGGGGGAGCTGGCGGAGCCGCTCGGACTTGACGAAGGTTTCTGGCATCGTGATCTTCCGAGGGAGGGCGTCCGGGGGGCGGCGACGCACCCCCGGACGGTGAGCGAGGATTCGGGCAAAAGGGATGAAGCGATCGCTCAGGAAGCCATCGCTTCTTCGGGGATGTTCTCGTTGCTGTAGATGTTCTGCACGTCGTCGTTGTCGTCGAGCAGGTCGCGGAGCTTGAGCATCTTCTTGCCGTTCTCGACGTCGAGATCGACGGTCGTCTGCGGCAGGTAGCTGGTCTCGGCGCTCTCGGTCGGGATCTCGTGATCTTCGAGGGCCTTGCGGACGTCGTCGAAGGCCTTGGGGTCGCTGGTGACGACGTAATAGTCGCCGTCTCGCTTCAGGTCATCGGCGCCGGCTTCGAGGACGATCTCCATGAGCTGCTCCTCCTCGACCTTCGCGGCCTCGACGAGGAAGAGCCCTTTGTAGTCGAACAGGTAGCTGACGCAGCCGGTCGAGCCGAGGTTGCCGCCGCAGATGTCGAAGGCGCGACGGACCTCGCCGGCGGTCCGGTTCCGGTTGTCGGTCAGGATCTCGCAGAGCACGGCGACGCCGCCGGGGCCGTAGCCCTCGTAGATGACTTCCTCGTAGCTCTCGGCGCCCAGCTCGCCGGTCGCCTTCTTGATGGAGCGCTCGATGTTGTCCTTCGGGCAACTGACGGACTTCGCCTTGTCGATCGCGTAGCGGAGCCGGAGGTTCGTCACCGGATCGGGGCCGCCGGTGCGGGCGGCCACGTAGATGGCGCGGCAGAGCTTGCTGAAGAGCTTGCCGCGCTTGGCGTCGACGGAATTCTTGCGGGCTGCGACGTTCGCGGCGTGAGAGTGACCAGCCATCTCGGTATGAGACTCCAGGATCGGGCGAACCACCGAGATTGAGCGAGCCACCCGGGAGCCGGGCCAGGCCGATCGGACGATTGCCCTGGCGCTCCGGAGGGCGACGCAACGCGTGGTGGATCGTCAACGTCAAACGGTTCGGGAAGAGGAGGACCACTTTAGGGATGGATTGCTTCGGCGTCCCCGTCGGGAGGGGAGGGCGGGTCAGCGTCGCCGTCGTCGTCAAGGGCCTGAAGCTTTTCCCGGATCGAGGCCAGCGTCGGGTCGGGAGGGTCGGCACCCTCGGCCAGGGCCTCGGCGCGTTGCCAGGCGTCTCGGGCGTCGTCGCGGCGCCCGAGCACGAAGTAGACATCCCCCAGGTGGTCGAGATTGACGGCCGAGGGCCGAAGCCGGACCGCGTCTTCGAGGTGGGTGATGGCTTCTTCGGTGCGGCCCTGCTTGTAAAGCACCCAGCCGAGGCTATCGAGGTAGGCGCTGTTCGAGGGATCGGCCTCGACCGCCTTGCGGATGAGCTCCTCGGCGCGGTCGAGCTTGATCCCTCGCTCGGCCCAGAGGTAGCCGAGGTCGTTGTTCAGCCAGGGGTCGTCCGGCTGTTCTTCGAGCAATTGCAGGAGGATCTGCTCCCCTTCCTCGAAGCGGTCGGCGGAGGCGAGGGCGTTGGCGGTCCAGATCTTGGACAGGCGAATGGCCTCGGGGTTGCCGGCGAACCGGTCGGGGATGCCCTCATAGAGGGCGAGGGCCTCGTCGAAGCGTTCCAGCCGCTGCAAGGCGTAGCCGACGAGCTGGATCATCGGCAGGTCGTTCGGCTGGCGATCGAGGATCTTCCGGCCGCTCTCGAGCGCCTGCTCGATCCGGCCGGCGTCGAATTGCAGCTCGGCCATCCGGGCGAGGAGCTGGGGTTCGTTCTGAAGTTCGGGGAACCGTTGCAACAATTGATCGAAGGTTTCGACGGCCTGCCCCGGCTCCCCGGCAGCCACCAGCGAGTCGGCCAGCTCCAGATGATTCTGGGGGGACGGGTCGCGTTCGAGGCTCAGGCGATCGAGCTCGACCCGCTGTTCCACGCGGTCGGATCGGTCCGCGATGTCGGAGAGGAGATCGATCCCGACCTGGCCGAGGCGGGGGGGATCTTCCTTCAAGAGCGCGATGCCGGCATCCAGGATTTCGCCGGCCAGCTCCGGATCGGTGCCGATGAACCGCAGTTGCGTCTCAATCGCCAGGCGACCCCCGCGCTGGGTGCGGGCGGTCTCGAAGAGGCGGATGAGATCCTCCAGCTTCCCCTGCTCTCGGAGCGTCTGAGCCAGGGCGGCCAGGCCTTCGGGGTCGGGCTGGTCGCTGATCAGGGTTCGATAGAGGCGGCGGGCGTCGTCGCGGCGGCCCTCGGCCTCATAGCGCTCCGCCAGGGCATAGCGAAGCAGGTAGTTCGACGGGTCGTCCTCGGAGGCCTCTTCGAGCCTCGGGATGATCTCCTCGGCACGGTTCAGGACGGTCAGGACCTGGATGAGCACGTCGAAGGTCACGCGGCCGGGCGGACGGTCCTCGACGATCGGTTCGAGCAAGGCGAGCGCCTCCTCGGGCCGATTGTCTCGGAGCAGGGCCTGGGCCAGGTACAGCGGGGTTTGCTGGCTATCCGGGTCGTAGACGAGGCTGCGCCGCAGGGCCACGATGGCCAGGTCGAATCGGCCTGCGTTGAAGAACGATTCGCCGATCCGGCGGTAGGCATCGGCCTCGACCTCGCCGAACACGTCCTGAATCTGGGCGGGGGTCAGCCGGGTCGCCTCTCGGGAGTCGAGCAATCGGACGAGTTGGGCGAACGGCTCGACGGCCCGATCGAACTGCTGGGCATCGGCGTGCAGGCGACCGAGCTCGTGCAGGACCACGAGCCGGGCCTGGCAGAAGGCGGGGAGCTCGGGGTTGTCGAGCACCGATCGGAGGAGTTGCTCGGCCGCCTCGTCGTTATTCGAGGTCCGATAATGACGCACGAGGCGCCGGATAGTTTCGGCGTCTTCCGGCTCGGCCTCGATGGCGGCCAACCCCGTGTCCAGCCCCTTCTGGATGCGATCCTCGCCGCCGAGCCCGAAATAGAGCCGGCTCAGGCGCCTCAGGATCGCGACCGAATCGGGTTCCAGCTCCCGAGCCCGTTCAAGCAGCTCGACCGCATCCGTCCAGTCGCGCCTCGCTTCCAGTGCTCGGCCGGCGGCATAGAGCCGGAGCGTGTCGAGCTGCTCGATGTCCTCGGCCGTCCGGGGCGATCGCGGCACGAAGCGCTCCGGTTGATCGAGCAGCGGATGCGACTGCTCCTGGGGGGCTGCTTCCGCTTCCGCCCCGCCGGATCGCTCGGCCCCTTCCTGGTCCTGGATGCCAGGGGAGGTCGAGAGTCCGAGCACAAGGAGGAACAACGCTTGGACGCAGTGAGAACCGATCATGATCCTTGGTGATCCTCCGCTGATCCCGGCCCGTTGAAGCCACCAACTTCAATCGACCGTCGAACCTGGGTCGGACACTGCATCTCGGGGCTCGTTGCGGACGGGGCCAGGCCGAGAACTCTCGACTGCCCGGTGCTTTGCATTATCGTAGCACGACCGCGACTGCCCTGCCAAGTCCGCCGGGACGGGCCGAGGCTCGCCGCCCCGATCGGCGAGGACCGACCTCCGAGGGCGCTTGGTTTCCATCGAGGGACTTACCCGGGCGACCGCATCGTCCACGGCACTCGGCAGGCCCGGGGGCAATCGCCGAGCACGACGGAATCGCGCCGAGGTCTTCGCAGAGAACAGTTTCCAATGACGAGTCAGTGGGTCGGTGGTGGATCGAATTGCTCGCGTACGAGCTTCCCGTTCTGCCAGAGCGACCGGAGTCGCTCGCGATCCCGCTCCTGAAGGGCGTCGCGGAAGTGGTCGAGCGCCGATCGGAAGTCTTCCAGGGCCGCGAGGAGATGGTCCGGATTCTCCAGGAAAATCGCGACCCAGAGGTCGGGGTCGGACGCGGCGACCCGGGTCCCGTCTCGATAGGCCCCCGCGGCCAGTGGCAGATGCTCGGCCGGGACACTCAGGGCGAGAGCCGATGCCACGACGTGGGGCAGATGACTGGTCCGAGCCAGCGCCTCATCGTGGGCATCGGCATCGAGCGTCACGATCCGGCAACCGACCGCCGACCAGAATTCCATCGCGCGTCGGAGGCGGTCGCCCGGCGTCCGGGACGAGGGAGTCAGGGCGCAAACCTTGCCCTCGAGCAGATCCGCCCGGGCCGCCGCGGCGCCTCGACGCTCTGAGCCTGCCAGCGGATGGGCGCCGACGAAGACAGCCCGCGCCCGATCGTCTTGCTCAACCGCCTCGACGATCCTGCGCTTGGTGCTCCCCGCGTCGGTAATCACGACATCGGAACGACTTGCGACGGCGAGTCGCTTAACGTCGTCCGCGATCCGGTCTGTCGGCGTGCAGACGACGACGATGTCGGCCTCGGCCACCGCCCGATCGCGGTCGGTCATGCCCTCGTCGATCGTGCCGAGCCTCGCCGCCTCGGCAAGACGCTCCCGATCGCGGCCCAGGCCGATGACCCGATCCGCCAGCCCGCGGCGTCTCAAGGCCAGCCCGATCGATCCGCCAATCAGACCGACCCCGACGATCGTCACCGTCCCAAACTGTCGCAACCCGACCTCCTCAAGCCCCATCGCGCCCTGTTATGCCGAGAGACTCGCATCCCCACCGGTCGTCTCAAGAACCCGATGATGCCCTCGGGCCGAATCGCCTCGCGAGCCCCGACCGCCTTCCCCAATCTCGGCAACCTGCGGAACCGCTCGCTTCAACCGTACCAGGGTCTTGCTGCCGGAAGGATGATCCCCTAGAATCCTCTTCCGTGCAAGGCGCCGTAGCCAAGTGGTAAGGCAGCGGATTGCAAATCCGTTATTCCCCGGTTCGAATCCGGGCGGCGCCTCTGTGTAACGCAGGCCAATGCAACTATTTGCGTAACCGCCGACGGAGGGGCGGCCTACTCACCGGTACTCTACCGGATTGGAGTCGTCCGCGATGTCAGGGCGCCCCCGTCGCTTCCCTGCCCGCCGGCTTCACAAGCCTTCCGGCCAGGCGGTCGTCACCCTCGACGGCCGGGACCTGTAACTCGGTCGCCAAGGACATCCGGCTCTCGGTCCGGCCGCTCCGCCACGTGTACGGCGCGACGGTCGCCCGGGACTTCGGGCCGCTGAAGCTTGAGGCGGTCCGGCGACGGATGGTCGAGTCGGTCCTCTGCCGCAACGAGGTCAACAAGTGGGTTGGGCGGATCGTCCGGGCCTTCAGGTGGGCCTTCTCGGAGGAACTGGTTCCGGGCTCGATCCACGAGGCGCTGAAGACCGTCGCCGGGCTCCAGAGGGGGCGTTGCGAGCTCGGCCATGACGAGGGCTCCATCAATCGAGGCGGACTCCACCTCAGGTGGCCGCAAGCCTCACGCCAACCGAGCCAATTCTGCGAGGGCTTCTGAGCTGACGACAATGGCGACTCGCTCTTCCTGTCCGCCGAGCCCCGATGGAGAAGATGCGAAGAGGCGTCAGGGTCCCCAGGGGAATGGCCTGGGCACGGGTTTGCCGGTGACCTGGAAACGAACGCGAGCCCAGAACTCACGGAGCTTGTGACGCACGAGGGCGGTGTCGCGCCCGAGGATCTTGTAGACGATTCCGGCGTCGTTCGGAAGCCGACTTGCCCCCGCGACGTAGCCGTCCTCCGGCTTCCATTCGACGGGGGTTTGGTCGTAGATGGCATCGGCATGGGTGCGAGGGGTCAGCAAGAGCACGTTTCCAAAGACGTCGAACGGACCCATGATCCCGACCTGTGGCACCGGGACGCGTTTCGGCTCGATCACGAACTTTTCTACGAACAGCTCTGGGCCTGATCCCCGGCTCGCCGAGACCGTGGAAGAGAACAGATCGAAGGCGAATCGCTCCCCTCCCTTGTAATGCAGGCGCCCCGACAGCAGGAGCTCGGAGTAGAGGAGCGTGGCCGAGGGTGCGATCGTGATGTTCGTCCGGGTGAGGAATCGCGAGTTGCGGAACGGGATGACCGGCTCGGGGAGATATTCCAGATAGGCACCTTCCTCCAGGGAGATGGCCTGGAGTTGGATGGCGTGGTTGGCATCCATCTCGTGGATCTTGGTGGCGGCCTGGGTCGTCAGGTGACCTCGGGCGTCCGGACCCGCCGAGAATTCCTGGGTGTAGCGGTCTCCCTGGAGGATGCCCCCGGAGTTCGAGATGATGTAGACGACCGGCAAGTCGGGCATCCCTTCGTCGCAATAGAGGGCCCGCTGCACGAGCAGCGGGGCCCGTCGCTCGCTCCTGGCGAGGATCGAGCGATCGCCGCGTTGCTCGAATCGGAGCCGGAGCAGGGCCTGCTTGCCGAAGCTCCCGGTTGGGAGCTGCTTCGGCTCGTCCTGGTAAGGGGCGAGTTCGGGCGCATCGGGATTCATCGGCCGGTCACGGGCAGTTCGAGATCGAAGAGAACGTTCTCTCGGATCAGGTCGACCAGCTCCCGGATCCCCTCTCCGGTCTTGCAGTTGGTGAAGACGAACGGCTTGTCGCCTCGCATCATCCGGGAGTCGAGGTCCATGATTTCCAGGCTCGCGCCGACGTAGGGCGCGAGGTCGGTCTTGTTGATCACGAGGATGTCGGACTGGGTGATGCCGGGCCCGTTCTTGCGGGGGATCTTGTCCCCGGCGGCGACGTCGATCACATAAATGAAATAATCGACCAGCGCCGGGCTGAAGGTCAGCGTGAGATTGTCGCCGCCGGACTCGATGAGGACGACGTCGGTGTCGGGGAATCGGGCTTCCATGTCCTCGACCGCGGCGAGGTTCATGCTCGGGTCTTCCCGGACGGCCGTATGGGGGCAGGCCCCGGTCTCGACGCCGAGGATGCGTTCCGGGAGCAGGATTCCCTTGAGCGTCCGCCGGACATGGTTCGCGTCCTCGGTCGTCACCACGTCGTTGGTGATCACGAGCACCCGGACGCCCAGGTCGAGCAGCTGGGGAGTGATGGCCTCGATGATAGCAGTCTTGCCGGAGCCGACGGGGCCGCCGATGCCGATACGGGTGATCTTCTTCATGGAATCGACTCTCGTTTCAGCTCATGAACAGACGGACGTGTGAATGGACGTGGACGGAGCAGAGCACGTCGAACATGGGGGCGAATGCGGCCATGTCGTCGAGCGTCAATGCCTTGATTCGGTGGTAGTCGTCCTCGGCCCGGGCGTTGACCTCGAACAGGAGGCGTTGGGCGTCGAGGTAGTGGATCTTCATCAACCGGAGGGAGGCGTTGATCATCATGCTGGCCAGGCCGTATTGCTGGGCCGCGAAGGCGTCGACCTCTCCCAGCCCGAGGGCCTGGAAGACGAGCCCCTGACCGACAGGATATGTGCCGGGGACGCGCCCGGCCCGGATTCGATCGAGCCAGTCCGTCGCGGAAGATGGGCCGATTGTCCGGTCCGACATCTCGGCGAGCTTGCGGCCCATCCGGACGGACATGGTCCGCTGCTCCTCGTTGAGCTTGCGATGGAACGACGCGTGGTCGGCCCGGTCGATCGTGGCCTCGTCGGCCGATTGGGCGGCTCGGAAGGCGGTCAGCAGGCTGATGCCGTCGGACGTGCTCGCCTGGGCCGTCGCCGTCCGGACGAACTGGCCCAGCGTCTCCACATCGCGGACGACGCCGCTCTGGATCGCCGACTCGAGCCCGTTCGAGAACGAGAACGCCCCGACCGGCAGGACCGAGTCGCCGAACTGCAAGACGCGCATGAGGCGGAGGATTTCGGACACGGCAGGCTCGTCCGGTGTCAGGAGGCGTGCGGGTGGTCGTGGTCGTGGTCGTCGGGCCCTGCGACTTCGTGGGGGTGACTGTGCGTAGTGACCCGGCCCTCGGCATCGACGTGCGTGTGCTCGTGCGGATGGGCCCGAGCAGGGTCCGCCGCGGGGAGGTGCGAATGCGGGGTCGAATCGGCCCCGCCGAAGAGGCGGCGCGCCTCGTGGGGCGCCAGGAACGGGATGACCTCGGCACCGGGCTGGAATTCGTAGGTGATTCCCACGAACGCATGCGTCTTCATGACCGAGGCCATGACCTTGCGGTCGACGGTCAACGGGACGTACACGGCCGACCCCTTCACGACCGCCGGCCAGTGCTGGTTGCCGAGCGCGTGGCCGAGTTCCACGCAGGTCCGGGCCAGCAGGTCGCTCGACTGGCCGAGCACGCCATCGAGCCGGACGACGAGGACATCCTGGAGCTGAATCCGGGCGACGATCGCCGATCGGTTCGCCTCGTCCCAGGCGAGGATGTCGCCGTCGTGCAGGTGCGTGTTCCGCTCCAGGGCCACGGCGACCTCGACGCCCGCTTCCGTCTTGCGGCGGAATCGGTTCTTCTGCGCCTGCCACTGGTCGAGCTGAAGGGCATCGATCGACGCGCCTTCGAGATTCGCCTTCCAGATGGGGTCGCCTTCATTGCCGACGACCGATTCCACGAGAATCATCCGAGGCCCCCTTGGATTGCAGAGAAGATCATGCCCGAGATCGTCGCGACGGTGTCTTGCCCTCGAGGAATCCGACCTCGACGAGCGACTCGCCGATGGGCGGGCTGAGGACCGGATCGATGGAAGCGAGGAGAGGTTCGCCGGGTTCGTCCCGAAGTCGGATCGTGCCCCGGCTCGGGGTGCTGAACGTCGACAGGCCGCCGATGGTCCGCGTGGTGACGAAGAGCGCGAGGCCTGCGCCGATCGGTCCGTCCTCGGCGGAGTGGACAGCCGCGAGACCGATCGGAAACGCGGCGATCCGGTTCTTCGTGGGGCAGTGGCCGTGCGTGGCGTTGCCCGGGAGCACAAAAGACGCGCGTAACGCCGTCCCGCCTTCCCCACCCGGGGTCACCCGATTTAGCTGAAGAAGTAAAGCTGATTCAACGAGATCGTCTTCGGCGGGGTGACGGTCGCGTGGACCCCGTCGACCTTCACCGCGAACGTCTGCGGGTCGACCTCGATCTGGGGCAGGTAGTCGTTGCGGACCAGGTGCTGCTTGGTCAGGACTCGGGTCCGGCTGACCGGCTCCACGATCCGCTGCAGGCCGTACTTCTCCTTGACGCCGAGGTCGTGGGCCAGGCGCGAGACGAAGGTCACGCAGGTCTTCGCCAGCGCCGAGCCGAAGGCGCCGAACATCGGCCGATAGAGCATCGGCTGGGGCGTCGGGAGCGAGGCGTTCGGGTCGCCCATGTTGGCCCAGACCACGAATCCCCCCTTGAGGACAAGCTTCGGCTTGGCCCCGAAGAAGGCGGGCTCCCAGAGCACCAGGTCGGCCAGCTTGCCGGGCTCAATCGAGCCGACCATATGCGACACGCCCGTGGTGATGGCGGGGTTCAGCGTGCATTTGGCCAGATAGCGGAGGACGCGGAAGTTGTCGTTTCCCGGCGCGTCCTCGGGGAGCTTGCCGCGGGCCTTCTTCATGGCGTCGGCCGTCTGCATGGCGCGGAGGAAGTGCTCGCCGACCCGGCCCATGGCCTGCGAGTCGCTGGAGATGATCGAGATCGCCCCCATGTCGTGCAGGACGCTCTCGGCGACGATGGTCTCGGCCCGGACGCGGCTCTCGGCGAAGGCGACGTCGGAGGGGATCTTCGGGTTCAGGTTGTGGCAGACCATGATCATGTCGAACAGCTCGGCCACCGAGTTCACGCCGCAGGGGAGCGTCGGGTTGGTCGAGCTGGGCAGCACGTTCGGCTGGCCGACGACCTTGAGCAGGTCGGGGGCGTGGCCGCCGCCGGCGCCCTCGGAGTGGTAGGTGTGGATGGTCCGGCCGTCGATGGCGGCCAGCGTGTCCTCGACGAAGCCAGACTCGTTGAGCGTGTCGGTGTGGATGGAGACGCTTACGTCATAGTCATCAGCGACGGAGAGGCAGGACCGGATCGCGGCCGGAGTGGTCCCGTAATCCTCGTGGATCTTGAAGCTCGCCGCCCCGGCCCGGAGCTGTTCGACGAGCGGCGAGGGGGCGCTCGCGTTCCCCTTGCCGTGGAACCCGAAGTTGATCGGCAGGCCCTCGGCGGCCCGCAGCATCATCTCGATGTTCCAGGGTCCGTTGGTCGTGGTGACGCCGTTGGTCCCGTCGGTCGGGCCGATACCGCCTCCCCAGAAGCTGGTAATCCCGTTCGACAACGCCGCCCAGACCTGCTGCGGGCAGATGTAATGGATGTGCGCGTCCATGCCGGCGGCGGTCAGGATCAGGTGTTCTCCGGTGATGGCGTCGGTGGCGGTGCCGGTCGTCAGGCCCGGCGTCACGCCGTTCATCGTCGAGGGGTTGCCCGCCTTGCCGACGCCCACGATCCGACCGTTGCGGATGCCGACATCGGCCTTGATCACCCCCAGGATCGGGTCGAGGATCGTGACGTTCGTGATGACCAGGTCCAGGCAGCCGGCCTCCTGGGTCAGCTGGTTGTCGCTGCCCATGCCGTCGCGGAGCGTCTTCCCGCCGCCACAGACCAGTTCATCCCCGAACGTGCGGAGATCCTTCTCGATCTCGACATACAAATCGGTGTCGCCCAGGCGAATCTTGTCGCCCACCGTCGGTCCGTAAAGGTCTGCGTACTGCTTGCGGGAGATCTTCATCGTGTGGCTCGCGCTGAGGGGGCGGGGGATCACTGGGTCGATTTGAAGCCGAGTTCCCGGGCCTTCCTGACGGCGGCGTCGAAGTTGGGCCGATAGTCGGGAGTCGGCCCGCCTCCGGTCCAGCCGTCGACCAGGTTGTTGAAGCCGAGGCAGTACTGCTTGCCCCCCATCGGTACGAGCGAGACCTCCTTCTCGTCCCCCGGCTCGAACCGGATGGCCGTTGTCGCCGGGATGTTCAGCCGCATGCCGAACGCGGCCGGGCGGTCGAACTCGAGGTAGCGATTGACCTCGAAGAAATGAAAGTGCGAGCCGACCTGAATCGGCCGGTCCCCCGTGTTCCTCACCTTCAGCGCAACGGTCGGTCGCTCGGCGTTGAGCTCGATGTCGCCCTCGGCCAGAATCAGGCCCCCGACCGGGACCTTCTCGAAGCTGTCCGACTGCGGAGGGGCGTCCGGGTGTCGGGCGAATGTCCGGCGTTCCCCCGCCGGGACCTGTGGCTTCTCGGCCATGCGACGCGCTCCTGTATCGACAATTAACTGCCCTTGCCCGTGCTCACTTGATCGGTTCGTGGACGGTGATCAAACGGGTCCCGTCGGTGAACACCGCCTCCAGTTGGACGAAGGGGATCATCTCCGCGACCCCGTCCATCACGTCGTCCCGGGTCAGAACCTGGGCCGCCTCGGCCATCACCTCCTCAACGGTCTTCCCCTCTCGGGCCCTCTCGAGCGCCGCGGCGCAGATGAGGGCCATCGACTCGGGATGGTTGAGCTTCAGCCCCTTCGCCTTGCGGCGCTCCGCGATGTCGGCGAGCTGGTAGATCAGGAGCTTCTCAATCTCGCGAGGCGTCAGGTGCATCGAAGTGACTCCGAGGGGACAGATCCGGGGCGATGCAGGCGATCAATCTCGGTCAGGCGGGCATGCGCTCGAACCGGCCTTCCAGGCTACCGAGGGCCAGGACGATCCAGGACGCGACGACGAACGGGGCCGTCAGGGCGGGAAGGCCCACCGATTTCGGGAAAAATTCGGTCATCGGCACCGAGATGATCGCCCCCAGGATCGGCAACAGGAGCGACGGACGCCAGAGATAGACCGCCATCGCGGCCAGCGCCGCATTGTATCCGTAGATGCCGATCGAGATCGATCCCGAAGGGTCGTTGTGATACATGGCGAGGGCCGTCCCGGCGATCGAGCCGAGCGTCGCGATCGCCGCGTGACGCCAGTTGCTCAGGGCGATCCCCACGAGGAACAGGGCCCCGGTCGCGACATTCGCCCCGAACATGACCTCGGCGGCGCCGTCCAGGACCGCAGCCACGAACCCTGCGGGCGTGGCCGACGGGGGGGCGGGCTTCACGTCGATCGAGGTCCCGGCCGCAGCATGGGCGATCACCAATGCAATCCAGGTGGTCACGATGAAGGGGGTCGTGTACGTGGGAGCCTTCACCAGCCGTCTCAAGCCGAACGTCAAGACCGTGGCGATCACGCCCCCGAGAACGATCAACCCCCAGGTGAACGGCTCGGGCTTGAGGTAGAAGATCAGTCCAACCCCGACGAGAGTGGAATTGAACCCGTAGATTCCGTCGGCCAGCTCCCCCCGATCGAACCTCAGCACATGGGCCGTCGCCGGACCGACGATCGCGCCGAGCAACGCGCCGATCGCCATCAAGGGCCCGGCGACCGCCATCCCGACCACGAACAGCAGGCCCGTGGCCGCGTGCCCCTGGAACATCACCTGCCCCACCCCCCGGAGCAGGATCACCACCCATCGGCGAACGTCGAAATCGGCGGAAGATTGGTCCGCGACGTCGGGACTCATGATGTGGCCTCATCGCGGGCCGAGACACTCAGGCCGGACAGAAACGATCGATGCCGGGATCGACGCTCAGTCGCCATGAGTCGGAAGAAGACTCGCGGGGGACTCTCGACGGTCCATCTCATCGCCAGGTTTGGCAAGAGCATTCTTGCTGAACCGGATGGGGGCCGCAACACCTTAGGATCGGGATCCCATGTTTTTTAACGTATGGGGATGGGCGAATGCCTCTCCCCGGATCCTGGTCGTCTCCGCAAGCCTCACAGTCGATGGGGCTTACGCGAGGCGGACGGCAATCGGCCACGAATCCCGCCCGACTGGTCGGTCGGATTGGCTTCAGGATTCGTCACGTGACGCCCGAAAGAATTGTCACAGGCCGCAGTGTTCACCGGTTTGGAAAAACCGGGCTTCGTTGAGAATCGATACTGGGAATGCCGATGCGTTACCATTGTCGTGAGACGATTCCACGGTGGCCATTCTTCTTGATCGCCCTCGGTTTGGTCGAACTTGCCGGGCAGGTCGCTCATGCTCGGCAATCGGTCGATCCCAACTCCCTTCGGATCATCGGCTCCCCGATCAAGGTGGCCTCGGAATCGCTCTTCGGGCCGTTGCGCCCGGACGCCTGGCGCCCGCTCTCCTTCTCGACGCTCTTCACCGAGGGCTGGGATGAGGTTTACGCGCCCGCCCCCGGGGACGCCCCCCGACGGACCTGGATCAACAACGCCGACGGGGCCTTCTCTCGGCTCTTCGTTTTCTCGTTCGCCTATGCAAGAGACCTGCCGGGTGGTGGAGATGCTTACAATGGCGCCTACTTCCTCTTCACCCCGCGAGCCGTCGCCTCGAGCTCGGCTGGTTCGTGCCGTTCGTGACGTCGGCTCCCGATGCCTCGACCGCGATCGGTTCCGGCAACTGGACCGATTTCGGCGATCTGACCATCGCTCCTCGGGTCCTCCTGGCCGAGGATCGACGGTATACGCTGACCACGAATCTCTTCGTGCGGCTGCCGACGGGGGACGCACGAAACGGCAACGGCGCGGCCAGCCTCTCCCCCGATCTCGAATTCTGGACCAATCCGATCGACCGTTGGGTGGTCCGTGGGGGAGTCGGCGTGACGATCCCCACGAACTTCTCCCCCGCTTCGGCCGCCTTGCAGCGGTTCAATCCGTGGACCGGTTTCAACGCCTCTCCGAGCCCATTCGCCTCTTTCGACGCTCGGCTGGCCGTCGGCAAGTATCTCACCCCCGCGGACGCGCCCATCTTCAAGAATTTCGTCGCCTATCTCGCGACGAATCTCCACACCGAGCTGAGCGGCGGCAGTTGGACTTACTTCAGCCTGACCCCCGGCTTCCGATTCGGCCTGGGTAATGAGTGGTACATACTCGGGGGGCTGGAGGTGCCGCTTTCCGGCCCGAACCCGTTCGAGACGCAAACAATCTTCCAGATGATCAAAAATTTCTGATCGAGGCGTTTGGGTCTCGCTGAGAATCGTCGCGTGCCGCCGGGCAGGCAATACCGGGGAGGATCGAAGGGATGATTCGAGAGCCGCGATCGAAGCGACGATCACCCCGCCCCCCTCTCCGGACGATCGGTGGAGCCCTGCTGTTCGTGACGGCGGGAATGACGGCCCTCGTAAGCGCTCAGGACATCCCTCCGCTGCCCCCGGCTCTTCCGGAGGCAAACGTGCCGGGCTTCGGCCCCGCGGGGCCGGAGGCCCCCTTGCCCTCGACCGATGCCGAGTTGCTGGAGGAGATCCGACGGCTCCGGGCCGAGGTGAGCCAGGTCAACGAGCTCCGACGCGAGGTCCAGACCCTCCGGAAAGAGCTTTCGATCTTCCGTCAGGGCCAGCCGGCGGGCGATCCCGGCTATTCCCTGAGTGACCTGAACGCCGGCCTGGGGCCTGGCATCAGCCGCCCAGGGGGCACTTCGATTTCCCGACCCGTGCCGACCCCGTCGGGCAGCACGACGGTGATCGACACCGGGGGGGGATCGCCCCCCGTGAGCTTGCGCGGGAGTTCCCCCGCGCCTCGGGTCACCACGACCCACTCCGGCACGACGACCGTGACCGAGGTCTACGGCGATACCGACCATCCGACCCGGGACAATTTTCCGCTCTCACCAGCCTACCGTTACAACGTGGGGACCGGCCCGCTCGGCGGCGGCGGCTATCTGCACCTCGGCGACGATGATGGCGAATTCTCGGTCAATCTGACCAACCAGGTGACCCTGGACGGGACCTTCTACGATCGTCAGGACATGCCGACGATCGAGCAGGGGTTCAACGTCCCCTTCGCCCGAACCTTCCTGTACGGGAACATCACACGGAACTGGGTCTACCAGGTCGGCACGCAGGGCTTCCTCGGGCAGTTCAACCTCCTCGACGTGTGGGGGGCGTACCGGTTCGGCGATCGCCTGACCGTCCGATTCGGCAAGGGGCTCACCCCTCCGCTCTACGAGTACTATGGCTTCTCCCCGGCCATGGAGCCCGTGATCACCAACTCGCCGCTCTTCCAACTGGCAGGGAAACGGCAGCTCGGCGTGATGGCGTCGGGCAACCTGCTCGATGGTCGGGTCCAGTGGTGGTCTGGAGTGAACAATCCGGGGACGAGCTTTTGGTACGCCCTGAACGGCAACGTCGAGTACAACGGCGCAGTCACGTTCACCCCGTTTGCGAATCTTGATGGCAGCATCTTCAAGGCGCTCGGGGCCGGTGCCGGGTTCTCGGCCGGTTACGACGAGTACGCCCTGGATCCCGGGCAGCAAATCGCCTTCATCAACGGCGCGGGTGAGCCGACGACCAACTCGGAATTCGTGACTTCCACGGGCATCCCCTTCTTCACGTACAACGAGGGGATCATCTCCCGAGGGGTGAGGACCCGATTCGCCCCGCATTTCTTCTGGTACGGGCGATTCAGTGTCCTGGCGGAATATATGAATTTCAGCCGAGTCTTGCAGGACGCGAGGAACGCCGGCCGGTCGACCCAGCACGCGTACTACGTGAACGCCTCATACTGGTTGACCGGGGAGCGTGACTACCCGGGCAACGGATTCCAGGGCTACTCGACCGTTGCACCGCTCCGCCCCTGGCGACCGAGCAGGGGTCAGTTCGGTCCGGGGGCCTGGCAGCTCGCCGCCCAGTGGTCGGAATTCAACGTCGGCAACGGTGACTTCAGTCGAGGATTCGCCGATCCGGAGACCTCGACAAACCGGATGTCCCAGCTCATGACCGGCATCAACTGGTGGCCGAACCGCTACACCCGGCTCTCGTTCAACTACGTCTGGACCGGGCTGAACCGCCCGATCCCGATCAACGGGCCCGAGCCGATCGACACCTGGGGGACCTTCTGGTTCCGCTACGCCATGTTCTTCTAGGCCCGGACGCAACGGCCGGATCACCGGCCGCGCACAGGGCCCGGCACGGACGGCCGGGAGGAAACGATCGGGGTGAAGGTGACGAGTCTTCGTGCCCCGCGATGCGGGCGATTTGGCTGGAACGTACTCGCCGTCCTGGTGCTCACCGGACGAGCGGCGGCCCAGGATCCGATTGCCGATCTGATCGACCCTCCCCTCTCAATCCTGGAAGCGCCGTTGGAGCGGGCGAGCCGTTTGCTGCTGGACCTCTACCCGAGCGACTCCGGCGTGCCGAGCATCGGCCAGGGGCGGACCAATCAGAGTTCTCGAGAAAGTTCACCGCTGTTGCCCGACGGCGAACACCTGCTGAATCGACTTCTCGGGATCGAGCGAAGCCCGGTCCGAATCTACGGGTGGATTCAGAATAGCTATACGGGCAATCCGTCCAATCCTGCGAACGGCCTGAATTTCGGCGTCACTCCGAACGACCTCGCCAATCAATGGATGGGCAACCAGTACTATCTCATTTTCGAACAACCGCTGGAGCAAGTCGATCGGGTGAACTTCGGCTTTCGATTCGACAACCTGTTCGGCAACGATTGGCAATTCACCCACATGCATGGGCTGTTCGATAACACCTTTCGCCTGAACAGCGTTGCAGGATACGACCCAGCCCAGTTTTACGCAAATGTCCACCTGCCGATCCTGACCGACGGTGGCCTCGACGTGCGAGGGGGCCGTTGGTACACGATCGCCGGATACGAAGGGGTGCCGGCATTGAGCCGGTCACTCCTTTCCGTTCCTTACATGTTTAACTACGGACAACCCTTCACCCATTTCGGGGTGCTGACCACGCTCAATGTGTCCGAACGCTTCAAACTCTTTAACGGGGCGGTGAACGGCTGGGACCGCTTCATCAACCGGAACTACAATTGGGGTTATCTCGGTGGCTTTTCCTGGGATTCGAAGGATGAGCGTACGCACCTTGCCTTCACGTGCGTCTGGGGTCCGAATCAATTCCCGAACTTTCTTCCGGTCGATACGCAGTTGTTCCCGACCGGCTACGTGAACATCCCGAGCCTGGCGGGACTGCCCAACCCCGGGTACGCCCGCAACGACCGCACCCTCTTCACCACGGTCCTCTCCAGGCAATGGTCCAATGAACTTTTGCAGGTATTCGAATTCGACGTGGGCTGGGAACGAGCGATCCCCGGCCTTGGATCGAACGGCCAGAACGGCCTTCCTGCCTCGGACCAGTGGTATGGAATCGGCACCTGGTTCCTGTACCAGGTCTCTGAGCCGCTTGCGCTGGTCTGGCGATCGGAATGGTTCCGAAATGTGGCCGGATCTCGGACCGGGTTGCCCGGGGACTTTTACGAAGTGACGCTCGGCATGGTCATCAAGCCCATGCCTCGAGTCTGGTTCCGACCGGAAGTCCGCCTCGACTGGGCACACCCCAATCGCCCGTTCGACAACGGTAACTCCAATCGTCAGGTGACGATCGCATGCGACCTGATCGTCAATTTCTAGGTTCTACTCACAATCTCTTGCGGAGGCGGGGCGATCCGTGATCGCCTGGGCAGCCCGATCGATCCCAAGGAATCCGTTGATGCGCCGCCTCGAGATGCCCGACGAGCGATTCCGACGCATCGCCCAACTTTACCCGAATTCTCGCCGGTGATCCGGGCCGCTTGCAAATCCGATATTCCCCGGTTCGAATCCGGGCGGCGCCTCGTTCGTTGTCGAGGAGGGTCGGTTGGTGAGGATGATGCCCGAGGTGATCGATTCACCTCGGGTTTATTCGTGCGCGAGATGAGGATGAGTTTGCTGAGGCCCGCTGGTCGGACAAGGCTATCGACACGCCGGTGAAGCCGAGAAGGGACGGGAGCATTGGATGCAACCGATCCCCTCGGCGACGCGGGGGCGAGGAGAGATCAGGCCAGGTGCCGCTCGATTTCGGGGAGAAGCCGGGCAAAGTCGAGATGCTCGGGGCAGGCGGCCCGGGCGGCGGCAAGGTCGGCGTCGGACCAGTCTCGGGCGTCCGACGAGAGGCGGGCGTACTGGCGTCGGGCTTCGGAGCGGTCGCCGAGGTGCCGGGAATAGGTGAGGAATCGGGTCAGGTCGCCGAGGGCGGCCCGAGTGCCGCCGGCGAGCGAGCATCGGCCGTCGCAGTTGGCGCAGAGCGTCGGACCGTGGGCGAGCGTCGCGTCCCGAAGGCGGTTGATGTCGGCGGCTTCGAGCGGCTCGAAGCGGTGGGCGGCATCCACGTTCTCGCGGATCTGCTCGGTATTGCGCATCGAACAGCAAATGCTGCTGATGCGTTCGTCGCTCCAGATGGCGTGCAGCAGGCCCTGGAAGGGGGTGAGGTTGCGTTCCTTGAGCACGGGGACGCGAGCCACGACGTCATCGAGGATGTTGCCCTGCGGGGCGTCGCCGTAGAGCTGCCCGGCGATCTGCTTCATGGAGATCAGGCCGATCCCCTTCTCCCAGCAGGCGTCGAGGGCGCGGTTCAGCGGCGCGTCCCGATCGAGCCAGGGGCGATACTGTAACATGATGGCATCGACATGCCCGGCCTTGGCCGCGGCCTGGAGAATCTGCGGGCGGTCCTTGTGGTGGGTCGAGAAGCCGACGAATCGGGCCTTCCCGGACTTGCGGATCGTCTCGGCGGTTTCCTTGAACTCCTGGCTCGAGACCATGTTCATCGCGTCGTCGAGCGAGTGGTCGTCTCCCAGGCCGTGGATGAAGAAGAGGTCGATGTAGTCGGTCCCGAGGGCCTCCAGCCGGCGATCGAGCTGGTCGACCAGATCTTTGGGGGACCGGGGCGTGTCCTTGGTGACGAGGAAGATCTCCTTGCGGACCTCCGGAGCCTGTTCGAACCAGCGGCGCAGGTTCCCCTCGGTCCCGTAAACGCGAGCGGTGTCGAACATGCGGATCCCGCTGGCGAAGGCGAAGCGCAGCAGGCGATCGTAGCTTGGTCCTCGGATGGCACCCTGGTCGAGCAAGGTGACCTCGACGCCGGTCTTCCCGAGCGTCCGCCGGGGAAGGACCGCCTCCCCGGGGGCCTCGGCCTCCTGCGATCGCGACCCCGAGGCGGAACCCATGATGGTGGCTGAGGCGAGCGCTCCGGCCTGGAGGAACGTCCGGCGGTCGGTCGATTGGATCGGGTCGTGGGCCATCGATTGGGCATCCTTGATGAAGGAAAAGGATGGGAACTGGATCGGAGTCGGACGACGGGCGATGCTTCGGGTCAGGCGGGACGATCGCGTGGTGGAGGGACAGGGCGTTCCTGAGGACCGACGTAGGCGCTCAGGGGGCGGACGATCCGGTTGGACGACAGTTGTTCCATGACGTGCGCGCACCAGCCGGTGACCCGGGCCATCGCGAAAATGGGCGTGAACATCGGGCTGTCGAAGCCGAGGAGGGCATAGGTCGGGCCGGCGGGGAAATCGAGGTTCGCGGGGATCCCTTTCTGTTCCAGGACCGTCTGCTCGACGATGTCGGAGATGGCGATCCATCGCGAATCGCCTGTGGCCTGCGCCACGCGATCGCGGTAGGTCTTCATCGTGGGCACGCGAGAGTCGCCCAGGCGATAGACGCGATGGCCGAATCCCATGATCTTGCGACGGTCGGCCAACGCCCCGAGCACCCAGTCTCGTGCCCGATCGGGGCTCTCGATCTCGGTGAGCATCGCCATGACGGCCTCATTGGCCCCGCCGTGCAACGGCCCCTTCAGCGACCCGATCGCCGCGGTGACGGCCGATCCGAGGTCGGACAGCGACGAGGCGACGACCCTGGCCGTGAACGTCGAGGCGTTGAAGCCGTGTTCGGCATAAAGGGTCAGAGACGCATCGAACGCCTTGACCAGGTCCGGGCCCGGGACCTGCTCGAAACACATGGAGAAGAAATTCTCGGCCAATGACAAATCAGGCCGGGGGGGGACCGGGGCCTTGCCCTGCCGGAGGCGGTAGTCGGCCGCGACCATCGTGGGCATTTTCGCGAAGAGGAGCTCCGACGAGCGGAGCAAGGCTGCGTGATCCTCGGGGCCGGGACTCGGGAGCGACATGGACATGAAGCTGACGGCGGTCCGCAGCGAGTCCATGGGATGATGGCCCGCCGGCGACTCGCGCAAGACCCGGAGCGTCCCGTCGTCGAGCGACCGGTTATGCCGCTCGAAGTCGGTGAACGCGGTGAGCGATTCGGGGGCGGGGAGCTCTCCGCGCAAGAGCAGGTAGGCGACCTCCTCGAAGCGGCACTGCTCGGCCAGGGCCGCGACCGGATAACCCCGATAGAGCAAGGTCTGGCGCTCGGGGATGACGTCCGAGATCGCGGTCTCGTCGAAGATGACCCCCTCGAGTCCCTTCCTGGCTCGGAACATCTCGGCGTTCATGGGCGCTCCGGAAAAACAAAGCGAACGATCATTTCTGAGGAAGTCTGAAATTGAAGAGATTGCGATCGAACGCGGCGTACGACTCGTAGTCGAGCAAATCGTAGAGTTCCGACCGGGGCTGCATCGCGTCGAGAAGCTCACGCTGGGTCCCGTGCTCGGCGATGGTCCGGAGCCCGGATTCGACGGCATGCATGGCCAGCCGGAGCGAGGTGACGGGATAGAGGACGATGTTGTACCCGAGGTCGCCCAGCGTCTTCGCGTCGAGAAGCTCAGACTTCCCGAATTCGGTCATGTTGGCAATCAGAGGGGCGTCGATCGCCTCGCGGACCTGCTCGAATTCGTGGCGGTTCGCCAGCGCCTCGGGGAAGATGGCGTCCGCGCCCGCGTCGAGATAGCGGCGGGCGCGGTCGATGGCGCCGTCGATCCCTTCCGAGGCCCGGGCGTCGGTCCGGGCGATCAGGAGGAAGTCGGGATCGCGACGGGCCTCGACCGCGGCCCGGATCTTCTGGGCCATCTCCTCGGGGGACACGAGTTGCTTGTGGTCGAGATGGCCGCAGCGTTTCGGGTTGCGCTGGTCTTCCAGGTGGCAGCCGCTGAGGCCCAGGTCCTCGAGGACCTGGATGGTCCGGGCGGCGTTGAGGGGCTCGCCGAAACCCGTGTCGATATCGACAATCGCCGGCAGGTTCGTCACGCGGGCGATCGCGTGGCCCCGCGAGGAAACCTCGCTCAGCGTGGTCAGCCCGATGTCCGGCAATCCCAGGTCGGCGGCGAGCACCGCGCCCGAGAGGTAAATCCCCTCGAAGCCGAGGCGCTCGATCATCAGGGCCACGAGCGGGGAGAAGGCCCCCGGGAGGCGGAGGAGATCTCCCCGAGAGAGCGCTTGCCGGAGCGTTTTCCGCTTCTGGGCGGGGGTCTGATGGGCGTGGAGCATCAGAAAATCCCCCTTTGGGCGGCGCCTGGGGGCCCGAGCCGACCCGCGGGGACCTCGAACGAGAGTCGATCGAGGTCGCCGGCTGGGATCTGGACCAGGTCGAGGCAGGCCCCGAGGAATCGCTCGGACTCAACCGGGTCAAGATGCTCGTCCGTCAGTTGTCGGAACTTCTTCACGTAGCCGTCTCGGGCGAACGGGCGGAGCCCCCGCGAGTGGGCGTGGGCCACGTCGAGTTGCTCGGAGATCACCCGGCCGTCATTCATCCGAATCTCGACCCGGCCGCCGAACGCCTTGCGATCCGGGTCGGGATCGTGGTAGCGAGCGGTCCAGTCGGGATCTTCCTCCGTCGCGATCTTCCGCCAGAGCCGGACGGTCCCGGGCCGGGCCGCGCGCTCGGGACGATAGCTGTCGACGTGATGCCAACGGCCGTCTTCCAGCGCCACCGCGAAAATATACATCAGGCTATGGTCGAGCGTCTCCCGGGAGGATTGGGGGTCGAACTTCTGGGGGTCTCCAGAGCCGGTGCCGATGACGTAGTGGGTGTGGTGGCTCGTGAAGATGCGGATGGTATCGATCGCCTCGAGATCGGCGATGCGATCGCGCAGGCCGAAGGCAAGATCGATGAATGCCTGCGCCTGATATTCGGCGGAATGTTCCTTGGTGTACGTCTCCAGGATGGCCCGTCGCGGTTCGTCGTCATCGGGCAGGTGGACGAGGTATTCGGCCTCGGGGCCGTCGAGGAATCGGGCGATCACGCTGTCTTCACCCTCGTAGATCGGCGATGGGCTGGTTTCTCCCCTCATGCACCGATCGACCGCTTCGATCGCGAGTTTCCCGGCGTGAGCCGGGGCGTACGCCTTCCAGGAGGAAATCTCACCCTTGCGAGACTGCCGGGAGGTGATGCAGACGTGAACACCCTGCTGGATGGCCTGGTAGATCACGCTGCAATCGAGGCCGAGCATCGCCCCGATCCCGGCAACCTGGGCCGGGCCGAGGTGGGCGATGTGATCCACCTTGTGCTCGTGCAGGCAGATTGCCTTCACCAGGGCGACGTGGACTTCATAGCTCGCGACGATCCCGCGCAGCAGGTCGGCCCCCGACCGGCCGCATTGCTGGGCGACGGCAAGGAGCGGGGGGATCGAATCGGCGGGGTGGGCGTAATCGGCAGCGAGGAACGTGTCGTGCATGTCCAGTTCGCGGACGGCCGTCCCATTCGCCCAGGCCGCCCATTCGGCATGGACCCGGACGTCTCGGGGGAGGCCGAAGACGGTCGCCCCGAGCGGCCGAGGGTGAGCGATCGCCTGTTGCCGGGCGGTGACGACCGGTTTTCGAGCCAGGGCCGCGCAGGCGACCCCTGCATTATCGATCAGGCGATTGATCACCATTTCCACTACGTCCGGGTCGAGCGGCGGATTCTCGGCCGCGACACGGGCGAGCTTCCAGGCAAGTTGCTCGGATCGCTCGGGAGCCTGCGATGAGGGGTAAACTCGGACGCGCGTCGCTTGCATGGGTATCGATCATTTCGGGAGAGTGCCGGCCCCGATCCCTCGTCACACGGTCCGGGGCGTCGGTCGAGCCTCGGGCAATTCCTGACATCATAAGTCAGCCTGCACAGGCCCGATAGGGGCACCTACCGAGGTCCCGAACCCGGTTCCGAGCCGGGAGCGGGGGGGCGAAGTTTCCCCCAAACTTCATGAGCCTCGGGCGGCGGGGCGCGGTATCCTGGGCTCCCGTCGTGAATCGAGGCCGAGTCCGGACGTCGGAAACGCCCTCTGTCGGCGGCATTGCGTCGCGTCAGTCGACGCAAGATCACGGGCCGACGACTTCATCTTCCTGCCTGAATCGGGATTTCGCCATGCTCGATCTGAGACACCTCCGGGACGCCGCACACGCCGAAGGCGGCGTTTCGCGTCGACTGTTCCTGTCCTACGCGTCGGCCCTCGCAGCGGTTCCGTTGCTGGGGACTCGTGTCGAGGGGAGGGTCCTCCGACGGTCTGCGTTCGATCGCGACCCGTTCACCCTGGGGGTGACCTCGGGCGACCCGGATGCAACCGGCATGGTCCTCTGGACCCGGCTCGCCCCCGACCCGCTGACCCCCGACGGTGGGATGCCCGCCGACCTGATCGAGGTCCGGTGGGAGGTGGCGACGGACGAGGGCATGAAGGATCTCGTCCAGCAGGGCACGACCGTGGCCACCCCCCAACTCGCTCATGCGGTCCACGTCGAGGTCGACGGCCTGGAGCCGGACCGCTGGTACTGGTATCGCTTCCGAGCCGGCGATGCCGAGAGCCCGGTCGGTCGGACGCGGACCATGCCGGAGCGGAGCTCGCTCCCGGATCGACTCCGATTCGCCTTCGCCTCGTGCCAGCACTATGAGTCGGGGTATTACACCGCCTACGAGCACATGGCGAACGACGAACTCGACCTGGTTTTCCACCTGGGCGATTATATCTACGAGGGTCGTGGTCGCGACGGGCAGGTCAGGAAGCACGAGGGGCCCGAGCTGGAGACGCTGGCCGACTACCGCATCCGGCACGCCCAGTACAAGACCGACCCGATGCTGCGGGCCATGCACCAGGCCTGCCCCTGGGTGGTCACCTGGGATGACCACGAATTCGATAATAACTGCGCAGGCGCTATTTCAGAAGAGCCGGATGTCGATCCGGTCGATTTCCTCCTGAGGCGTGCGAATGCCTACCAGGCCTATTATGAGATGATGCCCCTGCGTCGGCGATCGTTGCCTCGGGGGCCTCACATGCAGCTGTACCGGACGGTGACGTTCGGGCGGCTCGCGAATTTCCAGGTGCTCGACACGCGGCAGTACCGCTCGGACCAGCCGAACAACGACCGCCACAGCCCCCTGAACGAGGCCGCGCTCGACCGCCGGAACACGATGCTCGGCGACCGCCAGCTGGGGTGGCTCCATGCCGAGCTGCTCGAGTCGCAATCCACCTGGAACGTGCTGGCGCAACAGGTCATGATGGCCATGGTCGGATTCCCGTCCGACGACGGCCAGGTCATCCATTCCATGGACCAGTGGCCCGGCTATGCCTCGGAGCGGATGGCCCTGATGCGGTTCCTGCAGGATCGGAAGGTCCCGAACCCGGTGGTCCTGACCGGCGACATTCATTCGAACTGGGCCAACGACCTGCGCGTCGACGACCGCGAACCGGATTCCCCCGTCGTGGCGAGCGAGTTCGTCGGGACCTCGATCTCCAGCGGCGGCAACGGTCGCGCGACGCTCCCCAACCTGGAAGAACGGCTCGCCATGAACCCCGGAGTCCGGTTCTTCAACGCGCAGCGCGGCTATGTGCGATGCACGGTGACCCCGAAATCGTGGCAGAGCGATTATCAGGTCGTGGAGGAAGTGACCCAGCCTGGGGCCCCTGTCGTGACGAAGGGGTCGTTCGTCGTCGAGGCCGGACGCCCCAGCATCGAGCAGAGTTGATCCGAGCCGATTCGGGTACGTCGTGAACATCCGCCCCGGCGGGTGAGCACGCCTTGACCAGGGCGGTCACCCGACATTCGTCACGGAGAACCCCCGCTGCATCCGGGAGTGCTCGGGGGCTCGCCGCGATCCCGGGTCATTACTTCAAGGGGCTGAATTCCGTGGGGACGAGCATCCAGCGTTCGACCGATGCCGCCAGCGGGACGCCGTCGGGCTGGCTCTCCTCGCGGACCTGATTCCAGGCGGGGTCGCCGCGGAACGACTCCCAGGCGTTCAACGCATTCGGATAACTCGGGTGCGCGAGGAAATAGACCAATGTTGAATCGGCCCCGTGGTCGGCCTCGATCGGCATGGTGTAGAGGATGTTCGTCATCCCATGCTTCTCGAACAGCTCCAGGGTGTGCTCGCGGAATCGCTTGTTCAGGTCGTCAAGCTTCCCGGGGCTCGCGACGTATCGCCTGAGTTCGAAAAGGCGGTGATCGTCGACCGCGCCCTCCGGATTCTCGGGCTCGCCCTCAGATCCGACCGGCGGCCGATCACTTCCGTGAATGTCGGGGAGTGCGGGGCTGTAGTCTGTCGGGCTGAGATACACGGTCTCGACGTGCGTGACGACGTCGTCGTGGATGCGTCTCTCCCGCTCGAAGGCGTTGATCCACTCGGGATCGGTGGCGAAGTTCTTCCAGCAGAGTTCAGCCGCCCTCATGCTCGGGAAACCGACCAGGTAGACGAGGCGATCGCCCCCCTCGTCCGATTCGTGGGGCGTCCACGCGCCGATCAGGGTGATGTCGTGCTTCTGGAACAAGGGGAGATTGACGCGTTGAAACCGCTCGACCAGGACGTCGAGTTTCTCTGGGGCCGTGGTGTACGATCGAAGCTGATAGGTCATCACGGGCTCTTCCGCTCCGGTCGCGGTCGCGGTCGCGGCACCGAGCATGATGGTCGTCAACGAACAGGTCGCCAGGAACAGGGGGCGGGTCATTGCAAGCGTCTCCCTGAAGGATGTTGAACCGCTTGACCGTTCTATCCGCCTCGCCCGAGGGAGGTCAAGCGGGAGCACGACTGAGATTCGGCGAATCGGTGCGAAAACGCAAGCTGGCCCGACGAGGTCGTGCCTCGTCGGGCCAGGGGGCACGATCGTTGAAGCGTTTACCCTTCACGATCGTCCTCGGTCGCGATCCACACCCGTCGGTCATGGGGAGGGGTCGAGGCTCCCGTCCGAGGAGTCCCGATCCGAAGGCTCGGGTTGCGGCCGCGAGGAAATCCCGAGCGCGTCCCAATCGAGCCCCTCGAACGCGCCGGTGAAGTTCCCCGACGACTGCTCCCCATCCTGCTGGCTCGACCCGGGGAATTCATCGTTGAACTGCTCGCGCAACGACTGATGAAGCTGGGCGAATTTCGGGTACAGCTCGTCGCGGTAGAGGCTCTTCTCCTCCAGCGTCTCCGCGGCGCCGAACTGGAGATTGTAGAACCGCATGAAGCTCATGAGCGTGGGCAAGGTCACCTGTTCGACATTCGCGGCCTCGTCGATCACCTGCTTCACCTCGGGTTCCTCGAGCATGGTCGTCATGGCCGCCTGGGCCTTCAGGTGCCTGAGCGCCTCCGCGGCCGTCGGCCCCTCGAGGTCGGATTGTTGCACGGATCGATACATCTCGCCGAGGACATTCCTCGCCTCGGTGAGCAGCTCGCTCGGGACGGTCTCGCCCTCGGGGATCTCCAGGATCTGTTCGATGATCCCCTCGTACCGCTCCCGCAGGGGGGCCAGCGCATCATCCCGGAGCGCCGCAGGCCACCCCGGACCATCGGAGGTCAGCCGTCGGAGCGAGACCGCCGTGCCTCGGTGCGTGAACATGAACGGGATTTTCTGGATCGCCGAGCCCGGGATGGTCATCCCGTCGGCGGCGTCCCGGACGACCGAGTCGGGGATGGCCGGGTTGTCGATGTCGTAGAGGATGTTGTTGATCGCGTCGCCCGATTCGATGTCGCGAGGGGTGGGATCGTTCGTCCGACGGTCCCTCAGCTCCTCCCGGGCCTCGTCGACCTGCTCCTGGCTCGCCTGCCGGCGGGCGGCGGCCCGTTGCCGGTGGAGCCTGGCCGACTGGTAGAGATACTCATTCAGTTCCATGAACGATTGGGTGCGAACGGCGTCCGCCTGGGCCGACTGGAGGTCGCCCGCTCCCAGGCCACGGGCGAAGGCCCCCATCCCTCGGAAACCGCTGCCGGCGACGGTCTCGCCCCCCCAGCCTCCCCAGCCGTATCCGCCGTAGAAGCCACCGGGGGCGACCTGGCCGTGGGCCTGGGTCGAGAAGGCGAGTGCGAGCATCGCGACCATCGGGGCCGCACTTCGATTGACCCGGACGCGCCCTGAGCGCCGGAGCCGGATGAGAGTTGCCATGGCTGTTGTCTCCCTGCAAGGCAAGAGCGATCGCCGTTCGTGCGTCACCGTGATCGCACAACCGGGCCTAAGTCTCCGTGATTCCGCAACTCGTATGCCGAATCGCAAGGCAATCGGGCCCGTGACGAATTGGTCGATCGCCGGCCCGAAGCGGAACAGAAGATGCTGGTGCTCTGATGGGGCCCGTCACACGGCCGGATCGGGATCGAGCCCTCGGGGCCGACGGCGGTCCGACCGTGGGATGAGGCAAGTTCCCGGCACCTTCATGGACCAGGTGCCACCCGCAGAGAGACACACTGAAAGAGAGAAACAATGATGATCAAGGCAAACGTGTTTTCGGCCTCGTGCGTCGCTGGCCTCGTGATGACCGGCGCCTCGTTCGCCCAGGTCGTCGAGGAACGCCCCGCGCCGCAAGTCGGACGGCAAGTGCCCGCCGATACCGCCGTCCTCCAGGATGAGGAGCGGACCGCGACCGTCGACGCCTCAGCCAGCCTTCGCCGCGTCAGCGACCTGCTCGGGGGAGAGGCCCGAGGGCCCGGCGACGAGGGGCGGATCGCCGCCATCAGCGACCTGATCATGGACGCCCAGGGGCGCCCCCACTACGTCCTGCTGAGCCGTGGGGGCCTGGCCGGCGTGGGCGGCGACAAGATCGCCGTACCATTCCAGGTCGGGACCTTCGCCCAGGACGAGGATCGGAACTGGCACTACCAGCTCAACATGACCGGCGACCAGCTCGACCAGGCGCCGGTGCTCGAGGAGGGCTCGCTCGCCTCCTTGCGGGATGCGAACTGGGTCCAGGCCAACCGCCAGTTCTTCGATGCCGATGCGGTCGGCGATGACTCGGGGACCGGCGACGACTCCTTCCTCTTCCGCGCCGATGCCCTGACCGACGCGGAGGTCCGCGGTCAGGCCGGAGACGATTCGATCGCCAATGTCGACGATGTCATCCTTGGCCCCGATTTCCGGGCGACGTATGGCATCCTCGGGTATGGCGGGGTGGCCGGCCTCGGGAAAAACCAGGTCCCGGTCCCCTTCTCGATGCTCCAGCTCGAGGCCAGGGCCGATGACGACCGCTACGAACTGGTGGTGAGCATCCCGACGACCAAGGAGTATCTCCAGAGCGAGACCGCTCCGAAACTCGACGGCAACGACGAACGATTGCTCGACACGACCTTCCTTGATCGCGTCAAGGAGTACTTCGCCGTTGACCCCTCGTAATGCTCGGGCCGCATCCGAGGTCGGGCGAATTCTCCCACGAGAAGGGCCCCGACCCGGGTGACCTGCAGACTGGTCAAGACCTCGCCGCTGGATCGATCGTTCGGTCGATCCAGCGGTTTTTTCGTCGAACGGCGGAACGGAATCAGGATCGACCGATCCCGAAATAGGTGAATCCCTGTTCGGTCATCCGTTCCGGCTCGTACAGGTTGCGACCGTCGAAGACCACGGGGGTGCGCAGCAACCGTCGCATGGTGTCGAAGTCCGGATTCCGGAATTCGTTCCATTCCGTCACGATCGCCAGGGCATCGGCCTGGTTTAGGCAATCGTAGGGCCGATCGCAGAAGGTCACGCGATCGCCGTAGATCTCCCCGACGTTCGGCATCGCTTCCGGGTCGTGCGCACGCACCGAGGCCCCGGCCGCGAGCATCGCGTCGATGAGCACCAGGGCCGGGGCCTCGCGAATGTCATCGGTCTTCGGCTTGAAGGCCAGCCCCCAGACGGCGATCGTCTTCCCCTTCAGGCCGTCCGGGCCGCCGAAATACTCGGTCACCTTGCGGGGGAGGACCGTTTTCTGCGCCTCGTTGACCAGGTCGACGGCTTCCATCATCAGGCTCGGCATGTCTTTCGAGCGGGCCATGTGGACCATCGCCCGGACGTCCTTCGGGAAGCAACTGCCGCCGTAGCCGACCCCGGGATGGAGGAAGTGGAAGCCGATGCGCTGGTCATGGCCGATTCCTCGGCGCACATCGTTGATGTCGGCCTCATAGGCTTCGCAGAGGTTCGCCATCTCGTTGATGAAGCTGATCTTCACCGCCAGCATGCAATTGGCCACATATTTGGTCATCTCGGCCGATTCGGGAGACATGACCAGGAACGGCCGATCCGTCCTCAGGAACGGGGCATACAACTCGTGGAGCTTCTCGGCGACTTCGGGCGTTCGGGCACCGATCACCACCCGGTCGGGCTTGGTGAAGTCCTCGATCGCCGCCCCTTCCTTCAGGAATTCGGGGTTGCTCGCGACATGAAAGGGCACGTCGGTCAACAGCGACATGCGGCGGGTCAATTCGGCGTTGGTGCCGACCGGGACGGTGCTCTTGATGACGATGATCTTCGGCTCATCGCGGTCCGAGAGATGCCGGGCAATTTCTTCTCCCACGGCCCAGACGCCGCCGAGGTTCGCGCCCCCGTCGTCTCCCTGAGGGGTCCCGACGGCGATGAAGATCAGCTCCGCGTCCGCGATCCCCTCCGCGAGGTCGGTGGTGAACTGGAGCCGACCGTCCTTGAAGTTGCGGTGGACCAGTTCACTCAGGCCCGGCTCGTAGATGGGAATCCGGCCCTGTTTCAGGCCTTCGATCTTCTCTTCCAGCTTGTCGACGCAGACCACGTCGTTGCCGCTGTCGGCCAGGCAAGTACCTTGAACCAGGCCGACATATCCGGTGCCGATGACGGCGATCTTCACGGCGATCCGTCCTCAGTTGGTGTGGAGCAGGGGTGACCCGGTCCTCGGTGGATCATCTCTTGGATCCAAAACCGCATGGTCCGGCCGATTCTTCTTGAGAGACTCTAGGACCTGCTGCGGGGTACGATGGACCGAGCGTTCCTTACTTCCCAAGAACTGATCGAAGCCGCGGAGATTTCCTTCCAGAATCCGCGATCGATCCTCGGGGTATTCGGGCATTATCTGACAGCATCGAAGATCCGACAAGCCCGGTTGGATCGCGTGTCAAGTGGGATCATCATTCTCGACGAACGTGTTCCTCCCCGTCTTTATTCGTCAACCGATCCAGGATCCTGAGCCATTCCGCCCGGACCCCCTCCCGGCCGAGTTCAGCCCAGCGATCACGCCATCGCGCCTCGGACCAGGTCCGCAGGATCGCCCGGCGGGTCGGTTCGTCGGCGACCCGTTCGAGGACGATCGGCCTGAGGTCGACCAGGAGCCTCGCCTGCTCCGACGCAGCGGCCCCGATGGCCCCCGCCGCACGATCACGGAGGTTCGACGCCAGCGCCGGGCCGGCACCGGAGGTCGAGACACTCAGCAGGATCGGCCCCGATCGCCAGGACGCCGGGACCGCGAAGTCTCCCGAGGCCGGTTCGCTCGCCGAGTTTACGAGCAGGCCCCGGCGATGGGCGTCGCGAACCACCGAGGCGTTGACCTCCGGGGTGGCGGCGGCGAAGACCAGCATCGCGCCGTCGAGGTGGGCATCCCGGTATCGTCCCTCCTCGACCATGAGGTTCGAGGAGGGTCCCGCGTCCCAACCGGCCGGGTCGATCCCCCGGACCCTTGCCCCCGCGTCGAGCAGTCCCAGCGCCTTTCGGCGGCCGACCGGCCCGAGCCCCACCACGACGGCCAGCCGACCGGCCAGTTGCAGAACGATCGGATAACCTGACATCAACGAGTGCTCCGGCCCTTCGAGGGGCGATCGACGACGTTCGCCGGGGGATCGGTCGGGCCTCGCTCCGCGCCGGCCGATCGAGCCGCGAGGGGGCACGCGACGCCCGGAAAGAGGTCGATCGCGATCCAACCGTTCATCGACAGGGGTCGACCGGGCGACTATGCTGCGGACTCGACCTGAGGCCCGCGATGAGGAGATTGTATCCGATGCCGACCCGCCGTAGCTTCCTTCGTCAGGTGTCCGCCGGAGCTGCCCTGTCATCCGCCCAATTGAGCCTCCCGCGCCGATCCCGAGCCGAGATCGTCCGGGTCGAGGCGCCCGTCCGGGCCGTCACCACCGGCCCGAAGGCGCATTTCTTCGGCTATTACGACAAATGCCCCTGGGACCAGACGGGCCGTTACCTGCTCGGGATGCAGAACGATTATTGCGATCATCAGCCCGCCCCCGGGGATGAGCTGGTCGTCGGCATGATCGACCTCGAGGACAACGACCATTTCATCCCGATCGACCGCACGGCCGCCTGGTCCTGGCAGCAAGGGACCATGCTCCAGTGGCTCGGCTCCGCCCCCGACCGCCAGATCATTTACAACCAGGTCGACGGCGATCGCTACGTCTCGGTCATCCGGGATGTGCACTCGGGGGAATCGCGGACCCTTCCCCGGCCGATCTACGCGGTGGACACCTCGGCCACGACGGCCGTCACCCTCGACTTCGACCGCCTCAACCGGCTACGCCCGGGCTACGGCTACAACGCGATCCCCGAGGCGTATCCCGAGGACCCCGCGCCCGAATCGGCCGGCATCTACGCGATGGATCTGGCGGCCGGGGCGAACCGGCTCATCATCCCGATCGCCTGGGCCGCCTCGAACCAACCCGACGATCGCTTCACGAGCGACGCGCACCACTGGTTCAACCACCTGCAATTCAACCCCTCGGGCTCCTTCTTCATCTTCCTCCACCGGTGGGGGAAACCGGGATCGCGCTGGGGGACCCGGATGTATGTGGCCCGGCCCGATGGATCGGACATTCGCCTGATTCAGGATACCGGCATGGTCTCCCACTTCGACTGGAGAGACGACCGGACCATCCTCGCCTGGAGCGTCTCCGCCGAAGGAGAGAATGCCTTCTATCTCTTCGACATCGAGACCGGGAGCATCGAGCCGATGGGCCAGGATGTCCTGCCCCGAGACGGCCATTGCTCCTATTCGCCCGATCGCCGATGGGTCCTGAACGACACCTATCCCGACTCCGACCGGATGCAGACCCTGATGGTCTACCGGCCCGAGGACAACCTCCGCGTCGAGGTCGGCGCGTTCTACCTGCCCCCTTCGCTCACCGGTCCGGTTCGTTGCGACCTGCACCCGAGATGGAACCGGGATGGGTCGAAGGTCTGCATCGACTCGGCCCACATCGACGAGACGAGGCAACTCTATCTCGTCGACGTCTCAGACGTCACCCGGCCCTGAGGGATCGACCTGCCGGGACACCTCCGGGGCGACCCGCGTCGGCGGATCGCCCCGCTCGGTGAAGACGTCGGATCGGGGCGGGTTCTCCCCATTTTGACCGCGTCAGGCCCCTTCGGGACCACGTCGGCCGGGCCGGCCCGGCCGTTCGGGACGCGCTTGCCGAAGGCGTTCGACCTCCTCGCGGAGCTGCTTCAGCTGCTCGGTCAGCTCGTTGAGCTGACGTTCCAGCTCCGGAGCAATCGGGGCGTCCCTCGACTCCCGGGGCGGATTCGGCAGTCGGGGACGGCCGAATCCGGGGCCGGGACCTGGCCGAATTGCGCCGGTTTCGGGGTCAATCATGACACCCGGGCCGAAGAAACGCATCTCGAAGGGGGGACGGGAGCCCCGCGGTCCTTCCGGCGTCGCGGGAGCGACCGAGACTGTCTCCGGCGTGGCCTCGATCGTCGTCTCCTCGCCGTCTCGGAGGAGCTTCAGGCTAATAGGCTCGCCTCCGGATGCCTGGACGAGCTCCGCGAGTTCGGTCACTCCCGCGATCGGCTCGCCGTCGAGCGAGATCAGCACGTCATTCGGCTTGATCCCTGCCTTCTCGGCGGCGCTCTCGGGGGCGACTTCCATCACGATCACCCCCTGGCCTTCTTCCAGGCCGAGCTGGGCTCGGATGGCATCATCAGGTTCGTTGATCACGATGCCAAGGCGGAAGGCCTCCTCGGTTTGAGGCTCCTCGGGCCTGGCGGGTCCGGCCCGCTCGATCGTGACCGTCTGCTCCTCTCCCCGTCGCATCACGGTGACGGAGAGTTCGTCCCCTTCCGTCGCTTCGAGGGCCTTCTCGACGTCGGCCACCTCGTTGATGGCGGTCTCGCCGATCTTGAGTAGGATGTCGTTCACCTCGATCACGCCCGCTGAGGGGCCGTCTTCCGCGACGACGTCGACGACCATCCCCCCCGACTCGGGCAGGTCGAGGTGCGACCGCAGGACTTCCGGCACGGGCCGAAGCACCAGGCCGAGCCGGGCCATCGCGGGGGAGTCGAACCGGAAGACGTCGACGAAGCGATCGGGACCGGCCTGCTGGTACAGCTCGGCCAGGCGGTCGAGCGGCATCTCGCGGACCTGGCCCGGGAAACGACGCTGCATGGACTGCAGTTGCCGCATCGCCTCGTTCATGCGCTCCATCTGCTCGGGGTCGAGGGGGCGACCCTGGAACCTCCGAAACTGCAACGGCGGTTGCGATTCGTCCCGATCACCCCGGGGCCGTGCTTCGTCCTGTGCCTGGGCCGTGCCCGGGGCGGCGAGGCAAACCCAGAGGCCCAGCGCCAGGGCTGTCGTTGCGGATCTGGATGCGAACATCGTGATTGTTCCTCAATCAAAAGGAAACGAGGGGGCAGGAACGATGGGTCCGACGCCGTCACCGACCGCGATCCGATCCGATCCGATCCGATCCGACCAATTCGGATCGGGATCAGTACGTCATCGGCGCCTTCGATCGGAAAAGGACCTCGTCGACGGGGATCGTCAGGTAACGGCCTTCCTCGTCGATCTGGACGGAGACGAGGCGACGTTGCGACTCGACCTCGTAGCCGAGCTCTTCCCAGCCCTTCCGGAATTCCTCGGGGACGAACGACGGTTGATCGCGGAGCCAGCGGTCGTCAATCCCGGGGCCAGCCAGGACCGGCAACTCGACCACCGGAGCCTCCGGGGCGCCATCCAAGGGCATGCTCAGATATCCGATCGCCTGGATTTCGGCTCCCCACGGGGGGGATTCCGTGCTCGGGGCGATCTCATCGGCCGGCGGATCGCTTCGCTCGGTCGCGTTCCCCGGCCGGGTCGAGTCGGAGAGGACGGCGATCGCCCGCGGTACATCGGTCTCGGTGCCGACGGTCAGGCGTCCGAGCAGGAACGAGGCCCCGATCAGGCCTGCCGCCACGGTCATCGGGACCAGGCGAGATCGGGCCGGCCCTCTCGACCGTTCGTTCGAGTGACCAAGTGGTTGCGCCGGCGAAGCGGTCATGGTCCCCATGGCGTCTCGCCAGGCCTGGGCTTCGAGGAACGCCAGGGCACAGCGTCGCCAGCCGTCCGGCTCGGCGTTGATCCGGGCCAGCAAGGCCCTCCGATCGGCGGCCGTCAGGGAACCGTCGGCCAGTCGGTCGAGGTCCTCGGCCCGGATCGGTTCTGGGGTGTTATGGGCATCCATTGGCGGTCGCATCGTCACCGGGGGAGTCGGTCGGTCGGGGATCAGGAAGGGCACGAGGCGGAGCCTTCGGGGCCAGGAGTCCGCCGCAACGCTGCTGAATCGAGGGGTCTGATGCTGCGGTCGAGCTTCGCCCGGAGGCGAGCCCGGGCGCGGTGCAGGCGGGCCTCCACGGCCGACTCGGAGAGCCCGAGGCGATCGGCGAGCTGTCGACACGACCAGTCCTCGGTGTACTTCAAAAGCAGGAGCTCCCGGTCCCTGGGCGACAGATCGTCGACCGCTCGTCGGATCAGGCCGTCGCGTTCCGAGGCGAGCAGCCAGTCGAGCGGATCGGGTGGCCCGTCGTCCGGGCGGGCCCGACGGGCCTCGGCATAGCGGGCGTTGAGCCTGCGGCGGCGGCCCTGGGCACGCCGGTAGAGCAATGCCTGACGGACCGCCAGGCCATAGAGCCAGGCGCCGATCCGAGCGGGATCCGAGACGGGCGATCGCTGGGCCACGGCCGCAAGCGAGACCTCCTGCAGCACCTCCTCGACCCCTTGCGGCTCTCCCAACCGGGCACGGATGACGGTACGGAGCCACCGACCGTGTTCGGCCAGTACGGCCGACCAGTCGAGCGCCTCCGGCCCGGGAGCCGAACCGATCGTGAGCGAGGAGGATGAGGGTGCAGCCATTCCAGGGAGAATCGTTGCCGCAGCCGCCCGCTCCTTGCGACATTTTTCCCGGGGAGGACGGGTCGGGAACCCTCGTTTTCGTCGCAATCCCTTTGTCGGGAAGGTGTTTCGTGTTGGTCGGCCGCGGGGATCCGGCCGACGCCTCGGAGGGGGAATGGACCGCTCAGGGCGATTCTTCCGTGGCCCTCCAGAGCGCGATGCGACGCAGCGTGACCCGGGCGGCCGTCATCAGGTCATCCCCCTCGGCCTCGAAGTGCTGCGAGACGGCGCGGTCTCCGATCATCGGCACGACGCATCGGAAGATGACCGGCCCGCCGAACTCCCCCTCGACCCAGTAGCGACCGACCCCGAGCTCGACCATCTGATGACGGACCTCGGCCCAGTCGGAGCGCTCCTCGGGTTCGCGCGAACGACTCGCGAGCCGGACGCTCGGGTCATTCGCCGGGGGGCGGTCCTGGCCTGCTCCCGGAGGCAAATCGCGACCCTCGGGTCCGCCCGATCCGAACCGGGCTTCCGACGACGCCGAAGCCCCCGCCGTCGAGACCTGGGGAGGCTCGCCCGCCTCGGCGGCGGGAGGCGGGGTTTGCGAGGGCGCCGAGGCGTCTCCCCGGTCCTCCACCAATCCCCGGTCCGAGAGTTTTCGGCGGGCGAGGTCGAGCAGCGAAGGGGGGGGAGCCGGGAGATCTTTCGGCGTGCTCGACGACACGTCGGGGGCGGCGGCATCCAGCGGGGAAGACTGGGTGGCGATGGTGGGGCCCAACGGGGCCTTGACCGTCGGCGCGGCCTCGGGACTCTGATCGTCGGGAGGGGTAAACTCGCGGCTCGACGTCTCCTCGGCGTGCAGCGACGACGGGGCGAAGGGAGAGGACTCCGCGACGGGGAGCGAAACGCGGGACGAGGGGGGCTGGACCTGGGCATCGATCGTGCCGGCCCGGGGTGAGTCGTTGGGACGCGACTCCTCCTCCGGCGACTCGTCGTCGGGGAGCGGCTCCTCCTGCCCGGTCCATTCGTCCGGCAGATGCTTCGACACCGAGGCGAGGTGTCGACGCCCCCACTCCAGGCCGGGGCCGTTCACCAGCGCACCGCCCGAAAATGCGGCAATAATCAAGACAATGGCGAACAGGCTCTGTCGCACGTCGGCCTCCTTGCCCGACCCCGCCGTGGTCGTTCATCACGGAACACTCGCGGCGGCCGGCGACTCAAGCGTTGGCAAACCCCGTCGAATCCCTTTCCGGGGGATCGCATCAGTAGCAGAATTCGCCGAACCTCGCAAGGTTGCCCGGCTCGTGGCCGGGGAGGCCATCGAGGCACCCGATTCGGGAGATCCAGGCCATGGGTTCCTTCAGAGCCGTCGGAATCGACCGATCGACTCGCACAGGCCGTCGGACGCGATCCTGGTCCCCCTCCCGGGCCTCAGGACGCCCGGGACCGCCCTCCCCGGGGCCCTCCTGCGGGGACGACTCCCGCCGATCGGCCCGATCTGATACGCTGGAGACCATGAGAGGCGCGATGGTCCGTGCCCTGATGCTGCCGATCCGAGTCCTCCTCCGGGCAATCGACTGGATGGGGAGGCTGGCGTCGATGCTGCTGGGGTTCCTGCTCATGGTTGGGGGGGCGGCGCTCCTTGCCGGGCCCTTGATGCTCCTGGGTGTCCCCCTGTTCCTGCTCGGACTGGTCCTGACGCTCCGCGCCCTGGGTTGAACCGAACCGTCTCCCTCACTCGTTCGGGGTCGGGCGAGAGAAGCCGCGCTGTTGCGCGGTCCACAGGCCGGGATCGTGATTAATGGGGCCGATCTACCTCGACCACAACGCCTCCGCCCCGCTCGCCCCCGAGGTCCTTGAGGCGATGCGGCCCCACTGGCTCGCCTCCGGCAATCCGGAGAGCCGACACTCGTTCGGCCGGCAGCCGAGGAGGGCCTACGAGCAGGCTCGCGAGACGATCGCCGGCATCCTGAACGCCGATCCCTCCGAGGTCATTTTCACGTCCGGCGGGACCGAATCGAACAACCTCGCCCTGTTCGGGCTGGCCGATCGCGCCCAACACGGAGAGGCCCGGCATCTGGTGACGAGCCCGATCGAGCACCCCGCCGTCTCCGAGCCGATCCAGCAGCTCGAAGCCCGGGGGATTGCCGTCGATCGGGTCGAGGTCGGGGCCGATGGTCGGGTCGAGGTCGGGGCGATGGCCGACCGGCTGCGGCCGACGACCACGCTGGCCACGCTCATCCTCGCCCAGAACGAAACCGGGGTGATCCAGGACGTCGCCCGCCTGGCCGATCGGGCCGCGGCCTCGGGCGTACCGGTCCATACCGATGCCGTGCAGGCGGTCGGGCGGATCCCGGTCGATTTCCGGGGGCTTGGCGTGGCGACCCTGGCGGCCAGCGCCCACAAGTTCCACGGGCCGGTCGGCGTGGGCGTCCTGCTCGTGCGGTCGGGCGTCTCCCTGCTCCCGAGGGTCTTCGGCGGGGGGCAACAGGCGGGCAGGAGGGCAGGGACACCGGCCGTGGCGCTGGCGGTCGGCATGGCCGAAGCCTTGAGGCTCTGGCAGGGCGACGCGGAGCGTCGTCTTGCCCGCTGGATCGTCCTGCGAGATCGCCTGGAGTCGCTCCTGGTCGCCGGGCTGGGCCGGGATCAAGTCGTCCGGACGGGACCGGAAGGAGCCCGGGACCGCCTCCCTCAGACGCTCCACGTCGGGTTCCCCGGCCTCGATGGCGACGCCTTGCTCATGCAACTGGACCTGGCCGGGGTCGCCGCGTCGCTCGGCTCGGCCTGTGCCAGCGGGTCGTCGCAGGCGTCGCCGGCCTTGCAGGCGATGCGGGTCCCCGACGACCGGTTGCGATCGTCGGTCCGATTCAGCCTGGGAGCGACGACGACCGACGACGAGATCGACGAGGCCGCCCGTCGCGTCATCGACGCGATCCGCCGGATTCGGCCGCCCACGCCATCGGAATAAAATGATTGGGGGAGACGACTTGCGAAGATGCCCGGCCCTCGCCCGATCCTTCGAACTCGGGCCGGGTGGCCCCTCCCGATCAGGTCGGGAGCTTGATCGCAAGGTTTGCCTGGGCCTGGAGTTCATGCACCGCGTTTTCCATCGCCTTCAGGGCCGCGATCGTCTCCCGGGAGACCTCGAGGTGCCCGTCGATCAGCAGCTGGATTTGCTCCTGGAACAGCTTCTGATTCTCGACATTCTGGCTCATCAAGCGGTTGACTTGCTCCTGAAACAATTTTTGCGACGCGACGGCGCGTGCGTTGAAGACATCGGTAATCTGGCCCAGGCTGACCTGGGTACGCTCCTGTTGCTTGAGGAAGAGGATGACGGTCACGATCAGGGCCGCGACACTGCCACCGCCTGGCAGCATCTTCAGCAATTCGACTTCCACGATCGGACTCTCCGGCTTGCGGGTGCAACGCTCGTGTGAGAGTGGTGAACAGTGATCCTCCCTCGGGTCGTATCCTGGGCTCGGTCCGCCGATCCGTTCAATGTCCGAACGGAGCAAATGCCCGCAATCGGGTGCGAACGTGCTCGTCAGCGATCCCCGCAGGCCGATCCGGGCGACAATGACCACGGAATCCACCCCAGCTCGTCGAGCGCGATCGAGATCACGGGAGGGGCTGGATGGGTTTGTCGGCAATCGGCCCTGGCCTTCGGCGAATCGTCCGTCCGGAACGAATGGGGGACGATATCCTCGTCTCCCTTCCATTAAGATCACTTTACCCAGGCACCCTTAGACACTTTTTTCCATTTTCTTTTTCAAACTGAGGTGTGAACGCCTCAAGTCGCCTTTTTAAGGGTGTGAATCGCCGGATTAACCGGAGTCGGACGCGGACGACGAGCCGGGGGCGTTGGCCGATTTCATCAAGGGGTCGGCCGCGAACGGGCTGAGTGCCTCGGCCATTGCCCTGGCCGTCGGCCATCGGTCCGAGGGGTTCTTCTCCAGCGACCGTCGGATGATCCGGTCGAACGCTTCCGGGACGTCTCGCCGGTGGACGCGGAGCGGCACGGCCGGGTGTTCGAGCGTCTTGGTGATGGCGTCGGCGTTCTTCGGGTCGAAGTCGAGGAAGGGGTAACGCCCGCTCACCAGGTAATAGAGCGTCGCGCCGGCGCTGTAGATGTCGGCGGCCCCCTTCACGTCCCGGAACCCCCGGATGTGATCGGGGGAGAGGAACCCCATCGAGCCGCCGAAGTCCCCCTCGATGGTCATGCCGTTGAAGCCGGCCTCATCGCGGAAGTTCTTGGCCAGGCCGAAGTCGGAGAGCTTCACCAGGGGTCGGCGCACCCCCCCCATCACCAGGACGTTCGAGGGCTTGATGTCCCGGTGGACGAACCCGCGCTGATGGGCGTGGTCGAGGGCCAGCAGCAGTTGCTTGCCGATCGAAGCAATGGCCTGGACCGGCGGCGGACCCGGCTGTGCATCGACCCAGTCGCGGGCCCCCTTGCCGTCGACGAACTCCATGAGCAACTGAAACTGCCCCTCGTCCTCGATCGCCTCGAAGAAGGCGACGATGTTGCGGTGCCTCAGGTTCCGCATCACGTTCATTTCCCGGAGGAAATAGGCCCGGATCCGATCGCCTGCGGCGACGAGCGGGATCATCACCTTCAGCGCGACCGGGAGGTTGTCGGCCTCTCGACGGGCGAGGAAGACCTCTCCCATGCCCCCGCCGCCGATGTAGCGCTCGATCCAGTAGCCCTTCGGGGGCTTCGGATACCGCCTGCGGCGATCGGCACAGGCCCGGCAGTACCACTCGACGACCTCGCCCGGCATGGCCGAGATCGTCAGGTCCGGCGGCGCCGGGGTCGCACATCCCCGGCACACGATCGGAAGCACGCCCGAGGACTCGATCACGACCTGGAAGGCGCTGTTGCCGGCGGCGATCGTGTCGCCGTCCTGCAGCCGCGTGCATTCGACCCGGACACCGTTGACCCGGATGCCGTTGGTGCTGCCCAGGTCGCGCACCAGGCAGAGCGGCGGGTTGACTTCCACCAGGAAGTGGTGCCGCGAGAGGAACGGATCCTCGGGCATCGAGCACTGGGCGTCGGAGGCTCGACCCACCGAGAAGGCCGCGTGCCGATCGAACCGGAACGTTTGCCCTTCGTGCGGCCCGGTGGAGACTCGCAGTTCCACTTTCATCAGGGTCAAGGCTCCGATGCCGGGCCGATCGAGAGGCCCCCCGATGAGGCTGACCTTGCCCGACTCCGGGGCGAGTTCTCGGGCGGCGTGCCGGTCTTCGAGCGATCGATCCGACTGCTCCTCGTCGCCGGGGCGGCGTGCCCGCTCCACTCGGGAAGGAGTTTGGGGGTCGAGGCCCCGGAGGTGGCCTCAGTGCCCGTGATGGGCCTGGGCCAACTCCTTGAGCCGTCGAAGATCCAGCTTCCCGGAACCGAGCACCGGGATCTCATCGATGGGGTAGAAGTCCTCCGCCGAGGGAATCCAGAGCTTCGGGAGCGGGCCGGCCTGCAGCTTCCGGACGAGTTCCTTCGGATCGAGGGTCATCTGGGGCGTATGCAGCACGATCAGGCGTTCGCCACGCTTGGGGTCGGAGACCGAGGAGACGGCGGCCACGGTCTCAACATTCCCGGACAGTTCCTGGATGGCCGATTCGACCGCGCCGTGGGGGACCATCTCGCCGGCGACCTTCGAGAACCGGCTGAGCCGATCGGTGATGATGATGAACCCGTCATCGTCCACCCGGCCCAGGTCTCCTGTCCAGTACCAACCGTCCTCCAGGACCTCCGCGGTCGCCTTCGGATTGTCCAGGTAACCGGGCATGACCTGCGGCCCCTTGACGCAGATGATCCCGACGGTCCCCCGGGGGAGATCCTCTTTGGTCTGCGGATCCACGGTCTTGATGATCGTCCCCGGGATCGGTTGCCCGACCGTCCCCGGCCGATTGCCGGCGACCGGCTGCCCGGTCGGGGACCTGTGCTGCAGCGGGGTGTTGACCGAGACCACCGGCCCGGTCTCGGTGCAGCCGTACCCTTCGAGCGGCTCGATCCCCCAGAGATCCTGGATTTGCTGGGCCAGCTCGGGTTTGAGCTTCTCGGCGCCGAGGACCAGCAGCCGGACCGTGCCGAAGTCCTCTCGCTTGCACCGCTTCAGGTAGCTCCGGACGAAGGTCGGGGTGGCCAGGATGACCGTCGCCTTGTGCTCCCGGGTCAGCTTGGCGACGACCTGGGCATCGAGCGGGTTCGGGTGGTAAACCGCCTTGAGCCCCAGGCACGCGACCGTCCAGAGCGGGACCGTGTAGCCGAACGAGTGGAAGAAGGGCAGGATCCCCAGCACCACATCCTCGGGGACCAGGTCGATCTGCGTCCGGATCTGCTCGGCGTTGGACAGGATATTCCGGTGCGTCAGGACCACCCCCTTGGGCTGGCCCGTCGAGCCGGACGTGAAGATGATGGTCGCCGGGTCGTCGAGATTCTCGTCGCGGAGGCCCGGGAGGAGGCTTCCCATCGCGGAGGTCGGTGCCAGCAGGGCCACGGCGGCGGCCCAGGCCTTGTCGCCCGGCCGGACGAGCTTGGCCACGTCCTCCAGCACGATCACCTCGCCCTTCGGCATCAGAGGGATGCGGTCGAGCATCCGCTTCGAGGACAGGACGTGCGTGATCTTCGCCTGGTCGATCGCCGAATCGACCGATTCCTGGCTGGCCGTGTAATTCAGGTTCACGGGGACCCGGCCCCGGAGCGTCAGGGCGAGGTTGGTGACGGCCCCCGCGCAGGTCGGCGGCAGTAGGACCCCCACGTTCTTCGCCGGGCCGATCACCCGATCCAGGACCCGCCCCAGGGCCAGGGCCTTGATGAGGGCCTGCCGATAGGTCAGTGATGCTCCCGTGCTATCAACGAAGGCCTCGGCCCCGCGCCGAGTCCTCGCCGAGGCGACGAACGCCCGCCCCAGCGAACTCCAGCTCGCCGGCAAACCCGGGAGCGGGACGAGGGGCGCGGGATCACTCGCGGCACCGGCGGGGCGCGTGGCGGTTTGCACACTCATCTCGAACACTCCCGACCTCAGGAGGGGCGACGCGAGGGGATGAATCAACGGGAAAACGCCCCCGCGACGTCGCTTATGACCATACGGGATCGGCTCGTCCCAAGCAATGGAGACCCCCTTCCGATCCGGATCCGGGACCGCGATCGGGCCCCGGCTGCGGGGCGTCGCGCCCGCTCGTGATCGTTCCCTTCGATTCGATCCTCCCGGCGTGCCATCCCGCCCGATCCCGCGCCCCGGAAGGTCGCTCGCATTCCCCGCAAGGCTGAAATAATCGAGGCACCTCGCGCCTCAATACCTGCAACGAATGCCAGATGAGGGCCGTCGATGGAGGGACCACCGGAACCGGGGCGATCGGCGAGGCCCCGCGATCTTACCCCCGATCCCGACCGCCTCGACTCCGCGTACGTCGCCCGGCTCTTCGACGCGCACGGCCCAGCGGTCTACCGAGTGCTCCTCGCAATGCTCCGAGACCCCCATCAGGCCCACGACGCGTTCCAGGCCACGTTCCTGAAGGCCATCGAGCGGGGGCATACCGCCTCGGCCGAGACCTTCCGCGGCTGGTTGTTCCGGGTCGCCACCCGGGAGGCGATCGCCCTCCGACGCGATTCCCGGCGCAGACGACGCCACGAACAGGGAATCGCCTGGCTCAGGCACGCCCCGGACGCCACCCCGACCGCCCGGGAAGACCCCCTCGTCCGCGACGAGCAGATCGAGGCGGTCCGGGCGGCCCTGGCCGAGCTCCCCCCGCTGGATCAGGCCATCATCCGGGCCAGGATGTTCGGGGACAGGACCTTCGCCCAGATCGCCGAGGAGCAGCACCTCCCGCTCGGGACGGTCCTGACCCGCATGAGACGGGCCTTGAAGCGGCTCTCCCGTCGTCTCCAGGAGGAGGATGAGGCATGACGACCCTGCTCGACGATCCCGATGACATCTCCTGGCTCGCCTATTGTTACGTCGCCGGAGAGCTTGACGAGGCCGCGCAAGGCGCGTTCGAAGCCCGGCTCCTCGACGACCCGGAGGCCTGCCTCGCCGTCGCCCAGGCGGTGGAGCTGATCGGGGCCTGCCTCCGGCTCGACTCAACCCCGCAGGCCGACCGTCCGGACCGGGCGTTCCCGCGCAAGCGGCCGGCGATCGCCCTGACGTCCCTCGTCGCGGCGGCGGCAATCCTTCTCGCGGCGGTCTCGATCCCCCGGAATCCGCCCCCGGCCGATGGCGAGGGTGCCGGGCGGGCCTCCGTCTCCCTGGAGCTTGCCTGGTCCAGCCTCCGGCGCGACGCCCGGCTCCCACTTCTCGATGCCGAGAGCGACGCAGGATGGGACGACCTCGGACGGGCCGAGGACGACGATCCTGCGAGGCTCGACCCCGAGGGCGAGCTGCCCCTCGACCCACCCCGATGGCTGCTGGTCGCGGTCGATCATGACGCCAATCCGGGCGATCCGACGTCCCGATCCCCGGGGAATTGAAGCGATGAGACGAATGCCGATCCTGCTCCTCGCCCCCTCGATCCTGCTCCTCGCCGCCGTGCTCCCGGCCCAGGACGCGGCGCCGGCACGTCCGAAATCGGTCGATTCTCCGGGGACGACCCCGGATCCCGAACAGGAGCGGCTCGCCTTCGAATTCGTCCGAGAGCATCACGCGGAACTGGCCGAGTTGCTCGTCTCGCTCCGCGGGAGGGACCCCCGCGAGTACGCCGCCGCCATCCGGGAACTCGGCCGGGCCCGAGAAAATCTCGATCGCCTCCGACGGCGCGATCCGAACCGTGCCCCTCTGGTGTTAGAGACCTGGAAGGCGGGTTCTCGGGTCCAACTGCTCACGGCCCGGCTCGTCAGCGATCCCGGGTCGAGGCGAGACGCCGAGCTTCGCCGGGCCCTGACCGATCAACTGGCCGCGCAGCTTGCCCTGCAGAAATACGACCGTGCCCAGCTCCAGGCCCGGATCGATCAGCTCGACCAGGCCATTCGCAGGCAGGAGGAACGGGCCGACACCGTGATCGACGCCCGGCTCAGGGCGGTCCAGAAGAAGGCGCGACGCGTGCGACGACAGGCCGAGGCCGAGACGCAGGCCCCCCCGGCCTCCTCCCCGCCCCGTACTCAAGGAGATTCAATGTGAGGATCCGACCCCTTGCCAGCATCCTGGCGGTCCTGACCGCGATGTCCGGCGTCTCGGCCCATGGCCTGGCCTCAGACGCGCTGCCTCCTCTCTCGGCGCGGTTTGCCGAGGAGGGAGGCGTCGAGATCCCCGACTTCCAGCGGCATGTCTTGCCGCTTCTGAGCCGCCTGGGCTGCAACGGACGATCCTGCCACGGCTCCTTCCAGGGGCAGGGGGGCTTCCGTCTCTCCCTGTTCGGCTACGACTTCGCCGCGGATCATGCCGCCCTGCTCGCCGACGACGAGGGCCGAGTGGACGTCGAGGCTCCCGAGCTGAGCCTGATCCTCGAAAAGCCGACGCTCATCCAGCCCCACAAGGGGGGCCAGATCCTCGAAGGCGACACCTGGCAGTACCGAGTGATCAGGCGTTGGATCGAATCCGGGGCCGGTCCCGCCGCGCAGGAGGCGAGCTTCGATCGGCTCGAAGTCCTCCCCCGCGAGGTCGTCTTCCGGGCCGACGGCCAGTCGGTCCCGCTCCGGGCGATGGCCTACTGGTCCGACGGGACGATCGAGGACGTCACCTGCCTGACCCGCTTCCAGACCAACGACGAGTCGATCGCGACGGTCGATCCCGACGGCCGGGTCGCCAGCGTCGGCCCCGGCGACACCGACATCGTCGCCTTCTACGACAACGGCGTCGTCACCGCTCAGGTCATCCGCCCCGTCTCCGACCGGACGGGAGACGCCTACCCCGAGCTGCCGGCGCCGACCGAGATCGACCGCCTGATCGCCGCCAAGCTCGAGAAGCTCGGCATCATCCCCTCGGACGTCTGCTCGGATGAGGAATTCCTCCGCCGCGTGAGCCTCGACCTGACCGGGTCGCTCCCCACCCCCGACGAGGTCCGTGCCTTCGTGGCCGACCCCGGGCCGGACAAGCGGTCGCGGAAGGTCGACGAACTGCTCGAACGCCCGACTTACGCCGCCTGGTGGGCGAATTTCCTCTGCGACATCACCGGGGCCTCTCCCCGGAATCTCAACGGCTCGACGCTGCCGAACGAGATGGCCCGCCAATGGTACGACTGGATTTATCGGCGCGTCTCCGAGAATGCACCCTACGATGAGCTGATCGCCGGCATCGTCCTCGGCACCAGCCGGGCTCCGGACCAGTCGTACCTCGGCTACATGAAGGAGATGGCCGGATACTTCCGGGGCGACGACCCCGAATCCTTCGCCGATCGCGCCACCATGCCCCACTTCTGGGCGCGTCGCAACCTCCGCCAGCCGGAGGAGAAGGCGCTGGCCTTCAGTTACGCCTTCCTGGGGGTCCGCCTCGATTGCGCCCAGTGCCACAAGCACCCGTTCGACCAGTGGACCCAGGACGATTTCAATCAGTTCACCGCCTTCTTCCAGCCCATCGCGTACGGGGTCAATCCCGCCGTGCGCCCCCAGGTGCGCGAACTCGATCGGGAGATCGGCGTCGCAGAGCTGCCGGTCGGCCAGCGACGACGGGCCTATGCGAGACGCCTGCGCAGCGGCGAGATCGCCCCGATCGAGGAGGTCTACATCAATCGCAACCGGATGCGGGCGGCCTCCGGCGGTTCCTCCTCCCGATCCCGTCGCGGAGGCCGAGTGGTCACCCCTCGCGTCCTCGGCGGCGACGAGGTCAGCCTCGCGAACGTCGCCGACCCTCGCGAGCCGCTGCTGGAATGGCTCCGGAGCGACGACAACCCGTATTTCGCCCAGGCCTTTGTCAATCGGGTCTGGGCCAATGCCTTCGGCGTCGGGATCATCAACCCCCCCGACGACATGAACCTGGCCAACCCCCCGAGCAACCCCGCCCTGCTCGACCACCTGACCCGGGGGTTCATCGCCAGCGACTTCGACATGAAGTGGCTCCATCGCGAGATCACTGGCAGCCTCGCCTACCAGCGCAGCTGGCGACCGAACGAGACCAACCGGCTCGACGGGCGCAACTTCAGCCGGGCGATCGTCCGACGACTGCCCGCCGAGGCCCTGCTCGACGCGGTCCGGCAGGTCACGGCCGCCCCCAACCAGCTCGAATCGTTCGCCAGGACGGCCGACCTCCGATCGTTCGGGCCGGCGCAGGGGATCGGCGCCCCTCGTCGCGACGCGAGCTACGCCGAAGGGGTGTTCGGCCGATCGCCCCGCGAGACGAACTGCGATTGCAGCAAGTCGACCGAGCCGAACCTCCTGCAGTCGATCTATCTCCAGAACGACCAGGAGCTTCACGCCGCGCTCGATCGTCGCGGCGGCTGGGTCCGGCGGGTGGCCCAGTCGCCGGACGCCCCGCCCCCCACCAACGACCTGATCGCCGACGCCTTCCTCCGGGCGTTGGGACGCGCCCCCAGCCCTTCGGAATCCGAGGCGTCGCGCCAGTATTTCGAGACCTCGGGGTCCCCCGATCAAGGCCTGCGCGGACTCCTCTGGGCCTTGCTCAACACCAAGGAATTCCTGACCAATCACTGAGCCCGGCTCCCCGGGAAGGAGCACCGGCCGGCCCCCGCCGCCTCGGGACGACCCCCGAAACGGTCCGATCGATCCGGGAGGCCGCTGCCGGTGCTCGCGTCCCTCCCATCTCATTCGACGCGGAAGACGTATTCTCGACCAAGGAGACTCCTGATGGCCACGAGCCGGACGTGCGACGGTGTCCGTCGCCGCGATTTCCTCAAGATTGGCGTGCTGGGAGGGGCCGGGCTGACCCTCTCCTCCTACCTGAGGCTGGCCGAGGCGGGCGCGGTCCGGGCCGGTCGGGCCACCGCGGCCATCCATGTCCATCTCGGGGGCGGGCCCTCGCATCTCGATACGTTCGACCCCAAGCCCGAGGCCCCCGACGGGATTCGGGGCGAATTCGCCGCCATCCCGACGTCCATCCCGGGCGTCTCGATCGGTGAACACCTGCCGAGGCTGGCGCAATGCGCCGACCACTACACGATCCTCCGAGGCGTCAGCCACTCCATCGCCGCGCACGACCTGGGGACGAAGTACCTCAACACCGGGAATCGTCCCCTGCCGTCCCTCGACTATCCCGGCTATGGGGCGGTGGTGAGCAGGGAACTGGCCTCGCCTCGCGACATCCCGCCGTTCGTCGCCATCCCGAACACGCCGCAGGTGGCCGGGTATCTCGGCGTCGAGTACGCCCCGTTCAGCACCCAGACGGCCCCCCGCGCCGGCCAGCCGTTCAACGTGCGCGGCATCTCCCTCGGCAAGGGACTGACGATCGAGGAACTCGGCCGCCGCCGCGAACTCCTCCGGCAGATCGACCGGACCTTCGCCGGATTCGAGTCGAGCGGCCTGATCCAGGGCCTCGACGCCTTCTCCCAGCGGGCCTACGACATCATCAGCTCGACCCGATCGCGCGAGGCGTTCGACATCAGCCGGGAGTCGCGATCGGTCACGCGCCTCTTCGGCCGCGATCCCTTCTCGCAGAGCTGCCTGCTCGCCTCGCGATTGGTCGAATCGGGAGTCCGGTTCGTCGCCCTCTCGCACGGCGGCTGGGACACGCACCAGGACAATTTCAACCGCCTGAAGACGCGCAACCTCCCCGAACTCGACGCCGGCCTGTCCGGCCTGTTCCTGGCGCTGGCGCAGAAGGGGTTGCTCGAATCCACGGTGGTCATGGTGTCCGGGGAGTTCGGCCGCACGCCGAAGGTCAACGCCCGAGGCGGCCGCGACCACTTCCCCCGCGCCATGTTCGTGGTCATGGGGGGCGGAGGGATCGCCGGCGGCCGGGTCGTCGGTGCCAGCGACGCGACCGGCTCCGGGCCGGCCTCCGGCCCCGGCTTCGCCCCCGACGACGTCGCGGCGACCCTCTATTCGTGCCTCGGCATCGATCCCCAGGCCGAGTACCACACCCCCACCGGCCGCCCCGTCGCCATCACCCGCAACGGCTCGCCCATCGCCGAGGCTTTCGCCTGATCGAATCGGCTCGCCGCATTCGATCGAGGGCGGAGGAAAAGGCCCTCGGGACCGTCCATCCCGAGGGCTTATTCGACCGATCGCTCGGAGCCGACCCCGGTCGTGCCCGGCTCAGGACGGCCCCTGGGAGAACGTCAGCAGTTGCACCAACGCCCCCACCCCCTGGAGGGCCGTGATGGCTGCCAGGGTGAGCACGAATGACGATTTCCGGCGCTTGTGGCGGAGCCAACCCACTCCGATCCAGGCCCCGACCGTCCCGCCGATCGCCGCCAGCCCGAGCAGGAAAATCTCCGGCACGCGCCGACCGTGCCGCACCGCCCGGTGTTTGTCCCAGGCCCAGACCACCAGCGTCGCGCCATTGACGAGGACCAGCCAGCCCACCGGCCAGGGCACTCCGGCCATCGCCAGGCCGATCGTCCCCGCGACGAGCAGGCCGAGCACCCCCCAGGCCGAGGTCAGCAAGGGCAACAACCCGAGCGAGCCCGGGATGACCCGGACGGCCCTCGGGCCCCGGTCGCCCGGCTCGACCCGGAACCGGACGTGCTGGCCCGCCCGGAGCCGCCGGCTCCCGATGATCGCCGAGACGTGCACGAACACGTCCTCGTCCACATCCGCCGTCCGGATGAACCCGAAGCCACGATCGCGGTCGAACGAGACGACGACCCCCTGAGACTCCCGCGTCATTCCCGTCCCTCCTCGCGACGCTCGGGAGCACCAGGACCCCCGATCAGCGCCGGGCGTTCCGTCCCGTCGCGGAACCGGGTCAACCGGGCCATCTCGTCCCAGATCCCCGCGAGGATCTCGGCGGCCGACCCGGGCGATCGCCCCGCCTCGGCGACCCGCCGACTCAGGTCGGATCGGAGCGACCGGAGCCGCGAGCGATCCATCCGGCCCGTGCCGACCACCTCCGCCAGCATGGCCTCGGTCTCGGCAACGGCCTGCCGCCACTCGGTTGGGTCGATCCCGGGCGGTTCCAGATCCGCGAGGCCGGCGACGACCGAAGCCACCTCGGTCTTGCCGATCGCGATCCGCTCCTCGACGCCCGATCGCCAGAGCGAGAACAGCACATACAGCGCCCCCCAGAGCAGCAGCAGGCCGATCACCCCGGCCCCGACGAACCGCCTGCCCGACACCCCGGGGCCCCCGATGGCCGAGGAGGCACTGTCCCGCTCGTGCACGAGGAGCCGAAGGGCATCCGGTCGATCGTCAGGTGGTCGCTGCGTCATCGCGATCGCCGTCCCTGGGATGAGGAGTGCGAAGTCCGGGGTCCTCCCGATGATTGTAGGTTCCCCGGCCCGCTCCCGGCGATTGATCACTCCGGGGCCCCGGATTTCCGGGTCCGCTGAAGCACCCGCTGCAGGTCGGCCCGGCCTGCCGGGACCAGGGCATACCCCGCCACGAAGGCCAGGCCGGCGACCCCCAGATGCGCCGCGAAGGGGATCAGGCGCGTCACCGGATCATCGCTGTTCGGCTCGGCCGAGAATCCGAAGCCGTGCAGGGCCAGGCTCGTCGCGACCATGACCGCCGATCCCACGGAAGGGGCCAGCAGGGTGCGCCTGAGGTAGACCATCGGACGCACCTCCAGCACCCGGAAGGCGTAGATCAACGGCACCAGGAGGTTCGAGAACAAGGTGGTCAGCACCGTCCCCCAGATCACCCCCGCGACGCCCAGATGCAGCGTCAGCACGTAACTGACCGGCAGGTTGACCACCGCCCCCAAGATCGCCGCCACGGCCACCACGGCCAGCTTCCCCAACCCCGTGCAGACCTGCACATGCACCGCGACCAGCAACGGAATCGCGGCGACCAGGAAGAGCCTCATCAGGAACGTCAGCTCCGGAATCTCGCCCGGGAACTGGGCGCCGATCCAGAGTTCCAGGAACGGGCCGGCGTACAGGAAGGCCATCAATCCGATGGCCAGCACGAACGCCGAGTGCAACCGGGCGCCGTCGTACGTCACCCGGTCCAGCCCCTCCTGGTCCCCCGCGGCCGCCAGGCTGGCCACGGCGGGCATCACGAAGTAGGCCAGCGTCCACCCGATCTGCCTCAGTTGCAGGAACGGGCTGCTGACGGCAGTGTAGGCCGCGACCGCCTTGGCCGGCGCCTCCAGCACGAAGCCGAGGATCGTCGTGTCGATCTTGTCCGCCAGCACCACGCTCAACTGAATCAGGAACATGAACACGCTGAGCTGGGCCAGCCCTTTGAAATCCCTCAAACCGACCCGGACGAACCTCGGCCGGTAGTCCACCTCGCGCCGGATGACCCAGAGCGCCGGGCCGAAGCTCAGGGCGATCGAGACGACCGTCTGCGCGATGACGATCGCCAGCAACCCCGCCCCGATCGCAATGCCGCCGATCAGGACCACGAACCGCAGAGCGACGATCAGGAACTCATAACGCGGCAGCACCTCGTACCGTCGCGCCGCCTGCAGGATGCTGGAGACGACCACCCCCATGCCGTAGCTCGGCGAGGTCAGGATCTGGATCCAGAGCAGCTTGACGATCAGGTTGGTGTCGCTGGCGCCGAACTTCGAGTAGGGCATCACCCCGTAGGCGATGACCAGCAGGACCAGCGACTGCACCAGGGCGATGGCCGCGTAGAAGATCGTCCCGCAGGTGATCGCCCGGTCGACCCCGGCCCGGTCCCCCCGCGTCCAGCGGTCGGACACCTCGCGCTGCAGGGCCGAACTCATCCCGAGTTCGAGCAGCAACTGGAAGAAGCCCAGCCCCCAGGCAAACCGATAGGCGCCGAAATCCCCCTGGCCGAACGCCCCGATCATCAGGGGGACGCTCCAGAAGGCCGTGAGCGCCTGCAAGGGGGTCCGCAGCGCGAGCCAGAACGTGCCGCTGAGCAGCTTCCCCAGGATCGGCGGCAACGGCCGGGCCGTGGCGTCCGGCTCGGCGGAGGAGGGGGGGGGAGTCGGCGGTGGCGGGGTCACCGGCTTCAACGTGGTCGAGCTCACGGGAATCCTTCCCCGCCGATCGAGACATCCTGGTTCTATTCTCGAAAACGCCGGAGCTGGCGTGTTGTCCCGACATCTTAGCCGCGAGCCGGGGACGAGGATAGGGCAGTTCCTCCCCGACGTCGCGATCAGGAGCCGCCACCCCGTCCCAGACCCTGGCTTCTCACC